>NZ_LQPI01000071.1 GCF_002101775.1 Mycolicibacter nonchromogenicus | reverse complement strand
CGACGTGCAGAACGTGTGGACCAATGTCGATCTGTCCGACGAGGTCCTGGCCGCCCTCGAAGCCGAATAAACACCCCAACCGGTGGGCTTGGATTTAACTCACCGGGAATGCAATCCGGAACACTTCTGAGGGGCTGGTTTTCAGCATCCGCGCGATCTCCCCGGTGACGCTTTGCCGCAGATCGGATGACGGTAGGTCTTCAATGCCCGCCGCCGAGCGCAGGAACGGCTGGAAAAGCTGCCAACCCAATTGCAGCGCCATCACATTCGCGGCGGCAAGACGGCCGGTGGTTTCCTCGTCGTAGCTGCTCAGGCCGTGCTTCAGCAGATTTGCTGCGATGGGGAACCGTTCCTGGAGCTGTCCGACCGGAAAACCATCGAGGATGGCTCGGGCCAGCACTCTCCACTGCAGCTCCGTTCTGGCCGCGATCACCTGCGCTGGGGCGCCGGCCTGCACGGCCTCGGCGACCTCGTCGGCCAAGTGGTTAAGAACGGCTTTGACCAGCTGATTCTTGGTCCCCAGATACCGGAACACCAGTCCATGGTTGACCCCGGATCGAGTACTGATGTCGCGAATCGACGTGGCTGCGGGCCCTCGCTCGGCAAACAGGTCGGCCGCGTGGACCAGCACCGCGGCGACGGCTTCCTCGCGCGCCGAAGTGGTCTGGTCGATAGGGTTGCCTGTTGCATCGTTATCCGTCACATGGCTACGCTAGCCCCACTACATCGGTGTAGTCGCTTGACTAGCGGGTGCGCGTCGCGGCGCACCCGACACACTGATCCACCAGTTCATGGAGGTCATGATGGCCGCTTCCGCGCAGGACGCTGGCCGAGCGGTGCCCGGTTGCCAGGAGTCGCGGGATCTCCAGGGCCGATGTCGCCGCTGCTGTCTGTGACATCACAGGACGCCTGACACAGTCGGTGGACCGCGCAGCGGGGCACCTATCAATATCGCCACGATCGGTCTATCCGACCCTGGCTGTGCGTCCTCAGTTCCTGCCGATCGTTCACGGCACCGGGTCCGAACGTTGGCCGCCGGCTCTCACAGTCGGCTCGTCTGCGGATAGCCGAATTGCCTGAGCCTGCGGCAGATGAATCTCATTACGCTCGAACTGATTTCGAGTACGTGCAGTTGTTCTGCGCGCCAATCCTAGTGTTGTAGAGGGCATTCCGCTGTTCAGTGAGCGGCGCCCTCGAATCGGCACCCACCCAGTCAACCGTTGTATCGACGGTAAGTCGCTGTATCACAGTGCAATCCACGCCATAGCTGCGTTGCTGTCTTGTTCATGGACGGGGGAGCGGCCGTGTTGACACCCGTCAACGCTCGGCGATGCATGTCAACCTGGCCCGATGCTTAAGTGCCGGTGGGCCTTTCGTTACCCAGTGATTCAAACCCCAAGCGCGGTGCTCACGGGAATTAACATGCCTTCCGGGTGAGCTGAAAGTGTCTGCACCCCAACATTATTCGCGGTTCTAGGGGTGGTGATCGAAGTGGCTCCTCGAATGCCATCGTGCAGCGCTGCTCTGGCCGGCGGTCGACACGTCTTCGGCCGCGGTGGTCCTATGAACACCAACGAGGCAGTCGCAGCGATCTGCCCGCCCAGTTCGGAAGGAGATTGGTCATGCCGCTACATGTCGTCCCCGAAGGACTGGCCGCTGCCTGCGCACGCGTGGAAGCCCTGGCCGCCAGGCTGGCCCAAGCGCACGCCACCGCGGCGCCGGTGATCACCGCGGTGATTCCTCCTGCTGCTGACCCCGTCTCATTGCAGAGTGCGGCCACGCTGAGTCTCTTCGGCAGCCGGCATGAGGTGGTGGCCGCCCAGGGCACCGTCGAACTGGGCCGATCGGGGATCGGAGTGGGCGAGGCCGGGGTCAACTACGCCGCCGGCGACGCCGGGGCGGCGTCGGTGTATTCCGGCTGGGGGCCTAGGTGACCGCCCCGGTCTGGATGGCATTGCCGCCGGAGGTCCATTCCGCACTGTTGAGCAGTGGTCCTGGTCCCGGACCTGTGTTGGCAGCTGCTGGGACATGGAACTCCTTGAGTGCTGAGTACGCCACGGCGGCCGAAGAACTCAGCGAAGTGCTGGCGGCCGTGGAGAGCGGAGCATGGCAGGGCGCCAGTGCCGAACTGTACGCAGCGGCGAATACGCCATACCTGGCTTGGCTGACCCTGGCCAGCGCCAACAGTGCCGCGGCGGCCGCGCAGCATGAAACGGTGGCCGCCGCCTACACCGCGGCGTTGGCGGCGATGCCCACACTGGCGGAGTTGGCCACGAACCACACGGTTCACGGAGTGTTGCTGGCGACGAACTTCTTCGGAATCAACACCGTCCCCATTGCGATCAACGAGGCCGACTACGCGCGGATGTGGGTGCAGGCCGCCACCACGATGAGCACCTACCAGGCGGTCGCGGGTTCGGCTGCCGCATCAGCACCGGAGACCCCGCCCGCGCCGGCGATCCTCAAGTCGGTGGGATCGGCGGAGGCAGGGCAACCGGATCCGTTGGACCCGTGGGGCCCAGCCCACACCTGGACCGATCCTTTCCTGGAAGGCGTCGCGCAGGTGCTGCGGTTGGTTGGGGTCAACTGGGAGCCCGGATACGGCACCATCAACGGGTTGCCTTATTCGGTGTTCACCAATCCACTGACCGGGTTGTACTGGGTCAAGAACACCGTGACCCTCATCCAAGAGGTCGACTACGTCATCGCGAATGTGGGCCTGCACCCGGAAGTCGCCCTGCTCCTGCTCAACCCGGCGAACTTGGCGACGTTCCTGCTGGCGCACCCACTGGTCGCCATCGAACTGGGTGCCGCAATCGGCTCTAGCCTCGCCGCGCCGTTTGCGAGTCTGAGCGCGTTCGCGGCACTGGCGGCTCTGCCGTGGCCGTCCGGCATGCCGTTCTTGGTCGACTCGATTCCCGACACCGGATCGGCACCCGCCCCGGTGACGACGGGTTCCAACGTGCACTTGGTGAGCATCGCCGGGTCGGTGCCGGGGGCGGGATCCCCGGCGACCGGTGTGCCGGCGAGTGCTTCCGCGGGTGCGGGGGCGCCGGCACCGGCGCCGGCGGCAGTGGCGGGCGCGGGAATCTTCCCCTACATGATCGGATTCGGTGGCGGTCCTGGGATCGGCTTCGGTACCAACAACAGGACGGGAACCGGAACCGGCGCACGAGCGCAGAGTCCGGCATCGGACTCCGCGGCCGAAGAATCCTCCGCGCGCCGGCAGGCGCGCAAGCGCCGCCGCCGGCGGACGGAAATGCATGATGACCAGTTCGCCGACATGAATGTCGACCCCGACTGGTCGGTGCCCGATGACGGTCCGAGTGCCTCGCAGGGCAGCGCCGGACAGCTCGGGTTCACCGGCGGCAACGTCAAACAGGATGTGCACCAAGCCGGTTTAACCACACTGGCCGGTGATTCGTTCAGTGGTCTTCCGATCGAACCGTTGATGCCGAGCACCTGGAGCGGGCATCCGAGTGAAGGGGTGGATCACCACCCCGAGAAGTGATCCTCGGTGAACGCAGGGCAATCGATGTCGAGATGGAGATAGACCGTGAGTGTGTTGGACGCGCCTGTTCCGCCATTGGTGGCGGAATCGGCGTTTGGGGCCGAGGGGCGGGCTGAGCTGTCCGGACCGGGGTGGTCGGCGTGACCGCACCGGTGTGGATGGCGTTGCCGCCGGAGGTCCACTCGACATTGTTGAGCAGCGGGCCGGGTCCGAGTTCGGTGCTGGCTGCGGCCGGGACGTGGAAAACGCTGAGTGCCGAATACGCATCGGCAGCCGTGGAACTCAGTGAGGTGCTGGCGGCGGTGCAGGCCGGCGCATGGCAGGGGCCGAGCGCGGAAACCTACGTGGCCGCCAACGCGCCGTACCTGGCGTGGCTGACTCAGGCCAGCGCCGACAGTGCCGCGGCGGCCGCCCAGCACGAGAGCGTGGCGGCCGCCTACATCACGGCGCTGGCGGCGATGCCGACTATGGCTGAACTGGCGACCAATCACGCCGTTCACGGGGTGCTGCTGGCGACGAACTTCTTCGGAATCAACACCGTCCCCATTGCGATCAACGAGGCCGACTACGCGCGGATGTGGGTGCAGGCCGCCACCACCATGAGCACCTATCAGGCGGTCGCGGGGCTGGCTTCCGCGTCAGTTCCGCCGACCCCTGCGGCACCGGCCATCCTCAGGTCAGAGGCTTCGGTCGGTGCCGGGGATTCGTCGGACCCGTGGGGCCCTGCGCACGTGTGGACCGACCCGTTCCTCGAAGGCCTCGCGGACTTCATCGAGGCCACCTTGGGGCTGCGCTGGGACCCCGTGACCGGCACCATCGACGGACTGCCGTACACCTCCTACACCAACCCTCTGACGTTGGCGTACTGGCTCAAGAACACGTTGACTCAGATCCAGGAGATCGACTACATCATCGCCAATCTTGAGACGAACCCGGAAGTGGGCCTGCTGCTTCTCAACCCGGTGACACTCGCACCGTGGTTGCTCGCTCATCCGCTGACCGCGATCGAGCTGGGTGCCGCGGTCTCCTCCAGCCTTGCTGCGCCCTTTTCCAGCCTGAGTGCCTTTGCGGCACTGGCAGCTCTGCCGCGGCCGTTCGCCCTGCCCATGCTGATCGACGTGGTTCCCGACGCGGTCGCCGCCCCGGCCGCACCGGTCACGACGGCACCGACCGCGCAATTGGTGAGCGTGGCCGGATCAGTGCCGGCCACCGGATCGCCCGCAGCGGCGCCACCGGCCAGCGTGCCCGGTGGCGCATCGCCGCCGGCACCGCCTGCACCCGCCACAGCCCCGGCATTGGCCTTTCCGTACGCGGTCGGATTCGGAGGCGGGCCCGACACCGGATCCGGTACGAACAACAGGACCGGAAGTGGCACCGGCTCACAGGCCAAGAGCCCGGCATCGGATTCGGCGATCGAGGAATCGGCCGCGCGCCGATCCTCGCGCCGCCGGCGCCGGACGCAGCTTCGCGACCACGGCGAGCAATACGCCGACATGAACATCGAAGTGGACGCCGACTGGGCGTCGCCGGCCGACGGTGGCCCCATCGCCTCGCAGGGAAGCGCAGGCGGGCTCGGATTCGCCGGAAACGTGGTCAAACAAGGTGTGCGAGAGGCGGGACTGGCGACGCTGGCCGGCGACTCGCTCAACGGAGTGCCGACGGAGCCGCTGCTGCCGGCCAGCTGGACCGGTCAGTCGACCGAAGGAGTGGATCACAACGCAGAGGGCTGATCGTCGGTGAACACAAGGAATCGATCTGGAGAGGGAGATAAGCGATGAGTTTGTTGGATGCACACATTCCGCAGTTGGTGGCGTCGGAGTCGGCGTTCGGCGCCAAGGCGGCGTTGATGCGGTCGACCATGGCGCAGGCGGAGCAGGCGGCGTTGTCGGCGCAGGCGTTTCACGTAGGCGAGGCGGCTGCGGCATTTCAGGGGTCACACGCCCGGTTCGTGGCGTTGGCCGCGCGGGTGAACGCGTTGCTCGACATTGCCCAAGTCAACTTGGCGGACGCGGGCAACACCTACGTGGCAGCCGACGCGGCCGCGGCCAGCTCTTACACCGGATTCTGACGAGAAGGGATTGTGTGATGTCACAGATTCTGTACAACTACCCGGCCATGCTGGCGCATGCCGCGGAGATGAACGGGCACGCGGGCACGTTGCAGGCCGTGGGCGCTGATATCGCCAGTGAGCAGGCGGCGTTGTCGGCGGCATGGCAGGGCGACACGGGACTGACGTATCAGGCCTGGCAGGCGCAGTGGAACCAGGCGATGGAGGAGTTGGTGCGGGCCTATCACGCGATGGCCACCACGCACGAGACCAACACCTTGTCGATGCTCGCCCGCGACAACGCCGAAGCTGCCCGCTGGGGCTGACGCAGGCAGTTATCCCCTCGGGGCGCCCAAGCGCCTATCCGACCGAAACAACTCTGCCGGAATGACTTCGGCCAGCCTGCCTGCGGAATCCGATCCGCACGCCGGCCTGAACTCTGATGAACCACAGACTGATTAAGGAGAACTCCCATGTCCACCCAATCGTTGTCCACCCGCTCCGACCTGGAAGTGGTGAAGCTCGGCGAGTACATCGGCGCCCGCATCGACGGAGTCAAGCTGGGCGGTGACTTGGACCGTGAGACCGTCACCGCGATCAATGACGCGTTGATCGCGCACAAGGTCATCTTCTTCCGAGGGCAGCACCACTTGGACGACGACAGCCAGGCCGCGTTCGCTCAGCTGCTGGGCACCCCGACCGCACCCCACCCGCTGCTGAAGGGCGAGGGCGCCATTCTTCCCATCGACTCGTTCGGGGGCACCAGCGCGAACAGCTGGCACACCGACGTCACGTTCGTGGACCGCGTGCCCAAAGCGTCGCTGTTGCGGGCCGTGGAGCTGCCGTCCTTCGGCGGAACCACCCTGTGGGCGAACACCGTCACCGCCTACCAGGAGCTGCCCGACCCGTTGGCACGCCTGGCCGAAGAGCTTTGGGCGGTGCACAGCAACGCCTTTGACTACACCCAGCTGGACTTGACGGACTCCAAGCAGCTCGAGAAGTACGCCGCACTGCTGCAGTCGGAGGAGTTCCAGACCTACATCCAGACGTTCAACTCCACCACGTACGAGACGCAGCACCCCGTGGTGCGAGTGCACCCCGAGAGCGGGGAACGCTCCTTGCTTCTCGGCAACTTCGTGCAGCGAATCGCCGATGTCAAGCACTCCGAGTCGCGTGCGCTCTTCCAGATCTTCCAGGAGCGGATCACCCGGCCGGAGAACACCATCCGGTGGAACTGGCAGCTGGGCGACCTGGCCATCTGGGACAACCGCGCCACCCAGCACTACGGCGTCGCCGATTTCGGTCAGGAGCACCGGCGGTTGCACCGAATCACCCTTGCCGGCGACATCCCGGTCAGTGTCCGGGGCGAACGCAGCCGCGTCTTCCAGGGCGACGCTTCGGCGTACTCCGTCATCGCAGAACCGCAAGCGGTGGCGTAAGCCACCGTTGGTTCCGGGCCGTACAGCTTTGAGTGGGAAGTGATTCGAGGATGAATAACCGTGACGTGGGCGTGCTGGAGGCATCCACCCGCGCAAACCGGGTGGATGCTGACATCGTCAGCCGGTTCGCCACCAGCAGTAGGGCGTTGGGCATCGCGGTCCACGGTCGGAAACGGCCCGCCGACCTGGCCGCTGCCCGCGCCGGTTTCGCTGCGCTGAGCCGCGTCGCCTACGAGCACTGCGACGCGTGGGTGGGGCTGGCCGCGGCCGGCGACACGTCGCCGCGGGTGCTGGAGGCCATCTGGCGTACCGCGTCGACGGCGGGTGCCCTGCAACGGCAGCTCGATCTGCAGCAGGGCGCGCTCGGGTTCCACTACGACACCGGTCTGTACCTGCAGTTCCGCGCCACCGAACCCGACGACTTCGCGCTGGCATATGCCGCCGCGTTGACCGCGGCCGGCCGGTACGGGGAGGCCTACCGGCTGGTGACCGAGATCGCCGACCGCCGACCGGGTTTCCGGGACGCCCGCTGGCTGGCCACGGTAATCCACTATCGCGCCGAGCGGTGGTCGGATGTTGTGAAGCTGCTGACGCCGATCGTCAACGACCCGGAGCTGGACGCGTTGTTCGGCCACGCGGCCAAGATCGCCCTGGGAACCGCACTGGCGCGTCTGGGTATGTACGCCCCGGCGTTGTCCTACCTGGAGGAGCCGGAAGGCCCGATCGCGGCCGCGGCCACCGACGGGGCTCTGGCCAAGGGATTGGTGTTGCGCGCCCAGGACGATGAGGAGACCGCGGCCGAGGTCTTGCAGGACCTTTACGCCGCCAACCCGGAGAACGAGCAGGTTCAGCAGGCGCTGTTGGACCACAGTTTCGGGATCGTCACAACCACCGCGGATCGCATCGCAGCGCGAACCGACCCGTGGGATCGCAACACCGAGCCGAACGAGTCCGACTTCATCGATCCCGGCGCTCATGAGCGCAAGGCGGAGTTGCTGGCCGAGGCGGAGCGCGAACTCGGTGAGTTCATCGGCCTCGATGAGGTCAAGGATCAGGTGCAGCGGCTCAAGAGCTCGGTGGCGATGGCGATTCGCCGTGAGCAGCATGGGCTGGCCGTGGCCCAGCGTGCCCACCACCTGGTCTTCGCCGGGCCTCCCGGGACGGGTAAGACCACCATCGCCCGGGTGGTGGCCAAGATCTATTGCGGACTGGGCCTGCTGAAGAAAGAAAATGTGCGTGAGGTGCACCGTGCTGACCTGATCGGTCAGCACATCGGTGAGACCGAGGCCAAGACCAACGCGGTCATCGATAGTGCGCTCGATGGTGTGCTGTTCCTCGACGAGGCGTACGCGTTGGTGGCCACCGGCGCTAAGAACGACTTCGGCCTGATCGCGATCGACACCCTGCTGGCGCGGATGGAGAACGACCGTGACCGGCTGGTGGTGATCATCGCCGGCTATCGGGCGGACCTGGACCGGTTCCTGGACACCAACGAAGGTCTGCGCTCGCGTTTCAGTCGCAGCATCGACTTCCCGTCCTACACGGCCGAGGAACTGGTCGAGATCGCCACTGTGATGGCCGAGCACCGAGACAGCGTCTTTGAGCCGAGTGCGCGAGAAGACCTGCAGCAGCTGTTCACTCAGCTGGCCGCGGCCTCGCATCCCGACGCCAACGGCGTGGAGCGTCGCAGCCTGGACATCGCCGGCAATGGCCGGTTTGTACGAAACCTCGTCGAACGCTCCGAGGAGGAGCGTGAATTCCGGCTTGACCACTCTGAGCAGGCCGGCACCGAGGCATTCACTGATGAGGAGCTCATGACTATCACTGCCGAAGATGTTCGTAACTCGGTGGCGCCGTTGCTGCGTGGCCTGGGCCTGGAGGTCAAGGTATGAGTGCGAATTCGGAACGTTCTGACCTGACCGAAGACGGGCGGCGCTCGTTCGCGTCGCGGACCCCGGTCAACGAGAACCCGGATCGGGTCGAGTACCGGCGCGGTTTTGTCACCAAGCATCAGGTCAGCGGCTGGCGATTCCTGGTGCGGCGGATCGCCTCAGGTCTTGCCCTGCATGACACCCGGATGCTGGTGGAGCCCCTGCGCACCCAGTCCCGTGCGGTGTTGATGGGGGTTGTCCTGTTGATCACCGGACTACTCGGCAGCTTTGTGCTGACGCTGATCCGACCGGGTGGATCAGCCGACAACGATCCCATCCTGGCTGATCGCTCCACGTCGGCGCTGTATGTGCGCGTGGGTGACCAGCTGCATCCGGTGCTGAACCTGACTTCGGCGCGGCTGGTCGCCGGTCGCCCGGAGAACCCCAAAGCAGTGAAAGCCGCCGTGTTGGACACCTTTCCGCGGGGCAACCTGCTGGGCATTCCAGGTGCGCCGGAGCGGTTGGTGAAAAGCGCCGACACCGACGCGAACTGGACGGTGTGCGACTCGGTGTCCGGCAGTGCCGCCGGCGTCACGGTGATCGCAGGGCGGTTGGACACCGAGGGGAGCCACGCTGACGCGTTGGGTTCGCAGGAGGCGGTGCTGGTCGACAACGGCGCGGGTGCGTGGTTGTTGTGGGACGGCAAGCGCAGCCGGATCGACTTGGCAGACAGGGCCGTCACGGCGGCGCTGGGCTTGGACGCCGGTGCGTTGAAGCCCCGGCCCATCGCCGCGGGATTGTTCAACGTGATTCCGGAGGCGCCGGCTTTGGTGGCGCCGCTGATCCCCGGCGCGGGAAACCCGTTGCCGTTCCCGTTGCCGGTGCCGGTTTCGATCGGCTCGGTGGTCGTCGCGCATGACCTCGATACCGATTCTGATGGTGTGTTGCGTTATTACGCGGTGTTGGAGGATGGTTTGCAGCCGGTTTCTTCGGTGTTGGCTGCGGTGTTGCGGAATTCGGATTCGCAGGGGTTGGAGCGGCCGCCGGTGTTGGGTGCTGATGATGTGGCGCGGTTGCCGGTGTCGCGGCAGTTGGATGTGTCGGTGTT
>NZ_LQPI01000070.1 GCF_002101775.1 Mycolicibacter nonchromogenicus | reverse complement strand
ACCAAAACCCATCGAACAGGAGGACCAGACGGCAGCCGCTTAACACCCGTTGGACTCAAACACCTTGACAAATTCCGATGCGGCGCGGGCTCTCGCGCTCACCTATCAAACACTTGTAGCTCTCTCCACTGGTCGAGAGGGGGACGACCCAGAGCTGGGTGCGGCAATCAACGACGCAAACGCCAGAGACCGCGACATGATCGGGCTTTGCGGCGATTAATCTCGTTCCGATCGATGTCAACGCAGTTCTAGCCAGCCCATGCTGCGACGGTGGCTCTGCGCAGCCGGTTCGAGGGGTGAGATCCAGTTCCGCTTCGAGTACCGCGCTGAAGCGTCGACCCATATTTACCACGGGACCGAATGGCGCGGCTGCCCCTGCTTGCGCGGCTCAACGCCCAGGCTATTGCGTGCTGAACCAACGCAGTCCAATCAGGATGTAAACGTGAAATCCGCTTGAGGGCTACCATCCGCAGTGTGACCACGCCACAGCCCTCTTCGCCCGCGACTCCCGACGCTCAACCACGCCGCCGGTCAGCATCGGTACTCGCTACGCTCGCCATCTTGCTGGGTCTTCTCGCGTTAATAGCGGCTGTTGTAGCACTTACGCGGCCGGCATCCGGTCCGACTTTTTCTACGGCTCAAGAGACCACCGCTAAGGCGAATCTCTGCAGTCGGTTTAAACCTGCTATGAGCGCGATACACATCGAGACCAACGGGCCTGATGCAAGTCTTGGACGAATTGCCCTGCTCAACGGCGCGATGGTCCTAGAGGGCGCTGCGGCCGATCCTGCTTTGGATCCCACTTACCGGGACGCAGCCCAAGCTGTTGAGTTGGCGTACCAAGATCTCGTTATTGCGTCTTCCAGCGGCAAAGCTGGCGATCCTCAGTTCGATAGTGCTGTGAACACCGCCAATGCCAAGGAACGCACGCTAAGGGACCTGTGCGGTGACTGATCTACCGCCCGGGAATTGGTCGTCCTACTTGGTAGGGGCGTGGTGGCCGGCGCCCCCAAACGAGCCGAATAGCGGTGTCCAGTATTGGTCTGACCAATCCAGCGCCAAAGAGCGCGAGGCGATCGAACTTCAAGCATTCACAGACGGTGTGAGCGCCAGGAACAGCGGCCAGACCACAGAAGATGAGCTGATGCGTCTGCGTACTGGCTATAACCGTCTTGCGAACGCCTCCGAACACTGTCGTAGCAAGAGCACCGCTAGCCGTAGTGTCGCGAACGCCGTTGATGAACTTCGTCGTCAATTGACAAATATCGCCGATCGGTACAACCCCCAAATTGACGAACTGGTAGCGAAGAACACGCCTGAAGCGATGGCCGAAGCTATCGGCTTAATCGCCACTGCCAACACTGAAGCGGCGGAGCACAGTTCAGAGGCCAACGGCAAGATCATCGCGGCAACCCAGCAGATGTTCAATGAGCTGGGCATCGAAGGGGACGCGCAGCGGTGGCTCCAAGACAACGGCGCTAAGTTCGGCCCCCCACCGTCGCAACTTCCCTCCAGTGAAGAGTTGAGTAGAACGGCAGCTGGTACCGACCAGCTTCCCTTCCCGTACGGCGCTGGCGACTCGGGCAATCACACGGTTCCAAAGAGCGTGGAGGAACTCTTACTTCCGGGCGGCAGCAGCACAGGTGGCGGCAATAACTTCACTCCAAGCAGGAATGGCGGCAACGACGTCGCAACAGGCGGTGACGCCGTCGCCATCGGCGGTAACAGCGGCGGCGACAACAGCAACGGCGGCGGCACCATCGGCGGTAACAGCGGCGGCGACAACAGCAACGGCGGCGGCACCATCGGCGGTAACAGCGGCGGCGGCACCATCGGCGGTAACAGCGGCGCCGACAACATCGGCAGGGACACCGGCGCCATCGGCAACAACCTAGGCAATGTCCCGCAAGGAGCGGGCGCCCCTAGCCCGGTGCTACCGCCCGCCGCCCCAGGCGGCATACCCGCCGCAACGGCAATGGGCGCGCCAGGCGGCGTCCCATCCCCCGCACCCTCCGCCATGCCCGCCCTCACCGGCCCGCCCAGCGGCGGTGGCATGCCACCCGGCCTTAACGCCAGCGGCCCCACCCAGGCACTTGCCGCGGGCATGCCTGGCGGAGCTCCTGGACCGGGCGGGACACCACCGCCGTTGCCGCCGGGTGGAGCCGGCCCCGGAGGATTCGGTCAGCCGTCGCAAATTCCGCCCTCCCCCGCGGTGACGCCGATGGCCGGCGGTGCACTCGGCAATATGGCCCAGTTGGCCAGCTCCAACACCGAGATCGCCCCGCCCGCGCCCACCGCCGGCGCTACGCCGGCAGCACCGCCGGCTCCGCCGGTGGCAGCGAGCCCGGCCTCGGTATCGTCGGGGCCGATCAGCGCCGGCCCGGCAGTCCCGGCAGGTCCCCTGCCCGGCTATGGGGCAGATTTGCGCCCAGCCGTCCCAGCCGTCCCAGCCGTCCCGGCCGCGCCCACGGCGCCTGCCGGACCTGCGGGTCCGACTTCCCCGCCCCCACCCGGCGGCCACGCGCCCCCGACGCCCGGGGGACCAACGGTGGCCTCGACCGGTGATCGTCCCGCGCCGGGCAAGCCCACGCCCGGCGGCCAATCCGGCGCATCGCTAGCAGGCAGCATGGGCGCCGGAAGCACGGCCGGGGCCGCAGCCGGTACGGCCGCGCGGCGCCTTGCCGAACACCAGGATCTGCAGCGCAAAGTCGACGCGGTGGCCCGCCAGGCACCGAGCCTGGCTTGGGCGGCCGGCCTTCGGGACGACGAGACCACCACCGTGCTGGCCACCGACTTGGCCGGTGGCTGGATCCCACCCACCGTCAAACTCCCGCCCGGACTGACGCTGCTGGATCCAGCCCACCGGCGCCGCGACAGCAGCGCGGTCGATCTGCTGGGTGCGGTGATCGCCGCGGCGGCCCACCATCCGAACGCCTACGTCGCCGAGGCCGGTCCGAACGATCCGATTCCCGGCACCGGAGAACGCGCCCGATTCGGCCAGCACGTCGATGAACTCGGCCCCACGCTCATCGATATCACCGCCACCAACGACCGCCTGCCGCGAATCGCGCAGACCGTGGCACGGGCCGTAGCACGCCGCTCTGGCGTTGACGACAACGAGATCGCGCTGTTTCGGCAGGTAGTCGCCGAAACGCAGGTGCGAGTACTGTCGGCCTATCCCGAGCATGCTCCGCGGGATGTCGCCGACTGGATGCTGTTGGCGGCCATCGACGCACTGATCGACGGAAGCGAAGAGCTCGCCCGCTACCACCTTGCGTGGTACCTGGCAGTGGCAGTTCAGCATGGAGGCGTGGCGCCATGACAGATGACTTCGTCAGGCATTACGGCGCGGACTTCTTACACATTGCGCTCTCGCAGCCCCCGACGGCGATCCCCCCTGGACCGGTCCACCCCGGCGGATCATCCCCCGTCGATGCCACGATGGCCGCCTTCGGTGCTGCGACCAACCTGAACCTGGTCGAGACAAACACCGAACTCGCCAACGATCACCGGGACCGCACCGGCCATGCCGCCGACGCGGTGCGAAAGTTCGCTGAGCACGAGGCGGGTGCGGTCTCTCGGTTCCAGAATGTCGCGGCTGAAGCCGCCCCCGCTGCGGCAGGGCAGCAGCTGCCCCAAGAAGCCATGGATGGGGCGATGCAGGGCGTCAACAGCGCCATGCAGGGCATCACCAGCGCGCTCAGCGGAGCTCTGGGCGCGGTGACCAAGTTGCCCCAGGGGTTGATGCAGGCCGGCCAGGGCGCGTTGTCGCCGCTGATGAGCGCGGCGTCATCTCTGGGCAAGGCGGGGCTGGGCGACGCCACGCTGGCCTCGGAGTTCAGTCCCGATGAGGGCCTGGGCGGTGAAGACTTCGGCTCCGGCGGAAGCGGCGGCGGACTGGGCGTGGGCACCACCCCGGCCAGCAACCTCGGCCCGCCCCCGGTTCCGGGGACTTCGGCACCGACAACCCCCGCCGCCGCCACCAACACCGGTGCCGGCGGTTCCGCAGGCGGCGCGCCAACCGCTGGTGGTGGCGGCGGCGGGATGATGCCGATGATGCCCGGCGGGGCGGGCGCCGGCGGCAAAGGCGGCAAGGACGACAAGGCGGACGCGAAGCGGATCGCCGCCCCGGGCGTGCCCAACGGCCAGCCGGTCAAGGGCCGGACCACGGCCCCGCCCAATATTCCGGTGACAAAGTCCGTCGCACGGGATGCCGGCCATCCTGGTATCACACCGCTGAAACGCATTGTGGACCAGGATGATTCGTCCAAGCAGCGTTGACTCTGCCGGCGCTACATCACTCCGAGGCCGGCCCGATGAAGTCGACACCCTCGCGAATCGCTGGGCGATGCCTCAAGATTCGGAAATGAGCGAGGCGGCCCAGTCCCGCCGTCGTCATCAACCGTGCGCCCGGCCAGGACGCGACCACCTTTTCGCTGGTCGCATAGGGCGTTTCGGGGTCGTCGGGATCGTGGATGAGCAGCAACGGCGGATAGTCGGTCTTCTCGGCGACCCGGACCATGTTGGTGTCCTCGAGTGACATGCCGATACGGCGTTCCAGGCGTCGATGCAGTCCCGCGCGTATCCGTCGGCTGAAGTTGTGGCGCGCGGCGAACAGATCCAGATAGATCGGGAACTCGCCCATCGGCGCCAGGAAGACCAAGCGCCCCACCGTCGCGCCCCATGAGGCCGCGAACGCGGTCGCATTGGCTCCCAGCGAGTGGGCGACCACCGCCCGGGCATCCCCGTGTGTCCGGATCATTGCTGCGACCGCTTCGGCGCACTCGATTGCGGTGGTGCGCCCAGGTGCCAGTACGCCCGGGTCCGACTCGTTGTGGCTGGGCAGGTCGAACGCGATCACACGGTGGCCGGAGGCGACGAGAGGTTTGATGAACATGCCGAGGTGTGGGCGACGTCCACCCCAGCCGTGTACGAGGTAGACCGGCGGGCCCTCGCCCCACGACTCGCCTACGACGCGGTGCCCGTCCCAGTGCGCCTCCAGCGGCTCGCCGGGCGGGACGCCGGGCGGCATACGCAGGCTGGAATCGATGACCGGCGGAGTGCACCACAGCTCCAGCGCCCAGCGCGACCCGATTGCGGGCGCGACACGCTCCAGCAGCCAGAACAACCGCCGCACCCGCGGGGCCACCGGCGGTTGAACACCGGAACCCTCCACATCGAGAACGATGGGGCTCGGCTGGGGGTCAGTTGGCTCCGGCACATAGCGAGGTTAGCGAGACAGCCTGCTCCACAGCCATGAACTCGGCCAATCGACCCGACGTGACGGGCTGCCCACGGATGAAGCAGATGCTCAGCCGGTGAAACCCTCGCCCGACGTCGACTTGTCGTGGTGGGTGTAGGTCAACGGGAGCTGCCGTGCGGCGGCAATCTTGCTCAGCATCGCGATCCGTTCCCGCGCGACCGCACCCGTCCGCTTCCGGTGCTCACGAATTGGGTTGGACCACGGCACCCAGTCGGCCAGCTTGGCGATGCGCACGTTGAGCTTGGTGAGCCGCTCAAAGTTCTTGACCTGGCGCTTGAAGTTGTAGCCCAGCGGCTCAAAGATGGTGCCCACCAACATCGCGTCGATCTGCTCGTAGCCGAAGACGACGCCGGCCGGCGCAAACGCGATCGCCGCCGTGATCTGGTGCGCATACTTGGAGACCAGCTTCTGCAGCGGGCCCGGCAACGTCCCCGTCAGGGTTTCCAGGTGTTCGGGGCCCGCGATGGCATCCACGAGCTCGGCACGCCAGGGAGAGGGGTTGCCGCCCCGGGAGAGCACGTAGTTCAACGACTTGATCAGCTCCAGCGCGTTGGCGGAGTGCAGCCGCTCGGGCGCACCCCACAGCCGGCCGGAGAACGAGGAGTACTCGGCGAGGTCCTCCAGCTGATCCGGTGTGAGCTTGCGGCCGAATGCATGGTCGATGAGTCGGCTGATCAGCAGGCCACTGCCGAATCCCAGCAGTGATGTCACCGGAATGGGCTCTCCGAACTTGAGGTAGAGGTCGTCGCCCCACTTCCGACGCAGTCCACGACTGGCCAGCGCGTGCATTAACCGCACCCGCACCACATCCTGGAAGGCCTCCGAGTGCCGATCGAAGATGTCCGGCAACGTGAACTCGGCGAACACGCGGGCCGTTTCAATGAAGCGGCGCGGACCGTCGTCGGCGAAACGGCCGGTGGCCCCGGTCGCCGCGGAGATGTCGCCGGTCATCGCGGTCTCGTATAGCGCCCAGCCGCGGACGATCGTGGTGGCCGCGATCGTGGCCGACATCGCCAGCATCCGGCCACGCTCAGCGGAGGCCAGGTCGAACTGACTGGGCAGCTGATCGAGGTGCTCGAAGAGGTCGACGAATTCCTGGGGAGGATCCTCAAGGGTCTCGATGCCCTGTGTCAGAGCCTGCTCGAACAGCGCACGGGCCTGCTCATATCCCAGGCGTTCGAACACCTCGACCGCACCGATCATGTATTCGTCGCGCTGCCAGAAGTAGTCGTCGCGCCACCGGGTGATCTCGTTGGGCTCGACTTCTTTGTCGATGTCGATCCACGGCCCGAAGATGATCTCGCGCATCTGGCGCCACTGGCCGGCGAAGTAGTCACGCCCCGGCGGGATGGGCCGCAGCGGCCGGTCGGGATGATCGCGCCGATTGAAATCGACGTCCTCGAGCAGGATCTTCGGACGCTCACCCGTCACAGTCATACGGCCAACCCAACCTCGAAAAATAGGATACTGATTGAGACGTTATCACGCCCCAGCTGCGTTTAACGCGACCCAGTTTGTCGCATTCATTTGTCCTGAAATTGTCTACAGTGCGCGGACTGTAGTTTCAATGGGAGTTATCGGGTCCGGTGACAGTGCCGTCGGCGGTGTAACGCGCCACCACGCAAGCGAGGAGCCCTCCATGACCTTCGCCCACATCATCGACGCCCACCTGGACGCCTGGAACTCCCCGAGCGGGCCCGCCCGAGAGAAGGCGATCGCCGAGATCTACACGGACGACGTGTTTGTCGGCGAGCCCGCGGCCGCGCTCACCGGCCACGCGGGTGTGGAGGCGGCGATCGCCGCCCTGCAGGACCAACTCCCGAACACTGTCCTGGCCCGCACCTGTCCGGTACAGGTCTCACAAGACCTGGTGACCTATACCTGGCAGCTCGGCCCCGCTGACGGACCCGCTGTGGCCACCGGCCGCGACGTCCTGATCATCCGTGACGACAAGGTGTCGAGCCTCTACGTGCTGATCGACGAGTAGTTGGCATCGGCGCGTTCTGTCATACGCAGTGGGTGGACAGTGCAACGCTGAGCGCAGCCGGGAACTGATCACCTCGATGCGGAGGCCTGCCGATGACACAGACATCCCGCTGCGCCGACGACACCGACCCTGCCGGCGGTGTACTTCGGCGTGGAGATTGCCAACAACCTGCAAAGCATGTCGTCGCCGGTGGAGATGTGGGTGAAGTTCGTCTTGATCAACGTGCTGTGGTGCACCATGCCGTTGGTCACGTACTTCTGGGGAGTGCGCAGGCTGGTGAGCCAGGACCTGAGCGTGCAGTTTTGATCATGCTGTAGCGGCCCGGCCGAAATCCGGAGTGCTTTCGGGCAACGGTGACAGGATGCGATGGTGAACAGATACGGGATGTTTACCCCTGTGGCAGCTGTTGCCCTGCTGGTCGGCGCCGCCACCGCGCCCATCGCCCACGCCGCCAGCACCCCGGTGACGCTGTTGGCCGCAGACGGACCGCTCTCGGGCAGTCAGACGGCGATCATCATCGGGGGCACCGTCGAGCCCACCCCGTCAGTCGATTTCGCGCGTTCCGCCCAGGCGCTGTATCTGAATGCGCTGGGCTTCGACATCGAGGCGAACGGGTCGACCGTCTGTTACATGGACGGCACCGACCCGTGCAGCGCTGCATTACAGGTGCTGACCACCCCGCAATTGCTCCAACAGGGCCACAGCACCCTTACCGGCGCGTCGAATCTGGTTCTGGCCGTACAGAATGCGCTGGCAGCGGACCCCGACGCATACAGCGCTGAACGTCCCTTGACGGTGTTCGGATACTCGCAGGGCGCGGCGGTCGGCTCGGTCGCCATGACCCAGCTCGCCGCGGCCGGTGTTCCCAGTGAGCTGCTGCACTTCGTGTTCATCGGCAGCCCCACCACGGCGGACGGGATATGGCTCAATGTGTTGTCCACCCTGGAGTTGGTGTTCGGTCCGGATATCACCGACTTCATCGTCAAGCTCTTCGATCTGGAACCCGTGCTCGGCCTGGTGACACCGAATGACCTCTACCCGGCGACCATCTTCTCGATCGACAATGACTTTGCCTCGGACTGGCAGGGGAACTTCGACACGTGGGGGCTGTGGGGCGAGCTGGTGCCCGGTCTCATCCGGCACGGGGAATACCTGGGGTTGACGCCGGATCAGATCGCCGACGCCACCACGTCGACCGATGGATACCTCACCTACGTCGACATCTCCGACGACATCGACAACATCAGCGCGGCTGTCAACGCCATTGCGTATGGCGGGATCCTGAACAGTGGGCTGTTCCAATCCCTGTACGACTCACTGGTCTTCGCGCTGACCAACTCGTTCTGACGGACTGCGACGGGTCCGGCGAGTCGGCTATTCCGCTGTGCGGAAATAAGGTTCAACCGTGCCGCTGAGCTTGACGACCATCGGGTTGCCCCGACGATCCTTGGCGGTCGGCACCTCGATACGCACCCAGCCCTCGGCCACGTTGTACTCGCAGACATTGGTGCGCTCGACGCCATTGAAGCGAATACCCACGTCGCGGCGAAGCACCTCTTCGTCATAGAAGGCACTGCGTGGATCAACGGAGAGTTGATTCGGTGGCACGTCTGCGCTGTGGTCTTCGGTCATGATGGCTTTCGTCGGGTGGTGCGTTGCGGCTTGAATGCGATTCCCAAGGAATCTACGCGACTGGGCGGTGACCAGGTGCGTGCAGGTCGCGGCGAGACTAACTTGACGATCAGTCTCAGTTCGGGATGTTCGACGCAGAGGAGAGTCCGATGACCACCCCGTTGGAGCAGGTCGGGTTGCCGGGTCTCACCGAGTACGTGGACTCCCTGCCGCCGGCCGAGAAGTCCGACGCACTGGCCGGCCTCGCCGCGCTCAGCCGTGATGACCTGCTCAGCATGGGGGTCAGCGAGCCGCAGCCGACCGAGCACGACTACTTGGTGCGGGAGATCGAGGGCGCCATCCCGGTCGGCCTGGCCGGCACGCTGTACCGCAACGGACCGGGCCGCTGGCAGGACCACACCGGCCGTCCGCTGCGCCACCTGTTCGACGGTGACGGCATGGTGTCGGCCTTCAAGATCACCGACGGCGGCGTGCACTACCGCAATCGCTATGTGCGCACCCGGCACTACCGCGGCAAGACCGGCACCCGGCACATCGGCACCGACGCCGCCGGCGGCTGGTCGGCCAACATCGGCCGCTTCCCGGCAAACCTGGCCAACACAAACGTCGTCGCGCACGCCGGGCACCTCTACGCGCTGTGGGAGGGCGGTCCGCCGCACGAGCTGGACCCGGACTCGCTGCGCACCATCGGTGTCCGCCGGTTCGGCGGCCGGCTGCGCTGGATGGGCTCGTACTCGGCGCACCCGAGCTGGTGCCCGCGAACCGGAGACATGTTCAACTTCGGAGTCGAGTTCATCCCCAGCCCGCACCTGCGCATCTACCGCACCGACCGGTCCGGTCGACTCGAGCACTTCCGTTCAGCCCCACTGCCGTACGTCGCGATGGTGCACGACTTCACGCTGACCGATCGCTACCTGGCGTTCTTCATCTCTCCGATCATCCCGGACGCCCTCCCGGTGGCGCTCGGCACGAAATCCCTCGGCGACGCCCTGCAGTACCGGCCGGACAAGGGCAGCTACTTCATCCTGGTGCCCCGCGACGGCGGCAAGATCCGCCGGGTGGAGTTCGAGGCCACGATGCAGTTCCATCTGAGCAACGCCTACGACGACGGTGACGACGTGGTGGTCGACGCCATCACCTATGCCGACGGCACCCTGCTGCGCCGCATCGCCCGCTTCCACTCCAGCAGCCTGCACGACGCGCCGTCGGAGTTCACTCGGTTCCGGGTCACCAGGTCCGGTCGAGTGTCCCGGCAGCCGCTCAGCGACACCCCGTGTGAGTTCCCGCGCCATCACCCGCGGGTGGAGGGCAAGCCGCATCGGTACTCCTACTACAACACCCGGGTCCGGTTGAGTGCCTTCTACGACTCGATCACCAAGCTGGATCTGGAGACCAACTCCGAAAGCACCTACACCGCGGCGGAATCCGGAAACAGCTTCTGCGAACCGGTGTTCACGCCGCGCCCCGGTGGAACGCGGGAGGACGACGGTTGGCTGTTGACGGTGGAGTACCAGGCCGCCCAGCGCACGTCGCGACTGGTCGTCCTGGATGCGTCCGATCTACCGGCCGGACCGATCGCCACCGCCCAGCTGACACACCATGTGCCGCAGGGCTTTCACGGCAACTTCAGCCCCGCGCGGCCGGCGGACTGAGGATGGTGGCGCACACCCAACCTCAGTGCGCCATATTGGTAAACCGCGACAAATGCAGCTGGTGCGCCACGGTCACCGTCTTCGTCGGCCCGTTACGGTGCTTGGCCAGAATGAGGTCCGCTTCTCCCCCACGCGGGTCGTCGCGCTCGAACGCGTCCGGCCGGTGCAGCAGGATCACCATGTCCGCGTCTTGCTCCAAGCTGCCACTTTCACGGAGGTCTGCCAGCATCGGCTTCTTGTCGGTGCGCTGCTCGGGACCACGGTTGAGCTGGCTCAGCGCGATCACCGGTACCTCGAGCTCCTTGGCCAGTAGCTTGAGGTTCCGGGAGAACTCCGACACCTCCTGCTGGCGCGACTCGACTTTCTTGCCGGAGGTCATCAGCTGCATGTAGTCGACCGCCACCAGCCGCAGGTCCGCCTTCTGCTTCAGCCGGCGGGCTTTCGCCCGGATCTCCATCATGGTCAGGTTCGGCGAATCGTCGATGTAGAGCGGAGCCTCGCTGATCTCACTCATCCGCCGCGCCAGCCGGGTCCAGTCGTCGTCGGTCATCCGACCCGAGCGCATGTCGCCGAGCTTGATCTTGGCTTCAGCGGACAGCAGTCGCATGACGATCTCGGACTTGCTCATTTCCAGCGAGAAGATGACGCTTGCCATCCGGTTCTTGATCGAGCACGACCGCAGGAAGTCCAGCGCCAGTGTGGACTTCCCCATACCGGGCCGTGCCGCAATGATGATCATCTGTCCCGGATGCAGCCCGTTGGTCACCTCGTCGAGATCGGTGAATCCGGTCGGCACACCGCGCGCGATACCGCCGTGCGAGGCGATCGCGTCGATCTCGTCCATGGTGGGTTGCAGCAGGTCTTCGAGGGGGACGAAGTCCTCGGAGCTGCGGCGGTCGGCGACTTCGTAAATCTCGGCCTGGGCCCGGTCGACGATCTCGGCGACATCGGCGCCCTCCGCCCCGGCGTAGCCGTACTGCACCACCCGCGTGCCGGCCTCCACCAGCCGCCGCAGCAGCGCCTTCTCCGCAACGATGGTGGCGTAGTAGCCGGCGTTGGCCGCGGTGGGCACCGTGGAGATCAGCGTGTGCAGGTACGGCGCGCCGCCCACCCGGCGCAGCAGGCCGCGGCGGTCGAGCTCCGCGGCCACGGTGACCGCGTCGGCCGGCTCACCACGGCCGTAGAGATCCAGGATCGCGTCGTAGATGTTCTGGTGCACCGGGCGGTAGAAGTCACCGGGCCGCAGGCGCTCCAGCACGTCGGCGATGGCGTCCTTGCTCAGCAGCATGCCCCCGAGCACCGACTGCTCTGCGACGAGATCCTGGGGCGGTTGACGGCCGACGTCCTCGCGTGGTGGCTCCTCAAGCTCAGAGTGCCCACGGTCGTCGACTACCGCCATGCGCCCCTCCTCCTCCACTGGCACGATCGAACGCCTGTTCGGCGTTATAGGCCGAACATATCCGGTGGCACCGACACATCGTCGGGTCGTGCCGCGTTGACGGTAGGCGTTGCTGGCGGCCATACAAAACGTGCTTGTTCACAAAGGTGTGGATTAAGTGTGCACACCGGTCCCCCAATTGTTTGGGACGGTGGGGAAGACTTGTGGATTGCACTTGTAAGCCAGGTTATCTCTGCAGCTCACAGCGCTGGCTAGGGGTGTTTTGATTGTGGAGCACAATCTCTTCGGCGTGTCGCCTGAGGTTGCCACTTCGGGCGTGTTGCCTTGCCAGTAGGTAGACGCGATTCCACATCGGGGTAAACACGCCCACCTCGACAGACAGGCCGAAAAGTTAGCCAGCACTAACCCAGCCTGACGCCGGCGCGGGCACAGCAAAGCCCCGGCTGCGCCGATCAGGGCGCCGCCGGGGCTGCTGAGATACGTGCTTAGTTTGCCGAGGAGACGTCGAGGGTGACGGTGACGTCCACCTCGGGGTGCAGGTGCACCGACACCGGGTGGCTGCCGACCGTCTTGATGTGGGCCTTGGGCAGCCGGACGATCCGCCGGTCCAGGTTGGGCCCGCCGACCTTCTTGATGGCGGCAACCACGTCAGCGGTGGTCACCGAGCCGAACAGCTTGCCCGAGTCACCCGCGGTCTTCACCGGCAACGTGATCGTGCCCAGCGCCTGCAGAGCCTCCTTGAGCTCCTTGGCGTGGTCCAGGTCGCGCACCTGCTTGGTCTCGCGGGCGCGACGGATGTCGTCGGCCTGCTTCTGCGCGCCGCGCGTGGCGACGATGGCCAGCCCCCGCGGGAGCAGGAAGTTGCGACCGTATCCGTCCTTGACCTCGACGGTGTCTCCGGCCGCTCCGAGGTGGTCCACCTCAGCGGTCAAAATGAGCTTCATCGTTTCGTACTTTCTCCAAGATTGAGTGGTCGGCTAGCGCGCCGACGAAGTGAAGGGCAGCAACGCGACCTCGCGGGCGTTCTTCACCGCGAGCGCGATGTCGCGCTGGTGCTGAACGCAGTTGCCGGTCACACGACGGGCGCGGATCTTGCCCCGCTCACTGATGTAGGTGCGCAGCAGCGAGGTGTCCTTGTAGTCGATCACCTGCTTCTTGTTAGAGCAGAATGCGCACTTGCGAGCCTTGATCGGCTTCTCGGGAGCCGGACGCCGCTTGTTGGATTTGGCCATTACCTATCTCTTTCGTGCTGTGGTTCGTTTGTCTAGAAGGGCGGCTCGTCGTCGGCGCCACCGAAGGAGCCGGACGCCGGAGCACTGCCCCACGGGTCTTCCGCGGGCGGGCCGGACGGACCGGCCGAGGCCGACGCGCCGCCGCCCCCGCCGAAACCGCCTCCGCCGCCGCCGCGGCTGACCTTGTTGATCTTGGCGGTGGCATACCGCAACGAGGGGCCGACCTCGTCGACCTCCACCTCGTAGACGGTGCGCTTCTCGCCCTCGCGGGTCTCGAAGGACCGCTGCCGCAGCCGCCCGGTGACGATCACCCGCGATCCGCGGGTGAGGCTCTCGGCAACATTCTCGGCGGCCTCCCGCCAGATGTTGCACCGCAAGAACAGCGCGTCGCCGTCCTTCCACTCACCGCTCTGCCGGTCGAAGACCCGCGGGGTGGACGCCACCGTGAAGTTGGCGACGGCCGCCCCCGAGGGGGTGAACCGCAGATCGGGGTCCGCGGTCAGGTTTCCGACGACGGTGATCGTGGTGTCACCTACAGCCACGGGGCCCTCCTAGGATCGGTGTCAGCGCTGGATGCTGCATTTGCAGCATGAGCCTACGCAACGACTGCGACAGCCTGCTACGACTTGTCGGTGCGCATCACCTTGGTGCGGAGCACCGACTCGTTCAGGCTGAGCTGACGGTCGAGCTCGGACACGGTGGCCGGAGCGGCCTTGACATCGATGACCGCGTAGATGCCTTCGGCATGCTTGGCGATCTCGTAGGCCAGGCGGCGCTTGCCCCAAATGTCGACCTTGTCCACCGTTCCGCCGTCCTTGCGAATGACGTTCAAGAACGTCTCCAGGGACGGGGCTACGGTGCGCTCGTCGAGAGTGGGGTCAAGGATGACCATGATTTCGTATGGACGCATGGGAACCTCATCACCTCCTATGGTCGTAGTGCGGCCGTGGAGGCATCCACGGCAGGAGGGTCGCCTGCGTCGGCAACCGGGCCAGGCTACCCGACCAGGCAGGCAGCCACGAAATCGCGCGTCCGGTGCACCCGCCGACGCTCACTCGGCGCATGTCGGACTGTGACGGTAGCCTCACCGCCATGGCTGATGTGTCCCTATTAACTTTGTTGCGGGAACGCGCGTTCCTCTCGCCGGATGACCCCGCCTTCACCTACACCGATTACGACCAGGACTGGGAGGGTGTCGCGGAGACCCTGTCCTGGTCACAGATCTATCGGCGCGCCCTCAACGTGGCCCGCGAACTCAAGCAACACGGCTCTGCCGGGGACCGAGCAGTCATCCTCGCCCCTCAGGGTCTCGGCTACGTCGCGGCCTTCCTCGGCGCCATCCAGGCGGGTTTCATCGCGGTGCCCCTGCCGGTACCGCATCCCGGCGCTCACGATGAGCGGGTCAGCGCCGTACTCACCGACACGGCGCCGTCCGTCGTCCTCACCACGGCCGGGGCCGCCGATCTGGTGTCTGAGTACGTGCGCGAGTCCGGGGCCGACGCCACGGCAACGGTCGTCGCTGTCGACGCGTTGGATCTGGACGCCAGCGTCGCCATGGGTGAGCAACCCGCCGACTCCGGTGGTGTGGCGTATCTGCAGTACACCTCGGGCTCGACGCGGCTTCCCGCCGGCGTGATGGTGACGCACCGCAACCTTCAGGTGAACTTCCGGCAGTTCATGGCGGGCTACTTCCCGGAGTTCAACGGGGTGGCACCGCCCGACACCACGATCGTGTCGTGGCTGCCCTTCTACCACGATCTGGGCTTGATCCTGGGCGTCATCGCACCAGTCCTCGGTGGCTACCGTTGCGAGCTGACCAGCCCCGTGGCATTCCTGCAGCGTCCCGCGCGCTGGATTCAAGCCATGGCCAGCCACACCCGGGCCTTTTCGGCGGCGCCGAACTTCGCTTTCGAACTGGCGGTGCGCAAGACCACCGACGAGGATCTGGCCGGCCGCGACCTGGGCGACGTGCTCGGCATCGTCAGCGGCAGCGAACGCGTGCACCCCGCGACCTTGGAGCGCTTTCTCAACCGGTTCGCTCCCTATAACTTCCGTGCCCGGGCTCTGCACCCCGCGTACGGGCTGGCCGAGGCCACCCTGTACGTCGCCACCCTCGACGTGGAGTCGCCGCCGCAGACGGTCTACTTCGAGTCGGAGAAGTTGACGCGCGGCAGCGCGCAGCGGTCTGACACCGGTCAGGGCACACCGCTGCTCACCTACGGCGTCCCGAAGTCGCCGGCGGTGCGCATCGTGGACCCCGAGACATGCGCCGAATGCGCAGCGGGAACCGTCGGTGAGATCTGGACCGCCGGTGCCAATGTCGCCGCCGGCTACTGGAACAAGCCCGAACAGACCCAGGAGGTGTTCGCCGCGACAATGGTCCGGGCGTCCGAGGGCACCCCGAGCGGCCCGTGGCTGCGTACCGGCGACCTCGGCTTCATCTCCGAGGGTGAGCTGTTCATCGTCGGCCGCATGAAGGATCTGCTGATCATCCGCGGACGTAACCACTACCCCGAGGACATCGAAGCCACCCTCCAAGAGATCAGCGGGGGCCGCGTCGCGGCCATCGCGGTTCCCGTCAACGAGGAGGAGGCTCTGGTCACCATCATCGAAGTGCGGGATCGTGGCGAATCCGCAGAGGACACCGCACAGCGGCTTGCCGCCCTGAAAAACGATGTGCAGGTAGCGATCTCCCAGGCACACGGGGTGACCGTCACTGATGTAGTGCTGGTGGGACCGGGATCGATTCCGATCACCACCAGCGGCAAGGTTCGCCGGGCGGCCTGCGTCGAGCAGTACCAGAGTCAGCAGTTCACCCGGATCGACCGCTGAGTCGGCCGCGTCCCCGGGATACGAAGTCGCCGCATGTGGATAGCCCTGCTGGTGATGGCGGCTGCCACCAGCGTTGAGCCCGTTCGCATCGGTCTGACGCTGTTGATGCTGAATCGGCCCCGGCCGGTACTTCAGCTGATGGCGTTTCTGTGCGGCGGCTTCGTCATGGGGACAACCGGCGGTCTCCTGGTGCTGTTCGTCCTACCGCCCTCGGTGACCGAGTCTTCTGGGCTGACCCTGCCGCGGGTTCAGATCGTCATCGGCGCGCTGGCGCTGCTGACAGCCGCGGTCCTGATCGTCAGGGTGTCGACCGCCCGACCGCGCGAGATGCGGCCGGCTCGTTCCGATTCTGCCTCGGCCGGATTCTCCGCTCGGGCACAGCGATTGCTCAAAGGTCGGTCCCTGTGGGTGGCGGGAACAGCCGGTTTGGGCATCGCACTGCCGTCGGTGGACTATCTGGCCGCGTTGGCGATCATCGTCGCCTCCGACAGCGCCACCAGCACGAAGATCGCCGCACTGCTGACATTCAATGTGGTGGCATTTGCGCTCGTCGAGATTCCACTGCTGGCCTACCTGGTGGCTCCGGATGCCACCCGCGGGTTCATGGCGGCGCTGCACAGGTGGGGTCGGCAACGTCGGCCGGGCCAGGTCGCCGCGCTGTTGGCCGCCGTAGGTGGTGTCTTATGCACTGCCGGTGTCCTAGGTCTGTGAGAAAGTGGACTCTGGTCCCGGCAGAGGTTCTGCAGGCTGAAGGGGTTAGCGATGAAACGACTGGTCGCCGGAGCGCTCGCGGTGTGGCTCGCCGGTTCGGCTGGTGGATTGAGCGCCAGTACCGCTACCGCGACCCCGGCACAGCCGACCGACACCCCCTGGGTTGCGCCTGCCCCCGCACCGACACCGCCGCCGGTGGGCGAGGCGGCCGCCGCGGACGTCGTCTACGCAGTCGGCGGCGCCCGGCCGCCCGGCATTCCCTGGGCGGACTACACCAAGCGCGCCGGCTCCGGCTATTACCCGGACCGGAAGCGGGAAATCATCGACTACCCGGCGGGTGCGATGTTCAGGTGGGTGCCCAGCATGTTCGCGCCCGACGTTCCGCGCGACAACATGACCGTTGCCGCCGCGGTCGACGCGGCTACCGACAGCCTGGACGCCGTGATTCGTCGGGGGACCGAGCCGGCAGTTGCGGTCGGGTTGTCTCAGGGCACCATGGCGCTGGACAAGGAGCAGGTCCGGCTCGCCAACGATCCCACCGCGCCGCCACCACACATGCTGCAGTTCTCGACATTCGGCTCCCCCATGGGGAAACACGCTTTCGGGAAGAGCTTTCTTTCCGGACTCTTCGCGCCGGGTAGCCGTCTGCCCCTCGAGAACTACACCATGCCCCCAGAGGTGGAGAGCCAGTACGACAGCAATCGGATCGTCGCCGCCTACGACGGCATGGCCGACTTCCCGGACCGGCCGGAGAACCTGTGGTCGGTGGCCAACGCGCTCATCGGCGCCGCTATCGTGCACACCCCGGCAGCATTCACCACACCCGCTGACGTGCCGCCGCAGAACATCCGGTCCACCGTCAACTCCCGGGGCGCCACAACGACCTCGTATTTCATCCCGATCAATCATCTGCCGTTGACCCTGCCGCTGCGCTTCGCGGGCGTACCGGACAACCTGGTGGACCAGCTCGACGCCTTCCTTCAGCCACAGGTCGACGCCGGTTACTCCCGTAACGACGACCCCGCCACCAGACCGATTTCGGTCTCCCCCACCGGCATGGATGTGGCTCAGATTCTGGGACCCGAGACCAACAGCGCCGTCGACGACACCGTCGCCAAGCTTCGCGACTTCTTCGGGTTCACCGGCTGACGCCTCGCGTCAAGCGCCGGCGCGTTTCGGGTCGTCGGGCCGGGGCTGCAGCCACGGCCGGCCCGGCCACCAATTGGCCCGGCCCACCAGCACGGCCGCGGCGGGCACGGTGATACTGCGCACCACAAAGGTGTCGACCAGAATGCCGGCGCCGATCACAAAACCGCCCTGCACAATGGCCCCCACACTGGCGAACAACAGCCCGAACATGGCGGAGGCGAAGATCAGGCCCGCTGCGGTGATCACCGCACCGGTTGACCCGACCGTGCGGATAACGCTGGTGCGCACGCCCAGTGGGGATTCGTCGCGCAATCGGGACGCCAGCAACATGTTGTAGTCGGCGCCCACCGCCACCAGCACCACGAATGCCAAACCTGGCACGCTCCAATGCAATTGCTGACCCAGCATGACCTGGAAGACCAGAACGCCCAGCCCGATCGCCGACAGGTAGGAGATGATCACCGAGCCCACCAGATAGATCGGAGCGACAACCGCTCGCAGCAGTGCGGTCAGGATCAGCAGCACCACCAGGGTCGTCAGGACGACGATGAGCCGAATATCCCGCTCGTAGTAGTCGCGGATGTCGCGCAGCGTGACCGGGTACCCGGAGATCGATATCGACGCATCGGCAAGGGTGGTGTTGGGCTGCGCCGCCTGGGCGGTGGCAAGGATGGCGTTGACCTGGTCCATGGCCTTGGTGCTGAACGGATCTTCATCGGTTTGGATGAAGTACCGCACCGAATGCCCGTCGGGCGAGACGAAGGTGTGCGCCAGCTTCTTGAAATCCTCAGTCGCCAGAACCTCCCGCGGCACATTGAATCCCGACATCGATGGCTGGGAAGCCTCGTGGCCCATCGTCATGAGAAACGCCGACGCGGTGTCGAGTCCCAGGCCCAACTCCTTGGTCTGGTCGACAAGGAGCGCCACCCCGTCGGCCACCTGGCGCCCAGCGACGGCAAGATCGTTGGTGCCGTTCTGCAGGTCAATGATCTTGCGTTGCATCCTGCGCGGATTGTCGAATCCGAGCGCATGCAGGGACTGTGAGGCCGACTGCAGGGAGCGACTCAGCCCGTTGACCGCTGAGGACACCGTCTGCGAAGGCTGCGCCGACTGCAGCTGCCGAAACAGCGACGAAATCTCGTCGAGGGTGCCTGCGGCACGGGCGTTCTGCAGCTTGCGGAACTCGGCCCGCGCCGTGTCGCAGACCGAGTTGGCGTCGCACGTCGGGCTGGCATCGAGCGCCTCGGTGACGGGATCGACCCAGTCGAAGCTGGCCGCGAGTCCGGCGAACGTCACCTGCAGGGCGTCACCGAGCGCACGGATACTGTTGACCAGCTTCGCGGCCTGGTCAATTTCACCGAAGGTCTTATTGCCACCGAACTGAGTCTGCAGGTACGCCAAGGCATCGACCAGGCTGCGCACACTCCCGATGGACTGATTGACCTGAGCGTGGAGGTCTCCGAGGCCGCTCGCCAGCTTCCGCGCCCCCGTGTTCAGCCGATCGAGGTCAGCATCGCGGCCGGCGATCAGGCCGGCGGCGCCGCCCAACTGATCGCCCACCTCGCCGGCCTGGTAGGTCGCTCGGGCCTCCTCAAGTGACTCGCCTCGGGGCCGGGTGACACCGCGGACGGCGGCGATGCCCGGAATCTGGCTGATCCGAAATGCCATCTGCTCCATGTCTGCAAGCGCCCACGGAGTGCGCAGGTCACTGGAGGACTGCACCAGCAGGTATTCGGGGATCGTTTGGTTGACCGGGAAGTGCCGGTCCAAGGCGGCGTAGCCCACCGAGCTCTCGACAGAGTCGGGCAGTTGCTTGCGGTCGTCGTAGTTGAACCGAATCAGGCCTGCGCCACCGGCCAAGGCCAGCAGCAGGGCCAGGCTGCCGATCAGATATGCCCTGGGCCGACGGACGATGCGCACCCCGGTCCGCCGCCACAGTCGCGCAGCGCGCTCGCGGCGCGGTGCCACCCATCCGCGCGGCCCTGCCAACGCCAGGATGGCCGGCAACAGGGTGATCGCCGCCAGGAAAGCCACCGCGATGCCGATCGCCAGCACCGGACCGGTGGTGGCGAACACTCCCAGTTTGGCGAAGCCCATTCCCAGTAGGGTGACCGCCACGGTCGCTGCCGATGCGGCGATCACCTTCCCGATCGACATCAGGGCCCGCCGCACCGCCTGCTGATTGTCTTCGGCCCGGCCCGTCCCCATCCGGACGTAGTCGTGGTAACGGCTGACCAGGAAGACGACGTAATCGGTTCCCACGCCGGCGATCAACGCACTCAGTAACACGATGGCCTGATTTGAGACAGCCATGCCGGTGGCCAGTGAGACCGTCGCGACCACCGCCTGCGCGGTCACCAACGAGGCGCCGATGGTGATCAGCGGCAGCACCATGGTGACCGGATTGCGGTAGATGACCGCCAGGATGATCAGCAGCAAGACGGCGATCGCGGACTCAATGGCCAAGCGATCCCGCGCCCCGGCATCGGTCAGGTCAGCCACGGTGGCCGCCGGGCCGGTGACGTCGGCGGTCAGGGTCGTTCCGGCAACGGTCTGCTGGACGATGTCGGCGACTCGCTGGTAGGCCGCGTAGGACTCGGGCGTGCCCAAGTCACCGGCCAGCCCGATCGGGAGGATCCATGCTTTGCCGTCGCTGCTGGCGAGCACCTCTTGCAGGGCCGGGGTGGCATGCATGTCCTGCAGCATCACCACGTGTTCGGTGTCCAGACGCAACCGGTCCACCAACGTGCGATAGACCTGTTCATCGTCGGTAGTCAGGCCCTGCTCGTCGGTGAGCAGTACCGTCAGGACGTTTTCCGAGGCATCCTCATCGAACGCGGCGGAGATCCTGGCCGAGGCCGTCACCGACGGGGCTTCAGCGGGCAGCACCGCGACAGGATGGCGCTGGGCCATGTCGGTCAGTGAGGGCGCGAACAGCGGCAGCAGGACCACCAGCAACGCCCAGAACCCGATCACCGGCCATGGGCGCCGCACCACGAAGTCGCCTAGCCGACCGAAGATGAGTTCACCTCCGGCTGGTGAAACATTGGACTGGGCTCATGCGACCTGTTCCCGACGGCCCTGATCGGCGATCCGCTCGAACACGGACTTCAACAGCGCCAGGTAGCGCGCCACCGATTCGTGGGCCTCCGGGTTGTCGGGGAACACCGCGGTGGCGGCAGTCTCCTCCCCAACCCGGATCACGTAGATCGACATCTGATAGGAGTACCGGCCGTCGCTGTAGACCCCGATGTTCAAGTCGTCCAGGCCCGCGGCGATCAGGGCCGACAACGGCGCAGCCCCGGCATCGAGGAAATTGATGACGGGAAAATTCGGTGGCGGCTTGCCCAGGCTGGGTACCAACTCGCACACCCGCTGGTAGGGGACCTCTCCCAGGGTTCGGCCGGAATCGAACGAAATCTGCGCGGCGTCGGCGACCTCCGCGAATGAGGACTCCGCGAGGGGAATCGTGATCGGGATCAGGCCGGTGAACCAGCCCAGGGTGAGGTCGTCGTCGGGGGATCGGCGGGTGTCACGCGGGGTGAGGCCGTAGAAGGTGTCCGCGCCGGTCAATTCGCGGTGGGCCAGGCCGCAGCAGGCCAGGACCCCACCGATGAAACGGGCGTTCGCGTCGGTGCAGGCGGACTCGAAATCGACGGTCTGGTTCTCATCCAGCATGGTGACGGTGACCATGGCCGCATCGCACGGCTGTGCCGGGTCGCCGAGCGGCAGCGGGAAGCCCGGCAGGCTGTTGTCGTTGTGCTCGGCGAACGTCCGCCAGGCCTGGATCTCGGGCGACTCCGGGTTGAGCGCGGAGGTGAACTGGCGCTGACGCACACAGAACTCGCTGTAATTGCCCGCGGGCGGCAGCTCCAGCGGCGCACCGCCGGCCACCAGCGTGTTGTACATGAAATAGAGCTCCATCAGCGTCACCCCGGCGACCGCCGCGTCCACATGCACGTGGTCGATGCTGGCGAAGAACGTGAAGTGGCTCTTGCCCTGAATGATCCCGAACCGGAAGCAGTCCCACTGCAACGGATCCGGCGTCTGAGTCAACAGCTCGCGTACCTGCGGTAACTCCAGTTCGCCGTGATCGACTGGCACGAAAGCGATCTCGGCTGGGTCCTCGATCACGTGACGAACGAGGAGTCCGTCGTCAGTGTGCTCGAACCAGCTGCGGTAGGTCTCGTGCCGCCGTATGTGCGCATTGATGATGTAGTCGATGGCACGCCGATCGCAGCGGCCCGCCATGTCGCAACTGAGCACCATCAGTCGCGAATAGTCGAGCCCGGCGGCGCTCTGGTCGATGTAGCCGCGGATGTGCTGTTCCTGCATGTAACTGGCCGGCACGGAGTTGACCGGCGCCCGTTGTGCTGCGGCCAGCGCAGCAGCCGACGGCTGCCACACCACGGTGGGCCCCGCCTCAGGCTCCCAGTCCCTCAACGTGCCCAACGCCAATGGCCCTACCCGCACCGCCTGCTCCTCTTCTCCGGCGAACAACATCTCAGCTGGCAACTCAGGACAGCTGCTGGTCGCCTCAAGCTACCTACCACTGGGCGAGTCCGCATGTTCTGCACGGGCGGCCAACTGGTCGCACACATGCTGGGCCAGACCGCGCACCGTGGTGAGCTGGGCGGGACCAACCCGGACCCCGGTCTCCGTCTCGACCCGGGTACGTAACTCCAAGCTGGCCAACGAATCCAGCCCGTATTCGGGCAGTGGCCGGTCTGGTTCAACGGTACGGCGCAACAACAGGCTGATCTGGTCGGAGATCAGGCGGAGTATCGAGCCCACCCACTCGTCGCGCGGGAGCTGCTGCAACTCAGCCAGGAACCGCTGCGCGTCGGGACTGCTGCGGCGCACCGGCCGGAATGCTTGCGCGAACGGGCTGCGGTGCGCCAATGCCGCCAACCACGGGGCACGGGTGATCGGCGCGTAGCCGGCGTAGGCGCGGCCATAGCTCAGCAGCGCGTGGAAGGCACGGGCGGCTTCGGCGGCAGTGATCGCAGCCTGCGGGCCGTCGGTTGACTCAGTGGAGTCACCGGGGCCGGCCCACGGCCCCCAACCGATCACGGTGGCCGCCAGACCCTGAGCCTGGCGCCAGCGTCCGAACGCGTCCAGCCAACTGTCGGCTGCCGCGGCGGCACCGTGCCCCGGTGAGCCGATCAGCGCCGCGGTCGAGGAGAAGGCGCAGAACCAGTCGACCGGCTGCGCGGTCGCCAGCAATGCCTGGTGCAGGTTCCACGCACCGTGGACCTTCGGCGCCCAGCAGCGGTCGATGAGGGGCTCGGTGATCTCGGCCAACGGTGCTTCGGCCACCCCGGGAACCGCATGCAGTACGCCCCGCACCGGTAGGCCGGACGTCGTCGCCGCCGCCACCAGTCGTTCCGCCGTAGCCGGCTGGGCGATATCACCGCATTCCACCGCAATGTCGGTGCCCAGCGCACACAACCGCTCGATGGCCCGTTGCGCGTGGCCATCCGGTGCCGAATCTCCGTGGAGCACGATGCGGCCACAGCCGGCGGCGGCCAGCTCCGCAGCCAGGTACAACCCCGCTCCGTCGGTGCCACCGGTGACGATGTAGGAGCCGTCGGCCCGGTAGAGCCTGGCCTGCGCCGGTGGCACCGCCGCCACGGTGCTGCCGGTCTGCGGCACGTCCAGCAAAACCGTTGCCGCGCAGTCGTCGCCGTCAGCCAGGCGCAGGGCGTCCGCCGCATCCAGCAAGCGGTGGTGCGTGGTCCGCGGTTGCGGCAGTCTGCCGTCAGCGGCATTTCGCAAGACGGTGCCAAGCAATCGCTGGACCGTTTCTGGATGGCTGTGCGCCAGCAGCGCCAAGTCCACCACGTGCAGCGATAGGTTGCGGCGGAAGGGGAACAGGCCAAGCCGACTGTCACCGTAGACGTCCTGCGTGCCCAACTCGATGAACCGGCCGCCGAAGCTCAGCAGTTCGATTCCTACGCGTTGCGCCACCCCGGGCAGCGAGTTGAGCACCACGTCGACGCCGTAGCCATCCGTGTCGCGGCGTATCCGGTCGGCGAACTCGAGGTTGCCGGAGTCATAGACATGCTCAATACCCATGTCGCGCAACAGTTGTCTGCGCTGCGGGGTGTCTGCGGTGGCGAAGATCTGACACCCGGCCGCGCGTGCGATGGCGATCGCGGCCTGACCGACGGCCCCGGTTGCGCAATGGATCAGCACCTTGTCGGCCGGTGTGACGCGCGCCAGGTCGTGCAGCCCGTACCAGGCGGTGGCGTATGCGGTCGGCCACACGGCGGCTTCGGTCAGTGGCAGTTCCGCCGGCAGCGTGACCGCCAGCCGGGCGTCACAGGTGATGAACGTGCTCCAGCAGCCGTCGGGAGATATCCCCGCGACGTGGTCTCCCACTCGGTGGCCGGTGACATCCGGGCCGACCGCCGTCACCACGCCCGCGAAATCAGCGCCCAGCTGCTGCCGGTATGGCTCGCCGGCGGAGGCCTCGACGCAATTGACGCCGGCAACCGTCACCGCCACTTCAATCTGACCGCTGCTCGGCGCAGTCCGCGGGTGGGCGACCGGTTCCCACGATTCGGGCTCGCCCGGGTCGCTGCGCTGCAGGCGCAGACAGTCTCGACCGTGCTCGATCACGGTTGTCCGCCGATCGGCCGGGCCGAGCGGACCGGGGCGCAGCCGCGCGGTGTACCAATCACCGTCACGCCACGCGGTCTCGTCTTCGTCGGAGCCGCTGCGAAGTTGTGCCGCGAGGTGGCCGGCCAATGCCTCATCCTGCTCGGCGGCACGACTGTCCACATCGATCTGGGTGACCCTCAGGTGCGGGTACTCCGAGTCGACGGCCCTCAGCAGTCCGCGTATGCCGGCCTGTTCCAGATTGGGCCGCTCCCCCGCTCGGACGGCGGCGGCGTCCCGAGTCACCACATACAGCCGCGGTGACTCCCCGGGAAACGTCACCATCTGCTGCACGACATCCAGCAGGTAGGCCACGAAGTCCCGGCCTCGCTGCGGAAGGTCGGAACCGTCGTCGGCGGGCGGGGTGACCACAACGACTCCGGTTCGGCCATCGAGCAACCCCTCGACACACCCCGACACAGATCCGCCGCCGATCGGCGTCGACAGGGTGAGGCACTGCGCGCCTTCGCCGTTGAGCAACCCGGCGAGGCGGCCGACGAGAGGATCTATGGCGTCAGCCGTGCTCAACAACAGCCAGTTACCCGCGGCGGTCGACTCCGCAGCACCGTGATCGCGGCGCTCCCACTCAATGGTCAGCAGGCGCTCATCCAGGGTGCGCTCAGCGGACTCGGCCTCCGAACGGGAGGCCGCGAGCTGCAGACCCTCGACGGTGAGCAACACAGTGCCCGAGCCGTCCATCAGTTCCAGATCAACCTCGCAGGCGTCGGCGCGCGCAGCCGTCACTGTGCTCAGGCAGTACCGCGCGTCGCGGATCAGATGATGCCGGCGGAGCCTGCGCACGCCCACCGGCCGCAGCAGTCCCCCGTCGCCGGCGCGCGGGACGTCGGGCCGCATGGCAGCAGACATGATGCACGCTTTGAGAAGGGCCGGGTGAACCTCATAGAGGCCCTGCTGCGGACGGGCCGGTCCGGGCAGCTCAACTTCGGCCAATGCCGTGGCCCCGATGGTGTGTCCGCCGTCGCCGACACGAACCTCGACCAGACCCGAAAAAGCCGGACCGTATCGAATTCCGGTGAGCTCAGCTGCCTTTCGCAGATCAACGCCGTACACCCGCGACTGGTGTGCAGCCAGCAAAGCGGCGATATCGCGCGCCGCCGGTTGCCGAACATCCGGCTGCGCCTGCAACACCGCGGTTGCACAGTCAACACGGTCGCGGCCCTGATGGGTGTGCACCCCGAAGTCCAGCACCCCGGGCGCCACCACCACGGCCCCCGCGGACACCGGTGTCCAATCGTCAAGGGGCAGCATCTGTTCGAACCGCAGATCACGAATCTCAGCCGATTCGCCCAGACTGGCACGGGCAGCGGCCAAAGCCATCTCACAGTAGGCCGCACTGGGCAGGACGGCTAGGTTGTGGACCCGGTGATCGTCGAGCCACGGGTGCGCCGCGATTCCCACTTCGCCTTGCCAGACGTGGCGTTCGGGTTCCTCCAACAGGTGGACGTAGGCGCCCAGCAACGGGTGCACCGCCCGAACCGCCGCGCCGGTCGGGGCGGCGTCTGCGTCCTCCCGGCGGAATATCAGCTCGCGGTGGTGCCAGCTCGGCAGCGGTGCATCCACCAAGTTCCCCGAGGGGTACTGCGCAGCGAAATCCACCGCAGTTCCGGCGCTGTACAGGTCGGCGACGAATCCGCGCAATCCGTTGCCGGACTGCCGTTCTCCCGGGATGGGCACCAGCGCAGCGATCGGGATGTCGAGGCTGGCGGCATTCTGCTCGAGGACCGCAGCCGACCGTGACTGCGACGCCAGCTCGCCGAATACCCGGTAGCCGTCCTTGATCGCCGCCTGCACGGCGGCAGCGAACCGTGCCATGTAACGCAGGTTGTCCGCCCAGTACTGGCCGTCGAAGTTCGGCCGATCACGTGGCGACCACAGTGTTGCGGAGTAGTAGGGGATCTCGGGCTCGATCGGCTTCAGTTCGGCGAGGGCTTGAGCCAGCTCATCGAGGACCGGTTCGACCTGTGGCGAGTGCACGGCGACCGCGACTTCCGACTCGCAAGCCGAAACTCCCTGTTGCTGCCAGCCGGCCACCAGATCGCGGACGGTCGCTGCGTCACCGCCGATGATCGTCGACACCGGCGACTCGGCCACGGCCAGCCCCACCTCGGATACGCCGCGAATGGAGAATTCCGACAGTACTTGCTGCGCAGGCAGTTCCACGGTGGCCATGGCACCGCCGCCGGCTATCCGCGATATCAACCGCGACCGACGGCACGCGACGCGCAGCCCGTCCTCAAGGGTCAGCCCGCCGGCTACGACGGCGGCCGCCGCCTCCCCGAGCGAATGCCCGATTACGGCGCCCGGCGCGACCCCGTGGGCCTTCATCGCTTCGGCCAACGCGACCTGAATGGCGAAGTTGGTCGGCTGCGCTCGTTCGACGTCGGTCGGCGCCAGCTCGGCAGCGATGGTCTCGGCGAGCGAAAAGCCGGACTCCTCAGCGACAATCGGCTCCATCTTGGCGATCGCGGCCGCGAACGCCGGCTCTTCGGTGAGCAGTGCCGCCAAGGACGTCCACGGGGGGGTCTGCTCGGAGAACACCCACACCGGCCCACGGCTATCCGGTCCGATGGCAGGCTGATAGGTCCGGCCGCTGCCGGCGATTTCGCGCAGTGCCTCGCCGAGTTCACCGAAGTTGCTCGCGGCCACCGCCGTTCGGACCGGCCGGTGTGACCGTCGCCGCGCCAATGTGTAGCCGAGATCAGCGAGACCGGCGGCAGTCATCGCGGCGCCGTGGTCGTCGACCCAGTCCGCCAGCCGGGCGGCTGTCACCCGCAGCTGGTCTGCGGAATTAGCCGATACCGGGAAAAGCAGTGGTACTGGCCGCTGGTCTTCGGTCGCCGAATCCGTGGCCGCTTCCGGCGCCTGTTCGATGATGACGTGCACGTTGGTGCCGGTCTGACCATGCGACGAGACCGCAGCCCGGCGCGGATGACCCGCCTTGGTTTCCCAGGCCATATTCTCCAGCGGCACAACCAGATTGGTGTCTATCGCCGCCAGCCTGTCAGGTAACCGGGTGAAATTCAGATGTTGTGGGACCACGCCGTTCTGCAGTGCCATGATCGCCTTCATCAGGCCCAGTGGTCCGGATGCCGACTGGCAGTGTCCGAAGTTGGCTTTGACCGACCCCACGAAGCAGCGATAGTCGGTGCCGTAGACCGCGGCCAGTCCGGCGTATTCGGTCAGGTCCGCGGCCGGGTTTCCCAGCCCATGGGCTTCAACCAGCTCCACCGTGGCGGCTTCGACGCCGGCGGCGGCCAACGCGGCCTGATACACCGCGACCTGCGCCCGCTCCGACGGCGCCGCGGCCGTTCCGGTGCCGCCGTCCTGATTGGCCGCACTGCCGCGCAGCACCGCCAGGATGCGGTTGTTGTCGCGGATGGCCTCCGGCAATCGCTTGAGAAGTAACACCACGCTGCCTTCACCCGCGACGAATCCGTCGGCGTCGGCATCGAAGGCCCGGCATCGGCCGGTCGGGGACAACTTGCCCTGCTGCGACTCGGCAACCGACCGGCGTGGCTCCAATATCACCGACACGCCGCCCGCCAGGGCGAGCTCGCTTTCGCCTACCTGCAGGCTGCGGCAGGCCTGGTGGACAGCCATCAGGCCCGAGGAACACGCCGTGTCCACCGTGACAGCCGGCCCGTGAAGCCGCAGGGCCTGTGACACCCGCGCGGAGGCGAACCCGGTGCTGGTAGCGGTGAATCCGTACGGCCCCTCGGCGGCGCCGCACTCGGCGGACAGCAGTTCGTAATCGCTGTGCGTCAGCCCCACGAAGACGCCGGTCTGCGATCGGGCCAAGGCCGCCGGGTCGATCCCCGCATGCTCGACGGCCTCCCACGACGTCTCCAGCAGCAGGCGGTGTTGCGGATCGACCGCGATGGCCTCCGACTCGGTCATGCCGAAGAAGTCGGCGTCAAACGCGCCTATGGAGTCTATGAAGCCGCCCCATCGGGAAACCGAGCGTCCCGGCGCCGCCGGTTCGGGGCCGTAGTAGCTGTCGACATCCCAGCGGTCGGCGGGTACTACGTCGATAAAGTCGGCGCCCCGCAGCAGCGCTTCCCAGAACCGTTGCGGTGAATCGATGCCACCCGGAAGCCGACAACCCAGCCCGATGACGGCGATCGGCAGGGTTGGCGAATTATCGGGGGATGTTAGGGGGGTAATCATCGCTTTCGCGAGGCTATAGTAGGGCTGCGACAATTATTCGTCGAGGTGAACGCACGTTCTTTCGAACGGCGTCGTGGCCACAATGGGAGCCCCCCGACTACGCGCGCGCGGCACGCAAACTGTGAGCAGCCGGGGGCCGGATAGGCATCATGGCGAGGAATCCTGCCGCCAGCACTACCAGCAGGCCACCGAGCCCGGCCCGGTCGGCGCCGAACAGATCTACGAAGGTGAAGAACAGCGTCGGCGCCAAGAACGTGGCCGCCCGACCAGTGGTGGTGTAAAGCCCGAAGGCCAAGCCTTCCTTACCCGCCGCGCTCATCCGCAGCAACAAGGTCCGCGCCGACGACTGGGCCGGTCCGATGAACAGGCACAGCAACAGGCCACACGCCCAGAACGCCCGTGGTCCCGACAGCGCCAGCAGCACCAGCCCGACCAGGATCATCGACGCCAACGCCGCGAGGATCACCGTCTTGGAGCCGACCCGCTCATCGAGCAATCCGCCGAGGGCCGCTCCGACCGCCGCCAGGGTGCTTGCCGTCACGCCGAACAGCAGCACGTCGGCCGCGGAGATGCCGTACACGTTCACCCCCAACACCGCCCCGAATGCAACCACCCCGGTGAGCCCGTCCCGGAACACCGCGCTCACCAACAGGTAGTAGACGAAGTTGCGGTCACGGCGCCATTCGGCAACCAGGTCGCTCCGAAGCTGGCGGAATCCGCCCCGCGCGGCGGGCGGCAGATCAGCGGCCGCAGCGCCATCGGCGCCCCGTTGCGGCCTCCCCCTCAGCAGTGGCAACGCAAAGACCAAGAACCACACCGCGGTCAGCAGCATCGCCGCCCGCACGTTCGCTCCATCCGCGGTCGGCAGGTGCAACAGACCGACGGTGGGTCCGTCCCCAGCGACGAAGCCCACATAGACCACCAGCAGCAGTGCCACACTGCCGAGGTAACCGGCGGCCAGACCGAAACCGGAAACCCTGCCGGAATTCTCCGGCGTGGTGACCGACCGCAGCATCGCGTTGTAGGGGACGGTGGCCAGATCACTGCACGCGGCCGTCACGGCCAACAGTGCCAAGCCCGGCAAGAGGTAGCGCGGGTCATTGCGGATCAGGCTCATCGACGCGGTCAGCGCGACAACCATCAGGCTCAACGCGGCCAGCGCCAGACGTCGCCGCCGGGGTTCGGTGATCGAGTTGCCGGTCAGTGGAGCCATGAGGGCCACCACGATCCCGGCGATGGCCATCGCCCGGCCCAGCCAGCTGGCCGGCGAAGCACTGGCGCCCACACCGACTGAGGCGGTCAAGTACACGGAGAACACGAACGTGATGGTGATGGCATTGAGGCCGGTGGCTCCGCAGTCCCAGAGCGCCCACGCCAACCACGGGGGTTTCCGCACGGGCACAAACCCTATAGCTGGTGCGCACCCACCTGCGCCCCGGTGCCCCCTTGGGCCGCGACCACCCGCTTGGGGCGCAACCGGTCCGGCAGCCAGGTCGGCGGCGCATCCGGGGCGGCGTCGAACACCCCGCCGGCCGGGTCGTCGACCCATCCGTGGGCGCGCACCAGATCCTGCTGCGGGCGGTAGATCTGTCTGATCACCAGAGCACATAGCACCATGACCATCAGGTCGCGTATCAACACCGTCGTGGTGAACCACTGCTCGGGCAGGCTGCGGTCCGCAACGCTGTACAGGTAGTACATCCGCGGCACCCAGACCAGCGCATCGACGGTCATCCAGACCAGCAACAGTCGGCGGTGCGGCAACGCCAGTACTGCCAACGGCACCAGCCACAGCGAGAACTGCGGACTCCACACCTTGTTGGTCAACAGGAACGCCGCCACCACCAGGAAGGCCAGCTGCGCGACACGCGGCCGTCGGGGCGCGGTCAGCGCGATGTAGCCGATTGCCATGCAGCACAGCGCGAACAGCGCGGCGACGACACCGTTGAGCACCGTCGGGGGCTGCCACATCCCCAGGTCGCCGTCGAATCCCCGCCAGCCGGTGAACGACCGGACCACGTTGTAGAGAGAATCCATGTCATCGCCGCGGCGGGAGTTGAGCCGGAAGAACTCCGTCCATCCCCGCGGTGCGTACAGCAGGACCGGCAGGTTCACCGCCAGCCAGCTGACCGCGGTGGCCAGCGCGGTGCGCTTGACCTCCCGGAGCCGACCCGTCCGCAGCCCCAGCACCACCAGCGGGATCAGCAGCAGGACCGGGTAGAGCTTGGCGGCGGTGCCCAGTCCGAGCAGCACCCCGGCCGCGGTCGGCCGGCGCCGCGCCCAGGCCAGCAGACCCGCCCCGGCGAACGCCGTGGCCAGGGCGTCGAAGTTGGTGAAGATCTGAAAGATCACCAGCGGCGAAGCCGCCACCAGCGCCGCGTCCCAGATACGCCGGCCGGCCAGCCCGGCGGTGGACCACACCGTCGCCAGCCAGGCCAGCGCCAGACCCAGCGCGGCGATGTCGAAGAACACCACCACCTCGGCGACCCCGCTCAGCGCCGGAATCTTCACCACCTTGGTGATCGCGGTGTACGTCTTCGCCAGGGCCATCGCCGAGTACTGGTACAGCCCGGTCAACACCGGATATTCCATATAGCGCACCGCGGGCAGCCCGTCGTAGCGGGTCTGCTCCTTGCCCGAGGAGTCCTTCTCCACCCAGCTGGACTTGTACGGGAACTTGCCCTGGTCCAGCAGCTCCGCGGTGTAGAGCGGCACCACGTCCGAGTAGCACAGCTGGAAGTACGCGCGCTCGTTGTCCCAGTTGGCCACCCGCTGGTCGGGACTTCCGCTGCCGGCGCTCTGCAGACACGGCGACTTGGTGGTCCAGCCCAGGGCCAGGAACAGCACGGCGATCAAGAACATCACCCGCAGCGGGGTCATGAACCTGGTCCGCCCGATCAGTGCATGCCGACCGACCGGCCCGCCGATCGTGTTCGACAGCGCGTGGCCGAGCACGTCGGTGCGACTGGGCAGGTCGCGGTCGTCGGCGCTGCGCAGGTCGGCCGCCAGCCGACGGGGCGAGCGCATTACGCGCTCGGTCCGCTCCTCCGTCACGGCAGAGCCTCCGGCGGCGGGGCCGGCTCCGGGGGCGGC
>NZ_LQPI01000069.1 GCF_002101775.1 Mycolicibacter nonchromogenicus | reverse complement strand
CGTCACCCCCGCCGGGGCGGGTGCAGGCGCGGGTGCAGGGGCCGGCGGCTGGGCCATCGCCAGCCCCGGCGGGGGTGACGCGGGCGGCGGCACCGCCGCAGCGACTGCAGCATGATGCGCCATCGCCCCGATGCCCAGGCCGTCGATCACTCCCGCCCCCAGCACGGTCGTGCCGGCCATCGAGGCGGCCAGCGCCGGTAGCAACGCCGTCTGGGTGATCAGGTAGTTCAGCGCCTGAATGGTGTTGCCGATGGTGGATGTGACGATCTCGACCATGGCCAATGGGACGACCAGGCCTAGCGCCTGGGGATTGAACAGGGCCGTGTACATGATCGCGATCAGGTCATCGATGATCACGATGCTGGTGAACGCGAAGTAGGAACCGGGATCCAGCGGCACCGAGAAGACATAGGCCAAGCTGGCAGGGTTGAAGAAGCTGAACGGGTTACCGGTCCAGCCCAGCCACGAACCCGGAACCGGCCACGGGGGCAACAACGGTGAGCCAGCCTGCAGGCTGGCGAAGAACTCGGCGAACGGATCTCCGATGCCGGTGTAGCCGATCTTGGCGAAGAACTCCTGTAGCTCGATGTACATCGGGTACTGGCTGATGTCGGGATACGGCGGACGTGGGACCAGGCTTTCGAGCCACGTGGCAAAGTCGAGGAACCACTGCGGGGGTTCCGGTGCGGTGTCCACCGCGCTGCCGGGCGTCTTGAGCACCGCCGGCGCCGGCTCGGTCTGAACGGACGCGGCGGTGGCCACCGCCGCGCCTGCCACCGCCTGATATCCGGTCATCACCGCGGCAGCCTGCGCCCACATCCGACCGTAGTCGGCTTCGTTCAACGCGATCGGAATCGTATTGACACCGAAGAAATTGGTGCCGACCAGAACAGAGTGGGTGAGGTGGTTCGCTACGAGTTCGATCATGGTCGGCATCTCCGCCAGCGCTGCGGTGTAGCTTGCTGCCGCGACTTCCTGCTGAGCCGCGATGGCAGCAGCATTGGCGGCCGCGCGCAACAACCACTCCAGGTAGGGGATGTTGGCGGCGACGAACGACTCGGCAGCCGGCCCCTGCCATGCGCCGGCCTGCACCTGTGCCAGCACGGCGGTCAATTCGTCGGCGATCGCAGCGTACTCAGCGCTCAGTGCGCTCCACGCAGCAGCCGACGACAGTAGCGGGCCGGTGCCGGGTCCGGCCGACAGAAACGTGGAATGTACTTCTGGCGGAGAGGCCATCCAGATCGGCGCAGTCACAGCACACCACCGGATGCCACCCGAAAAGGGCGCAACATAAGGGTTTTTCAGCTCTCTCGGGGTACACCGCCCCGGGTCGCAGGATGCGACGATGTGAGTGTCCTGACTCTCGGATCACTGCTCGCCTCGCCTTCCAGCTCTTTCGAGCCGTGGCATTTGAGGGTCGCTCCCCGATCACAGTGGCGGGACCGTGCCGGATTCACACCGGCTTCCTGCACCATCGTTGCCGTACCAGGGCATTATCGCACGCCGCGGCGCACAGTGCCCGCAATCCGTGACTACACGCTGGCTCGGCCTGGGCCGCGCACCGCGTCAACAACCGCATCAACCAGCGCGTCGATGTCGGCGAGGGTCAGCTCGGCGATGGTGATCCGCAGCCCCGGGGTGGCTCGAATCCGGAACCGTGCCCCCGGCGCCGCGGCCCAGTCTGCGGCGAACAGCGCCGTCATCGCCACCGCATCGTCGGGGACCTGGTGCAAGTGTCGGCCTCGGTGCGCGACGGCGGGCCCTACGACGAGCCCGACGACCTCGCGTTGCCGCTCTGGGCGGGAGTGGCTCCGCTGCGGATGTCGCCGGGCATCCGGAGCCGGCCGCTGACCTGGACCCGGCCATCGCGTTACTGGCCTACCTGCAGTCCTACCGCAGGGGCGCCAGAGTGATCTAAGGCGTCTGCATGCCGTACTGCCGCGTCCAGGTACCCGGCGTCATCGGCGTGGTGGCACCGCTGCCGAACGCATCGGCGCCCAGGGCGGTGAGTCCGCTGGGCTCGACGTCGTCCAGATCCATGTATTCATAACCGCGCCCGAGCATGTCGGCCTTCGCACGCCGCCGCCGACGGGCCTTGGTCTTCTCCTCGGCGACCTCGGCCTCCACCGGTGCCGCCACGGCGTCGGGTTCTGGAGCTCTGCGGCGGGCACCGGTGCCCGCGGCCCGGCGAGCCTGCTGGCTCGCTCCGGCGACCAGATACATGGCGGCCAGACTGTCCCCCGGGGACAACGGTGGGGCGGGCGGCGCAGGCGGCGCCGGTGGGGCACCAGGCGGCGCCGACGCAGGCGCGGGAGCCGGAGCGGGAGCCGGGGCCGACGCCGGAACCGGCGGCGTGGGGGCGACCGTCAACCCGGCGAACGGTGGCGGCAGTACCGGCGCCAGAGGTACCGGAACGGCCGGCAGCGCGGCCAGACCCGACAACCCCGCCAGTCCGGCCAACGGCGCCGCGGCCAGCGGCGCCAGCGCGGCGGTCAGCATCGGCAGCACTACCGGAATCAACACCAGAGCCTGCTCCAGCAGTGTCTTGAGCAGCGCGATCACGTCGGTGATGATCGTCCCGATCGCTTCGACGGCGGTGAACATCAACGTGAACGCGATGGTGGTGGGATTGCCGGTCGCGAACGCCGCAGCGATGTCGGCGCCGATGAACGCGAACGTCTGCGACAGGTAGGCGGCGAACGAACCGAAGTCCATCGGGTAGCCGATCGCGAACGCGAGGTTATAGGGACTCAGGAAGGTCAGTGGGTTGCCCAGGATGGGAAGCCAGGGGTCGAAGCCGCCGAACATCGACTGGAGGAATGGGTTGGCCGCCAGCTCATTGATCATCGGCTGCAGCACATTGTTGTAGAAATCGACATAGCCACTGTTCTGCAGCCATTCCATGATTTCGTTCTGCCGATCCGGCGGCAGCGGCGGCTGGCCGGCCTCAGCTGAGCCGGCGTTGGTGATCTGGGGGGCGGCGGTGGCCTGCGGACTCGACGCGACCGCGGCACCGGCCACGCCCTGATAGGTGCTCATGACGGTGGCGGCCTGCACCCACATCCGGGCGTAGTCCGCCTCGTTGAGCGCGATGGGGATGGTGTTCACGCCAAAGAAGTTGGTGGCCACCAGCGCCGCGTGAGTGACGTGGTTGGCCGCGAGCTCAGCCAGCGTCGGCATCGCCGCCAACGCGGTGCTGTAGGCCGCGGCCGCACTCTGCTGTGCGGCGGCGGTGGCGGCGCTGGTGACACCGGCCTGCAGCAGCCAGGCCAGGTACGGCAGGTTCGCCGCCACATACGCCTCGGCGCTCGGCCCCTGCCACGCGCCGGCCTGCACCTGGGCCAGCAGCGCCGTCAACTCGTCGGCGGTCGCGGCGTATTCGGCGCTCAGCGTGCTCCACGCCGACGCCGAGGCCAGCAGCGGCCCAGCACCGGGGCCGGCGGACAGCAAGGTGGAATGGACTTCAGGAGGAGATGCGATCCAGATCGGCGCGGTCACGATTGCCAGCTCTCTCGGGTTTGCCCGCCCGGAATAGCAGGATGCGACGACGCGCGGGTCTGGCTCTCGGGTGGTTCACCCGATCACAGTGGCGGGACCGCTCCGGATTGGCACCGGATTCCTACATCGTCATCGCCTGACCCGTGCATTGTCGCACGACGGGCACGGCATCAGCGTGCAGGTGTGGCATCGCGCTGGATTCACCCCCGGCGGCCGCCGCTGTCGAGACGTGCCCGTGCCGGCGAAGGCGCTCAGACCCTCCCACCGGCTGCCCCGGCACCGGGTAATCTGCCGACCGTGTCCGAGCCGGTGAAAACCCCCACGATCTGCCTCAACATGATCGTGCGAAACGAGGCCCACATCATTCATGAGGTGCTGGACGTCACCGCGCCCTACATCAGTTACTGGGTGATCGTCGACACCGGCTCGGAGGACGGAACCCAGCAGGTGATCCGCGATCACATGGCGGCCCTGGGGATTCCCGGCGAGCTGCACGAACGGCCCTGGCGCAACTTCGGGTACAACCGAACCGAGGCCCTGGCCCTGGCCCAGGGCCATTGCGATTACATCTGGGTGATGGACGCCGACGACACCATCGTGGGCACACCCGATTTCACCAATCTGGACGCCGACGTCTACGAGATGCTCATCCTGCAGGACATTGCCAAAGGCTGGCGCCCCCAGATGTTTCGCGATGGGTTGCCGGCGCGCTACATCGGTGTGGTCCACGAGTACCCCGTCTGCGACCAAGACCATGTCACCGCCCGCATCCACGGCGACTTCGCCGTCGAATCACGGCGCCTCGGCGGCCGTAACCTGGACCCGCGCAAGTACGCTCGCGACCGGGATCTCCTGCTGGCCGAGGTCGAGCGCAACCCAGATGACACGCGGTCGGTCTTCTACCTCGCGCAGAGCTACTTCGATCTCGAGGACTTCGCCCCCGCGCGCATGTGGTACGAACGGCGGTCCGAAATGGGCGGCTACGACGAAGAGGTGTTCTACTCGCTGTACCGCATAGCCGGTTCCATGGAGGCACTCAGTGAACCGTGGCCGGATGTGCAAGCCGCCTACCTGCGGGCCTGGGAATTTCGACCGACACGTGCCGAACCGCTGTATTGCATCGCGTTCGCCTACCGCGTCGCGGGGCGCTATGCGCTGGGCCACCTGTTCGCCAAGATGGCCATGGAGTTGCCGATCCCCAACGACGCGCTCTTCGTCTTCGAGCAGGTCTACACCTTCCGCGCAGCCGACGAGCGTGCGGTGTGCGCATCTTGGCTCGGTCTGCACGACGAGGCGTTCACACTCTGCCGAAGCCTGGTGGCCCTCCCCGACGTCCCCGACGACGAACGGCAACGCATCGCCTCCAACCGGGACTTCTCGGTTCCGTCCATGCTCGAGACGGCATCGAGCTACCCGCAGGATCTGGCGCACAGCCTGGTTGCCGGGCCACAGGAGAGCGAGGTGACGGTCAGCCTGCGCACCGGGCCGGACCGAGCCGTCACCGAGCAGACCCTGAACACGTTCCTGCACTGCTGTCTCGACGTGGCACGGGTCGGACGCTTCCTGGCGATCGACACCGGTCTGACGGCCGAAGACCGGGCGCTGTTGGCGCAGCAATACCCGTTTCTGGAGTTCACCGATCCCGGCACCGAGATCGGTGGCCGCTACCGGCTGCAGCTGGACTCAGGCTGGCTTTTCTTCGCCCCGGAGAACTACATCACCCGGCTGACCGGCGTACTGCACGCCGAACCGCAGGTGTTCCAGGTCGGCATCAACTTCAGCGATGCGCAAGCGCTGACCGGCACCTGCGCCGCCGAGGACACCGTGCGCCGCACCCCCGATGCCGGCCGCTACGTGCTGACCGAGCAGCCGGCCACCGGCCCCGCGATGGTCGACACCACCCGCCGGGGCCGCGTGGACGGCGCCGCCACTCTCGACGAAGTCCTCTGCATCCTGGGGTGAACCCGCGGCAGCTCGGCTGCTCCGGTCAGGCCTGCGTGTCGATCGCGCCGTTCAGCGTCGGACTGGGCCGCATCACCGCCGAGGTCAGGTCGTGGTCCGGCGCGTAGTAGCCGCCGATGTCCACCGGCTTGCCCTGCACCCCGTTGAGCTCGTTGATGATGGCGTCCTCGTTCTTGGACAGCGCGTTCGCCAGCCCCGCGAAGTGCTCGGCCAACTCGGCGTCCTCGGTCTGCGCGGCAAGCTCCTCCGCCCAGTGCTTGGCCAAGTAGTACTGGCTGCCGCGGTTGTCGAGTTCGCCGGTCTTGCGCGAGGGGCTCTGGTTGGCGTCCAGCAGCTTGCCGATCGCCCTGTCCATCGTCTCGCCCAGGATCTTGGCGCGAGTATTGCCGGTCTTGGCTCCCAGATCATCGAAGCTGGCGCCCAGCGCCAGGAACTCGCCCAGGGAGTCCCAACGCAGGTGGTTCTCCTCCACCAGCTGCTTGACGTGCTTGGGCGCCGAACCACCGGCTCCCGTCTCATACATGCCGCCGCCGGCCATCAACGGCACGATCGACAGCATCTTGGCGCTGGTGCCCAGCTCCAGAATCGGGAACAGGTCGGTGAGGTAGTCGCGCAGGATGTTGCCGGTGACGGCGATGGTGTCCTGCCCGCGGATCAACCGCTCCAGGGTGTAGCGCATGGCCCACACCTGCGGCATGATCTGGATCTCCAGGCCCTCGGTGTCGTGATCCTTGAGGTAGGCCTTGACCTTCTTGCGCAGCTCCGCCTCGTGCGGACGCTCGGTGTCGAGCCAGAAGACCGCCGTCATACCCGAGACCCGGGCCCGGTGCACGGCGAGTTTCACCCAGTCCCGGATGGCGGCGTCGGTGACGGTGCACATCCGCCAGATGTCGCCAGCTTCCACGTTCTGAGTCAGCAGCACCTCACCGGTGGCCAGGTCGACGATGTCGGCGACCCCCGACTCGGCAAGCTCGAAGGTCTTGTCGTGGCTGCCGTACTCCTCGGCCTTCTGCGCCATCAGCCCGACGTTGGGCACCGTTCCCATGGTGGCCGGGTCGAACTGGCCGTGGGTCTTGCAGAAGTTGATCAGCTCTTGGTAGATGCGGGCGAAGGTCGACTCGGGGTTGACGGCCTTGGTGTCCTTCTGCCGGCCGTCGGCGCCGTACATCTTGCCGCCGGCCCGGATCATGGCCGGCATCGAGGCGTCCACGATCACATCCGACGGCGAGTGGAAGTTGGTGATGCCGTTGGCCGAGTCCACCATCGCCAGCTCCGGGCGGTGCTCGTGGCAGGCGTGCATGTCCTCGATGATCTCCTCCCGCTGGGAGGCCGGCAGGGACTCGATCTTGCTGTAGAGATCGACCAGACCGTTGTTGACGTTGACGCCCAAGTCGTCGAACAGCTTTTGGTGCTTGGCGAATGCGTCCTTGTAGAACACCTTGATGGCGTGGCCGAACACGATCGGGTGGCTGACCTTCATCATGGTCGCCTTGACGTGCAGGGAGAACATCACGCCGGTCTTGCGGGCGTCCTCCATCTGCTCCTCGTAGAACTCGCGCAGCGCGCGCACGCTCATGAACATCGAATCGATGACCGTGCCCTCGGCCAGAGCGACCTTCTCCTTGAGCACGATCGTCTTGCCGCTCTTGGTGGTCAGCTGCATCTTGACTTCGCGGTCGCGGTCCAGCGTCATCGACTTCTCACCGTGGTAGAAGTCGCCGTGGCGCATGGTGGCCACGTGGGTGCGCGAGGCCTGGGACCACTCACCCATGCTGTGCGGGTGTTTGCGCGCGTATTCCTTGACGGCCTTGGGCGCGCGCCGGTCTGAGTTGCCTTCCCGCAGTACCGGGTTCACCGCACTGCCCAGACACTTCGCGTAGCGGTCGTGAATGTCGCGCTCGGCCTCAGTCTTGGGGTCCTCGGGGTAGGCGGGCAACTTGTAGCCCTTGGCCTGCAGCTCCTTGATGGCCGAGACCAGCTGCGGCACCGAGGCACTGATGTTGGGCAGCTTGATGATCGTGGTGTCCGGCAGCTGGGTCAGCCGGCCGAGTTCGGCCAGGTTGTCCGGCACCCGCTGCTCTTCGGTGAGGCAGTCGGGGAAGGCGGCCAGGATGCGGGCCGCGAGCGAGATGTCGCTGGGTTGGACGTCGATACCCGCGGGGCCGGTGAAGGCCTGCACGATCGGCAGGAACGAGTACGTCGCCAACAAGGGCGCCTCGTCTGTCAGCGTGTAGATGATGGTCGGCTGGTCGGCGCACATGGCTGTTCTCCCGGCGTCAGGGTCTGAGGTTTTCGATTGTCCCGCGTTGTACACGGCCGCCCCAGTATCGCGTACCGCCCCGCGGCGCTGACGGCCGGTGAGCAGGTGGCGACAGCTCCGGGACATGCGATAAGCTGCGTCACGGTCATGAGTGCCAGCGCAAAGCCCCGGCTTGCTGGCCGGCAACCCTCCAACCGCGGTGGGGTGCCCCGGGTGATGACCGGGTTGAGTAGCCACCACGGCTACGCGGCAAGCGCGGGTCCGCCACAACGGGCCCCCCGAGTAGACAGGGGAACCTGATGCGTGCCTCCTTGCGCCCGCTCGCCCGTTGCTGTTGTCGCTGAAACCCTGATCCACTGCTCAACCCAGCGACCACACAAACCGAGGAAACCATTCAGCAATGACCGACAACAACATCGACCCAAGTTCGCAGTGGTCTTTCGAGACCAAGCAGGTCCACGCCGGCCAGACCCCCGACGCGGCCACCAATGCCCGCGCACTGCCGATCTACCAGACCACCTCCTACACGTTCGACAACACCGATCACGCGGCCAAACTGTTCGGGCTGGAGGTCCCGGGCAACATCTACACCCGCATCATGAACCCGACCAATGACGTCGTCGAACAGCGGCTTGCCGCACTCGAGGGCGGGGTCGCGGCGCTGCTGGTGGCCTCCGGGCAGGCCGCGGAGACCTTCGCGATCCTCAATCTCGCCGGTGCCGGCGACCACATCGTGTCCAGCCCGCGGCTCTACGGCGGCACCTACAACCTGTTCCACTACTCGTTGACCAAGCTGGGTATCGAGACCACCTTCGTCGAGGACCCCGATGACCTGGACTCCTGGCGGGCAGCGGTGCGGCCGAACACCAAGGCGTTCTTCGGCGAGACCATCTCCAACCCGAAGATCGACGTGCTCGACATCCCGGGCGTGTCAGCGGTGGCCCACGAGCACGGGGTGCCGCTGATCGTCGACAACACCGTCGCCACCCCGTATCTGATCCAGCCGTTGGCGCACGGCGCCGACATCGTGGTGCACTCGGCCACCAAGTACCTCGGCGGCCACGGATCGGCGATCGGCGGCGTGATCGTCGACGGCGGGAACTTCGACTGGACGCAGGGCCGCCACCCCGGCTTCACCACGCCCGACCCGAGCTACCACGGAGTGGTCTTCGCCGACCTGGGCGCTCCGGCGTTCGCGCTCAAGGCCCGCGTGCAGTTGCTGCGCGACCTGGGTTCGGCGATCTCGCCCTTCAACTCCTTCCTGATCGCTCAGGGCCTGGAGACGTTGAGCCTTCGGGTGGAGCGCCACGTGGCCAACGCCCAGCGGGTCGCGGAGTTCCTGGAGGCCCGCGACGACGTCCTGAGCGTCAACTACGCCGGCCTGCCCAGCTCGCCGTGGCATGCACGGGCGCAGCAGCTGGCCCCCAAGGGCGTCGGCGGCGTGCTCTCCTTCGAGCTCGCGGGCGGCGTCGAGGCCGGTAAGGCGTTCGTCGACGCACTGCAGCTGCACAGCCACGTGGCCAACATCGGCGACGTGCGCTCGCTGGTGATCCACCCGGCGTCGACGACCCACGCCCAGCTCAGCGCCGAAGAGCAGCTGGCCAGCGGTGTCACCCCGGGCCTGGTCCGGCTCGCGGTCGGTATTGAGGGCATCGCCGACATCCTGGCGGACCTGGAGCTGGGCTTCGCCGCGGCTGCGGCACAGCTCGACGACTCGTCGGCGCTGGCGGCCCGTTGAGGCGGTCCCCGGTGACGATCTCCGACGTGACCAGGCAGGTGCTGCCCGCCGAGGGAGAGACCGGCGTGGTCGCCATCGGGTCACTGACGTTGCAGAGCGGCGCGGTACTGGACGACGTCCACATCGCGGTGCAGCGCTGGGGCGAGCTGTCGCCCCAGCGCGACAACGTCGTCATGGTGCTGCACGCCCTGACCGGGGATTCGCACGTCACCGGGCCCGCTGGGCCGGGTCATCCCACCCCAGGCTGGTGGGACGGGGTGATCGGGCCCGGCGCTCCGATCGACACCGACCGCTGGTGTGCGGTGGCGACCAACGTGCTGGGCGGCTGTCGCGGGTCGACCGGCCCGGGATCTCTGGCCCGTGACGGGAAACCGTGGGGCTCCAGGTTTCCCGCAATCACGATTCGCGACCAGGTGCAGGCCGACATCGCCGCGCTGGCCGCGCTGGGCATCACCGAGGTGGCGGCCGTACTGGGCGGCTCGATGGGTGGTGCCCGCGCGCTGGAATGGATGGTCGGCCACCCGGATCGGGTGCGTGCGGGGCTGCTGCTGGCCGTCGGCGCCCGGGCCACCGCCGACCAGATCGGCACGCAGAGCACCCAGATCGCGGCCATCAAGGCCGACCCGAACTGGCAGGGCGGCGACTACCACGGCACCGGCCGCAGTCCCGACGCCGGCCTGGCCATCGCCCGGCGCATCGCGCACCTGACCTATCGCGGCGAGGCAGAGCTGGACCTGCGATTCGGCAACGCCGCCCAGGAAGGCGAGGACCCGGCCGCGGGCGGCCGCTACGCGGTGGAGAGCTACCTGGAACATCAGGGCGACAAACTGGTCTCACGGTTCGACGCGGGCAGTTACGTGATCCTCAGCGATTCGCTGTCCAGCCACGACGTGGGCGCCGGACGCGGCGGGGTGGCCGCGGCGTTGCGAAGCTGCCCCACCCCCGCGGTGGTCGCCGGCATCACCTCCGACCGGCTGTACCCGCTGCGGTTGCAGGCCGAGCTGGCCGAGCTGCTGCCCGGCTGCGACGGACTGCAGGTGCTCGACTCCGACTGCGGGCACGATGGGTTCCTGCTGGACACCGCACGAGTCGGCGAGCTGATCCGGAAGACCCTGGATCTGGCGAGCTCGGCCCGGGAACAGCGGCAGTGAGCCCGGCCGAGCAGGGCCGCCGCGACCGCTCTCTGTCGTTCGGCTCACAAGCCTCCGCCTACGAGCGGGGCCGTCCCTCCTACCCGCCGGAAGCGATCGACTGGCTGTTGCCCCCGGGCGCGCGCGACGTTCTCGATCTGGGCGCCGGCACCGGCAAACTCACCGCGCGCCTGGTGGAGCGCGGTCTGGACGTGGTGGCGGTGGACCCGATCGCCGAAATGCTCGAGGTGCTGGCCCACGCCCTGCCCGATACCCCGGCGTTGCTCGGGACCGCCGAGCAGATCCCGCTGCCGGACAACAGCGTCGACGCGGTGCTGGTGGCCCAGGCCTGGCACTGGTTCGACCCCGCTCGCGCCATCCCCGAGTTGGTCCGGGTGCTGCGGCCCGGCGGCCGGCTGGGGCTGGTGTGGAACACCCGCGACGAACGCCTCGGCTGGGTCAAGGAACTCGGCGCGATCATCGGCCGCGAGGACGCCCGCGACGTGGTCGAGGCCGGGGTGAGTCTGCCCGCGCCGTTCGGGGACATCGAAAGCCACCAGGTGGAGTGGACCAACTACCTGACGCCACAGGCCCTCATCGACCTGGTCGCTTCGCGCAGCTACTGCATCACCTCGCCGGACGCGGTGCGCACCAAGACTCTGGACCAGGTTCGCCAGCTGCTGGCCACCCATCCGGCCCTGGTCGGAGCCACCGGCCTGGCGCTGCCCTACATCACCGTGTGTACCCGGGCCACCCTGTCGGGTTAAACGCTGCAAGCGTTCACGAAGGCGTCTCCCGCTAGGCGCTGAACAGGCCGGCGAAGTCGTCGGCGATCGACTGGACTGCGCTCATCACACTCATCAGTTCGAACCCGATGGCGGTGGGAATCAAGCCGAAGTCGGCCGCGAGCGGAAGTCCGATGGCGTTGGTCAGCGTGGTCAGCAGGTCGTCGTCGCCCTGGAACGCGTTCAAGAACATGCTGATGTTGTAGCCGGGCATGGTGGTCAGCAACGAAGTGACGACGTCCGCTGTCGGCAGCAGCACCGAATACAGGGTGGAGGCGGCGCCGGAGAGCGTGTTGACGACCTCGCTGAGGCTGGGCAGCGAGAAGTCCGTCATCGACTCGGGCGCACCGGCCGGGCTGCCCAGCGACAGGTGCCCGAGGTCGTAGAGGAAGTCGTTGAAGCCCTGCTGCGCGCCCTGCGCCAACGAGTTCAGCAGAACAGAGAGGTCGATGTCCTGGGGGAAGACGCCGTAATTGGTGAGTAGGTTCGCCGGGCCCTGGTCCCACCCGCCGTGGGTCAGGACGCCGTCGACATAGGTGTCGACGTTGCCGTATCCGAGGTCCACCAGGATCCGGGTGACCGGCTCCAGCAGGTCATAGATCGGCTCGCCGAACACCGGGATGCCCAGCAGCGGCTGCAGCAGCGGCAGGATCTCCGTCGGAATCATGTAGTAGTCGGTGTTCAGCGCGGCCGAGACCCCGTCGGGCAGGGTCAGAGGTCCGTCGTAGTTTGTGGAGCCCAGCAACAGCTGCGCGTTGTCGATGGAATCGGGCTGGGCGTACCCGGGGCCGTGCACGAAGACGATGCCCAGGACCGCGTTGAGGGTGGACAGTAGGTTGAGCGGATAGCGCGGGAAGTCAGCGAATCCGTCGTACTCCGCGATGTAGATGTCGGTCTTGTAGGGCGTGTCGGGCGTGCCCCCGTAGAAGTCGATCCCCATCGGCGCGATGTAGAGCGGAACCTCCGGCACCGCGAAGCGCGACAGCAGGCCGCCGTTGGGGAACATCTCATTGGCGATCAGAACGAACGACAACTGGTCGGGGTCGGGGGCGGTGCCGGATTCGAGCAGTCTGCTCATCTCGACCGATGCCAGCACAGCGCTCTGCGAGACGCCGTAGACCACCACGTTGTCACCGTCGGCAATGCGATCGCGAAGCGTCCAGTCGAGCATCTGCGCACCCTGCTCTACCGAGGTGGCCAGCGGCAGGCTCTTGACACCGGTACCCGGGTACAGGCCCTCGGGGGTGAAGACCCCCTGCAGGGTGTAGTCGCCGTACCCGAGGTGGGACAGGAATTTGCTCGCCCAGTTGAAGTCCCACGTCCCCGGGATGGGGGTTCCGGTGCCACCCATGACCAGGGCCACGTTGTCGAGCAGTGTCACATCGGCGGTCACCGTGCGCGCCGCGGCCGAGGCCGGCGTCATGACCGGCGAGGCGATCACCGCGACGGCGCTGGTCACCGCCACTGTCGCAACCCGCAGGGAGTGGAGCGTGGGGCTTACCTTCATGGACGACCTCCGGCAGGGAGCGCGGGCCTGCTTCATTGCTCGCAGCACATTAACTCTCAGTGATAGGAACGTGAGGCAATTCTGAATACTCATGCTCTCGGGCTGCAGAAACCGTCGTTGCCCAGGCGTTTTTCCTGGGCTGAGCGCCCCGCTCGCAGCGATGTTGTCATCCATCCGCGTCCCGGAAGGAAACGCCAAGGTTCGACCGTGCTGCACACCGGAGGCAGGCCCACACCACCGGACACGGCGCCGTAGGCAAACCGTGACCCGGTCGACGCGCCGGTGTTACCGCTTTGATGCAGGATTTCAACAACACCTTTCGGAACATCCCGGGCTCCGCTCGGCGCCGAATCAGCGACGAGGGAGACACATGCGAGGCTTCATCAGCAAGGCCGGCGCCGGGATGGGCTTGATCGGCCTGTTCGCCGCAACAGGAGTGGCGGCACCGGCGCAGGCGAGCCCGATCGACACGTCATTCCTGTCCGATCTGGCCGGAGCTGGCCTCCCGGTCAGCGACCCCGCCGCAACGGCTGCTCTGGGCCACTCCGTATGCCCGATGCTGACCGAACATGCGGGCAACGCCGCGTCAGTGGCGGCCCCGGTGACCGGCCTGGGTGGCGGGCCCGCCATGTCGCCGCAGATGGCGCAACTGTTCACCCGGATCGCCGTCCAGGTCTATTGCCCGCAGATGCTGTCTCAGCTGGCAAGCGGCCAGGTGCCGGATCTGCCGCAGATCCCCGGGATGTCGGTCGGCATCCCAGGCCTGTCGGGCGGAACCCCGACCATTCCCGGCATCCCCGGGTTCTAGCGCGCATCGCCGGTACACCGGCCCACCCAGCCGGGGTGTCGCTGATCGCCATGGCCTACTTGCGCAACGTGTACTGGTTGACGTCGATGTAGCCGATGCGAAAACCGTTGGCGCAACCGGTCAGGTAATGCATGTAGCGGTCGTAGACCTCTTGGCCCTGGATCTCGACGGCCTTGTCCTTGTTTCGCTCCAGCGATGCCGCCCAGCAGTCGAGGGTCTTGGCGTAGTGCGGCTGCAGCGATTGCCTGCGAGTCAGGGTGAAACCCGCTCGGGCCGAATACTCTTCGACCATCTCGATGGTGGGCAGCCGCCCGCCGGGAAAGATCTCGGTGGCGATGAATTTGATGAACCGGGCCATCGCGAAGGTAAGGGGCATGCCACGCTCGGCCATCTGCGGTAGCGTCAACCCCGAGATGGTGTGCAGCAGCATCACCCCATCAGCCGGCAGAATCGCGTGGGCCATGGCGAAGAAGTCCTCGTAGCGTTCATGGCCGAAGTGCTCGAAGGCGCCGATGGAGACGATCCGATCGACGGGTTCCCCGAAGTTCTCCCAGCCCTCCAGCAGGACCCGCTTGGTGCGCGGGCTGTCCATGCCGGCGAACATGGCCTCCGCGTGGACGGCCTGATTCCTGCTCAAGGTCAGGCCGATGACGTTGACGTCGTAGGCTTCGACGGCACGCCGCATGGTGGCACCCCATCCGCAGCCGATGTCGAGCAACGTCATGCCCGGCTGTAGGCCCAATTTGCCCAGGGCCAGGTCGATCTTGGCGAGCTGCGCCTGTTCGAGCGTGAAGTCGTCGCGCTCGAAGTAGGCGCAGCTGTAGGTCTGGGTCGGATCGAGAAAGAGCCGGAAGAAGTCATCCGACAGGTCATAGTGTGCCTGTACGTCTTTGAAATGTGGTTTTAAGCGTTTCGACATAGCAATGGGCTTTCGGCTGAGGCTGAAAGCCGCTCCTTCCTAGTACTTTCCAAATGCAAGCGCCACGTTGTGCCCACCGAATCCGAAGGAGTTGCTGATCGCGTACCGATAGTCGCCGCTGCGTGCCTCGCCGGCGACGACATCCAGATCGATCTCCGGGTCGAGGCGGTGCAGGTTCAGCGTCGGCGGGACTATGCCGTCCCGTAGCGCCAGTACCGTCAGAATCGCCTCCACCGCACCGACCGCGCCGACCGAGTGGCCGAGGGCCGATTTCGGCGCATATACCGCGGCGCGCTGCGCACCCATGGCGTTGTTGATCGCGTGCGCCTCGGCCAGGTCGCCGATGCGGGTCCCGGTGGCGTGCGCATTGATGTGCCCGATATCGCTGGGAGCGAGACCAGCAAGTTCCACCGCCCGGGTCATCGCGTAACCCGCGCGCTCACCCTGCGGATCGGGCGCCACGATGTGGTGGCCGTCCGAGGTGATTCCGGCGCCCATCAACCGGCCGAGAATCGTTGCACCACGCGCCTTTGCGTGGGCAAGAGTCTCAATCACCATCAACGCGCCGGCCTCGCCGAACACGAACCCGCAACGGTCGGCGTCGAAGGGGCGGCAGGCGCCGGCCGGGTCGTCGTTGTGGGTGGACAGCACGATGCGCATTGCGGCGAATCCCGCGATGGGAACGGCTTCGATTTTGGTCTCCACTCCGCCGCAGATCGCGATGTCAGCCTCGTCGTAGACGATGTTGCGCCAGGCCTGGGCGATACCTTCTGCACCGGAGGCACACGCCGAGATCGGCGTGAACACACCCGCTTTGGCGCCACGTTCCAGGCCGACGGCCGCGGCCGCCGCATTGGGCATGTACTTCTGCACCCCGAGCGGGGAAACCCCCTTCATCCCCCGCTCCACCATGCCTTGGTAACCCCAGACCAGTTCCTCCGGAGAGCCGAGCCCGGTGCCGATCGACACCAGCAATCGGCGTGGATCCACTTCCGGCGAACCGGCATTCGACCACACCCGACGGCCCAGGATGACCGCCATCTTCTGCAGGTACGAAAACCGGTGCAGTTCCTTGTGATTCAACTCATGATCGAAGTCCTCGAGCAGATGCCCACCGATGCGGACCGGAAGATCGAACTGCTCCACGAACGGGTCGTCGAGTTTTCGGATGCCGCTTTGCCCGTCCAGCAGCTTCTTCCAAGTGTCCTCGGCATCGGTGGCCAGCGAGGTCGTCATCGCGACACCGGTGACGACGACCTCCGGAAGGCCGCTCCCGGTGCAGAGCCGAGTTCTAGCCATAGCGCCGATCCCGACGTGCGCCCTACCCGACCGGCTGGGTTCCAAGCGATGAATTCATTGCGGGCGACGACCCCCTCCCCCGGCAAACCGGCCGCCACCGGCCGACCGGACACAGGTGTTCCCGCCCTACAGCGCCATCAAACACCTCGAGCCGCTTCGGACGTGGGTGAGTACGGCCCAAACCGTCTAACTGGTTCCCAGCGGGTCGATCGTCGCGGCCACGTAGAGCATCACCGTCGCCGCGGTCGTCATGGTCGCGAAGTCCAGGCCCCGGTCACGCAGCACCAGCAGGCCGGCTCGGTCCTCGGACAGCACCAGACGCAGCGCGGCCGCCACCCCGGTCCCGATTCCGATCAGCAGCGCGCCGCGCCGCCAGAAGTTCGCTCCGGCCAGCGCGAATGCCGCCGCAAAGATCAGCCCGACCAGCAGAATCGGCCACTGTGCGGCGATCACCCGGCGGACATCGGCGAGCTTCACAGCGTGCTCTCGACTCTTTCCACCACGTTGGTCAGCAGGAACGCCCGGGTCAGCGGACCCACCCCGCCGGGGTTGGGCGACACGTGGCCGGCCACCTCCCACACGTCGGGATGTACGTCACCGACCAACCCGGCATCGGTACGCGACACACCGACATCGACGATGGCCGTGCCCGGCCGCACCATGTCGGCGGTGAGCATGTGCGGCACCCCCACCGCGGCGACGATGACATCGGCCTGGCGCGTCAGCTGCGCCAGATCGCGGGTCCCGGTGTGGCACAGCGTGACGGTGGCGTTCTCCGACCTGCGGGTGAGCAGCAGCCCCAGCGGGCGGCCCACCGTCACCCCACGCCCGATCACCACCACGTGGGCACCGGCGATCGGCACGTCGTAGCGGCGCAGCAGGTGCACGATGCCGCGCGGGGTGCACGGCAGCGCCGCCGGGGTGCCCAGCACCAGCCGGCCCAGGTTGGTCGGATGCAGCCCGTCGGCGTCCTTGGCCGGGTCTACGCGCTCAAGTGCGGCATTCTCGTCGAGGTGTTTGGGCAGCGGCAGCTGCACGATGTAGCCGGTGCACTCGTCGTTGGCATTCAGTTCGTCAATGGTGTCGTTGAGCTGCTCCGGAGTGCAGTCCGCCGGTAGGTCGCGGCGGATCGAGGTGATGCCCACCTTGGCGCAGTCGGCGTGCTTGCCGCGCACGTAGGCATGCGAGCCGGGGTCGTCACCGACCAGAATGGTGCCCAGCCCAGGCGTGCGGCCGGCCGCGGACAACGCCGCCACCCGTGCCTGAAGGTCGACGAAGATCTCGTCGCGCGTGGCCTTGCCGTCCAACGTAATCGCACCCACGCCGCACATTGTGGCATGTAGCCGCGCAGTTCCAACCCGTCGGAGGCGGCGGCACGAGTCTTTCCGCGCGACGGGAGCGAAAATTCACCGCGCGGCACTTGTAGGCTCCCGCTATGCCAGTTCGCGAGCCTGCCCCCGACGTTTTCAGTCCCGCCAAACTCGGCCCGCTCACGTTGCGCAACCGGATCATCAAGGCAGCGACGTTCGAGAACCGCACGCCTGGGGCACTGGTCTCCGACGATCTCATCGAATATCACCGGCTGCCGGCCGCCGGCGGGGTGGGCATGACCACCGTTGCCTACTGCGCGGTCTCGCAAGGTGGGCGCACCTCCGACGACGGGTTGTGGATGCGCCCCGAGGCGGTTCCGGGGCTGCGTCGACTCACCGAAGCGGTGCACGCCGAAGGGGCTCTGGTCAGCGCTCAGATAGGCCACGCCGGTCCGGTCGCCGACGCCCGCTCCAACAGGGCCCGCGCGTTGGCCCCGGTGCGATTCTTCAACCCGATCGCCATGCGATTCGCCAAGAAGGCCACCCGTGACGACATCGACCAGGTGATCGCCCAGCACGCCGACGCCGCGCGCTACGCGGTGGACGCCGGTTTCGACGCCGTGGAGATCCATCTCGGCCACAACTACCTGGCGAGTTCGTTTCTGAGCCCGCTGATCAACCGCCGCTCCGACGAGTTCGGTGGGTCGCTGGCCAACCGGGCCAAGGTGGCCCGCGGCATCGTGGCGGCCGTGCACCGCGCGGTGGGCGGACAGATCGCGGTGACGGCAAAGCTGAACATGGCTGACGGTGTCCGGGGCGGTATCAGCCTGGACGAGTCGCTGACGACCGCGAAATGGCTGCAGGACGACGGCGGGCTGGACGCGCTGGAACTCACCGCCGGCAGCTCACTGGTGAACCCGATGTACCTGTTCCGCGGGGGCGCCCCGGTGAAGGAATTCGCAAAGGTCTTCCCCCCGCCGTTGAGCTGGGGCATGCGGATGACCGGCAAGAAGTTCCTGCGCGAGTACCCCTACACCGATGCCTACCTGCTGGACAACGCCCGACTGTTCCGAGCCGAGCTGTCGATGCCGCTGATCCTGCTCGGCGGTGTCACCAACCGCGAGACGATGGATCTGGCGATGGCCGAGGGCTTCGAGTTCGTCGCGATGGCCCGGGCGTTGCTGGCCGAGCCGGACCTGGTCAACCGGATCAAGGCCCAGTCCTCGACAGCGTCGGTATGCGACCACTGCAACCAGTGCATGCCCACGATCTACCGGCGCACGCACTGCGTCGTTACGGGCGCACCGGACGCAACTCGCTAGAGTTGACTCGATGAGTCACCCAGCCCCGCCGGTGTTGACCGTCCGCCATGACGGCTCACAAGGCACGTTCTCCGCTGGCCACGATGTGGTCATCGGGCGTGATCTGCGGGCCGACGTCCGCATCCCGCATCCCTTGGTCTCGCGCGCGCACCTATTGCTGCGCTTCGAGCAGGGCAGGTGGCTGGGAATCGACAACGGCTCCCTGAACGGCATCTACGTCAACGGCCAACGGGTTCCCGTCGTCGACATCCGCGACGGGCAGACCGTCAATCTCGGCAACCCGGACGGACCGCGGGTCTCTTTCGAGGTGGGACGGCACCAGGGCCAGGCCGGCCGGCCACCGCAGACCGTCTCGATCCAGCTGCCACAGCCCGGCATCGCGCGCCCGGTCCGGCCGCCACAACCGGCGGGCCGGCCGTCACCACCGGAACCCGCACCGTATGCGGATCCGCGCTCGGCCGGGCACCCGAGCGCGCAGCAGCCCTACCGGCCCCCGTCCGGTGCGGCGCCCTACCCGCCACCGTCCGCCCCGCCC
>NZ_LQPI01000068.1 GCF_002101775.1 Mycolicibacter nonchromogenicus | reverse complement strand
AGCCGACCTAAGAATCACCGCACGGGGTGGGTACTTTTATCTGGCCACCAGCGGGGACTTCCACTTGGCCATTGACAATGTCACCTGTTCGTGCAGCAGACCCCAGCGCCAGCACGTTTGCGATGATCGTCTGGCACGTGCATGTTTGATGCTGTTGTGCGGCAGCCCTGAGACTCATCGGATACCGTCATAGCGGTGAGCAAGCCCGGACGCACACCCCGTCTCTGCAATCTGAAGAACCCAGCCCACAACGTCGAGACGTGCCCGCGCTGCCAGTGGTTGCTCCGCAGCCCGGAAGCTCGGAAAAACCTTCGCGAGAAGAAGAAGTCCGATCGACGCGCGGAGAAAGAATTTGCGGAGAAGCGGAAACCGATCCGGGTCGTGCAAGGCGGGCTAGGGTCCGGCAGCAAGTAGACAGACGTCCTGCGCGTCGATTGCCCTTCCGACAACGCGGGGTCCACCGAGAGGACGAGTCTTTCAGCTAACGGTGCCTACGCCCTGATGAAGGCAGGCCACCGCTGACGGTGCGCACGCTGTACTCGCCCTCACTGGGCGGCGGCGCCGCGTACGTCTTATTGGCCTGCCCGACGGGCCGGATCACGCCACCGCCGCCCGGGTTGAATCCGCCGGTGCACCGACGCTCGTTGTTCCACCGGACGCGGCCGCCTTCACCTCGATAGTGCGGCCCGAGCGTCCCGTCGTCGCGAACCGTAACGCGGTTGCCGCACTCGACGCACTCCGCACGCTGAGAGCGTCGCTTGGCCATCTCGTCTCCTAACCAATTCTCACGGCGCCTTTTTGGTCCCTTCGGGTCTGCGGGAGGCTGGCTGTCCCACCCGGTGCCAGTTCATCCCACCCGGTGCCAGTTCACGGGCGAACACGTAGACTCTCTGGTGGCGTCGGCGAGTTGATCGGGTTGCCGACGGGGATCCCCCGTGTGACGCAGCCGTCTGAGAACACGATCCAGACGCAGTCGTCAATGGGCATTTCTTCGGGATCGCACTCGCTGACGTACCAGAGGCCGCCGTGCATCGATCCGGCCGGAGCCTGGTGGGCCGTGTAGCAGTGCGGGCCCAGCCCACGCTCGGCCGCGACCGCCGCGGCCGCCTCGTCACGGTTCACGGGTCCTACCTTCCAAGCTCTCAACTAGCTGCGCATGTCTGCTTTGCAACGAACGGCGCCAGTATCGAATCTCGACCAATGGCCCCTTCGATCACGATAGGCATTGTGGCCGACAAACGAGGGATGCCCAATGCCCCGGATCTGCCGCCAACCATTTATTGATTGATCGCACGAGAGACTCGGTCCCCCACCGCCCATAGCTCGTCGGGATCGAGTCCCGCGACCGGCACCGCGCTCGCCCGGGCCGCTTCGTCCTGGCCCAACATCGACGCGATCTCGGCGAATCCGGGATCGCCCGTGACTCCAAAGTTTCCTTTCCAGCAGCCCGCTATCATCAGTTGGCCGTCCTTGATGGAAAGCTTGAATGGCGGGAACCGCCTACCGAAGGGGTAGACGAACACCGCCCCGCGGGGTCGCTTGCCGAACGTCAGCCGAGCGTGAGTTCCCTGAGCTTGGAGTTGGCCGTTGGCGTCGACCAGTTCGAGGAACCTCCGCAGAAATGCTCTGTCTCCCGGATCTTCGACAGCGGCAACGAACTCCTGCCGCGTCCACCCGCCTGGCTCCGTTGAGAAATCAGCCTCCGGGTAGCGCACAGGAGCGCCAGTACTCACGAGCCGACCGGTCAGCCAAGAACGAAGGTGGTCGACCTTCGCTTCCATGTGGTTGCCTATCGTGTCCAGGTCACCGTGTTCGCCCCGCTTAGTAGCGCTGACAATCGTGTCGTCGCCGCAATACTGGACTTCAATTCTGATGCGCCCCTTAATGAATGCGTCGGACTCATCTGTCGAGTCAACGTCCCACCCCGAGACGACCGCGGTGTCGACGGTGTCGAGTCGGGTGCTGGTTCCTTCTGGCAATGGTCAACCTCTCCTCATCGTTGTGGTGCCCAGTTTCTTGGCTGTCATCGTGCTCCGGCGACCGCCAGCGCGAGTTCGTCGACTTGCTGCAACAGCCCCGCCGGCGGCAACGCTAGGTCCAGGGCGTGGCAGTGCATCGTCACACCAGTGCGCTGCACTGTGTGGATGCTCACGGGTTCGTTGCCTTTGGCGTAGACCAGGTGGCCGTCGTCAAGTCCGAGAACGGTGCAGTAAGCCAGCATTTGGTAGAGATCGGCATTAGGGAAACCTTCGGGTCGCTCGGCCTTATATTTGGCGTCGACGACGGCGCGCACCGATCCGTTGCGGCGACAGAGCAGGTCGGGCCGCATGTCGACTTCTCTTTGGTCGTCGAGATGCAACGCCGCTTGTGTCGTGCATCGCCAACCGTGGCCGGTGAGGGATTCGTTCAGTGCAGTGGTGACAAAGTCTTCGAAGATTCGCCACATGTCGAACATGTAGCCCGTAACGGTGACGCCGCCCAGATGGTGCTCGAACGATTCGGCTGCCAAGACGATTTGGGCCAGCCGCAGTGCCGTCTGGTAGCGGGCGTTGAGGCGGCTGGGCTGCCAGGCCGGCAGCGCGGAGCCACGTGTCGGCACCGAGACGTCAGCCAGGGTGCGCCGCAGTCGCAGCAGCAGCAGCCGTGCGGTTTCGCTGACACGTGGCACTGTCAGCAGCCGCATCGTCGCCATTGCGAGCAACTGGTTCTCGGGGATGTCGACGGTGAAGTCGTCGTACTCCACGGCCAGCGGGACGGGAAGCCCGTAGAGTCGGCTCATCTGCTCACCGGCCAGGACTCGCCCACGCAGCACCGGCAGCACGTCGGCGATCCTGCGGTATCCCTGCAGTAGCCCCTGCTCGACGGCGCGGGTGGCCAATCGGGCAAATGCCTCGGCGACGCCCGGAATGAGTTCGTCGGCGCCGACCAGACCGATAGGGTCATCGCGCCAGATCGCCGGGTTCTGGGCGTAACCGAGCAGGAACAGCAGACGGTTCAGGTCGGTGATCTTTGGCCGCACGATCAGCGGGCGATCCCCGATAACCACTGCGCCCACTTTTCGACCCGCTGCAACCTCGTAGATGCCTTCGGTGGGTGTCAGCGTGACCGTCACGATCCCCAGCGCGGTCAACGCGCAATACTCCGTGCCGCTCAGGGACACCGAAAGGGCGGGGCCGCCCTCAGTAAGGATCAGCGGTGCTGGACTCATCGTCGCCCGGTTCGGTATCCAGTCCCAAGCCGTCGCCATCGGTGGCCGCCGCTGTCGAGGCCAGGCTCTTGGTCAGCGCGTCCAGACCATAGCGGCTGTGGACATCAACGGTGCGTTCGCCGTAGTGGTGTTCTTCGAGTAGGGGAAGAATATCGGTGCGCCACATGAGCTTCAGAGCTGCGCCGGTGAGGTCGCCAGCGAGCCGGTCTCTCATGAAATAGGACGGTCCGATCTTGAAGTCGGAGTCGCTGATGCGGTTGTTCAGTTCGTCGTGCAGGTCAGCGAGTGTCATCGGGAACCCTTTGGCGGCCAGCCAACTGCGCAAGATCCCGTTGGTCGGGGCTTCCGACGGGTGCAGCGGCAGGAACGCGAACCGGCGTCGCAGGGCCGCGTCGACTAGCGCGATGGAGCGGTCGGCAGTGTTCATGGTGCCGATGACGTAGATGTTCTTGGGCAGCGAGAACGGTTCTGCGCTGTCTGAGGAGTACATCAAATCGATGGCCTGGTCGCGGTATTCGAGCAGGAAGTACAGTTCGCCGAAGATCTTCGGCAGGTTGCCGCGGTTGATTTCGTCGATGATGAGGACGAATACCGCGTCGGGGTTGTCGACGGCCTTGTCGACCAGGGACCGCAGCGGTCCGGCTTTCAGTGTGAATCCGATCTGGCCGCCGGCCTCGCCCTGGGGGCGGAAGCCCTCGAAGAAGTCCTCGTAGGAGTAGGCGGGGTGGAACTGTACGAACTTGATGTTCGCTTCGTCGGTGATGTGGCGAGCCAGCTTCTGGGCGATGTAGGTCTTCCCGGTGCCCGGCGGGCCGTAGAAGATGAGTTGGCGGCGGTCACGGAGCAGCTCGACGCAATCTTGTAGCCAATTGATTCCCACGTGGAGTTGTTGCGCCAGTTCGGCGGTGGCGTCGGGCAGATGCACGTCGCCGTGCGTCGGCCTCGGCGGTCTGCGCTCGGCCAGGGCGGTCAGTGTCTCCAGGTGTTGGCTCAGGTCGAGAACCTCGCCTTGAGCGTTGAGACGGACGGCGACGTCGCCGGGTAGATCCGCCACCCGACACGGATGCTGGTACCACTTCACTGAGCGGCGGAGGTTGGAACGTCCGTCGCTGCTAGTCACGAAATAGGGGTCACCGGTGATGGTGCCGAAGTGGACGTCGCCCTGACTGATGGTGACGACGAGGTCGCCGGGGTGCATTCGTTTCAGGAATGCGTAGAACTCGTCGAACTTCTCTTGCCGCGCCGCATACCCCGATGATCGGTAGTCTTCGTCGACGAATGCCTTGAGTTCTTCCCGAGTGACGTCGGGGTCGACCGGTCGCAGCAGGCTCGCCGCCAACGACAATGATTGCTTCTCGCGCCAGACCGGGATCATGTCCTGGCCTTTGACGTTGGAGCCGTGCACCTTCCAGGCGTGCTGAACATCCGGTGTCGGTTCGGGCTTCGGGGGCGTGCCTTTCTCCCACTTCGCTTTCCATTCGGGTGAGTAGAGGTCGACGTGGCCGCCCTCGGCGTCCACCAACGCTTCGTAGATGCGGGCCAGGTCGATGTCGACGTCGCCGGATGGACTGTCAAGGTAGTCGGCGGCCAGGCCGTCGCGCATGGTGGTGCGGTGGGCGTTGCTGACCACCGGCAGGAAGAAGTGCGGAAAGGCCAGATAGAGCAACGATTGTCGTTGTGCGGCTTGGCCGGTCGGCACCGTGTCGATCTCATCACGAAAGATCAGCGGGTCGGCAAGCGCATCGGCGCGTCGGTCGTCGGGCAGCGCTTTGAAGTGCCTCGCGACCTCGATGAGGTAGCCGATCTGCGCCCATTTGTAGGAGGTGAACGCCTGGCCGCCGTGGAAGACACCGCCGCCGAGCAAGGCCTCCTCCACGTCGGCGGGTATAGCCACGGGCAGGCTGCTCATGTCCAGAACGTTCTTGATCTGCTTCACCTTCAGCAAGCCACCCATGTTGAGGATCGGCAGCACATTGAGGATGAGCACTTCAGCGAACAGCTGCGTCGCTGCGGGGGAAGTTTGGGCGAGTTGATGTTTCAGCTTGTCGAAGAAGTCGCCCGGACCCATGTCGGGCTTGTCGACATACTCCCGTTTGAGCTGCTCGAGATTCTGGACGCTCCAAACCGGCTCTCCGGGCGTCAGCAGTGAATCGTCTTTGCCCAAACCGCAATCGATGAGCCTCCGGCCGATTGCCTCGATTCTCGGCGCGGCCTCACGGGCGAACGTCCCCACTTCAACATCACTCATGTGTCGTTCCCCTGTCACCGCGCTGTCAGGTCATCGAACTGTGATTCATACGGCACGCCTGTGGCTTCCGCTTCGGCCATCGCGTCGTAGATCTCCAAGATCATGCGCTTCGTCCGGTATTCACCATGCGCGGCAATATCTTTGCGCCTTACGATGGCAAATGTCTCCATGATGTAGTCAACGTCATCGCGTTCGACGCCATAGAGGTGAAAGCAGAGGGCATCCAGTTCAGCTAGTCCGAAGGCTCGCGACTCCGACCAATCGCGCTGCAACCAAGCGACATGGCGGGCAACCCAGTCGCCAACTGAACGTCCTCCAGTCCAAACCGTGGGCTGGAATACCACCGCCGGTGAGGGCATAGGCAACTGCTTTACAACTGAGAACTGTAGGTGCATATTGCTAAGTTTCTGCCGAACAACAAAATCAAACGGAAACGACGAGAAGACCCCAGCGAAGGCCATTAGCGGCTGGCCCTGTAGGCCTAGCACGATGTCATAGTTTCCGCCGCCCGGAGTTGGCGGGACTAAACAGCCTATGGCAGTCCGGACATCCGTAGTACGTGCTATACCACGCCAAGCAAAGATGCTATCGAGCCCCCCGACACCGACCCGCTTGATTGACTCCGCCTCATCTACCCAATAGCGCGGCATGACAACGAAATCCGTGTCGTACTTTTCCTCCAACGTGACATCGCGGACGCTGCCGTCTCGCTCATAGGTTGCCCATCGGTGGTCGTAGTGGTGGATCATCTTCGCTTCGTAAAGCGGGAGCATCCGCTTCGTGCCTCGCTCGAAGATGTTGCCCTTGAGTTCCCACCCGTCACCTTCCAGCTCGTCGCGGGTTCGGAAGAGATGCGAGTCGCTAGTCATGTTGAAGAGCCCCTGCATGAACTTGATGCCCCAGAGGTTGCCGTCGGGATCATCGTCACGAACAAGGACGGGCACCCGTTTGTAGATACCGAGGGTGATCTCCGCGTCCCGGCGGCTGCGGAATATCGGGCAGGTACCTGTATTCGGGTTCAGGAGCGTGATCTCCTCGGGTGTGAGCGCGAACGTCGCGCCGGCGCGTTGCAGGTCGGTGGGGTCGTGGGCGAAGAACGCGAAGTTCGCGGCTGGTTCACTGCCGTCGCGGCCCACGAGAGTCAGCAGGCAGAACTTGAAGCTCCGGTGCACGCCCTCGAAGAGCGGTTTGGCATTCTCAAAGTCGTAAAGACTGGAAATCGACTGGTTCAGGACGAGATCCTTGAAGTAGTACTGCGTCGTCGCATCCGTGGCTATGCCGGTCGGAAGAATCATTCCGAACCGACCCTCACCCGCAAGCAGGTTGCGCCCCCCTTCGGCGAATAGTGGGTCCGTCTTTATGCGTCCACGGCCACACAAGGGATAGCGTCCCGCGTTGGCCGCAAAGTGGCGCATTCCGTCGAGGCGCCGCTTGTCAGCCTGATACGCCTGGCCAAGTGGTTCACCCGACTCGATCAACGCGGCGATGAGTCGCTTCCGCTTCGCACCTGCGGCTTTTGCGATCTGCGGGTCTCGTGTATCGAAGTATTCCTGTTCTTTGAGTTCGACCTGCTCCCAGGGCGGGTTGCCGATCACCACGGAGAACCCCCCTGCCCACCCGGTGGTAGCGTTGACGGAATCGCCTTTGCTTGGTGCGGTCGGGAAAATGTGCGGAAACTCCAAGTGCCAGTGGAAAAACCGGTATTCGGCGGCGAGTCGTTCGATCTCGGTGCGGCTGCGATCGTCGAGAGAGTCCTCGCCGTCAACGAGCCTGGTGATGGTGCGATGTGTAATCGCCTTGGGCGCAGCCAGTGTCTTCGGCCAGACGAAGGCGGCGCACCACGCGTCGGCTGCCAGTCGGTGGCGGCGGTAGTCGTCGGACTCGGCGTAGGCCTTTAGTCTCTGCTGTTGGACGTGAACGTCGGCCAGGGACAGTGCCGGCGCGGCCACCACCTCCTGGACCTTTTCACCCAGTTTTGTGTTGGCGGCCACCATGTCGATGTCGAACAGGCTGCCCTGCGCGCTGCGTTCGGCCTTGTTCTGCTTGGCCAGCGTGCTGGTGATCTTCTTGTCGTCACCCTCGATGGGCTTGAACGCGTCGTCGGGCAGGCCGTCGGCGAGCAGGCTCGGCGTGGCGCCGACCAACGCGTTGCCGACTTTGATCTGCGCGTCGAGGAAGGTTAGGGGGCGTCCAGGTTCGAGCGCTTCCATCCACAAGGACACTTTGGCGAGTTCGGCTGCCAGTGGGTTGACGTCGACGCCGTAGATGCATCGGCCGGCGACATCGCGCATCGCAGAGCGCACCGCTTCCGGGGTGGGTTCGGGGTCACCGGTGCGCAATGCGGCGATCCGTTTCGCGATGCGGCGCGCCGCGCCGACGAGGAAATGGCCGCTGCCACAAGCGGGGTCGCAGACGGTGACGTTAAGCAGCGCCTCGATCGCGTCGTCGGGGGACTTCTCGGCGTCGTCGAGGACCGGGTCTAGGGCGGTGTCCAACAGCGATTCGACCAGCGAGGTGGGGGTGTAGTAGGAGCCGGTGTCCTTGCGCTGGTTACCCGACGCGATGGACAGGGTGTAGGTCTTGGTCGCGGGATCCCAGGCCGGCACGAATTCCAGCAGGGCCTCGTAGATGCTGCCGAGTTCTTCCGCGCCGAGGTTGCGGTAGTCGACGACGCGCAGGATGTTCGACTTGGGTTCGCGGACCACCGACAGCGAGCGCACGGCCGACTGCAAGGCCTGGTTGCTCAGCGCGCAGTCGGAAAGGAAGTCCAGTTCCCCCTTTTCGAACAGTCCGCCGATGCCGCGCAGGCCCAGCTCGGGTAGTCCGTCGACGCTGCCTAGTGCCCGCCAGACCAGCGTCAGCGCTTGCCATTTGTCGCCGTAGCGTCCGCCGCGCCGGCGCCGCGACGTGCGCCGCAGCCGGTCGGTGGAGAAGTAGGTGGTGTAGCGCTGACCGGCCTCGGGTGTGGCCTGCGGGTCGAGGAGCGCCCCACGGTCCTCGGCGACGAAGGTGAACAGCATGCGGTAGGCCACCCGCAACAATGCGTGGTGGACGTCGTCAACCGACAGTCGCCCTTCTGCCAGGTCGTCGCGCAGTGCCGCGTTTTCCGGGTGGGCCAGGAACCCGGCGCCGAGGGTCTGCAGCGCGTCGATGACGCCGTCGCGCAGCAGGTTCAGGGCACGGGAACCGGTTTCGACCGCGTCTTGGCGCCATTGTTCGAGCCAGCACGATGCCGGCCCGACCTCGGGATCGCGTGCTTCCACGCGGGACACATGGCACAGCGTGTACAGCAGTAGGAAGTCGGCGAACAGGTCGCCGTCGAAGATGGCTTCCAGGTCGAACTCGACATAGGCAGAGCCGACCAGCGAGGTGGAGTCGCGCAGTAGGCGCAATGTGGTGGCGTTGGCCAGGATCGCCCACAGATGCTGATCGGAGCGGTTCAGCAACTCCTGCACCATGGATTGCGGCGAGGCACCGGCCGCCCCTGCGACGCCCTTGCTGCGGGTGTCCAGTGGCACTCGGCCCAGCAGATGGATCGGCACACCGCCCCAGACGTGGGAGACGGGGTGGTGGTGTTCGCCGACGGTGATGCCGCCCTTGCCGGTGGTGGGTACGCGGCCGTAGCCGAGCTGGTCGAGCACCACCAGCAGGAACCGCTCCCGGGTCAGCGACGTCGCCGCGTCGGTCTCCGGCAGATCCTGGAGTACTTGGCGATATGTCGCCCAGGCGCCGCGCAGATAGGCCCATACCCGGTTGGCGGCCTCTCGGACGGATTCACCCGCCGGTAGGTGGTAGTCCGCGGAGGTCAGCCCCGGCAGGTCGGTACCGGTGGCCAGTTTGGCGAGCAGGTCGGCGGGCAGCAGCCCGCCCTGGATGCGGATGCCGACGAATGTCGCTGCCGCCTCGCTGCTCACTTGGTGCCTCCCGTCGGGGGAACGAAGACGAACACACCCAGGATGTCGGCGACCGGTTCGACGGTGACCTTTAGCCCGCGGACGACGTCGGCGGAGGCTTGACGCACCCTGCGGTGTGATTCGAGGAGTCGTTTGGCCAGCATTTCGCCGTGCTCCTCGAGATGGTCGCGCACGTCGTCGAGTCCGTCGAGGCTTCGGTTGAGGAACTGTTGTGCCTGTGGGTGTGGCACGTTGCCTGACGGGGTGGCGTCCAGCAGTGGGGCGACTGCTGTGGGTTCGAGCCAGTTCGCCTGTGCGGGTGCGCCTTCGAACGCCCGGGTGGCGACGTCCTCTGCCACCAGTTGCCGGGCACCCGAGCGGGACGGCAGTTCGAGGTGAAAGCGATAACGCACCAACAACAATGTCGTCCGGGTGGTCACTGCGTTCGTCCGGACCACGGCGCAGCGGCGTGCCGGTCGCTGTTCGGCGGGAAGTTCGGTGTCCAGCGCGGATTCCAGAACGTAGTTGGCGATGGCCTCGACGCTGGCGTCGGTGCGGTTGAGCACAGCCTCGCCGCGGGCCACCGGCAGATCTGAGGCGAACACCAGCGGGTCACGCCGGTCGGGGGGAAGGGTGTCGCGCAGGCCGAGCGGCAGCGGTGCCAGCGTGGCGGTGAACCCGGCTTCCGTTGTGGTGCAGGTGGATCGCAGCGCCTTCAATGTATGTCGGGTGAAGTCGGCGACTTCGGCGCCGGTGCCCAGGGCAGCACGGGATTCGCGCAACTCGGCGGAAACTTCCTCGGGCTTGATCCCGTGTTGGGCGTATTTGGTCTTGGCGACGCGTTCCCGTTCGGCCGCCGAGTCCCATTGGGTGTAGAGGTCGTTCTGCTTTTCGGTGATGTCGAGTTCGAGGCCGAGTTGTTCGGCGTCGCGGCCGCGTAGCAGCAGTCCCTCCATGAGGGCCTCGACCACGGCGTCGCTGCTGTCGGGGACGGGCACGGACACGCCGGTCGCCTTGCGGATCGCTTCGTGCTTGCGCAACAAGACTTCCAGGACGATGCCGTCGATCTGGTTGTCACGCCCGTAGAGAGTGACCGCGCGCACGGTTTGGGCCCGTTGTCCGAACCGGTCCACGCGGCCTTCACGTTGTTCGTGGCGGGTGGGGTTCCAGGCCAGGTCGTAGTGGATGACGGCCTGGAAGTTCTCTTGCAGGTTCACCCCTTCGGACAGACAGTCGGTGGCGACCAGGACGTGACGGCCCGGCGTGGCGGCGAGTTCCTCGATCCTGGTGATGCGTTCGTCCGCTGGCAGGCTGCCGGTCACCGCACGCACGGTGACGTTCTTGCCGAGTGCGGAGTCCAGGTGTTCGGCGACGTATTCGGCGGTGTCGATGAAGCGGCAGAAGACAATCGGGTCGCAGCCGTCGGCCTGGACTTCCTTGACGATCTTGATAAGTGCGGCGATCTTGTTGTCGGGCTTGCCTTCCAGCTTCTGAGCGTCGGCCAGGAAGCCGCGCAGCCGTCGGGACTTCGCGTCGGTCTGCCCGGAATTGGCGTCCGCGCCGGGGGTGGTGTCGGCGGCTTCCAGTGCTTCGTCTTCGGGTTGGTCCAGCACGATGGCCCGGCCGATGGCGTCCGCTTCCTCCGGCGAGTCGGTGGCCGCGGCCGCAGCGCGGGTGCGCAGCGTCTGGGCGGCGGCGCGCGGTGAGGAGGCCAGCGCGCGCAGCAGCGCCAGTGCCGACCACCAGTTCACCCGCCGGGCCAGTCCGCCGTCGCCGCTGCGCACTGTTTCTCGGGCGTAGTCCAGCACCTTGGTGAACAGGGCGTCGTATTCACGGCTGAGGGTGTAGGGCACTTCGGTGGTGAGCCGGTCCTTCGGGAACGGCGTGTCCTCGTCGAGGTAGCGGCGAATGTCGGCACGACGGCGCTGGACGAAATGGCGGGCCAAGGTTTCGCGGCCGCGGCGGTCTTCGAGGTCCACGGTGGCCAGTTGCGGGTCAAGCAGGCCGAGCAGGTTGCGGAACGCTTCCTCTTTGCCGCTGTGCGGGGTGGCGCTGGCCAGGATCAGGTGCCGGGACCGGTCGGCGGCGAGGTCGCGCATTAGTTCGTAGCGTTGGGTGCGTCCCGACCCCGACGAGGTGGAATCGGCGACACAGGTGTGCACTTCGTCGACGATCACCAAGTCCGGGCAGGTGCGCAGGAACTCGTGGCGACGCCGGGTGCTTTTGATGAAGTCGGTGGAGATGACGGTGATCGGGTAGCGCTCGAAGATCGACTCGGCGCCGACCAGCCCGCGTTCGAGTCGTTTGACGGTGCTGGGCAACACCAGTTCGGCTTCGAACCCGAACTTTTCGCGCAGTTCGCTTTGCCACTGCTCGGCCAGCGCAGGGCTGCACAGCACGGCCAAGCCCCGGGCGTCACCCACTTGCAGCAGTTCGGCGGCGATGAGCGCGGCTTCGATGGTCTTGCCGATACCGACGTCGTCGGCGATCAACAGCCGAACGACGTCCTGGCGTAGTGCCATCATGAGCGGCACCAGTTGGTAGGCGCGCGGTTCGACGGCGATGGAGGCCAGGCTTCGGAACGGCCCTGCGGTGGAGCGGAATCCGATCCGCAGTGCGCTGCGCAGCATGGACGCGCTCAGGTGATCGCCGATATCGTCGGGCACCGGTGGGGGGAACGTCGCGGCGGTCACGCCCTCGCTGACGAGTACGCCGGCGATGTCGTCGTCGATGCCCCCGAGGGGACGCAGGACCAGGAAGTCGTCGGTGCTGTCGGGCAGCACCACCCACTCGCGACCCCGCGCCGTTACCAGATTGCCCGGTGCGAAACCCATTGCCCGCTATCTCCCTTCACCGAATGCGTAGGCATGCTGGCGAATCTTGCTCACCCAGTCCTCGCCGGCTTTCAACCGCAGTACTGACCACCCGATGTCGATCAGGGCGTCCTCCACATCCCCGGCATCGGCCGGGGTCTCTTCCTCGACGAACACCGCCAGCGCCGCATCGTCGGAGCGGTAGACGAAGTCCGGGCGCACAGTGGTGGACTCGATCGGCTCCCGGACTCCGTCGGGCAGAGCGAAGTCGTGTTCGACCAGCAGATCGATGAAGTCGCGTTCCAGTTGCGATGCGAGCTGTTCTTGGATCTGGTCGATGCGCTCACCCGTGGGGGCTGCTGCGACAGTCGGCGATGTGGTCGCTTCCGCGAGTTCCATCAGTAGGTCGCGGATCGCGTGACGGTCGATGTGCTGATGGTCGGTCTGGTTGCCGTACGACAGCAGACAGTCGTAACACGCCTTTTCGCAACGCTCCCGTGCGCCGTCGGCTTGGCCGGCGTCCGTGCCGTCGGGGTGGAAATGGGCGATGTCGAGGGCTTTGCGGGCTGCCTGCGCCAGCGCGCCAGGCTCGGAATGGAGCCGGCGCAGCACACCGGCGCCGCCCTCCGCTGACTCGGTGAACAACATCCGAGCCCGCCCGTCGTTGTCCGGTAGCGCCTCGCTGGACAACTCCGAATCCTCCAATTGGAACTCGGCTTCCACGCCGCGTTCCAGCGCGTAGCGCAGGGTCGCTGCCACCTCGTCGCTGACCGGGCGGGCCAGCCGGAACACCAGGATGTTGCGGGTGTCCTCGACGTAGGGGATCACCTTCTGCTTTGACGGCGCGTCGGCCGCATCCTCCAGCTCATCCTCCTGCGGAGTGACGTCTCCGGCTTCCCGTTCGGAGAGCCACTCCCCCTTCACGGTGTCGAGCCAGTAGCCGAGATCGCCGGGATGCTTGCGTCGGCGCCGGCCGACGTTGGTCACGCGCACTGTCGCGGTGTCCCCGTAGCTCAACGTCGCCAAGGCCGTCGCATCGTTACCGCCGCCGGATGCGACGGTGGCGTCGAGGCGGCCGGTGCGGGGGCCGTGCTGGCTGAATCGGTAGGACGTGTGTAGCTCGAAGCCTGCGCGGCGGCGTTCTTCCTCGTCGCTGGAGATTCGTTCGCGGCGCCGGGTGAATACCGTCTGCATCCGCATCAGCCCGTACTGGGGTACGCCCAGCGCGCCACCGCAGTGCTCGCAGACGTCCAGGCCCGCTCGACGCACGTGGTGGTAACCGCACGACTCGCACCGGTAGGCGTCCTGTGTTTCCACGGTGCCGATGCCGCCCGATGCCATCGGTACCTGGATTCGCTTGACCACGTAGCGGGCGCCCTCGTGGTAGATGATCGCGCCGGGTCCGAACTCGCTGATGGCCAAGAACCGTGGGCGCTGCAGGTAGTTGCCGCCGTCCCCGCGGCCCGCGGATCCGCGCACGCCGGGGATGTATGCGGCCAGCGGTAGGCGCGGGAAGCTGTATCCCGGCAGGAAGCCTTCGGATGCGAAGTATCGGTAGGTGTAGAAGTCGGAGTGCATTCGGTCGGTGTCCTCGTTACGGAGCAAGCGAAGCTGACCTTCGGCTTCCCGGCGTCTCGCTTCTGCGGCGTCGCGCGATCGGCGGTTGACCGAGACGTCGAGCACTATGCGGTTTTGTTCCTGCTGGTCATCGAGGGCCGACTGGTACAGCTCGCGCCAACGGTTGCAGGCGTCGTCGAAAGCCTTTGGGGCGCCGCCGATGATGGCGTGTGACCACTCGTCGTGCCACCACGCGGTGGCGCGTAGTTCTTCGGCGAGTTCGGCGATCAGTTGGCGGGCCCGCCCGGTTGCGCGGCGCACCGCGTCGGGATTGTCGAGGGCCTTCTTCAGGTCGCCGGTCAACGGCATGCCGGGTTGGTCGATGTCGAGCAGGTCAGGCATGCGGGACCGCAGGTTGGCCCCGGTCTCCGACAGCCACAGCGCATGCAGATGCGAGGCCAGCAATGCTTCGTTGGTGAGATCGAGCCGGGGTGCCGCTACCGAGCCGGCAACCATGTCGGCGGATCGCCGGAAGTAGTACTGGTCGTGGGCGTTTCCGGTGGCGCAGTATGTGGTCACCAGGGCGGGCTGGCCTGAGCGGCCAGCTCGGCCGCTGCGCTGGGCATAGTTAGCCGGCGTGGGCGGCACATTGCGCAGTCCGACGGCGTTGAGGCTGGCGATATCCACGCCCAGTTCCATCGTCGGTGAGCAGTACATCACCTTGAGGTCGCCTCGGCGGAATTGCTTTTCGCGTTCCTCGCGGTCCAGCGGTGACACCTGGGCGGTGTGCTCGCGGGCGTACATTCCGGTCAGCTGGGGCGCGATGTTTCGATACAGATCTAGGAAGAACGGGTTGACCCGGGTGCCTTGTTCGGGATCGAAGCCCTTCCGGAGCGGGTCGGGAGCCCCTGACACACCGTCGCCGGGATACCAGATGACCGCCGATGCCTTGAGTCGGTAGTTGGGTCCGGGTAGCCGGGGCAGTTCGATCGCGGTCAGCAGTCCGGCTTTTTCGAGGGTGGCCAGTACATCTTCGATCACCTTCTGCGCGTCGCCGGTGTCCAGCGGGTCGCCGTCGGCCGTCAATCCGCTCGCTTCCCGGATGTATCGGCCCAACGCCGAACGTCCGGTGAGTCGGACGTCGGCGCGAGGCCGTCCCGGAGCGCCTGACTGCGTGGACACCACACCGGGTCGCGGTCGCGGCTCACGCGGCGGGATCGCCCATAGTCCGCTCAGGTGTTGGTCTGACTGTCTTCTGATCCGGTCGAACCCGTCATCCGTCAGGCACTCGACATCCACGGCGAGTTCTCGGCGGAACTCGTCGAGCACGATGCGGCACAGTTCTTCTCGTTCACCGGCCCGCGCGTCGCGAAGGGGTGGGTAGGCCGATGACCACAGCACGGTGTCAGCGGCGATCTCGGTCAGTGACTCGTAGCCGATGCGTAGCAGGCCGGTCTGCTCGAGGTTGGGCATGGTGACCCGCCAGCCCCGCTGCAGGTCGGTGTACAGGCGGTATTCGATGAACTCCTTGAACGCCCGTTGCGCCGAACTTCTCGCCCCGTAGACCGCTTCCGGGTTGGCCGCATAATCCTCGAACTGCAGACCGAGGCTGTCCACGACACGTTCGGCGGCGTCATCGTGCCGCAACGCGCTGCGCTGCACGGCCTGGTTCAACGCGCCGCGCAGCTGTGTCATTTGTACGAAGTCGTTGAAGTGCCCGGCCTGCAAGCTGGCGTCCTGCCGGTTGTCGACGAATGTCAGCAGCTTGCGGCTGGAGGCGGTCAGCTCGGCTTCGGGAATTTTGTTGAGGGCACGCACTATTGAGGTGCTGAGGACTGAGACGGCGGAGCTTCGCCCTTCGGCATCTAAGGTCGCGAGTTTCGCGAAGTCGCTGCCGCGGGCCTGCTCGTAGGACACCTTGCAGCGCAGGCAGAACCGGAACGGGGCCGGAACGAAGGCCGCGTCGGTCCCGCCGGATGTCACTTCGGTGCCGGTGGTGTCGACACGGACACGGTGGGGCAGGTACGGGCGGCGACGGTCCGCGACGGTTCCGTCCACGAGCCACGAGTCCGGCAGCCGTCCCTCCGGCAGCGGGTCGACGGGCCACGGCTGAGCTGTCGAGATGTAGAGGTAGCCGTTGGCCTGGTCGCCGCCACTGGCGTCGCGGTCCCGGCGCGGACGGTAGGAAACCGTTGATCCTTCAGTGGTTTTCGCAACCACCAGATACTCCTGTCCGCATTCCCGGCAGAACGCCAGCGGCATCAGCAGATCGGCGGGGCGGTCGGGCACGGTGACCTGGTACTGGGAGGTGATGTGACGCCGTGCCTCGCGTTCAATCGAGACGTACACGGTGTCGCCCTTGGACAGGAACTGGTGCAGCCGGAACGCGAACAGCGGACGGTTAGTGACCGGATGCTTGGCCGCCGAGCCGGCCAGCAGCGTGGTGCGAATCGCCTGCTCGCATTCGTCGACCGTCGTCCCGGTCAAGTCTGCGAGCCGGGCCGCGGTGTCGCGGACCTTGGCGGGAGCTTCGCGGATGATGCGGCCCGTTTCTTTCTCGGTGGCCAACCCGAATTTGATCTCGATCCACGTAGCCAGAGGTGACCTCGCCAGCGTGTCGTAGTCGCCGGTGGCTCCGCCCTGGCGAACTTCCCGACGCAAACCGTCGGTGTCGTCCGGATCGCCGGCGGTGGCGCGGTCGAGCGTTTCTCCGATAACGCGTTCAGCGGTGACCTCGGCGCCGAAGAGGGCTGATGCAACCTCGGCCACCACCCGACGTTGATCCTCGGCTGTCCCCGCGCTGGCCATGGTCGCCGACGTGCCCACGCATTGCAGGTCCGGTGACTGGCAGGCGTCACGCACCCGTCGGACCAGCATCGCGACGTCGGCGCCCTGGCGACCGCGGTAGGTGTGCAGTTCGTCGAGCACCAGGAAGTGCAGGCCCTTGGCGGCTTCGACCAGTTTGCGGCGCTCTTCGGGCCGGGTGAGCATCAGCTCCAACATGACGTAGTTGGTGAGCAGGATGTCCGGCGGGTTGCGCAGGATGGCTTCGCGCTCTTCGCCCTGCTCTTGACCCGTGTAGCGGGCGAAGGTCACCGGTTCATTGCCCTCGCCGTAGCCGAAGCGCAGGAACTTCTCCAGTTCGCCGACCTGGCTGTTGGCGAGTGCGTTCATTGGATAGACGATGATCGCCTTCACGCCCCGCTCGCGGGGTTCTTGGCGCAACACCCGGTCGACGATGGGCACGATGTAGGCCAGAGACTTGCCCGAGCCGGTACCGGTGGTCAGGACGTAACTCTTGCCCGACCGCGCAATCTCCACCGCCTCACGCTGGTGGCGGTGCAGGGTGATCGGTTGTGCACCAGCATCGTCCATCCGCTGCTTCGGCCGAAAGATGGTCGAGCACTCTTGGTCGAGAAGGCCCTCGGCAATGAGGTCGTTGATCGATCCGCCGGAGGCGAACATCGGGTTCAGTGACAGCCACGGCTCCGGCCACTGCTTGCCCTCGGCGAGTTCCTCCTGGACATGCTGGTGGATGCGCGGGTCGAGCGGAACCACCTCGCTGGTCGTGAACGAGCGATAGTCGTCGATCAACTCCCGATGCACGCGAAAGACGTCCACAGCCCTCCCTCTGGGTCCATCTGGCAAAGCCGGTGCCTAGTGCCGATCGGAAACACGAGCGCACCGAAGTGGGTAGTAACCCGTGCATGAACCGGCTCGCGATGCACCTTAGCCCCGGCGACTGTTCCCACCACGCCGATTGGACTTTGCCAAGCACGGTCTCGACGTTCGGATCTAAACACCTCGCGGCAAACATACCGGCGTGCGCCGACATTATCCGCTGTTCCAGTGCCTTCCTCTGTTCCAGTGCCTTCCTCTGTTCCAGTGCCTTCCTCGTGCTTCGCTCGGAGCAATGCGGACCTCGGTGGCCGCTCTGCCGGGCCCTCCGCCATGTCGCGCACGCTCTGGCGCTTGTTGGCCGAGAGCTTGGCGTACGTCACGAGTTCTACGCTGAGGCGATCCGGTCCCGCGAACGGTCGTGGGCAACTGCAAGAATCGCCCCATGGCACGTGATGGCAAGCTCACGACGATCGCCCTGTTCAACCACAAAGGTGGCGTCAGCAAGACGACCACCAGTTTTAACCTCGGGTGGAAGCTTGCCGAGCAAGGCCACACCGTTGTGCTCGTCGACGCCGACCCGCAGTGCAATCTGACCGGCATGGTTACCGGCTTTACGGAACTGGCCGATATTGAGGCCATTGTGGAGCGCGGTACGTTCTACTCGGGCCTCACACCAGCATTCGAAGCGCAGCCCCGCGAGGTAAGTGCGGTACCGCTGTTCAGCGTCGAGGCCCGTCCAGGACTCCACCTCTTACCCGGTGACATCCGCCTCGCTGAGTACGAAAACACCCTAGGCATAGCGCAAGAGCTCAGCGGCTCAATCCAGGCGCTGAAGAACCTCCCGGGTAGCCTGTCCTTCCTCGTAGGGAGAACGGCTGCCTCGGTCGAAGCCGACTACGTGATCGTCGATCTGAGCCCTGGACTTGGTCCGATAAACCAGAATCTGGTGTCCACTTCGGACTATGTGATCCTTCCGACGGCTCCCGACTTCTTCTCCGTCATGGCCATCGACTCGATATCGCGAGTGTTGCCCCGATGGAAGCGGTGGGCCGCGCAAGCATTCGAAATGCCGATTCTCAGTAGCGCCGCATATCCGTTTCCCGAGCCTGGGATGCGGGTGCTCGGAACAGTCGTTCAGAAGTACCGGCCTAGGGGCGGGCAGCCGGCTGCCGCCTTCCAGAAGTGGATTGATGAGATCAACGGCGCCGTAAAAAGTCGTCTCGTGCCTGCGCTAAAGGACGGTGGACTGCTACTTTCTGAATCCCGATACGCTGCCGCCGGGGTGTCTATGGACGACCTATGCCTCGCTCAGATTGCTGAGTTCAATAGCCTCATTGCGAAGTCCCAGGAGAACTGCACCCCTGTTTTCGCATTGACGGAAGAACAGCTAGGGGGAACTGGTTCTGTGCTCGAAAACTGGACTGAATCTCGCGATTCCTTCGACAAGCAGTTCGCTGACCTCACCGACAAAGTCACCACGATGATCGAGGCTGACTGACCTTCGCAAACATGCCTAAACGGGAACTCGACTTGTTCGAGCAGAGCCTCACCCGAGCCCGGGACATGATGGGTCTAGCGTCTTCGCTGAACAACTCCACCTCCGGGGCGATGGACCTGTCGGATATCCACCGCGCAGCTTTCGTTCAGGGCGTGAGCGCGTTCGACACCTTTGTCCACGAAGAGATCCGCGTGCGGATCCTCGACATCTTCTCGTCGGGTTCGCCCTTACCCAAAGCCCTGCAGAAATTCAAGGTGTCGCTGGCATCGGCACAGATCGCAGTGTCTGGCTCTGACCTCGGCTGGCTGGAGACAGAGATTCGCGAACAGCACTCTCTGCTCAGCTTCCAAAAGCCCGACAAAGTTGCCGATGCAGTACGTTTGGTCAGCGACGTGCAGTTATGGAAATCGCTCGCTGACCATCTCGGCCAAGGTGCCGTGGGCGGGGAATCAGGCGATCTAATCCTCAAGCGGCAACTGGCGCTGATAGCGGATCGTAGAAACACCATCGTGCATCAGTCCGACCTTGATCCGACGCCACCAGGCGACGAACTGTATCCGATGACACAAGCCACGGTCGAAGACGCACTAGCGTTCCTTGACCGAATCGCACGAGGAATCCAAGCCGTTACGTGAGCAGCGAAGCGCTCATCGAGGCGAGGCGCGACCCGGCCGTCCGGTCAAGTTGTCGCGCCGCCGGCCCTGCGCGTTCGACCGGCTTTGTTGGGGAGTTACACCACCGCGTCCCGTGCACAGCTGACTCAGAGGACTCAAACATGCACCCCCACCAAACACAAAGGTCACGAACCCAAACGAGTTCGTGACCTAAGTGTTAACGACGGTTGAGAACCCGGCCAGTCGCGACGGTTGAAAAGTAGGCCACCCAATCAGATTGGATGGGTGATC
>NZ_LQPI01000067.1 GCF_002101775.1 Mycolicibacter nonchromogenicus | reverse complement strand
CCGGCAGTCGTAGTAGAGCGCGAATTCGTAGGGGTGGGGGCGCAGGTTGACCGGGGTGATTTCGTTGTCGCGTTTGTAGTTGATCCAGGTTTCGATCAGGTCGGGGGTGAACACGCCGCCTTCGGTGAGGTAGTCGTGGTCGGCTTCGAGGTTGTCGATGACCTGGGCCAGGGAGGTGGGGGCTTGGGGGATGGCGGCGGCCTCGTCGGGGGGAAGCTCGTAGAGGTCCTTGTCGACGGGGGCGGCGGGTTCGATCTTGTTCTTGATGCCGTCGATGCCGGCCATCAGCATGGCCGCAAACGCCAGGTAGGGGTTACCCGAGGAGTCCGGGCAGCGGAATTCCAGGCGCTTGGCCTTGGGGTTGGTGCCGGTGATCGGGATACGCACGCAGGCTGAGCGGTTGCGCTGGCTGTAGACCAGGTTGATCGGGGCCTCGTAGCCGGGGACCAGGCGCTTGTAGGAGTTGATGGTCGGGTTGGTGAAGGCCAGCAGTGAGGGGGCGTGGTGCAAGATGCCGCCGATGTAGTGCCGGGCGATGTCGGACAGGCCGCCGTAGCCGGCCTCGTCGTAGAACAGGGGGGCGCCGTCTTTCCACACTGACTGGTGTACGTGCATGCCGGAGCCGTTGTCGCCGAAGAGGGGTTTGGGCATGAAGGTGACGGTCTTGCCGTGGCCCCAGGCGGTGTTTTTGATGATGTATTTGAACAGCATCAGGTCGTCGGCGGCGTGCAGCAGGGTGTTGAACTTGTAGTTGATCTCGGTTTGGCCGCCGGTGCCGACCTCGTGGTGGCCGCGTTCGATGGTGAAGCCGGCGTTGGTGAGGTTGGTGGTCATGGCGTCGCGCAGGTCGACGTATTGGTCATAGGGTGCGACGGGGAAGTAGCCGCCCTTGGGGCGGACTTTGTAGCCGAGGTTGGGGCTGCCGTCGGCGTTGGTGGGGCGTCCGGTGTTCCACCAGCCGGCGGCGGAGTCCACTTCGTAGAAGGTGCCGTTGATCTGGGAGTCGAAGCGCACCGAGTCGAAGATGTAGAACTCGGCTTCGGCGCCGAAGTAGGCGGTGTCGGCGATGCCGGTGCTGGCGAGGTAGTTCTCGGCCTTGCGGGCGATGTTGCGGGGGTCGCGCGAGTAGGGCTCGCGGGTGAAGGGGTCGTGGACGAAGAAGTTCAGGTTAAGTGTCTTTGCGGCCCGGAACGGATCGATGCGTGCGGTTTCGGGGTCGGGCAGCAACAACATGTCGGACTCGTGGATGGACTGGAATCCACGGATCGAGGACCCGTCGAAGGCCAGCCCGTCTTCGAACACCGACTCGTCGAACGCGGCGGCCGGGATCGAAAAGTGCTGCATAACACCCGGAAGGTCGCAGAAACGAAT
>NZ_LQPI01000066.1 GCF_002101775.1 Mycolicibacter nonchromogenicus | reverse complement strand
CCGCCGGCCGACAGCGGCTACGACGCCACCGGCGTGCCGACGTTCGACTCGGTGCGCGAGAAGATCGAGCGCCGCTACGAGACCTCGATCGGCGCCCAGGAACTGGATGCGGAGACCCCCGAGGGCCGCACACTCGAGTCGCAGTACGAGGAGCGCCAGCGCGCGGCCGCCGAGCGACTCGAGCAGATCCGCAAATCGATGCACGAGCACTGAGGCGGTGCGGGTATTTACCGTCGCTGAGCGGCGAAACCGTTTGGCGCGCAGACATTTCCTTGCCCCTGACACCGATCAGCCGATAGACCGGATCGCGGCAACCCTGGTCGGCCTGCACGCCACCGATCCCGCCACCCCCTACCTGTCACTGTGGGCTCGACGCCCAGACTTCGCGGTGGCCGACCTGAACGACGCCCTGTATGAAAAGCGTTCGCTGGTCAAGCATCTGGCGATGCGCCGCACGCTGTGGGTGTTCGATCCCGCCGATCTGCCCACCGTGCAGGCCGCGGCCAGCGACCGGGTGGCTGACACCGAACGGCGCCGGCTGATCGCCGATGTGGCCAAGGCCGGCGTGGCCGACGACGGTGAGCAATGGCTGGAGCGGGCCGCCGCCGCGGTGCTGGCCCACCTGGACCGCAACGGCCCGGCCAGCAGCATCGCCCTGCGCACCGCCCTGCCCGAGCTGGCCGGCACCTACGATCCGGCGCCGGGAAAGTCCTACGGCGGCCAGACCCACCTGGCGCCGCGCGCACTGACCGTGCTGGGCGCGCAAGGCCACATCGTGCGGGGTCCCAACGACGGCGGCTGGACCTCGTCGCGACCGCGGTGGGCCACCACGCGCAGCTGGATCGGCGAACGCGGCGTTCCGGTGACCGCTGAGCCGGCGCAGACCCAGCTGATCGGCACCTGGCTGCGGGCATTCGGCCCGGCCACCGCGGAGGACATCCGGTGGTGGTTCGGCACCACCAAGACGGTGGTCCGCAAGGCGCTCAGCGCGATCGGCGCCGTCGACGTCGACCTGCACGGCACGCCCGGTTACGCGCTGCCCGACGACCTGGAGCCCGAAGCCGAGCCCGAGCCGTGGGGTGCGCTGCTGCCGGGCCTCGACGTCACCACCATGGGGTGGTATCAGCGCGACTGGTACCTCGGCGAGCACCGCGGTCAGCTCTTCGACAACAACGGCAACGCCGGGCCCACGGTGTGGTGGAACGGCCGGATCGTCGGCGGCTGGTGTCAGGATGCGGCCGCGAAGGTGCAGCTGCAGCTGCTCGAGGACCCGGGCCGCGCCGCCCGCTCCCTATTGGAGAAGCGCGCACAAGATCTCACCGCCTGGCTGGACGGGGTGCGGGTGCCGCCGCGGTTTCCGTCACCGCTGGTGAAGGCCGGCGCTACTGCGGCGAAGCGCCGAACTGTTTCTTGAGCATCGCGTAGCCCCAGGCCAGCACCAGCCAGGGCGCGATCAGCCACGGGCTGTTCAGCAGGACGAACTTGACGCCCAGATCCATGAAGCTGTCGGTGTTGATCGACGGGAAACCGGCGATGATCTCGGTGCCGTAGTAGTACCAGGTCAAGACGGTGTGCGTGACGGCCGTCGACATCACCAGCAGGGTTCCCCGGTAGTCGGTGAACTTGGACCGAAACAGCAGAACGAGGCCGGTGACGCCCACGCAGGCGTTGATCACCGACAGCACCTCGATCATCAAGAAATTGGGTTCGGCGTGCAGGTAGCGCAGATCGCCGCCGTCGATGTAGTTCCACCAGGGATAGGCCCACGCGGCATCGCGCGCTCCGGCGATGGCCCTGTGCAGAATCAGCCATCCGAGCTCCCAGGTCAGATGCGTTGTGTAGGAGCAGATCACGAACGGCAGGACCACCGCCTGCAGGCGCTGGAATCGGGTCCAGGACCGCAGCGACGGGATCGGCAGGAATGCCGCGAAGATGCCCAGGAAGTAGGCGGCCGTCGCCTGCACCACCATGGCGTTGGCGATGAAGGGCCGGTCGGCGCCACTGTGAAACGCCAGGTAGCTGTAGACCGGGAACGCCAGAACCAGCGAGCCGAAAGCCACGATCCACACGATGCGAAGTCCGCGCGACGGCGGAAGTTTCGCCGAGATCGGCGGCGCGTATTCCCGGCTCAACTCTGCGGTCGCCATCGGCGCGCCTCTCAGGTAAGTGCAGCATCGCAATTACTGAGGGACCGTAGCACCTCGAGAGTGTCAGCCTGCGGCGATCGGAGCGGCCGGTTAGGCGCTGGCCTTGCGGCGGCGTTTGACCGCTTTGGCGGGTTTGGCGGGGGCGCCCAGGATTTCGGCGAGGAACTTGCCGGTGTAGCTCTCCGGCACCGCCACCACATCCTCCGGTGTGCCGGTGGCCACCACCGTGCCGCCGCCGGCGCCGCCTTCAGGACCCATGTCGATGATCCAGTCCGCGGTCTTGATCACGTCCAGGTTGTGCTCGATGACGATCACCGTGTTGCCCTTGTCGACCAGGCCGTTGATGACGCCCAGCAGTTTCGCGATGTCCTCGAAATGCAGGCCGGTGGTGGGCTCGTCGAGGATGTAGACCGTCCGGCCGGTGGAACGCTTCTGCAGTTCCGAGGCCAGCTTCACCCGCTGCGCCTCTCCCCCGGACAGCGTCGGCGCCGGCTGGCCCAGCCGCACATATCCCAGTCCGACGTCGACGAGGGTGCGCAGGTAGCGGTGGATGCCGGTGATCGGCTCGAAGAACTCCGCGGCCTCCTCGATGGACATGTCCAGCACCTCGGCGATGGTCTTGCCCTTGTAGTGCACCTCCAGGGTCTCCCGGTTGTAGCGGGCACCGTGGCAGACCTCGCAGGGCACATAGACGTCCGGCAGGAAGTTCATCTCGATCTTGATGGTGCCGTCGCCGGTACACGCCTCGCAGCGGCCGCCCTTGACATTGAACGAGAACCGGCCGGGCTGATAACCCCGGACCTTGGCCTCGGTGGTGGCGGCGAACAGGGTGCGGATCTTGTCGAACACCCCGGTGTAGGTGGCCGGGTTGGACCGCGGCGTGCGACCGATCGGTGACTGGTCCACCCGCACCAGCTTGTCCAGGTGATCGAGCCCGGTGATCCGGGTGTGCCGGCCGGGCACCAGGCGGGCGCCGTTGAGCTTGTTGGCCAGCACCGTGGCCAGGATGTCGTTGACCAGCGTCGACTTGCCCGAGCCGGACACCCCGGTGACCGCGGTGAGCACGCCGAGCGGAAAGGCCACGTCCACCCCGGACAGGTTGTGCTCGCGCGCGCCGACCACCCCGAGCATGCGCTTGGGGTCCACCGGCCGGCGGGCCTGCGGAATCGCAATGCTTTTCGCGCCGGAGAGGTAGGCGCCGGTGATCGAGTCGGTGTTGGCCAACAGCTCGCTGTAGGTCCCGCTGTGCACGATCCTGCCGCCGTGCTCACCGGCCGCCGGGCCGATGTCGACGATCCAGTCGGCGTGCGCGATGGTGTCCAGGTCGTGCTCGACGACGATCAGCGTGTTGCCCAGATCGCGCAACCGCACCAGCGTCTCGATGAGGCGCCGATTGTCGCGCTGATGCAGCCCGATCGACGGCTCATCGAGCACGTAGAGCACCCCGACCAGGCCGGAGCCGATCTGGGTGGCCAGCCGAATGCGTTGCGCCTCACCGCCGGACAGGGTTCCGGCGGCCCGCGACAGGGTCAGATACTCCAAGCCGACGTCGAGCAGGAAGCTCAGCCGGGACTGGATCTCCTTGAGCACCTGCCCGGCGATGGCCTGCTCACGCGGGCCCAGGGTGAGCGCGTTGAGGAAGTCCGAGCAGTCCGCGATCGACAGCTCGCTCACCTGCGCAATGGATTTGCTGCCATAGCCGCCGGCGGCCAGCGTGACCGCCAGAATCTCCGGCTTGAGCCGGGTGCCGGCGCATTCCGGGCACGGCACGTCCCGCATGAACCCGGCGTAGCGGTCCTTCATCTGCTCGGATTCGGTCTGCTCCATCTTGCGCTGCAGGAAGGCCATGACGCCTTCGAAATCGGTGTAGTACGAGCGCGTCCGGCCGTAGCGGTTGCGGTAGCGCACGTGCACCTGCTCGTCGGAGCCCTCCAGAATCGCCTTGCGGGCCTTGGCCGGCAGCTTGCGCCACGGGGTGTCGACGTCGAAGCCCATCGCCTCCCCGAGGCTGGCCATCATCCGGATGAAGTACTCGCTGGTGGGGCCCATCGACCAGGGCACCACCGCGCCCTCGGCCAGGGTGCGGTCCGGGTCGGGCACCACCAGATCCGCGTCGACCTCTTTGCGAATGCCCAGGCCCGCGCACTCCGGGCAGGCGCCGTAGGGCGAGTTGAAGGAGAACGACCGCGGCTCCAGGTCGTCGACCGACAGCGCGTGCCCGTTGGGGCAGGCCAGCTTCTCGGAGAACCGCTGTTCGCGGTGCGGGTGGTCGTCCTCCCGGTCGACGAACTCCAGCACCACGATGCCGTCGGCCAGGCCCAGCGCGGTCTCCACCGAATCGGTGAGCCGCTGTTTGGCGGATTCCTTGACGGTGAGGCGGTCGACGACCACCTCGATGTCGTGCTTTTCCTGCTTCTTGAGCTTGGGCGGATCGGTGAGCGAATGGACCACCCCGTCCACCCGCACCCGGCTGTAACCCTGGGTGTTCAGCTTCTCGAAGAGGTCGGCGAACTCGCCCTTGCGGGTGCGCACCACCGGCGCCAGCACCTGAAACCGCAGGCCCTCGTCCATGGCCAAGACCTGGTCGACGATCTGCTGCGGGGTCTGCCGGGCGATCCGCTCGCCACAGACCGGGCAGTGCGGGGTACCGGCGCGGGCGTAGAGCAGCCGCAGGTAGTCATAGACCTCGGTGATGGTGCCGACCGTGGAGCGCGGGTTGCGGTTGGTGGACTTCTGGTCGATGGACACAGCCGGTGAGAGGCCCTCGATGAAGTCGACATCGGGTTTGTCCATCTGGCCGAGGAACTGGCGGGCGTAGGCCGACAGGGATTCCACGTAGCGGCGCTGGCCCTCGGCGAAGATGGTGTCGAAGGCCAGCGAGGACTTCCCCGAACCGGACAACCCCGTGAACACGATCAACGCGTCGCGCGGCAGGTCCAGATCCACACTGCGCAGGTTGTGTTCCCGCGCACCCTTGACGATCAGCCGGTCAGCCACGGGTCCATGCTAGGTGGCGCTACCGACAACCAGGTCAGGGCCAGTACGGTTGCCGATATGACCTCCCAGATCGCGGTTGACGACAACTACACCGGACACGTCGAACCCGGGACCGCGGCCCGGCGCACCCTGCCCGGGGCCACCATCATCAAGGCCTCGGTGGGCCCGATGGACAACAACGCCTACCTGGTGACGTGCACCAAGACCGGCAAGACCCTGCTGATCGACGCGGCCAATGACGCCGACAAGCTGGTGGCGCTGGTTCGCGAGTACGCCCCGGACGTGGCGCTGATCGTCACCAGCCACCAGCACTTCGACCACTGGCAGGCGCTGACCGCCCTCGCTGAGGCCACCGGAGCGCCGACGGCGGCGCACGCCCTGGACGCCGAGCCGCTGCCGGTGACCCCGGAGCGCATCCTGGCCGACGGCGACACCGTGACCGTGGGCGATCTGAGCTTCGACGTGATCCACCTGCAGGGCCACACCGAGGGATCGGTGGCGCTGGCCCTCGACGGCCCGGCCACCGGCGGCGTGACGCAGCTGTTCACCGGTGACTGCCTGTTCCCCGGCGGCGTCGGAAAGACTTGGCAGCCCGGAGATTTCGAGCGCCTACTCGGTGACGTGAGCCGCAAGGTGTTCGACCGGTACGGCGACGACACCGTGGTCTACCCCGGGCACGGCGATGACACCGTTCTGGGGGTGGAGCGCCCGCACCTGGCGGAGTGGCGCGAACGGGGCTGGTGAGCCCGCCGGCTAGCCGGTGGTGTGAACGATCAGCACGTCGATCTTGGAGCGCCGCGACACGTTGGCCGGCACCGAGCCCAGCAGGCGCCCGGCGATGGTGCTCAGGCCGACATTGCCGACCACCAGCAGGTCGGCCTTGACGTCCTCCGCCAGCTCCACCAGTGCGTCGACCGGAGCCCCGACGATGGCCCGCTCCTCGACCTCGTAGGCACCGGCGGCGATGGCCCGCTCCTTGGCCTCCTTGAGGATGGCGTAGATCGGGGCGTTGCCCGAGGCCTTGTAGCCCTCGTCCTTGAGGATGTCGGCGGCACGGGGGTCGTCGGCGTGCGGCAGATAGGCGGTGGCGATGACGACTTTCGAGCCTTCGACAGACGCCAGATGGGCCGCGCGGTCAACGGCGCGCAGCGACGAGTCCGAGCCGTCCGTACCGACCACCACGGTCTTGTAGCCGCTCATTCGTAAACCCTCCCGGTGCATTGGTCGCCTGTTCGCAAACTGAGCCATGGCGACACTAACGCTTCGACGGGCCCGATGGGGGCGATTGGCGTCACATGTCGTTTGCGGCGCGGCGCACACAGCGCTCTGACCGGCCAGAAAGCAGCGTTGGACAGGTCTCGTGACGTAGCTGACATGTCGTGTCGAGCGGTAGCGTGGAATGTCATAACCGTCACCGCGACCGACAGCGCACGCCGTTGAGCCAGGTACTGAACCCGCCCCCGGTGCGTCTCGATGCGAGCCCGCCGCCGCCTTCGCCGCGTCCGTCGCGCGTACCGGATGTGGCCGTAATCGCCGTCGCGGCAACGGTGATCAGCGTCATCGGGGCGAGCCGGCCGTCGCTGTGGTTCGACGAAGCGGCCACCATTTCGGCGGCGACGCACCGCACACTTCCGGAACTGTGGCGGATGCTCACCCATATCGACGCGGTGCACGGGATGTATTACCTGGTGATGCACGGCTGGTTTGCGGTGTTCCCCGCGACCGAATTCTGGGCGCGGGTGCCGAGCAGTCTGGCGGTGGGCGCGGGCGCCGCCGGTGTGGTGGTGTTGTCCCGCGGCTTCACCGGCCGGCGGGTATCGGTGTGCGCCGGTGTGCTTTACGCGATCCTGCCGCGGATGACGTGGGCCGGCGTCGAGGCGCGTCCGTACGCGTTCTCGGCGATGGCCGCGGTGTGGCTCACCGTGCTGTGGGTGACCACAGCCCGGCACGACAGCCGGCGACTGTGGGCGGGCTACGCGGTGGCGGTGGTGGCGGCGACGCTGCTGAACACCTTCACCGTGCTGATGGTGGCGGTACACGCCGTGGCGCTGCGCCGGGTGGGAGGCGCGTGGCGGCGATGGGCGGTGGCCACCGGTATCGCGTTGGCGGTACTGGCTCCGTTCCTCTGGTTCAGCCAGGGACAGATTCGCCAGGTCGCGTGGATTCGACCGCTGAACCCGCACACCGTCGTCGAGATCGTGGTGCAGCAGTACTTCGACGACAGTGTGCCGTTCGCGATCCTGGCGTGGCTGGTGCTCGCCGGCGCCGTCGTCGCGGTGCGGCGCGGCGCCCGCCGGTCCCCCGATTCGGCGACGCGGCAACTGGCGGCACTGTGCGTGGCCTGGATGCTCATCCCGACAGTGGCCACGCTGATCTATTCGGTGGCGGTGAAACCCGTTTATTACCCGCGGTATTTGATCTGCACCGCGCCGGCGATGGCGATATCGCTGGCGATCGCGGTGACCACGATCGCCACGTCACGCCGCGCCATGGTCGGCGTCCTCGCCCTGCTGGTGATCGCCGCGGCCCCCAATTACGTTGTCAATCAACGTGATCGGTACACCAAAGAGAAGGGCTGGGACTACAGCGACGTGGCCGACGTGATCGTCGCGCACGCCCAGCCCGGGGACTGCCTACTGATCGACAACACCACCAGGTGGCTGCCCGGCCCGATCCGGGCGCTGACCGCCGCACGCCCCGAGGCGTTCGCCAAGCTGACCGATCCCGGCCTGGGGCCGCGCCGTCAAACCCGGGGCCGGCTGTGGGACGGCCACCTCGGGGTGGGCGCTTTGAAGGATCAGTTCGACCGATGCCCGACGATCTGGGCGATCACCGATCACGACCGCAGTCTGCCGGCCCATCAGAAGGCCGTGATGCTGCCGGTGGGCACCCGGTTCGCCCGCACCCCGGACGGCCAGATGCTGCACGCGCTGCGCTTCCACGTCGTCGAGCGCTGGCAGTTCACCTTCGCCCAGGTGATCAAGGCCACCCGGTGACCGGCTAGGAACAACAGCTGGGATCCAGGGCCGTACACAGGGCCTGCAAAGCATCCGTTCGCACCCGGTGGAACATGTTCATCCCGCGCCTGTCCGAGACCACCAAGCCGGCCCTGCGCAACTGCGTCAGATGGTGGCTGACAGTCGACTCACTCAGGCCCAGGCTTGAGGCCAGGTCGCCGGACTTCTCCTCGCCGGCGGGCGAGCTGAACAGCAACGACACGATCTTGACCCGAACCGGATCGGCCAACGCCTTGAGCCGCAGCGCGATCTGCAGGGCATCAGCATCCGTCATGGGTCCTGCGGCAACCGGCGCGCAGCACACCGGCGCGGTCGTGTCGATCACCGGCAACGCTTTCGGCATGCATCCATACTGCCACACTTCATTGACATATATCGAAAACGTGGCATGCTGGCCCCAGATCAGTAGTTCGACATATGTCTCACAACTGGAGGTGCCATGTCCCGGATACAACTCGCGCTCAACGTCGACGACCTCGATGCCGCGATCGCGTTCTATTCGCGGCTGTTCGACACCGCGCCGGCCAAGGTCAAGCCCGGCTACGCCAATTTCGCGGTCGCCGACCCGCCGCTGAAGCTGGTGCTGCTGGAGAACCCGAGCCACGGCGGGACCCTGAACCACCTCGGCGTCGAGGTGCCCTCAAGTGAGATCGTCCACGAGGAGATCACCCGCCTGAGTGACGCGGGCCTGGTGACCGAGGCGGAGATCGGTACCACGTGCTGTTACGCCACTCAGGACAAGGTCTGGGTCAGCGGCCCGGACCAGGAACGCTGGGAGGTCTACACCAAGATCGCCGACACCGAGTCCGCCGCAGCTCCGGCAGGCTGCTGCTGACTCGAAGCTCCTCAGGCGGCGGCCAGCGGTCCCGCGCCCCTGCTGGCCCGGACCGCGACCACGGATCCCAGTGCGGCGAGCCCGGCGAAGATCGCGAACAGCCAGCGGGCCGCGGGCTGACCGGTGCTCATCGCGGTGTTGACCACCAGGCCGGCCAGGCCCGCGCCAAACGCCCCGCCGATCAGCGTGACCGTGTTGACCGCGGCGGCGGCGGTCCCACCCTCGGCGGGATCGTCGACGCAGCTCATCGCCCAGGCCGACAGGTGCGGCCAGCCGGCGCCGACGCCGATACCCACCACCAGCAGCGCCAGCGCCCAGATCGCGCCGACCGCGGTCGGGTTGTAATGGCGCATCCGGGCGAAGGCGACCACCGCCAATCCCGCCGACATCACCAACGGCGCCGTGATCACCAGCCCGATGACCACCCGCACCCTGCTCACCGATGCGCTGGCGATCTCGCTGAACGTCCAGCCGGTCGACAGCGCAGCGCCCAGGAAGCCGGCCATCACCGGCGGCAGGTGGGCCAGCCGCTGCCCCAGCAGCGGGATATACAGGTTGGCCTTGGTGGTGGCCATCAGCAGGCCCAACGTCAGGTAGATCCACTTCTCCCGACCCGGCTGGAACACGCTGGACGGCAGCACCGCCGCCGACGCGCGCCGGTCCACGATCAGGAACACGGCCAGCAGGACCCCGCCCACCAGCAACAATCCGACGGCGCCGATCAGGCTGCGCGGCAACTGCGCGACACTGACCGCGAGCGCGGCAGCGCCCAGCAGCAGCAGCGACCGCACCGGGAACCGCACGGACTCGCCGCGGTGCCCGACGCTGCCGGCCGGCAGCACCACGCAGACCGCCACGGCCATCGCCACGGTCAGCATCGCCATCAGGCCGAACGCCCACCGCCAGACGCCGAACTGGGCGAACAGACCGCCGGCCGCGGGGCCCACCAGGGTGCCGGTCCCCCACATGGCCGACACCAGGCCTGATGCCCGGGTCCACAGCCAGCTGGGCAGGACGGCGTTGATCAGCGCCCACCCCAGCCCGGCCAACAGGCCGCCGCCCGTGCCCTGCAGGGTGCGACCGATCAGCAGCACTTCCATCTCCGGCGCCAGCGCACACAGCGTCGTGCCCAGGCCGAACGACAACAGGCCCACCAGGTAGGCCGAACGGGAACCCACCCGGACCAGCACCGCGTTGGTCGCGGCCGCGGCGATCACCGACCCGACCAGGTAGACGGTGGTCACCCAGGCGTAGAACCGCTCGCCGCCGATGTCCTTGATGGTGTCGGGCAGCAGACTGGTCGTCAGGAACTCATTGGTGGCGTACAGCGCGACACCGCCGGCCAGCAGGGCCGCGGTGCCCCGATAGCGCCTACCGAGCAGCTCCCCCCAGCTGCCAGTCCCCGGGGCCGTCACTTGATGCCGGCCGCGTCCATACCCCGCAGTTCCTTCTTGAGGTCGGCGATCTCGTCGCGAATCCGGGCCGCCAACTCGAACTGCAGGTCACGTGCCGCGTTCATCATCTGCTCGGTGAGGTCCTTGACCAGATCGGCCAGTTCGGCCCGCGGCATGTTGCTGGTGTCGCGGCCCTCGAAGACACCGGCGCTGACGGCTCGGCCGGGTTCGCCCTGGGCCCGCCGGCCCCGCGAGGCGTTGCGGCCCGACCCGGCGACCTCGATGGATTCGGTGTCCTCCACCTCCCGGTACACCTGGTCGAGGATGTCGGCGATCTTCTTGCGCAGCGGCTGGGGGTCGATGCCATTGGCCTCGTTGTAGGCGATCTGCTTGGCCCGGCGGCGTTCGGTCTCGTCGATGGCCTCCCGCATGGAGTCGGTGATCTTGTCGGCGTACATGTGCACTTCGCCGGAGACGTTGCGGGCGGCGCGGCCGATGGTCTGGATCAGGCTGCGGGTGGAGCGCAGGAAGCCCTCCTTGTCGGCGTCGAGGATGGACACCAGCGACACCTCCGGCAGGTCCAGGCCCTCCCGCAGCAGGTTGATGCCGATCAGCACGTCGTAGTCGCCGAGCCGCAGCTGCCGCAGCAGCTCCACCCGGCGCAGCGTGTCGACCTCGGAGTGCAGGTAGCGCACCCGGATCCCCATCTCCAGCAGGTAATCGGTGAGATCCTCGGCCATCTTCTTGGTGAGCGTGGTGACCAGCACCCGCTCGTCGGCATCGGTGCGCTGGCGGATCTCGGCGATCAGGTCGTCGATCTGGCCCTTGGTGGGCTTCACCACCACTTTGGGGTCCACCAGGCCGGTCGGGCGGATCACCTGCTCGACGAACTCACCGCCGGCCTGGCTGAGCTCGTACGGGCCCGGGGTGGCCGACATGTAGACGGTCTGGCCGATCCGGTCGGCGAACTCCTCCCAGGTCAGCGGGCGGTTGTCGCATGCCGAGGGCAGCCGGAACCCGAACTCCACCAGGTTGCGCTTCCGCGACATGTCGCCCTCATACATGCCGCCGATCTGCGGGACGGTGACATGCGACTCGTCGATGATGAGCAGGAAGTCCTCGGGGAAGTAATCCAGCAGGGTGGCCGGCGGGGTGCCGGCGCCACGGCCGTCGATGTGGCGCGAATAGTTCTCGATGCCCGAGCAGAAGCCGACCTGACGCATCATCTCGATGTCGTAGTTGGTGCGCATCCGCAGCCGCTGGGCCTCCAGCAGTTTGCCCTGGTTCTCCAGCTCTTCGAGCCGGACGGCGAGCTCCTGTTCGATGGTGGAGATGGCCTGCGCCATGCGTTCCGGGCCGGCGACGTAGTGGGTGGCCGGGAAGATGCGCAGCGAGTCGACCTTGCGGACCACGTCCCCGGTGAGGGGGTGCAGGTAGTACAGCGCCTCAATCTCGTCGCCGAAGTACTCGATGCGGACCGCCAGCTCCTCATAGGACGGGATGATTTCGACGGTGTCGCCGCGCACCCGGAACGAGCCGCGGGTGAACGCCATGTCATTGCGGGTGTACTGCACGTCGACCAGCAGCCGCAGCAGGCCGTCGCGCGGCACCTCGGCGCCCACCTGCAGCTCGACGGAACGGTCCAGGTAGGACTGCGGGGTGCCCAGGCCGTAGATGCAGGACACCGAGGCCACCACCACGACGTCGCGCCGGGACAGCAGGCTGGACGTCGCCGAGTGGCGCAGCCGCTCGACGTCGTCGTTGATCGAGCTGTCCTTCTCGATGTAGGTGTCGGTCTGCGCGATATAGGCTTCCGGCTGGTAGTAGTCGTAGTACGAGACGAAGTACTCGACGGCGTTGTGCGGCAGCATCTCTCGCAGCTCGTTGGCCAGCTGGGCAGCCAGCGTCTTGTTCGGCGCCATCACCAGGGTGGGGCGTTGCAGCCGTTCGATCAGCCAGGCCGCGGTGGCCGACTTGCCGGTGCCGGTGGCGCCCAACAGCACCACGTCCTTCTCCCCGGAGGTGATGCGACGTTCCAGGTCCGCGATGGCGGCGGGCTGGTCACCGGCCGGCTGGTACTCGCTGACGACCTCGAACCGGTTGCCGGCGCGGACGATGCCTTCCACGGCGTCTGCGGGCGGCCGATATTCCGAATGCGCGACGATAGGGTGTTCGGTTGCGAAGGCCACGGAGACCAGAGTAGGCCGGACCTCCGACAGTGAGAGGCGGCCAGCAGTGCATCCACCCAAGGAAGAGACCTTCGACCTGCGCGATTACACCAATACCGACCCCAAGGGAGTGGTGCGGGCAGTCGACGTCTACACGGTGCATCCGTGGGGTCTCTACCTGGCCCGCCCCACCCCCGGCCGGGCCCAGTTCCACTACCTGGAGTCCTGGCTGCTGCCGTCGCTGGGTCTGCGCGCGACCGTCTTCCACTTCAACCCGGGCCATGAGCGCGACCAGGACTTCTACCTCGACGTCGGCGAGTACACCGCAGGACCGCAGCGCTGGCACTCCCGCGACCACTACCTGGATCTGGTGGTCCGCACGGCTTCCGGTGTCGAGCTCGCCGACACCGACGAGCTGATGGCCGCCGTCACGGAGGGCCTGCTCAGCCGCGAGGACGCCGAGCAGGCGGTGTTGCACGCAGTGGCCGCCGTCGACGGTCTGGCCCGTAACGGCTATGACCTGCACCGTTGGCTGGCCGGCCAGGGGATGCCGGTGACCTGGCCGGTCAGCGAGGGGCTGCGGGGATCGCCGCCGCGATCGCGGTAGACAGCTGTGACGCACGGTGTTTCTGGGGACCGTGCTGCGGCCGCGCTAAACTCCGCTGCTATGAACGCCACACTGCGAATCGGTGTCGCCGCCGCGACGATCGCCACCCTGTTCGGGTGCGGTCAGCTGATCCCGGTACCGGCGGCGGCCGCCGACGAACTGCACAACGTCACCTACATCGCGAAGGTCGATGCCTGGTCCAGCGGCAACGTGGTCACCTTCATGCGCACCGACACCGAGACCGCCAGCGCGGACCTCGATGCGTTCGGGAGCCCGTTCGAGGCCAACACGGTGATGGAGGACCCCAGCAAGGCCGGCATGGTGATCCGGTTGCGTTTCCCGACCACCGCCACGGTGCACTGCGAGATCAAGGTCGACGGCGTCACCACGGTCAAGAGCGAGCGCTTCGTCAACACCTGGGGCAACACCAACGATCCCCACACCGGCGCGATGCTGTGTGGCGCGCTGATCAGCAGCATGGCCTGATCGGCCTGATCGGCTGGAGCCGGATCGGCTAGCGCCACCCCGTGCGGTCGGCCCACGCCCACGCCTGGCGGTAGGCGGTGTCGAACCAGGGTTCCTTGACGGCGGCGTAGGCCTCGATACCGCCCTCGACGCCCGCGCGCTCCGCGTTGCGCTTGACGGCCAGGTACTCGGCGCGAGCCTCGGCGTCCGCGGACAGCCAGGCCGGAAACAGCAGGGCGAACTGCTGATTGGGCCAGCCCGCCACCCGGATGTGCACGTTGGTGGCCCGCCCCGGGTCGGCGGAGGCGTGCACCCGCTTGTGCCACAACGCCGGATCTTCCGCATGGTCGAATTCGGCGACGGTGCTGCGGGCATCGGGTTTGCCGTTGTCGGCGGTGATCGCCTCGATCCGCGGGTAACCGGCGCGCAGCAGGGATTCGGCGAGCTCATCGGCCACCGCCAGGGATTCGACCGTGACCTGCACGTCGATGACGTCTTTGGCGTCCAGACCGGGCACCGCGGTGGAACCGATGTGGTCGACCCGGACCGCCCGGTGGCCGCAGGCGGTGCGCACCCGGGCCAGGATGCGCTGCGCCTGATCCGGCCAGGTCGGATCGGCCGGCATCAGGTGCGTCGGGGACGGCACCGTCTGGCGGGTGATGAGGTTGTGCGCGAACGGCTTGATGCGCTGATGCCACAGCTCGAGCGCCTGCTCCGCCAGTTGATCCGGATCGCCCGAATTGTCCAGCCAGACATCGGCGACGTCGCGCCGCTGCGGCTCGGTGGCCTGCGCGGCGATCCGGGCCCGGGCGTCGGCCTCCGACATGCCGCGGTACTGAAGGAGCCGGGCCACTCGGGTTTCGACGTCCGCGTGCACCACGACCACCAGCGGGAACAGCGGGGCCATCTGCGATTCGACCAGCAGCGGGATGTCCTCGACGATCACCGCCTCGTCACCGGCCGCTTCGATCAGCTCCGCGCGGCGTGCCGCCACCAGGGGGTGCACGATGCCGTTGAGCGTGGCCCGCTTGTCGTCGTCGCTGAAGGCGATCGCCGCCAGCGCCGGACGGTCCAAAGCGCCGTCCGGAAGCAGGATGCCCGGCCCGAAGGCCTCGACCAATTTGGCGAGGCCTTCGGTACCGGGCTCCACAACTTCACGGGCGATGACGTCACCGTCGACGATGACGCCACCGTGGCGGCTGAAGGTAGCCGACACCGTCGACTTACCGGCGCCGATACCGCCGGTCAGACCGATACGCAGCATCTGCGCCCTTTCACCGCCCTGGGCGCGAATTAAGCGCTGTTACCGGCGAGCTTCTCCCGCAGCGCGGCGAGCTGCTCGTCGCTGGCCAGCGAACCGCCGGCCGGAGCCTCGTCGCGGTGCGAACCGTTGGCACCCGAGCGCGGCTCGGCCTGCTCGGCAGCGGCGAACTTCTCCATCTGCGCGGTGTGCATCTTGTGCCGGCGCTCGGCCTCGGCGTAGCGGGCCTCCCACTCGGTGCGCTGCTTGTCGAAACCTTCGATCCACTCGTTGGTCTCGGCGTCGAAGCCCTCGGGGAAGATGTAGTTGCCCTGCTCGTCGTAGCTGTCGGCCATGCCGTACTTCGAGGGGTCGAACTCCTCGGTGTAGTCCTCGTTGGCCTGCTTGAGGCTCAGCGAGATCCGGCGACGGTCCAGGTCGATGTCGATGACCTTGACCATGGCGTCGTCGCCGACCGCGACAACCTGGTCCGGAACCTCGACGTGGTGCTCAGCCAGCTCGGAGATGTGCACCAGACCCTCGATGCCCTCCTCGACACGGACGAACGCACCGAACGGCACCAGCTTGGTGACCTTGCCCGGAACGATCTGGCCGATCGCGTGGGTACGGGCGAAGTGGCGCCACGGGTCTTCCTGAGTGGCCTTGAGCGACAGCGAAACCCGCTCGCGGTCCATGTCGACGTCGAGCACCTCGACGGTGACCTCGTCGCCCACCTGGACGACCTCGGACGGGTGGTCGATGTGCTTCCAGGACAGCTCGGAGACGTGCACCAGGCCGTCCACGCCGCCCAGGTCGACGAAGGCGCCGAAGTTGACGATCGAGGAGACCACGCCCTTGCGGACGGCGCCCTTCTGCAGCTGGTTGAGGAACTCGCTGCGCACCTCGGACTGGGTCTGCTCCAGCCAGGCGCGACGGGACAGCACCACGTTGTTGCGGTTCTTGTCCAGCTCGATGATCTTGGCTTCGATCTCTTTGCCGATGTAGGGCTGCAGGTCGCGGACCCGGCGCATCTCCACCAGCGAGGCCGGCAGGAAGCCGCGCAGCCCGATGTCGAGGATCAGGCCGCCCTTGACGACCTCGATGACGGTGCCCTTGACGGCCTCGTCCTTCTCCTTGAGCTCTTCGATGGTGCCCCAGGCGCGCTCGTACTGGGCGCGCTTCTTGGACAGGATCAGGCGACCCTCTTTGTCCTCTTTGGTCAGGACCAGAGCCTCGACCTCGTCACCGACGGACACCACCTCGTGGGGGTCGACGTCGTGCTTGATGGACAGTTCGCGGGAGGGGATGACACCTTCGGTCTTGTAACCGATGTCGAGCAGGACCTCGTCCCGGTCAACCTTGACGATCGTCCCTTCGACGATGTCGCCATCGTTGAAGTACTTGATGGTCTTGTCGATGGCGGCGAGAAAGTCCTCGGCCGAGCCGATGTCGTTGACGGCTACTTGCGGCGAGGTGACGGTGGGACTTGGCATGTGTTGGGTTGCTCCGGACATTTTGACGTAGTAGGGACTGAGTGTTGTCACGCATGCTGGGCATGCGGTGGCCCGCGATCTGGTCTAGAACTAGTCGAGGACTACCTGTTGAGGCTACTCGACGCGTTGCACGCTGGACAAACCGGTGGCTACGCTCCCTCGCTATGCCTGTGATGCGGAACCGGCGGAAAGTCGGAGCGCCGCTCATCGTGATCGTCCTCCTCGCCATTGTCACGGCGTTCCTGCTGCTGTTGTTCACCGCGGCCAACCCGGGTGGAACGCTGACCGCGCTGGTGCTGTCGAGCATGTCGATGCTGGTGGTGCTGTTGTGCTACCGGTGGCTGGACCGCTGGGAGCCCGAGCCACGGCGCCTGCTGCAACTGGCGTTCCTGTGGGGCACCTCGGTCGCGGTGGTACTGGCGGTGGGCCTGGAGACTTTCGGGTCTTCGGTGGCCAACATCCGGCCGCTGGTGTCGAAGACCTTCGACATGGCTGCCATTCAGGCGCCGTTCATCGAAGAGGCCGCCAAGGGGCTGTTTCTGCTGGTCATGCTGACCGGGCGGCGGCGGTTGGCGCTGAACTCGCTGACCGACTGCATGGTCTACGCGGGCATCGTGGCGGTGGGTTTCGCCTGGATGGAGGACATCGTCTACATCGCGCCGGCCGAATCGCCGGCCCAGATGGCCGCGGTAGCCATCGCCCGGCTGATCTTCGGTCCGTTCGCCCACCCGCTTTTCACCACGATGACCGGAATCGGGGTGTTCTTCGCACTGCGCCGCCACGGGTTCTGGCCGAAGACCTTCGTGATCCTGCTCGGCTACCTGGGTGCGGTGGCCATGCACGCCTCGTGGAACGCCTCGCTGGCGATGGGCCGCGGCGAGTTCTTCCTGGTGACCTACGTGTTCTGGCTGGCGCCGGTGTTCCTGCTGATGGTGCTGCTGGCCGTGCTGAGCCGACGCCACGAACAGCAGTTGGTCGCCACCAAGCTTCCCGGCATGGTGATGGGAGGCCTGATCAGCCCCAACGAGGCGACTTGGCTGGGATCGATCCGCGGCCGCAAGCTGGCCATCCGCGAGGCCACCCGCATCGGCGGCCGGCCCGCCGGCCGGGCGGTGAAGAAGTTCGCCGACCAGGTGGTGCGTCTGGCGTTCATCCGGGACCGTATCGACAGTGGCTTCGGCGATCCCGAGGTGTTCGCGGTGCAGCAGGAGGACGCTCACGGGGTGGTGGCCGCCCGCCAGGCCGCGCCGGTGCTCTACACCATGGCCGGGTATCACTCTCCCCTGCCGGTGCGGCGCTGATCCTCAGGAGGCATGGCGATGCCGCTGCGTAACCGCCTGACCGACTACTTCGGTATCGACCACCCGATCCTGCTGGCGCCCATGGCGCAGGCATCCGGTGGCCGGCTGGCCGCGGCGGTGACTTACGCCGGCGGCCTCGGGCTGCTCGGCGGGGGTTACGGCGACCCGGACTGGCTGCGGCGCGAGTTCGATGCCGCCGGCGACGCGCGCGTCGGGTGCGGCTTCATCGCCTGGAGCCTGGCCCGTGCGCCGGAGGCTCTGGCCGTCGCGCTCGACCGGCAGCCGGCCGCGATCATGCTGTCCTTCGGCGATCCCGCGGCGTTGGCCGCAGACATCCGCGATGCGGGGGTTCCGCTTATCTGCCAGGTGCAGACCCTGGAGCAGGCGGCTGCCGCGCTGGCAGCGGGCGCGAACGCCATCGTGGCGCAGGGATCCGAGGCCGGCGGTCACGGCATGTCGACCCGCTCGACGCTGACGTTTGTCCCGGCCGTCGTGGATCTGGTGGCCTCGCGCTCCCCGGAAACCCTGGTGCTGGCCGCGGGTGGTATCGCCGACGGCCGCGGGATGGCCGCGGCGCTGGCGCTCGGCGCCGACGGAGTCCTCGTCGGCACCCGGCTCTGGGCGTCGCGCGAGGCAATCGTGCCGCCCGAGGCTCATGAGCGGGTCATCCGGGCCAGCGGCGAGGACACCGTCCGCACCCGCGTCTACGACCGTGTGCGAGAACTCGATTGGCCCGCCCAATACGACGAGCGGGCGCTGTGGAATGCATTCCTGCAGACCTGGCACGGCGACGAGAGCCGCCTGCAGGCGCATCTTCCCGAGGCGATCGCCGCCTTTCAGGCGGGGCTGTCCGCAGGGGACTTCGACGTCGCGCACATCCTGATCGGCGAGTCCGTGGGTCTGATCCACGACATCGTCCCCGCGGGTGAGATCGTGGCGCAGATGGTGCACGACGCCGCCCGAATCCTGAACCGGCGCTAGAAGGGTGGCGGGTCGTCGTCGGTGGCGGCGACTTTCGGAAACCACACGGCGTCGAACGCGGCGAGTCGCGCTTCGCGGGCCTTGCGGTTCTGGTTGCGTTCGGTGGCGATGCGAGCGGCCCGGTGTTGGGCACGGGTGCGCCGCCGGCGGGGCATCATCACGGTGCGCTCACCGCAGCGGTCATCGGTGCGCCGCAGCGTTGCCGGCACCTCGCCGGTGGGTGCGCACAGGCGCGGGAACAACACCGAGCTGCCCGGGGTGCTGACATAGGTGTGCCCCGCCGGGGAGGTCAGAATCAGCGTCCCATCTGGCAACTGTTCCTCGCGCCAACCCCAGAACGTTTTCACCAGATGGTGTGTGCGGCAATAGCATTTGAGGTTCGATGCGTGGGTGGGGCCACCATCGCCGTAGGGAATGGTGTGGTCGACATCGCAATCGATCGCCGGGCGATCGCATCCGGGCCAGCGACAGGTCAGATCCCGGCAGCGGACGTAGTCCGCCAACGCCTTCGAGGGCACATACCCCGGCTCGGCGGGAGCGTCAGCGGGATGCACCACCGGCACCAACCGGGCCGACTCGGCGAGCTCGGCGATCAGCTCCGGCGGGATCAAGCCGTCCGCCTCGACCAATGAGCCCGGCGCATCACCAGACCCGTCGACGGTGGCCTGCTCGGCGATCACATGAATGACCACCGGCGAAACAGCGGCCCGGCCGCCCACCGCGCAATCGGCCCGCCCACAGCGGCAGCCCAGCCGATCCGCCCGCACCGCGAGCGCCCCCATCGCGTCGGCGCGACGCTGCTCACGACTGCGCGGATCGTGCTCACACACCGTGGCCGCCAACGCATCCAACGCGCGGTCCACCGCACGGGCGTCGGTGGTGAACAGACTCCCGCGGATCTCCGAGACCCCACCCTCCATGAAGTCCGCGATCACGATCTCGCGTTCCGTCTGCCGTTCCTTGCGGCGGCGCACCGCATCCGCGTCGGCCTTCGCGACGATCTTGTCGATGCGCGCGGCCAGCCGGCTCATGGTCAGCGACGGCCAGCGCACCACCAGCGCCGCCAACCGGCTGTCCACCGCCGCCAACACCTCACGGTCGGTGATCAGACCGGTCCGATACACCAGCGTCTGGAACAGCCGGATATCGATGTCGCCGGCCTTGAACACCTCGGCCACCTTCGGCAACTGCTCGCGCATCGCCCGGGCATACCGCAGCCGGCTGCCCGCCAGCCCCTGGCTGATCCGCAACGCCGCCGCCACCTCGGCAGCCACCGCCGCCTCGGTGTCCACCGCCCACTCCGGCGTCTCACCACAACGGCTCAACCGCAGGGCGAACAACTCCCCGATGGCCACCAGTTGCGCCGCCGCAGCTCGATTCTCCGACCGAGTCGACACACAGATCCGCTCCACCAACGCAGCCGACTCCGGCGTCGCCGACGGATAACGCCGCTCAAAGCGCTCGCCAAGCCGCGCGACCGACTCGGCCGACGGGAGTGTCTTGAGTCAAGTAGTTGGCAGGGTTTGGGGTGTGGGCGGGTTGAGGTAGGCCTGTTTGGGGGTGTGGTCGGCG
>NZ_LQPI01000065.1 GCF_002101775.1 Mycolicibacter nonchromogenicus | reverse complement strand
CGCAGCGCCTCAGCAACAATCGCCCGACGATCCGGCCCCCCGACCGGCGCAGCACTCTTCTCGCTCAACTCAACCTCTCCGAAAGCTGCGCGAGCAGCTCGTCATCACTCATGTCGTCATAGGCGTCGGTGCTGTCCTGCGTGTCGACCTCGACCAGTTCAGGCAGGATCGTTGCCAGGTATCCGGTCAGTGCCTCGATGGTCGGGTAGTCGAACACCACTGCGGCCGGCAGAGCTTCGCCGAGGCTGTCCGACAGCGACCGCTGCAGGGTGACACTCATCAGCGAATCCATACCGGACTGGAAGAATCCGGCGGTCGGGTCCAGCGCGTGGCGCGACCCCAGACCCATGGCGGCCACGACCTGGTCGATGACGTGTTCGCGAAGCATTTCGCCGCGCTGTTCGGGTTCTGCCTGCGCCAGCGCGCGGCGGAACTCGGTGCTGGTCGCCACCGGTCCGTCAGCCGGTCCGTCGGCGGTCAGCAGGTCGTCGACGATGCGCAGTGCCGCCCGGGTGCGGTAGGCGGCGGCGAGCCGCGGCCAGTCAGCCGCGACCACGGTGTGGCGCACCGCGTTCCGTGCGCCGATCACCAGCGGCAGTGCGCCGATGGCGACCTCGTCCGCCATCGGCTCCAGTCCGGAGTCGACGGTCACCTGTCGTTCGGCATCGGATTGGGTGTCGGTCAACGACTTCCACAGGCCCCAGTTGATCGCGGTGGCCGGCAGCCCGGCTACCCGACGGGCGTAGGCGAACGTGTCCAGGAATGTGGTGGTGGCCGTGTAGTGCGCCAGCCAGCGCGACCCGGTGATGCCCGAGATCGACGAGAACAACACGAAGTAACGCACCGGATGCCGCAGCGACAACTTGTGCAGCACCGCGACCACGTCGAGCTTCGGGCGGAACATGGTGGTGACGTCGTCGTCGGTCATGTCGCGAAGAGTCACCGGGCCACCGGCGAAGGCGGCCACGTGGATGCCTTCCAGCGGCGGCAGGTCGGCGCCGAACCGATCGAACAGCGCGCCCATCGCGGTCTCATCGGCGGCGTCGGCGGGCACCGTCACCAGCGTCGTTCCGCTCGAGGCCAACTCGGCCGCCAACTCGTCGAGCACCGAGCCGGGGCGCCGCGACACCGCGACAATGGTCTTGGCTCCATTGGCTGCCAGCCGGCGCACCAGGTGCGGACCGATGTTTCCGGTCGCGCCGATCACCAGATGGCAACTGCCGCTGTCGAATTCGGCTGGCTCAGCACCGCTGGGACGGCTGCCGATCAGACGCGGCACCCGGCGAAGACCTGCGCGGTAGACGATCTGGTCCTCGTTGTCGGCGGCGTCGGCCTCGGCCAGCAGGTATCCGGCGATCAGCGGTGCGGGCACCGACTCGTCGACGTCGATGACCCGGCCCCAGATCTCGGGGTGCTCCAGGGCCAGGCTGCGGCCCAGCCCCCAGAGCACGGCGTGCGCGGGGTTGGCCCGGTCGCCTTCGCTGACAGGTTGCGCGTTGCGCGTCAGCAGAAAGAGCTTCGCCGGGTTCGACGTCTGCTCCGCCATGGCGGTGGCCAGGCGCCGCGCTGCGTTGAACGCGCCGTAGGCCGGTGCGGCGCTCAGATCGGTCGCGTTGGTTGCCGGCGCGTACAGCACGTGGGTGGCGGTGCCCAGCGCGGCAGCCAGTGCCGCGCGGTCGGTTTCACCTGCCGTGGCGGCCAGCACCGATGCGGCCAGCGCAGTGACACCGCCGCCCTGCATCGCGCCGATCTCGGCACCCAGCTCATCGTCACCGATGACCAGCCAGGACTGCTCGGTGACGGTCTCGACCGGCGCTGCCTCGACGGCCGGCCACGTCAGCTCGCACCACCAGTCGTGCGGCACCGTTCCCGGGTTGCCGGCGGCCGGCTGGGGGGCTGCGCCGGCCGGGACGGTGGGCCGCCGCACGGCCGCCGTCTCGATCCAGTAGCTGCTGTGTTGCCACGGGGTGGCGGGCAGCACCGGGTGCGGCTCGGGCGGGTGCGGGGTCTGCGGCGGTTGGGTGGTGTGCGTGCGATTGAGGTTGGTGTGGAAGCTGACTGCGTCGTCGGCGTCGCGTATCAGGGTTCCGACGCTGTGGTGGTGTCCTTCAAGAGCTTCCACGGTGTCAGCGATCGCGTGCGTGAGAATCGGGTGGGCGCTGACCTCCACGAATGTGGTGTACTCGCCGGCCGCCGCGGCGACCGCATGGGCCAGCAGCGCCGGCTGGCGAACGTTGTTCACCCAGTAGTCGGCGTCCAGGATCGGCATTCCACCGGCGGGCATGGCGGTTTCGGTCACCGTCGAGAAGAACGGGATGGTGGCGACTTCCGGCGTCAGGTCGGCCAGTGCCGCACGCAGCTCGGGCAGGATCGGGTCCATCAGCGCGGTGTGCGAGGCCACTTCCATGTTGACCCGCTTGGCGAACTTGTTCTGGGCGCTGACGGCCGCGATGAGCGCGTCGACGGGCGCAACCGGTCCGGCCACCACGGTCTGCTTCGGCGAGAGGTAGCCCGCCACACTGACGTCCGGGTAGTCGGCCAGCAGCGCCTCGACGGTTTCGGGGTCCAGGTTCAGCAGCGCCACCGCGCCCTGCCCGGCCTGCCGCGACATCAACTGCGAGCGGGCCGCGATGACCCGGAATCCGTCGGCCGGGCTCAGCGCGCCGGCCACCACCGCGGCGGTGACCTCGCCCATCGAGTGCCCGATGACCGCGTCGGGGTGTACCCCGTAAGAGCGCCACAGCTCGGTCAGCGCCAGCTGAAGCCCCATCAGGACAGGCTGTACCTGCGCATCGCCGCTGACGGGTTCACCGGCAGAGATCACCTGCCACAGCGAGAACCCGACGTGCTCGACGAATGCCGGTTCCAGCACAGCCAGCGCCCGAGCGAATGCCGGTTCGTCGGTGAGCAGTTGACGGCCCATGCCGATCCAGTGCGAACCCTGACCGGAGTAGACGAACACGGTGCCGGGGCCGCACGGACCGTCATGCGGGCCGATGACGCCGCACTCCTGGCCGTCGGCCGACGTACCGGCCGCCAACGCCCGCAAGCCCCTGATCGCCGCGCCCCGGTCGCGGGCACACACGGTGCCGAACAGGGGGTGCCGAGCACGGTGGTGATTGAGGGTGTGCGCGACGTCGGGCAGTTCGACACCGGCGCCGTCGCCTTCCAGCCAGTCCGCCAACTCGCCGGCGGTGGCGGCGATCCGCTCCGGGGTCCGCCCGGAGACCACCAGGGTGGTCACCGCCGGATCCACTTCGCGCGCCCTGATTTTGGCGGGCGGCGCCTGCTCGATCACCACGTGAGCGTTGGTGCCACCGAAACCGAAGGATGAGACCCCGGCTCGCCGCGGGTGATCCGACGACGGCCATTCCTGGTTTTCGGCAACGACCTTCAGCCGCATCTGCTCGAACGTGATGTGCGGGTTCGGGGTGTTGAAATGCAGGTTCTTCGGAATCTGCCCACGTTGCACGGCCAGCACCGTCTTGATGAAGCCGACCATGCCGGCGGCCGCCTCGAGATGGCCGAGATTCGACTTGGCGGCGCCGAGCAGCAGCGGCGCCTGGGGTGAACGGCCCCGGCCCAGCACCGTGCCCAGAGCCTTGGCCTCGATGGGATCGCCCAGCAGAGTTCCGGTTCCGTGGGTTTCGACGTAGTCGACTTCCTGCGGGGCGAGACCGGCGTCGGCGTAGGCCGACCGCAGGACCGCCATCTGAGCTGCCGGGTTCGGTGCCAGCAACCCGTTGGAGTGGCCGTCTTGGTTGATCGCCGTGCCGCGCACCACCGCCAGCACGCGGTCACCGTCCTGGCGGGCGTCGGACAGCCGCTTGAGCACCACCACACCGCAGCCCTCGCCGCGAACGAATCCGTCGGCGTCGGCGTCGAAGGCGTGGCACGCGCCGGTCGTCGACAATGCCCCACTCTGGTCGAAGCCCCGGAACACCGCGGGTGACATCAGCAGGTTCACGCCACCGACGATCGCGGTCTCGCACTCCCCGGTCCGCAGGCTCCGGCATGCCAGGTGCAAGGCCACCAGTGAAGACGAGCAGGCGGTGTCCACCGTCACCGACGGGCCGCGCAGGTCCAGGAAATATGACAACCGGTTGGCGATGATGCTCAGTGCGCCACCGGCGTTGCTCCAGGCGTCCACACTGGGCAGGTCGGCGGACGCATGGCAGCCGTACTCGGTGATACTGGCTCCGACGTACACGCCGGTCTGCGAGCGCCGCAACGACGTCGCCGGAATTCCGGCGTGCTCCAAGGCCTCCCACGCCACTTCGAGCAGGAGCCGCTGTTGCGGATCCATCTTGACCGCTTCGCGGCTGGAGATGTCGAAGAACTCGGCGTCGAATGCGGCGATGTCTCGCAGGAATGAACCCCAGCGCGTGGTGCGGGCGATCGCGTTGGTGGTCTCGGCTGACCCGTCGTCGAACGGCGCCCAGCGATCGGCGGGCACCTCGGTCACCGCGTTGCCGCCGTCGAGCAGGAACTGCCACAACGCGTCCGGTGAGTTGATGTCCCCGGGGAACCGGCAACCCAGACCGATCACTGCGATGGGTTCGTCGGTGCCGAAACGCCCGGGCTCGGCGGTTGACTCTTCGTCCGCGGATTCGGGCTCGATGAGGAAGCGGGCCAATTCCGCGAGCGACGGGTGTTGCCAGAGTTCTACCGGGGAGACCTTGCGGCCGAGCACTTCGGACAGCTCGCCGCAGAGCACCACGGCATCGCGGGAACCGACGCCCAGATCGTTGAGCGACGCGTCGAAATCGATGTCCTCGAGACTGCAGCCGATGTTGGTGACCAGATAGTCGGCCAGCCAGTGGCGCAGCGCTTCTTCGTCAAATGCCGCGGTCATGCAGGGAACTCAATTCCCACTAGATCCCGTCCCATCCGGCCGGAGCCGATTCCACGCTGTCGAACAGCTCATCCAACACACTGTCGGCTGACTCGGGCAGCGCACCGTCGGTGGCCGCCGCGTCGTCATCGACATCCTTCTGTGGTACCAGCTTGCCGGTCAGATGCGCCGCCAGGGCTGCCGTAGTCGGGTGATTCCACAGCATGGTGGCCGACAGCTCCATACCGACCAGCTGTTCGATGTCGCGCCGGACCGCCATTGCCATCACGGAATTCAGGCCGAGCTCGGCGAACGGCCGGTCCAGCTGCAGCTCAGCCTCCGACATGCGCAGCTCACGCGCCAGAATGCTGCGCAGTCCGGATTCCAGCTCGCTCAGGATCTCGTCGGCGGGCAGCTGCGCCCAGTCGCGGACCGGTCCGGCGGCCCCGGCGCCAGGGGTGCCCGGCTCGCCTTCGGTCGGCAGCGGCACCATCACGGCCTGAGCGACGTCGTAGTGCTCCACGTGGTCCCAGGCGGCGAAGGCCTCCGCCGGGGTGATGGGCCGCGAGCCCATCCGCTCCAGTTCGTGCAGCACGACGTGCGCCTCGGCCCCGAATCCCAGGCCCTTCCAGGCCACCCAGTCCAGACTGACGCTGTGGCAGCCCAGCTTGTGGCGGGCCCGGGCCAAGCCGTCCAGGTAGGCGTTGGCGCTCGCGTAGGCACCCTGGCCCGGAACCCCGAACACCGCCCCGGCGGCTGCGGTCATGAAGAAGAAGTCCAGGCTGCCGGGTGGGAAGAGTTCGTTCAGCACCTGAGCACCGGCGACCTTGGGCCACATGGTTTCACGCAGCCGCTCGGCCTCGACCTCGGTGAGCAGTTGGCCCTCGGTGACACCGGCGGCGTGGATGATGCCGCGGATCGGCGGGGCGCCGGCGGCGTCACGGCGGGCCAACAGGTCGCTCACCGCAGCCCGGGATCCGACGTCGAGTCCGGCGACGTCGACGGTGACTCCGCGCCGCTCCAACGCCCGGATGGCGGCGATCTTGCGCCGCACACCCTCGTCGAGCTCCTCGGAATCCCAGTCGCGCCGGGGCGGAAGGGCACTGCGGCCGGCCAGCACCAGGCGCCGGGCGCCGCGGTCGGCAAGCCAACCGGCCATCAGCAGGCCAAGTGCTCCCATCCCGCCGGTGATGAGGTAGGCGCTGTCGGGCTGGCACACCATCGGCTCGCGCTGCGGCGGCCCGGAAAGCGCGGTGAACGTCGGCATCAGGAACTGGCCGTCACGCCACACCAGGATGGACTTGGCCGGCGTGCGCAGGACCGCTGACAGGGCCGCGGCTGCATCGGCGGTGGCATCGGCGGGCAGGTCCACCAGCCCGCCGCACAGCTGCGGCTGCTCCGCCCGGACCACACCGGCCATACCCCACAGGCAGCTTTGGCGCACCGCAGCGGCGGAGGCCGCCTCGTGCACGCCGTGGGTGACGATCCACAGGGCCGGCGGGTGGGTGTCGCGATCGGCCAGGGAGGCCACCAGCTCGGCCACGTCGCCGGCCAGCCGCGCCGCGCAGTCCAGGTCCGATTCGTCGGCGGGTCCCGGGTCGGCGACGTAGATGATGTTCTGGGCCTCGCTGATCTGCGCACCGGCGTGACCGACGGCGCTCAGTGCGTCGCGCAGCCGGTCGGCGGCAGCACCGCCACCGACCACCGCCAGTGTTCCCAGCTGACTCGGGGTGTGCAGTTCTGCGTCCCAGGGCTGCCATTCGATGACGTGGGCGATCGAGCTCGGGTCATCAGCGACCGCCGTCAGCGCCGTGTAGCGCAGCCCGTGGATGTCGACGCACCGGACGCCGTCGGCGGTGGTCACGGCGATGTCCACGACGAGGTCGCCCTCGCCGCCGTCGCGCCGGTGCACGGTGACGGTGGCCCGGCCGTCGGCGGGCGCTTCGGCGAACCGGACACACTCGAGTGCCGCGGGCACCATCAGTTCGGGGTTGGCGTCGTCGAGCAGACGGGCGACGTGCAGGGCGGCGTCGAGCGGCGCGACAGTGCCGGACTGGGTGGATTCCACGTCGGCACGCAAGTGGATGGGGGTGGCCTCACCGGAGGTCAGCGACCACTCGAAGGGGCGGCCCGCACTGCCCCAGGTGAGCCACAGTGCGGTCACCGCGTCGTCATCGAAGGTGGTTGCGCCCGAGCCGGTGGTAAGCGGGGAATCGGAAGCGGGCCCGACAGATTCGTCGCGCTGCGTGATGCGGGCACTGAGGTGCTTGACCCAGCGGTCGTCGTCGGAGACCGCCTTCGACGACACCGTCACCGATTCGCCGTCGGCGACCACCTGAATGGTCCGCGGCCGGTCGACGATGATCGGGTGTTCGAACCGGATCTCGCTCACCGCGCAATCACCGCCGGCTTCGAACGCGGCCTCCGACAGGGTCGCCAGCAGCACCGATGCCGGGACCAGCTCCACACCGTTGTTGGTGTGGGTGCCCGGGTAGGGCTTGGTCTCCGGCGAGAGCCGGGCCTGCCACAGGTGAACAGTCGGAGTGCCACCGATCTTGATGTGGGTGCCGAGCAGCAGACCCGGACGTGGCGCGGATTCCGCTGCGGTGATGGCGCCTTCGGCGACAAACCAGTGGTGGGTGTGCCGCCACGGGGTGGTCGGCAGCTCCGGGTGGGGCCCGGGCGGGTGCGGCAGTTCGCGAGGACTCACCGGATGCGCGCCGTTGAGATGCTGATGGAAGACGACGGTGTCATCGCCGTCGCGCACCAACGTGGGGACGCTGCAGTGCGGCACCGCGTCCAGGATCTCGTCGATGGTGTGGGTCAAGATCGGGTGGGGACTGATCTCGATGAAAGTGCCGTACTTATCCCCCGCGGCGGCGACCGCCTGGTTCACCCGGGCGGGTTGGCGCACGTTGTCGGCCCAGTAGCCGGCGTCGAGCACCGGGGTGGGTCCGAGCGGATCGACCACGGTGGACAGGAACGGGATCTGCGGTATCTGTGGGGTGATGTCGGCCAGTTGGGTGCGCAGTTCGTCAAGGATCGGATCCATGAACGCGGTGTGGGAGGCCACCTCCAT
>NZ_LQPI01000064.1 GCF_002101775.1 Mycolicibacter nonchromogenicus | reverse complement strand
GAGGTCCGCTCCGCCAGACCACCCCAGCCGGCACCGGAGATGTTGGTCGACGACGCCCACATCCGACGAGCCTCGTCCTCGACCGTCTGAGCGTGCACATCGAAACGGCCCGCCATCGCACGCATCGCGTCCGGGTCGGTCATAAAACGACTTGCCATGATTTCTCCCTCGTACTTGGAATCCGTTGTGGTAGCCGGGCGCCGACCCGGCAGGCACGTGTGTGTTCAGGCCCCTTCCGCTACCCGCCAGCCGGCGAACGGGGCATAACTCTGGGGGCCTTCGCGGCCATAGCGCCCATGCCACGTCCGGCCATCGCGCCCATCATGGCGTGACCGAACGGACCGCCCGGCAGCCCGGACGACATGGTCTGGATCGGGGCGCTGACCGTGTTCGCAGGCAAGACCGGCGCTGCACGAACCATGCCGTCGGCGGCCATCGACCAGGCCTGCGGCACCTTCAGCCCGCCCATTGAGGCAGCCTGGCCGAGCTTGGCCGAGATCGCGCTGGTGGCCGAACTGAAGTGACCGGCCAAAACGCCCACCGCGCCCTGCAACTTGTCGTTGACGAAGTCGCCGATCTGAGTCATCAAGGTGCCGGCACCGCCACCGGAAGCCTGGCCCGCCACGGTGCCCGCCGCACCGCCCATCTTGGCGAACTGCTGCAGCATCGGCAGGAACCTCACCAGCATCATCAACGGTGAACTGATCGTGTTGATGGGCGAGATCATCGAGGCGATGGTCGTGGCCCCGGCTTTCTCGCCGAGCATTGCCGCCGGCAGGCCCACCGCGTCCAGCAGTCCGCCGACGGTGGCGAAGTCGTAACCGTTGACCGGAGGGGCGCCGGTGCCGGGGACCGGACCGCCGTCGGCCGGTCCCGGCGTGGTGGCCAGCGCCGTCTGCGGCGGCGGAGACGCCTCTTGCAGCGCGTTGTTGTTGGCTTCGGCAGCGGCGGCATAAGTGTCCATCGCGACGCCGTCGGTCGCCCACATCACTTCATACTGATGCTCGGTGGCCTGGATCAACGGGGTGTTCTGGCCGAAGAAGTTGGTCGAGATCAGGGCCAGCAGCATCGCGCGGTTGGCCGCGATCACCGCAGGCGGCACTGACGCGGCCCGTGCCGCCTCGAACAGTGCGGCTGCCTGGCCGGCCAAGGCGGCGTTGGCGGCGGCGGTAGCAGAGGCCTGCTCCAGCCAGGCCACATACGGCGCGGTCGCAGCCGTTGCCGCTACCGAGCCGGGTCCGGTCCAGGTCGAGTCCAAGTTGGTGATCACCGACTGCGTTGCCGTCGCTGAGGTCAACAACTCGCTCGACAGCTGAGTCCAGGCTGCCGCGGCTTCCAGCAGTGAACCCGAACCGGGCCCGGTATAGATAAGCTCCGAGTTGATCTCGGGGGGAAAGACACTGAAACTCATCGATGTGCCCCGCCTCAGCCGGCAGCCGTGGCGTTTGCAGCCTCGGTGAGGGCGTAAGCGTTCGCGTTGCTGCCCAGGGTGGCCGCGATTTGCTGGTGCACCGCAGCCGCCTGCGCACTGACCTCCTGGAACAGGGAGCCGTGGGCCGCGAACTGGGCAGCAGTCAGCGCGGACACCAGGTCAGCGGCAGGCGCGACCACACCCGTGGTGGGGGCGGCTGCGGCGGCAATGCCCGCGGTCATCGAGTCGCCGATACCGGAAAGGCTTCCGGCGGCCGCTGTCAGAAATTCTGGCTGAGCGGTTACGAACGACATTGTTCCTCCTGGGGGTCGTGCAATCGTCTCGGGGAAGTGTTGGGTATTCGAAGTCTGCGTCAATACTTGACGTAGATCACTCTAGCGGACAGTTGTAATAACGGTCTGATAAAGCTGGGGCGCCCGAGACGCACGACAACTCGTGGGAGTCGCACCAGGCGACCCCGGGGGCACGAGTGGAAGCGTTCACCGAGCAGACGACCTCTCTTGAATCGTGGGGCAGGTAGCTGCGGCGGCCGTCGCGGGAAGCCTCCCGTAGCGGCCGGATGCAGAACGTAACACCGGCGCGAACTTGTGGTACAGCGCCGCCAAAAACATTCAGTAAAGCTTTGGGATCTGGTCAGACAACGCTGTCTTCACTTAGCTGGAGCGTGGGATTTTGTACCGTTCAACCGCATTCAAGCGGGCCTGGCAGCGAGCCCCAGTGTGCGAAGCTAAGGTGCGTCGGCCGGCCACCATCTCCACTACCGAAACCCCACGGAGCGTGCGATGACCTTCAACGAGGGTATGCAGATCGATACCAGCACCACCTCCTCGGGGGGCGGCGGCCGTGGGATTGCGATCGGCGGCGGCGTCGCCGGACTGGTGATCCTGGTGGTGGCGCTGTTGTTGGGGGCCGATCCCGGCGAGGTGCTCAGTCAGCAGCCGGTGGATCGCGGCCAGTACTCGGCGCCCGGTTTCGACCTGGCCAAATGCCGCACCGGCCACGACGCCAATAAGTACGTGCAGTGCCGGGTGGTGGCCACGGCCAACTCGGTGGACGCGGTCTGGTCGGACCTGTTGCGCGGCTACACCCGTCCGCGCGTCCAGCTGTTCAGCGGACAGACCTCCACCGCGTGCGGGGCGGCCACCAGCGCGGTCGGGCCGTTTTACTGTCCCGCGGACCAGACGGCCTACTTCGACACCGACTTCTTTGATGTGCTCGTCAACCGGTTCGGCTCCAGCAGCGGGCCACTTGCCCAGGAGTACGTGGTCGCCCACGAGTTCGGCCACCACGTGCAGAACCTGCTCGGTGTACTCGGCCGGGCCCAGACCGGCGCCCAGGGTGCCACCGGTGCCGGGGTGCGCACCGAGTTGCAGGCCGACTGCTACGCCGGGGTGTGGGCGCACTACGCGTCGGTGACCAAGCAGGAAGGCACCGGGGTGCCGTTCCTGAAGCCCCTGACCGACCAGGACATCAGCGACGCGTTGTCCGCCGCGGCGTCGGTGGGCGACGATCGCATCCAGGAAGCCGCCACCGGCCGAGTCAATCCCGAGTCCTGGACCCACGGTGCGTCAGCCCAGCGTCAACACTGGTTCACCGTCGGCTACCAGAGCGGCGACCCCGACCAGTGCGACACCTTCGCCGCCTCGGACTTGGGTTAGCCCCCGGTCACAGGGAAAGTAGCCCGCGCAGCTCTGCCCGGCCCGCTTCGTCCAGCGGCAACAGCGGACGCCGCGGCGCACCGGCCGGCACCCCGAGCATCTCCAGACCGGTCTTGACCGTGGTGGGCAGGCCGCCGGCCACGATGAATTCCAGCAGCGGCTTGAGCTCGTCGTAGATGGCCTGCGCCTTGTCCTGCTCACCGCCGGTGACCGCGGTGTAGAGATCCAGGCAGGGCTGCGGACGCAGGTTGGGCGCCGCGGTGCACCAGCCGGCGGCGCCGGCGCGTAACGCGTCGAGCACCAGGGGGTTGCTGCCGTTGAAGAACGGTAGCCGCCCACCGGTCAGCTCGGCCATCCGCAGCATCCGGCTCAGATCACCGGTGGACTCCTTGACCATCGTCACGTGCTCGATGCGCTCGAACATGGACACCAGCAGTTCGGGGTTCATATCGATACCAGAGGTCGCCGGATTGTTGTAGGCCACGATGTCGACGTCGACGGCATCGGAGACGGCCTCGTAATGCGCGGTGATCTCGCGTTCGGACAGCTTCCAGTACGACACCGGCGAGACCATCACCGCGTCGGCGCCGGCCTGCGCGGCGTAGCGGGCGCGGCGCACGGTGCGCGCGGTGGTCAGGTCCGAGATCCCCATCAGCACCGGCAGGCGCCCGGCGACCGCGGCAATCGAGGCATCAACGCAGGTCTCGAACTCAAGATCGTCGAGATAGGCCAGCTCACCGGTGCTGCCCAATGGGGCGATGGCGTGCACCCCGGCCTCGATGAGGCGGTTGATGACCGTGGTCAGGACGTCGGTGTCGATGCCGCCGTCGCGGAACGGTGTCACCGGGTAGCCGATGATGCCGGATAACTGTGCTGCCAAGTCGGACTCCTTGCTTATCGGGTGACGGCGTCGGGGTGGCGGGCCAGGGCGCGGCGCGCGTAGTAGGCGAAGTTGGCCTGGCTGCGGTTGGGCAGCAGGGTCCAATCGTGGGCTTCTCGAGCGAGTTTCTCCGGGAGTTCTTTGACGGTCCCGGCTGCCATGGCGGCCAGCTGCAACGCGGCGGCACGCTCGATCAGCACCGCCAGCGAACATGCCTCCTCCACGCTGGCGCCGGTGACGACTTGGCCGTGGTGGGCCAGCAGGATCGCCTTCTTGTCGCCGATCGCCTCGGAGATGATCTCGCCCTCCTCGTTTCCGACCGGCACCCCCGGCCACAGCGGCAGAAAGGCGCAGTCGTCATAGAGCGGTGTGGTGTCCATGTGCGAGACGATCAGCGGGGTTTCCAGCATGGACAGTGCGGCGACGTGAAATGGGTGGGTGTGCACGATGCACTGGACATCCGGGCGAGCGCGGTAGATCCAGCTGTGAAACCGATTGGCGGGGTTGGCCATCCCCTCGCCCTCGAGGACGTTGAGATCTTCGTCGACGAGCAGCAGATTGGCGTCGGTGATCTCGTCGAAGCCGAGGCCGAGCCGTTGGGTGTAGTAGGTGCCCGGCGCCTCGGCGCGCGCTGTGATCTGTCCGGCCAGACCGGAGTCATGACCGCGGTCGAACAGCGCCCGACAGGTCAGCGCCAATTTCTGGCGGGTCGACCACTCGGTGGCGCCGAAGTTCTCGGCGAAGCGGCGCTCGGCGCGTTGCATCAAATCGGATTTGGAATCGTCGAACGTGGTGCCCATGGCGGCTCCTCGGTGCCGAAGCGGATGACACGACACTATCCGATTTGACACTTTGTGTCACGCGTTATGGCACCATAGCCGCATGACAGCACTGCTGCGCGCCGTCCGCAAGCAGCGAGGACTCACCCTCGAAGGCCTCGCCGAGCGGACCGGGCTGACCAAGAGTTACCTGTCGAAGATCGAACGCAGCCGCAGCACGCCGTCCATCGCGGTCGCCATCAAGGTTGCGCAGGCCCTAGATGTTGATGTGGCGCAACTGTTCTCCGAACGCGGAGACGAAGACAAGATCGCTGTCGACCGGGCCGCCGACCGTGGCGAGGATCCGCAGCGCTACCAGGCGATGGCCGCGAAAATGCTGGGAAAGACGATGTCACCCTTCGTGGTTCGTCCCACTCCGACGGCGAGCCGCAACGGCGAAGCCCACCCAGCTCATCACGGTCAGGAGTTCCTCTTCGTGCACACCGGCACTGTCGAGCTGCAATACGGCGATGCGAGCGTGACGCTGAACACCGGCGACAGCGCCTACTTCGACGCCTCCATCAGCCATCGCCTGCGCTCGGTGGGATCCTCCCCGGCCGAAGTCGTGGTTGTCGCCGCCGACGAAGTCGGTGGTGCGCAGTGAGCACCGAGCTGTTGTTCTCCTACGGCACCCTGCAGCTACCCGAGGTGCAACGCAGCACGTTCGGACGCGAAGTCGACGGCCGGCCCGATGCGATCGTCGGTTATGACTTGGACTACGTGACGATCACCGACCCCCATGTGGTGGCCGTCAGTGGCAGTGACCGTCACCCGATCCTGCGGCCTTCGGACGCACAAGACGCCGCCGTCCCCGGCACCGTTTTCACGATCAGCGCCGCCGAACTGGCGGCCGCCGACGAGTACGAGGTCGACGCCTACCGTCGGATCTCGGTGCCGCTGCGCTCGGGAGCGCAGGCCTGGGTGTACGTGTTCGCCGGCTGAGCCGGATTCGTCACCAGGGCCGGGTGGCGCAGGACACCCCGCTGCCGCCCTGCTGCGACACCACCACTTCGCCGTCGACCGCGATCTCGCAGTGGAACTCCGGATTGATCCGCAAGCCCCCGCTCGCGGTGACCAGCGCCCACTGGCTCGGGTCGGCCAACGTGGTGGTGTAGACCACCGGCTGTCCCCCGCTGATCGGCACCCGGACCGTCTCGAGGTACTCCGAGGAATTGGCGTTGTAGGCGGCCATGCTGGGTGGATCGGTCTTGATGTAGGAGATGTTGCCGGTCAGGTCACTGGTGGCCGTGATGGTGTAGGTGACCTCGTGACCACTGGCGGAGTCCTTCTTCGGGGCCTCGGCCGAGGGCTCGGTCGCCTCTTCCGTCGGGGTGGGCGTCGGCGACGGCTCCGCATTCTCGGTGGGCGTGGCGGCCGGGCTCTCGGTGGGCGACGCCGGGGTGGTCTCGGGGTCCGCCAGTGACGTCGCATGGCTGGCGGCCATCCCGGCGGCGGCCATCAGCAACACCGTCCCGAACTTGACTGTCACATTCCGCATGATCGTCATACCGCGCCACGGTACCGGAGGACGGGCAACTGCGAGCGGCAGCAGCTGTCACTCACGCCACATCGGCCCCGGCTGTCAGGCGCCGCTCAGCCGCGTGCGCACCGCGGCGACGACCTCGTCGATCGGCACGTCGACCTGCTCTCCGGTGCGCAGATCCTTGACGCCGAGGGTGCCTGCCTCCAGGTCGCGATCCCCCGCGACCAGGGCGATGACGGCTCCGGAGCGGTCGGCGGCACGCATCGCACCCTTGAGTCCGCGGTCACCGTAAGCCAGGTCCACGCGCACACCGGCGGCCCGCAACTGCGCGGCGATAACGGCCAGGCGCAGCTTGGCCGCCTCGGAAAGGCCCACCCCGAACACATCGCACCGAGTGGTCTGACCCACGGTCTTGCCCTCGGCGGCCAGCGCGAGCAGGGTGCGGTCCACGCCGAGGCCAAAGCCGATCCCGGACAGGTCCTGCCCACCGAGCTGACGCATGAGGCCGTCGTAGCGGCCTCCGCCTCCGATCCCCGACTGCGCACCCAACCCGTCGTGCACGAATTCGAAGGTGGTCTTGGTGTAGTAGTCCAAGCCGCGCACCATGCGCGGATTGACCACGTACGGCACTCCGAGCGCATCCAGGTGCGCCAGCACGGTGTCGAAGTGCGTCCGGGCGGCGTCGGAGAGGTGGTCGAGCATGACCGGGGCGTCGGCCGTCATCTCACGGACGTGCGGACGCTTGTCGTCGAGCACCCGCAGCGGATTGAGCTGTGCGCGCTTGCGCGTCTCCTCGTCGAGGTCGAGCCCGAACAGGAACTGCTGCAGCAGTTCTCGGTAGGCAGGGCGGCAGGAGTCGTCGCCCAGCGAGGTGATCTCCAGCCGGAAGCCCTCCAGGCCCAGGGAGCGGAAGCCCGAATCGGCGACCGCGATCACCTCGGCGTCCAGCGCCGGATCGTCCACCCCGATCGCCTCGACTCCGACCTGTTGCAGCTGCCGGTAGCGGCCGGCCTGGGGCCGCTCGTAACGGAAGAACGGTCCCGAGTAGCAGAGCTTGGCCGGCAGCTGACCGCGGTCCAACCCGTGCTCGATCACCGCGCGCATCACGCCTGCGGTGCCCTCGGGCCGCAGCGTCACCGAGCGGTCGCCGCGATCGGCAAACGTGTACATCTCCTTGGAGACCACATCGGTGGACTCCCCCACCCCGCGGGCGAACAGTGCGGTGTCCTCGAAGATCGGCAACTCGATGTCGCCGTACCCGGCGCGGCGAGCGACCGCCAGCAGGCCGTCGCGTACCGCGACGAAGCCGGCGGAGGCCGGAGGGACATAGTCGGGCACCCCTTTGGGTGCGGCAAACGCGCTCACGCACTGAGCCCTTCCAGGAATGGGTTGTAGCGGCGCTCCGCGCCGATGGTGGTCTTGGGTCCGTGGCCGGGCAGCACCACGCATCCGTCGTCAAGGCACAGCAGCTTGTCGACGATCGAGGTGAGCAGATCACGGCCGCTGCCCCCGGGTAGATCGGTGCGGCCGACCGAGTTCTGAAACAGGGTGTCCCCGCTGAACACCACCTCGGTCGCGTCACCCTCGACCCGGAACACCACCGAGCCGCGGGTGTGCCCGGGGGTGTGATCGACGGTGACCGTCGTGTCGCCCAGGCCGATCTTGTCCCCGTCACGATCCAGTTCGATCAGCTGCCTGGGCTCGGAGAACATCACCCTGCTCAGCACACCGAACAGCGCCTGCCCGGGCACCGTGCCCAACGAGCGCAGCGGGTCGGTGAGCATGAACCTGTCCTCGGGGTGAATGTAGGTGGGGCAGCCGTAGGTGTCGGACACCTTCTGCGCCGACCAGATGTGGTCGATGTGGCCGTGGGTGAGCAGCACTGCCGACGGGGTCAGGCGATTCTCGTCGAGCACCTGCCGCAGCCGAGCCATCGCGCGCTGGCCGGGGTCGACGATGATCGCGTCGGCGCCCTGCCGTTGCGCCAACACATAGCAGTTGCACGCCAGCATTCCAGCGGGGAATCCGGTGACCAACACGCCGACCAGTTTCCCATTACCTGCCGGGTCAGCGGTGACGCGGGCGGGGCAGTCGCGCTCTGGCAGACTTGGGAGCCGATTCGATCAGCGAGCCAGGAGGTTACCGCCGGTGCCCACGAACTCAGAGCGGCGAGCCGCCGCCAAGCGCAATCTGGAGCAACAGTTGCAGCAGCGTGCCGAGGCAGCCCGAAAGCAGCGCCGCGTACTGATGATCCTCGGCGCGGTGGCGGCGGTGTTGCTGATCGTTGGGGTAGTGTTCGTGGTCCTGCGCGACGAGGATCCGGGCAACGTCAACGCCGGCGACTCGTCGACCTCGAGCACATCGGAGTCCGCGGACTCCACCGCGGCGCCGCAGGCCGCGGCCGGGCAGCTGCCGAAGTTCACCGCGTCGCCGCTGCTGGGTGCCGACTGCCAGTACCCGAAGGCCCGGCCGGCCAGCAAGCCCGTGGAGCCGCCGCGGTCCGGCAAAGTCCCGACCGAGCCGGCTGAGGTCAGCGTGTCGATGATGACCGACCAGGGCCCCATCGGGTTGATGCTCAACAACGGCCAATCCCCGTGCACCGTCAACAGCTTCATCAGTCTGGCGGCCAAGGACTTCTTCAAAGACACCCAGTGCCACCGGCTGACCACGTCGCCGACGCTCAGTGTGCTGCAGTGCGGGGACCCTGCCGGTGACGGCACCGGCGGCCCGGGCTATGAGTTCGACAACGAATACCCCACCGACCAGTACTCCTTGGGTGACCCCGACGCGCAGCTGCCGGTGACCTACCCGCGGGGCACGGTGGCGATGGCCAATGCCGGCCCCGGCACCAACGGCAGTCAGTTCTTCCTGGTCTACAAGGATTCGATGCTGCCGCCGCAGTACACCGTGTTCGGCAGGATTCAAGACGACGGCCTGGCCACCCTGGACAAGATCGCCGCGGCCGGCGTGCAGGGCGGTGGCGAGGACGGTCCGCCTGCCACCAAGGTGACCATCAAGTCGGTCCAGGCCGACTAAACCCCTGGCGCGTAAACCCCCTGGCGCGAGCGTGCGTGTTTGTCCGCCGACACGCCGTCCCAGCTGTGCAACTGCGCACGCTCGCGGGGGGTTCTCCCCGTCCGCTCGCGGGGGGTTCTCCCCGTCCGCTCGCGGGGGGTTCTCCCCGTCCGCTCGCGCGGGGGTTCTCCCCCGACTGGAACGGCTTCTAGGCCGCCGAGGTCACCCGGTAGACGTCGTAGACCCCCTCGACATTGCGGACCACGTTGAGCAGGTGGCCGAGATGTTTGGGGTCGCCCATCTCGAAGGTGAACCGGCTGATCGCCACCCGGTCGCGTGAGGTGGTGACCGAGGCCGACAAGATGTTGACCTTCTCGTCGGCGAGCACCTTGGTGATGTCCGACAGCAGCCGGTGGCGATCCAGCGCCTCGACCTGAATGGCGACCAGGAACACCGAGGACGGCGACGGCGCCCACTTGACCTCGATGATCCGCTCGTCCTGCTGGCGCAACGAATCGGCATTGGTGCAGTCGGTGCGGTGCACCGACACCCCACCGCCACGGGTGACGAATCCCATGATCTCGTCGCCGGGCACCGGGGTGCAGCACTTGGCCAGCTTGGTCAGCACCCCGGTGGCGCCGGGGACCGCGACGCCGACGTCGTCGGTGTGGCGTTCACGGCGCGGGAGGGTCAGCGGCGTAGACCGCTCGGCCAGGTCCTCCTCGGCCTGGTCCACCCCACCGAGCTGGGCCACCAGCCGTTGCACCACGTGGTGCGCGGAGATGTGGTTCTCGCCGACGGCGGTGTAGAGCGCCGACACATCGCTGTAGTGCAGTTCGCGGGCCACCGCCGCCATCGACTCGCCGTTGACCAGTCGTTGCAGCGGCAATCCCGCCCGGCGCACCTCGCGGGCCATCGCCTCCTTGCCCGACTCCAGGGCCTCCTCGCGACGCTCCTTGGCGAACCACTGCCGGATCTTGGCCTTGGCCCGCGGCGAGACCACGAATTGCTGCCAGTCCCGCGACGGCCCCGCGTTCTGCGCCTTCGAGGTGAATACCTCGACCACTTCCCCGTTTTCGAGCTTGCGCTCCAGCGCCACCAGGCGGCCGTTGACCCGGGCACCGATACAGCGGTGGCCGACCTCGGTGTGCACCGCGTAGGCGAAGTCCACGGGGGTGGATCCGGTGGGCAACGTGATCACGTCACCCTTGGGGGTGAACACGAAGATCTCTTTGACCGCCAGGTCATAGCGCAGCGACTCGAGGAATTCGCCCGGGTCGGCGGCCTCCCGCTGCCAGTCCAGCAGCTGACGCATCCAGGCCATGTCGTCGATCTCGGCGGCGGTGTTGAGGTGCGGAACACCGTTGCGGCCCTTGGCTTCTTTGTAACGCCAATGCGCGGCGATGCCGTATTCGGCGGTGCGGTGCATCTCCCGGGTGCGGATCTGGATCTCCAGCGGCTTGCCCTCCGGGCCGATCACCGTGGTGTGCAGCGATTGGTAGACCCCGTAGCGCGGCTGGGCGATGTAGTCCTTGAACCGACCGGCCATCGGCTGCCACAGCGAGTGCACGACACCGACGGCGGCGTAGCAGTCCCGGATCTCGTCACACAGGATCCGCAGACCCACCAGGTCGTAGATGTCGTCGAAGTCGCGGCCCCGCACGATCATCTTCTGATAGATCGACCAGTAGTGCTTCGGCCGGCCTTCGACGGTGGCGGTGATCTTCGACTTCGCGAGCGTGTTGACGATCTCGGCGCGCACCTTCGCCAGGTAGGTGTCGCGCGACGGCGCGCGGTCTGCCACCAGCCGCACGATCTCCTCGTAGCGCTTGGGATGCAGGATCGCGAACGACAGATCCTCCAGCTCCCATTTGACGGTGGCCATGCCCAGTCGATGTGCCAGCGGCGCAATAACTTCCAGCGTCTCGCGTGCCTTACGGGCCTGCTTTTCCGGCGCCAGGAATCGGATGGTGCGCATGTTGTGCAACCGGTCGGCGACCTTGATCACCAGCACCCGGGGGTCACGCGCCATCGCGATGACCATCTTGCGGATGGTCTCGGCCTCGGCCGCCGTGCCCAGCACCACCTTGTCCAGCTTGGTCACCCCGTCGACCAGGTGAGAGACCTCGTCGCCGAACTCGGCAGCCAGCGCGGCCAGCGTGTACCCGGTGTCCTCGACGGTGTCGTGCAACAGCGCCGCCACCAAGGTGATGGTGTCCATGCCCAATTCGGCCAGGATGGTGGCGACGGCCACCGGGTGGGTGATGTAGGGGTCGCCCGAATGGCGCAGCTGGCTGGCGTGACGCTGTTCGGCCACCTCATAGGCGCGTTGGAGCAGTGTCAGATTGGCTTTGGGATAGTACTGCCGGTGCACCGCCACCAGCGGCTCCAGCACCGGACTGACCGCACCGCGCTGGGCTGTTATACGCCGCGCAATCCGGGCCCGGACCCGCCGCGAGGCGCTGGTCGGGACCTTCAGCAGGTCGGTGCGCTCCGAGGGTGAGTCCTGGGCGACGCCCTCCGACACCGCGGTGTCGGCGCCGTGCCGCTCGGGGCCTGAGCCCTGCTCGGGGCCCTGCGCTAAGCCTTGTTCAGGACCCACCGTGCTCACCTCCGACCTCGAGAATATCGACTAAATCAGGTGCAGGCTGTCCAGCTGCAACGGTGCCACGGCGGCGCGGCCGCCCAGCCCCGCCAACTCCAGCACCACCACCGCCGCAACCACCTCGGCTCCCGCCCTGTCCAGCAATCGCCGCGTAGCGGCCAGGGTACCGCCGGTGGCCAGCACGTCGTCGAGGATCACCACCCGGCGGCCGGACAGATCGATGCCGTCGGCCGGAATCTCCAGCTCGGCGCTTCCGTACTCGAGCTGATAGCGCTCCGAAAGCACCGGCGGCGGCAGCTTGCCGCCCTTGCGGACTGCCAGCGCGCCCACCCCGAGCCGGTCGGCGACCGCGCCGGCCAGCAGGAACCCGCGTGCGTCGATACCGGCCACCAGATCAGCGCCCGCCGCGAAGCGCGCAAGCGCCTCGGTGACCGCGGCCAGCCCGGCGGCGTCGGCGAAGACCGGGGTCAGATCTTTGAAGGCGATTCCCGGGGTGGGAAAGTCGGCCACCTCACGGACCAGCGACGCAATGATCTGACCGACGCCCGCCGCAGGCCGGGCCTGGTTCACTGTTGCAGCTCCCAGCGGTCCATATTCCAGCCCGCGCCCCACCGGGTGGGGTTGGCGGCCACACCGTAGGTCTTCTTCGACGACAGCAGGGTGCGCTGCTGGCGGTACAGCGGCAGTGTCGGCATATCGGCCCACAGCACCGGAGCACTCTCGGCGAGCAGCCGGACTATCTCCGTCGGGTCGGCGGTGACGGCGAGCGCGGACACCACGCCGTCGATCTGATCGTTGTGATAACCGGACAGGTTGTTGCCGTTGCCGCTGAACAACTCATAGGCGTCCACCTCCGACGACCCGCTCGACCCACTGCCGCTGGCTCCGCCGGTGCTGGCGAGCAAGACGTCGATCTGCCCGTCGCGCAGCGCCAGCGGGCCGATCGCATCGGAGGCCACCTCGTTGACGGTGATTCCGGCCGGCGCACACGAGTTGGCGATCGCCCCGACCACCGCAGCCAGCCGGGTGTTGGGGCCGCGGTAGCCGATGCGCACCGTCAACGGTGCGCCGCCCAGCGCGTCGCGGGCCGCGTCGGGGTCCGCACGGGCGAACTGCTCGGCCTCGGGCACGTCCTCGGCCTGGTCGAACGCGTCGTCGATGGCGGTGTTGAGCCGAGAGTTGACCACCGGAACGCCCGCGTCGCGGGCGATCACATCACGCGGGGTGCACAGGGCCACCGCCCGGCGGGCGGGAGTCTCCGACAGTGGTCCGGAGGGAGCGAAGATGAGCTGCTGGATGCCGCCCGAGGGACTGTCGCTGCTCTGGTAGTCATCCGGGGTGATCAGCGAGCCCGCGGATCCGGTCGCGACGTCGACGACCTCGACGACGCGTTTGTTGACCCGCTCGGCGATGTCGGCGGCCTGCGGCCACACCGTGATCCGCTTGGTGACCGGCTTGGCACCCCACCACAGGTCGTTGGCCACCAAGACCACGGCGCCGCCGTCGAGCACCGCATCGATCTTGTAGGGCCCCGACGACGGAAAATTCCGCAGATCCGCGTTGCGGTCGAGCTTCCAGGTGGTGTTCCAGGCCTCCGCGATCTTGGCGAGAGCCTCGTCGGCGGGCCCCAACTTGCCCAGCACGGCGTCGGTGGTGTTCACACCGACCTTCTCGCTGATGATGTGCGACGGCATCATCGAGGTCGCCGTGAACAGTTCTTCGTAGTCGACGATGGCGCGGTCGGGGAAGAACGACACCCGGGCCTTCTTGGCGCCGGACTCGCATTCGATCTTCTCGATGTCGAGGTAGCCGGCCCGGCTTGCGGCATCGAAACCCGGGAAACGGCCGGATTGGGCCGCCCACGCCAGCACCAGGTCATCACAGGTGATGGGTGTGCCGTCGGAGTACACCGCCGCATCAGCGATCTGATAGTCCAGCACCAGCGGAGCACGACCCACCACGGAGATGCTGCCGAAGTCGTGGTCGGTGACGATCTGACCGTCCGGCCCGTGGTAGCCGAAGCCGATCAGGGTCCGGGAGAACGCCTGGGGTCCCGCCGACGCGGCGCCGGCCACGGTGGTGCTGTTGTAGGTGATCAGACCGCCGTCTACGGCGTAGTCGATCTGATCGACGGTGGCGCTGGTACAGGCCGACACCGACCAGACGCCGAGGGCGCAGGCGATTGCCACCACCCACGTCGCAGCGTGCCGCCAGCGGGCCGCCATGGCCGGCTACCGACCGGTGCCCGACTTGCCGGTCGGACCCTGGCCACGCCGGCTGGTGGGGCGGACCGGCTTTGCGCCGGGAGTCGGAGCGCTGGACGCCGTCGCCACGTCGTCGTCGGCGGCAACGGTGTCGTCGGTGTCGTCGGCGTCGTCGGCGTCGGTGGAGCCTTCGGCATCGGTGGGGCCTTCGGTCCCACCGGATGCCGGCTTGGCACCGACCGTGGCGTTGCGCCGCCGCATCACCCGACGGGTGTGGTTCTGCACCAATTCGGTGCGTTCCCGCAGGCTGACCAGCAGCGGCGTGGCCAGGTAGATCGACGAGTAGGTGCCGACGACGACACCGACCAACTGCACCAGGGCAAGGTCCTGCAGCGTTCCCACGCCCAGCAGCCATACGGCGACCACCATCAGCGAGATGATCGGCAACGCCGAGATCAGGCTGGTGTTGATCGAGCGCATGAAGGTCTGGTTGATGGCCAGGTTGGCCTGTTCGGCGTAGGTGTAGCGGGTTTTGTGTTCGAAGCCGCTGGTGTTCTCCTCGACCTTGTCGAACACGATGACGGTGTCGTAGATGGAGAACCCGAGAATGGTCAACAGGCCGATGACGGTGGCCGGTGTGACCTCGAATCCGACCAGGGAATACACCCCGGCGGTCACGAGAATGTCGAAGACCATCGAGATCATCGCCGAGATGGTCATGTACCACTCGTAGCGCACCGTGATGTACAGCGACGCCAGCAGCAGGAACACCACCAGGGCTATCACGGCCTTCTTGGTGATCTGGCCGCCCCAGGTCTCCGACACCGCAGAGTCGCTGATCGCCTGTTTGCTCGCCTCACCGTTCGGCCCGACAGGCTGGAACGCCTCGAACAGGTCGTCGCGCAGCTTCTCGGTCTGCTCGTTGGTGAGCGTCTCGGCGCGAATCTGCACCGTCGCCGAGTTGCCGTTGCCTACCACGACGACCGACTCGGGACTGTTTCCGACGCTCTTGCGGAACACCTCTTCGACCTGGGTGACGCTGGTGTCCCCCCGGGGGAACGACACCTTGGTGCCGCCGGCGAAGTCGATACCGAAGGTGAAGCCGCGGACCAGGATGCTGACGATCGCGATGGCGACCATCACGCCACTGATGGCGTACCACATGCGCCGCTTGCCGATGACCTCGAACGCGCCGGTACCGGTGTAGAGCCGCGACAGGAAACTGTGCTTCGGCGCTGGGGTGGCGGGTGACTTCTTGCGGGCAGTCTTGCCCGCAGCAGCCCCGCTCTTGGTCACCTTGGCGGCCGCGGCGTCGTTCTTCGCGGACTTCGTCGCGCGCTTCGTGCCGCTACTGGTGCTCGGTTTGGCCATCTGGCTATCCCTGTTCCGTCGACTTGGCGGTTGCCCGCGTGCGCGCTTTGGCTCCTGACTTGCCGCCCGTTGAGCCTCCCGACTTGGCGACCGCCCGGCGCTCCCGCGCGACCTGCTGAACCGCGCCGAGACCGTTGTAAGACGGCTTGGCCAGCGTCGGCGACTTAGACGCCAGGTAGACCAGCGGCCAGGTCACCAGGAACACCACCACCAGGTCGAGAATCGTGGTCAGCCCCAGGGTGAACGCAAAGCCCTTCACCTGGCCGACCGCCAGGAAGTAGAGCACCGCCGCGGCAAGGAACGTGACCGCGTTACCGGAGACGATCGTCTTACGGGCCCGCGTCCACCCGCGGGGCACCGCCGAGCGGAACGACCGGCCTTCGCGGATCTCGTCCTTGATGCGTTCGAAGAACACCACGAACGAGTCTGCGGTGGTGCCGATACCGATGATCAGACCGGCGATGCCGGCCAGGTCGAGGGTGTAGTTGATGTATCGGCCCAGCAGCACCAGGATCGCGTACACCATGGCCCCGGCCAGCACCAATGACAGTGCGGTCAGCACGCCGAGTACGCGGTAGTAGAGCAGCGAGTAGATCAGCACCAGCGCCAGACCGATCGCACCGGCGATCAGACCCGCCCGCAGCGAAGTCATTCCCAGTGTGGCCGAGACGGTTTCGGCTTCGGAGGCCTCAAACGACAGCGGCAGCGATCCGTACTTCAGGACGTTGGCCAGCTGGCGCGCGGCGTCCGGGGTGAATCCCGGTGAGCCACCGGTGATCTGGGTGCGGCCACCGGGAATGGCTTCCTGGATCTGCGGGGCACTGACCACCTGCGAATCCAGCGTGAACGCGGTCTGCGTGCCGATGTGGGCGGCCGTGTAGTCGGCCCAGACATCGGCCGCGCCGCTCTTGAACTGAAGCTGAACCACGTTGGCGCCGCTTCGCTGGTCCATGCCCGAGCTGGCGTCGGCGATCTGGTCTCCGCTGATGATCGACGGCGCCAACAGGTACGCCGTCTGCTGGTCCTGCGAGCAGGTGACCAACGGCAGCTCCGGGTCGTCGTTGCCGGCAAGGATGTCTTCCTTGTCGCACCGTCCGGCCTGGATCTGCAGCGCCAGCGCCTGCACCACTTTGTTGTCGCTCTGCCGCAACCGCTTCTCTGCGGCGATACGGGCCGCCAGTCCCTGGCCCTGCTCACCCTCACCCTCACCGCCCAGCCCGGGAAGACCCGGCAGTCCGGGCAGACCGGGCAGTCCCGGCAGTGCGGGCAGCTGCGCACCGGGGGAAGCCGGCAACTCAGCAGACGATCCCGGGGCGGTGGGGGCCGGAACGGTGGGGGTGCCCGGCGACGGGGTCGGTTCCTGCGGGAAAGGCCTCGGCTGAGCCGGTGGAGTCTGCGGCTGCTGCGGAAGCGCGGCACCGTTCCCCCCGAACAAGCCCTGCCCGCCCGCGCCGAAGCCGGGAGGCAGGTCGGCAGCACCGCCACCGGCACCCGGCGGCAGACCGGGAGCACCGCCACCGCCACCCGGAGGCAGACCCGGAATACCGCCACCGGCACTCGGGGGCAGACCCGGAATACCGCCACCGGCACCCGGAGGCAGACCGGGAATACCGCCACCGCCCAGACCCGGCGGCAGACCGGGAACGCCACCACCTGCGCCCTGCGGAAGGCCCGGGATGCCGGGCACGCCGCCGCCGCCCAGGCCGGCCATCCGGCCAGCTGCTTGAGCTTCCTCCACGGAGACTCCGTTGATCACCGGGCGGATGTAGAGCCGGGCGGTCTGGCCGAGGGTGCGTGCCTCGTTGCCGTCGCTGCCCGGCACCGTGATGACCAGGTTGTTACCGTCGATGATGACCTCGGACCCCGACACTCCGAGTCCGTTGACCCGGGCGCTGATGATCTGTTGCGCCTGGTTGAGCGCGTCGCGGGTCGGCGCGGAGCCGTCCGGGGTGCGCGCGGTGAGCGTCACACGAGTGCCGCCCTGCAGATCGATACCGAGCTTGGGTTCGGCGAGCTTGTTTCCGGTCAGGAACACCAGCAGGTAGACGCCGATGAGCAATGCCAGGAACACCGCCAGGTTGCGGGCAGGGTGCACCGGCGCCGAAGGCGATGCCACGTTGTTGAGTCTCCTTCGCTCATTGCGCAATGCGCTCTCGTGATCGTCGGGGCCGGCCCGTGCGCGGTCCGCCCGCGGCGATCAGTACCACTGCACCCGCAAAAGGGTACGTGCCCGGCTGGCCGGGCGGGCCGTTGGGCGGGCCTTCCGCGCGTCGGGCACGTCAGCCGGGCGACCGGACGGCGCCGACCTGGCCCGCCCGCGTGGCGGCGAGGGAGTTACGCGCCCTCGACGGCCTCTTCGACAGCGGTCTCAGCCGTCAGCTCCTCGGGCTCGATCTTGTCGCGCACGGCCAGCTTCATCCAGGTGGTCACCACACCCGGCGCGATCTCCAGATCGACGTAGTCGTCGGTGATGCGGGTGATGATGCCCTGCAGCCCCGATGTGGTGTGCACCCGGTCGCCCACCTGCAGCGATTCGTGCAGGTCGATGGTGGCCTGCATCGCCCGCTTCTGCCGCCGCGAGGCGAAGAACATAAAGGCGCCCATGACGAGGAGCAACGGCAGGAAGGCAACCATGTTTTCCATGACGACAACCGATCTTTCGACTTGTTCGAATGATTCTTCGGCACCGGACCACCGCAGACGTGGCGGGCCACTGTGATGACAACAGTGTGCCACTGTGTCCGGGGAGCGCGCCTCGGTACCGTCGCCCACCCCCTAGGCTGTCGGTGGCGGGGGGTCGAAATTCTCGAGGGAAGGTTTGGCCGATGAGGAACTTCGCGTGTGGTCTGGCGAGCGTCGTTGCCCTGGCGGCGGCTCCCCTGGCGGTGGGAGTGATCGCCATGCCGGCCGTCGGTTCGGCCGCGCCGTTGGCCTGCCCGGGCGGTCAGTACTGGGAGCCCAGCACCAACACCTGCATGCCGCTGGGCCAAGGCCCGACTCCGCTGGGCTGCCCGGGCGGACAGTACTGGGAGCCCAGCACCAACACCTGCATGCCGCTGGGCCAAGGCCCGACTCCCCTGGACTGCCCGCCCGGCGAATACTGGCAGCCCTTCGGCAACGCGTGCCGGCCACTGGGCCAGATCTGACCCGCGGAAAGCACCGCTGAGGAGGCCCGCCTGATGTCCGTGCCGCCGCTCCCGCAGAGCCGTCACCTGGCTACCGAGATCCCCGGGCCCGTCTCGATACAGCTGGCCCGCCGCCGCGCGACAGCCGTGGCGCGCGGGGTGGGCAGCACGCTGCCGGTATATGCGTCGCGGGCCGGCGGCGGCATCGTGGAAGACGTCGACGGCAACCGGCTGATCGATCTCGGTTCGGGGATCGCGGTGACCACGGTGGGCAACGCCGCACCCCGGGTGGTGGACGCGGTGCGCCAGCAGGTCGCCGAGTTCACCCACACCTGTTTCATGGTGACGCCCTATGAGGGATATGTGGCGGTCGCCGAGGCACTCAACCGCATCACCCCAGGCGAGTTCGAGAAGCGTTCGGTGCTGCTCAACTCCGGGGCCGAGGCCCTGGAGAATGCGGTCAAGATCGCCCGGTCTTATACCCGCAAGACCGCGGTGGCGGCATTCGACCACGCCTACCACGGCCGCACCAACCTGACGATGGCGCTCACCGCCAAGTCGATGCCCTACAAGAGTGGATTCGGGCCCTTCGCCCCCGACATCTATCGCGCGCCCGGGTCCTATCCCTACCGTGACGGCTTGCTGGACAAAGAGCTGGGCAGCGACGGGGAACGAGCCGCCGACCGGGCCATCGCCGTGCTGGAGAACCAGATCGGCGCCAACAATCTGGCCGCGCTGGTCATCGAGCCGATCCAGGGTGAGGGCGGGTTCATCGTCCCGGCGCCGGGTTTCCTGCCGGCACTGTTGGCCTGGTGCCGCGACAACGACGTGGTGTTCATCGCCGACGAGGTGCAGACGGGCTTCGCCCGCACCGGGGCCATGTTCGCCTGTGACCATGAAGGTCCGGGCGGGACGGCACCGGATCTGATCTGCACCGCCAAAGGCATCGGCGGTGGTCTGCCGTTGGCGGCCGTCACCGGCCGCGCCGACATCATGGACGCCCCGCAGGTCAGCGGCCTGGGCGGCACGTTCGGGGGGAATCCGGTGGCCTGCGCGGCAGCGCTGGGCGCGATCGCCGCGATCGAGGAGGACGATCTGGTGGGCCGGGCCCGGCAGATCGAGCAGCTGATCTTCGACCGGCTGGGCCGGTTGCAGGCCGACGATGATCGGATCGGTGATATCCGTGGTCGCGGCGCGATGATCGCTGTGGAGCTGGTGCGGCCCGACACGAGCGCACCGGACCCGGCCCTGACCGCGGCACTGGCTGCGGCGTGTCACCGGGCGGGGGTGATCGTGTTGACCTGTGGAACTTTCGGCAATGTGGTGCGGCTGTTACCGCCGCTGACGATCAGCGACACACTCCTCGCGGAGGGTTTGGACGTGCTGGCCGGCGAGCTGGCCAAGCTCTAGCCCGACCTATTCGAACAACCCCTGTTGCCCCAGGCCCCCCGCGCCCGCCGGGGGCACCATACCCAGGTGCGTCCACGCCGCCGGAGTCGCGACGCGGCCCCGCGGGGTGCGAGCGACCATCCCGGCGCGCACCAGGAACGGCTCGCAGACTTCTTCGACGGTGGCAGCTTCCTCCCCCACCGCAACCGCCAGGGTGGAGACCCCGACCGGCCCGCCGCCGAAACTTCGAGTCAGTGCCGAAAGCACCGCACGGTCCAGCCGGTCCAGGCCAAGTTCGTCGACGTCGTAGACCGCCAGCGCGGCTTTGGCGACGTCGCGGGTGATCACCCCGTCGGCACGCACCTCGGCGTAGTCCCGCACCCGGCGTAGCAGCCGGTTGGCGATCCGCGGTGTGCCGCGGGAACGCCGTGCGACCTCCGCCGCGGCCTCGGCTCCCAGTTCGATCCCGAGGATCTTCGCCGAGCGTGCCAGCACCCGCTGCAGTTCGGCCGGTTCATAAAAGTCCATGTGGGCGGTGAACCCGAACCGGTCGCGCAGCGGGCCGGTCAGCGCACCCGATCGGGTGGTCGCACCGACCAGGGTGAACGGTGCCACTTCCAGGGGAATGGACGTGGCGCCGGGCCCTTTGCCGACGACGACGTCCACGCGGAAGTCCTCCATCGCCAGGTACAGCATCTCTTCGGCCGGCCGGGCGATGCGGTGGATCTCATCGATGAAGAGCACGTCGTGCTCAACCAGGTTCGACAGCATCGCGGCCAGATCCCCGGCGCGCTCCAGCGCCGGCCCCGAGGTCACCCGCAACGAGCTGCCCAATTCGCTGGCGATGATCATCGCCAGCGAGGTCTTGCCCAGCCCCGGCGGGCCGGACAACAAGATGTGATCGGGTGTGCCACCGCGGTTCTTGGCACCCTCGATGACCAGCTGCAGTTGTTCACGCACCCGGGGCTGGCCGATGAATTCGGCCAGACTGCGCGGACGCAGCCCGGCATCGATGTCCCCCTCGCCGACGGTCAGCGCCGGGGAGACCTCCCGCTCCTCGGGATCACCGGATTGGCTCACTTGGTCTTCCCCAGCCGGCTCAGCGCGGTCCGCAGCGCCTCGGACGTGGTCGCGTCGGGAGCGTCGGCCAGCACCTTGTCGGTGGTCTCTTCGGCCTGCTTGGCGGCAAAGCCGAGGCCGATCAGGGCTTCGATCACCGGAGCGCGCACCGCGTGACCGCTGAACACCGCACCGTCGGGCGCCGCCACCGCACCGATCTTGTCGCGCAGCTCCAGCACCAGCCGTTCCGCACTGCGTTTGCCGATCCCGGGCACCCGGGTCAGTGCGGTGACGTCGCCGTCGGCGAGCGCCCTGCGCAGGGCGGCCGCGTCATAGACCGCCAACGTCGCCAGGGCGATCTTGGGTCCGATACCTGATACTCCGATCAGCGTGAGGAACAGATCGCGTGCCTCGCCGTCCGGAAATCCGTAGAGGGTCATCGAATCTTCGCGCACGATCATCGCGGTGATCAGACGGGCTTCGCTGCCGCGGCGCAGTGTCGACAGGGTCGACGGTGTGGCCATCAGCTTGTATCCGACCCCGGCCGCCTCGACCACGGCATGGTCCAGGGCGATGTCGATGACCTCGCCACGCACCGACGCGATCATGCCCGGGCCGCCTTGAGCTTGGCGGTGTACTTGCGCCGCTGCTCGGCGGCCAGGGCCTCGGCGGCGGCCATCCGGGCGATCATCGGCGCCCGCCAGCAGTGACAGATCGCCAATGCCAGCGCGTCCGCGGCATCGGCGGGGGTCGGCTTTTGCTGCAGGCCCAGGATTCGGGTGATCATCGCCGTCACCTGCGCCTTGTCGGCCGAACCGTTGCCGGTCACCGCGGCTTTGACCTCACTGGGAGTGTGAAAGTGCACAGCGATGCCACGCCGGGCGGCTTGCAGTGCGATCACCCCGCCGGCCTGCGCGGTGCCCATCACCGTGGAGACGTTCTGCTGGGAGAACACCCGCTCGATCGCGATGACGTCAGGCCGGTGGGTGTCGAGCCAGTGCTCGGCGGTGTCACTGATGGTGAGCAGCCGCTCTGGCAGCGGCTGATCCGCCGGGGTGCGCACCACATCGACATCCAAAGCGGTGACCTGACGCCCGTGCCCGCCTTCGACCACTGACAGCCCGCACCGGGTCAGCCCGGGGTCGACGCCCATCACCCGCATCCGATTCCTCTCCAGCGCCCGAACAACTGTTCGACAGTCTAGAGGGGTTGAGTGACGCCGATGGGGCGCGACACGCTGCGTCCGGGCCCTGACCTCGCCGGGACCGGTATGCCGGCGGGGGTGTTTATTCGGCTTCGAGGGCGGCCAGGACCTCGTCGGACAGATCGACATTGGTCCACACGTTCTGCACGTCG
>NZ_LQPI01000063.1 GCF_002101775.1 Mycolicibacter nonchromogenicus | reverse complement strand
AGTCCGGCACCACCATTGCCACCCCCGCCACTGACCTGACCACCGTTGGCGCCGTTGCCCGCTGCGCCGGCAGCGCCACCGTTGCCGCTGACGCTGTTGCCCCCGGCACCACCGTCACCACCGCTGCCGCCGGTGCCGCCGTTGGCTCCGCCCGTGGCTCCGTGCGCCCCGGCACCTCCGGCGCCGCCGTTACCGCTGACACTGCTTCCGCCCGCGCCACCGGAACCGCCAGATCCGCTGTTGCCGTTGACCACATCGGTGGCCGCCCCAGCTTCCCCGCCGTTCCCGCCAGCCCCGCCATCGGCGGCCCCACCGCTATTGCCGCCTGCGCCGCCAGCGCCCCCCGCGCCGCCGTACGAGCTGCCGGTGCCACCGCGACCGCCGTCGGCGCCCTTGGCGGCAATTCCGGTCTGGCTGTCGCCCCCGGTGCCACCAGCCCCGCCTATGCCACCAAATTCAGCGCCGTCGGCGCCGTTGCCGGCTCGACCCGCAGCGCCGCCATTGCCACTGATGCTGTTTCCGCCGGCCCCGCCAGCACCGCCTGCACTGCCTGCTCTAATGCCCGCCGTTCCGTCGGAGCCTGCTCCGCCGGCACCTCCGTTACCGCTGACGCTGTCCCCGCCGGAACCTCCAGCGCCGCCGACGCCCGCCACACCAATGTTCTCGGTGGCGACGCCGCCGGCTCCGCCGTTGCCTCCGGCGCCCCCGTGGGCAGAACCACTGCTGGCACCACCAGCGCCACCATTGCCGCCCGCCCCTGCTGCGTATACGGCATCGCCACCCCGGCCACCGTCGGCTCCCGTACCGGCCGTGCCACTTTGGCTGGTGCCGCCCGCACCACCGCTACCGCCTGCTCCGCCGTAGGCGCCTAAGCCATCCAAGTACCGGCTGTTGCCGCCGTTACCGCCCAACCCTCCAGCGCCACCGCTACCGCTGACGGTGTTTCCGCCCACCCCGCCGTCGCCGCCGGCCCCAGCCAGGATGCCGCGTCCGCCGTCGCCTCCGGAACCACCGGCACCGGCGCTGCCTGCGACGCTGTCCCCACCGGCACCGCCCAGACCACCGGCGCCGGCAATGGGGACGGCGGTCAGTTCGGCGCCGCTGAGCTCGGTGTCTCCCCCGAGTCCGCCTACCCCACCCGTACCGCCGGCAACAGCACCTGCACCGCCGTTGCCGCCAACACCGCCGGCCCCGCCATCCACGTCCGTGCCGGTGCCGCCGACAACCCCGTTGCCGCCGTTTCCGCCGATCCCCGTACCGCCGGAACCGCCGTAGCCCCCAGCCCCACCATTGCCACCGGCGGTACCGACCCCGTCGAAGCCGTCCCCGCCCTTGCCGCCGTTGCCCCCATTGGCGACCGCACCGGCCACGCCCCCGACACCACCTGCCGCGCCCGCGTTGCCGGCGTCGCCGCCGTTACCGCCGGCGCCACCGTGGATGAAGTCGGCTGTGCCGTCAGCCCCCGCGCCGCCGGATCCGCCGGCGCCGGCCGCCCCCACCATTGCCACCGTTGCCTCCGACGCCGTTGTTCGTACCGGCCACGCCGGTGGCCCCGGCCGCGCCGTCACCGCCCTCCCCCCCGGCGCCGCCCACGCCGCCGGTACCGCCGTTACCACCCGTGCCGGTCAGCAGTCCGCCCCGGCCACCGGCACCACCGGTTCCACCGATACCGCCACTCTCACCGAAGGTTCCGCTGCTGCCGGCGAGGATCCCATCGAGTCCGCTGATTCCGACCAGCCCGGTGCCGCCGTCGCCCCCGTTTCCGCCGTCGCCCCACAACCAGTTGCCAGCCCCGCCAACGCCGCCGGAACCCCCCACTCCACCGGCTCCGCCGTCACCCCCGTCACCGAACATCCAGCCGCCGGCACCACCTGCGCCACCGTCACCGCCGTCGTAGCCGTCGCCGCCGGTACCACCGTTACCCCACATGCCGGCCATGCCGCCGGTATAGCCATCGACATGGTCGAGAGTCCCGGCAGCACCAATACCGCCGTCACCGGCCAGGAATCCGCCATCACCCAAGTCGCCGATGCCCGGTAGCCAACCGAAGAGCGAGTCGTTGGTGCCGGTGAAGAAGTCCTCCCCGTCGCCGATCATCACCCGGCCGAACAGGCTCACCGAAACGTCGTTGAGCCAGTCCAGCAGCGGATCATTCGACGTGTCCAGCGCCGGTGAACTCTCCGACAAACCCGCGCTCCACCACCCCCACGGATCGGTAGCTGCAGCGGGACTGTCGCCGGTGGTGGCGTCGACGAACAACTCGATCAGCGGCGCGAACAGGTCGTCGAAATCTGCCCTGGCTGACGGAGCCGGTGCCGACGCGAACCCCATCGCCATGGCTGCACCGACCGCCGAGGCCGCCCCAAGTCCCCGCCGAGCAGCCCCGCGTCGGCTTACCCTGTTCCCGCTCTTACCGACCATCTGGGACTCCCCGCACTCACGGAACCCGCAGTCGGGCGCCTCGACGAAATCGCTGATAGTGCTACAAGCTATGCGTCTGCTTTCACCGAGCGCATCAGGGAAAACCCTTGCATAGGCCGCCGCCGAGTCGCGGCCAATTCCATATTCCCAGTTCGCGCACAGCACAAATCAGCCCGCGAGACGCCTTCCGAAACTAAGGTCGACTAAGTGACGATTCGCCTTGGCTTCCAGATTCCCAACTTCTCCTACGGCACCGACGTTTCGGAGCTGTTCCCCACCGTGATCGCGCAGGCCCGCGAGGCCGAGGCCGCCGGTTTCGACGTGGTCTTCCTGATGGACCACTTCTATCAACTGCCCATGCTGGGCTCCCCCGATCAGCCGATGCTCGAGGCCTACACCGCCCTGGGGGCGTTGGCGACTGCCACCGAACGGGTCCAGCTGGGCACCCTGGTCACCGGCAACACCTACCGCAACCCGGCCCTGCTGGCCAAGATCATCACCACGCTCGATGTGGTCAGTGCCGGCCGCGCCATCCTGGGTATCGGCACCGGGTGGTTCGAGCTCGAACACGACCAACTGGGTTTCGAGTTCGGCACCTTCACCGACCGGTTCCACCGGCTCGACGAGGCGCTGCAGATCATCCTGCCGATGATCCGCGGTGAGCGGCCCACGTTCGAAGGCAAGTGGTACCGCACCCGCGAGGCGATGGCCGAACCCCGCTTCCGCGACCATATTCCGTTGTTAATCGGCGGCAGCGGTGAGAAGAAGACGATCCCGTTGGCAGCGCGCCACTTCGATCACCTCAACCTCATCACCGGATTCGACGAACTGCCGGCGAAGGTGGACGCGATCCGGCGCAGCTGCGACGAGGTGGGCCGCGACCCGGCCACTCTGGAAACAACCATGCTGCTCACCGCGCTGGCCGGCGAGAACCTGACCGCCGATCAGATTCCCGCCCAGATTGCTCAGCGGGCGGTGGCCGGCAGCCCCGAATCGATCGCCGAGCAGATCAAGACCAAGGTGCTCGATGCCGGCGTGGGCGGGGTGACCATCAACATCCCCAGCAGCGCCCCCGGGGTGATCACCAAGGTCGGTGCGGCGTTGCGCGCGGTGCTCGACGCCTGACCGCGGCTCAGCCCAGCCCGGTCAGCCCTCACCACTCTGACGTGCGGCAGCAAGCATGCGATGGCCGCTGGCCTGCAGATGCTCCCGCATCCTCTCGGCGGTTTGAGCAGCATCGCGAGAGGTGGCGGCGTCGGCTATGCCCGCCAGCGCGGACTGTATGGCCGTGACGTCATCGAAGGCCGAGGTGAGCTCATGCGAGCGCCCGCCAAAACCCTGCTGAACCCAACCGAACATCAGGGCCAGGGCCCGATTGTGTGTCGCATGGATGAGCACCCCGAAGAAGGCGAGCTCCGCCGCCTGTAGTGCTTCAGGGGTGTCTGCGGCTCGCACGAACTCCAACGTGGGGTACAGCGCGGCGAGATCCTCCGGCGTACCGCGGCTGATGGCCAAGTCGCCGATGAGCAGTCCGAGCGCCTCCCGGATCTCAAGCAGTTCAGCCAAGAAGTCGGGGCCCAGCTTGCGCAACAGCACCTCGACGATCGCCGGATCTGTCAAGGCCGCGGGCTCGCGCACCAGGTTGCCGCTGCCCTGACGCGCTTCGATCAAACCCATGTGCTGCAGCCGTGCCAGCGCCTGGCGCAGCGACGTCCGGTTCACACCGAGTTGTTCGGCCAGGTCACGCTCGGGCGGCAGCACCGAACCCGGCGGAAAAGCACCGTCAACGATCGCCTCGATGATTGACGTCGCGATCTGCTCGTCGAGGCGCTGACGTTGCGGTTGCGGAATTGGGCTTGACTGGTTCATTGGCTCAACCAATATAGTACGCAAGATGACGCCCAACGAACTGGCTTTGGCCGCCGCGGCCCGATGGCGTGGACAATCCGGTCGCCTCGAGGTGTGGTACGCAACCCTGTCCGATCCGGTGAGCCACGCCGGCCTGTGGGTCCACCACGAAGTTGTGGCACCGGCCGACGGCAGCCCGCCGTTCACGCACGGGTGGATCACGTGGTTCCCGGCCCAGGGCGAACCACACACTCAGCGGTTCGGCCCCGAACCGCTGAGGGCCCCCCACCACGACGACAGCTGGTACCGGGGCGCGGGTGGTCGGGTCGCGCCCGGTTCCCTGGTCGGGCGCGCCGGTGCGATGGACTGGGACCTGCGCTGGACCGACCCCGGACCGCCGCTGTGGACTTTCCCGCGGTTCATCTGGGAGCGCGAGCTGCTGCCCGGCGCTCAGGTGGTACTGGCGCCGGCCGCGGAATTTCGGGGAACGTTGTCGGTGAACGGAACTCCCCACAAGATCAGCGGATGGCGCGGCGCGGTGTCGCACATCTACGGTCACGGAAACGCCGAGCGGTGGGGCTGGATCCACGCCGACCTCGGCGGACCGGACGCGCTGGAGGTGGTCACCGCGGTGTCGCGGCGGCCGGGCCTGCGTGCACTGCGGCCCGTGGCGTTCATCCGCTTGCGCACCGACGGCCGGGACTGGCCGGGCAGCACCCTGCCGGCCATCCGGGTCCGAACCGCCCTCGATCTTCCAAATTGGCAATTGGAGGGACGAATCGGCAAGCACGACATACGAATACGGGTGAATCAGCCCGCCGACCGCTGCGTCAGCCTGCGCTATCAGGACCCCGACGGCGCCACCGCGGTGTGCACCAACACCGAACAGGCCGACATCCACGTCGAGATCAGCCACCGCCGGCGCGGCGTCCGCACTGTCGATCGCAGTTGGTCATTGCTGGGAACCGGCCACGCCGAGATCGGCTTCCGTGGCGATGCCGCGCCGGCCGTCAACGAAAGGATGCACGGATGAGTTTTCTGCTGGACCCACCGATGCTGGTCGCCGCCGGCGTTTTGATCGAGCGCGAAGTGGACGCCGAGCAGCGCGATCTCGCCGAGGCCGCTGTGCTGGGCACCTTCTTCGGCGCGTCCTTCGGGCTGTACAACAACGTCCCCGGCCTGGGCATGATGTGGCGGCCGTTCGGCTCACGCGACGGCCGAGACTTCATGTGGAACAGCGGGATTCTGCGGCTTCGCACCGAGTCACTGGGATGGCGCGGGCATGCGCTCGCCGCGGCGATCTTCGCGACCTATCCGCTGTTCCTCAAGGTGGGTCGGCGTCTCGGGCGGCGCCATTCCCCCGGCGCGCTGGCTTCCGTTTCGTGAAACTCGCCGATCACGCCGCGGCGGCGTTCGGATCCGCCCTATTACCCGAGGAGTACGGCGGCCCCCCACCGGCTGTGCTCGTCACGCGGGTCGATCGCTATGTCCGCCAGCTGCCGACCTCAACCCGGTTGGCGGTACGCGCCGGGCTGCTGTCGGTGGCGGCAGGAAGCTACCTCGGGACTGGTCACACGTCGCGTCGTCTCTCTGCGGAAGCCCGAGCCGACGTACTGCGCCGCATCGCCGGCCTGGGCGCAGCCACCGAGACAGCGGTCGACGGACTCAAGGCGGTTGTTCTACTGGCCAACGGCGCTGACGCCTACGCCGACGAACTGATTGCGCAGGCAAAGCGCACCCCCGTGGTGCGCCCCGACGCAACGCTTTCCCTCACCACCTCCGCCGAAGCTGCCGCGGTGATCCGGGCCGATGCCGTGGTCGTCGGATCCGGTGCCGGCGGCGCTATGGTCGCCCGCACACTGGCTCGCGCGGGCCTGGACACGGTGGCGCTGGAGGAGGGCCGGCGCTGGACCGCCGAAGAATTCCGCAACACACACCCGATGGACCGCTACGCGGGCCTCTACCGCGGCGGGGGCGCAACGATCGCGCTCGGCCGCCCGCCGGTCGTGCTGCCCATCGGGCGTGCGGTCGGCGGCACCACCGTGGTGAATTCGGGTACTTGCTATCGACCACCGGAAGCGGTGCAACAGCGATGGCGAGATCAGTACGGTCTGGCCCTTGCCGACCCGGGCGTGCTGACTCCGCTCCTCGACGACGTTGAGGCGACGCTGCAGGTCGGTCCGGTTCCCTCGGACATCATGGGCCGCAATGGTTCTCTGCTGCTTCAAGGCGCGGCGGCCCTGGGCTGGCGTGCCGGGCCGATCACTCGCAACGCCCCCGGCTGCGAGGGCTGCTGCCAATGCGCCCTGGGCTGCCCACGCAACGCGAAATTCGGGGTGCACCTCAACGCGCTACCCCAGGCGTGCAGTGCCGGCGCCCGAATCATTTCGCACGCCCGCGTGACCCGGGTGCTGCATGCCCGCGGACGTACCCGCGGGGTGCGGGTACTGCGGCCCGACGGCTCGGAATTCGAGGTGATCGCGCCGACGGTTGTGGTCGCCAGTGGCGCCACCGAAACGCCAAGGCTGCTCTGGCGCAGTCGCCTAGGCGGCCATCCCCGGCTCGGCCGCAATCTCGCCCTGCATCCGTCGGTCCCACTGGCCGGCCGTTTCGAGGAAGAGGTGTACGCCTGGCGCGGGGTGCTGCAAAGCGCCGCCGTCGAAGAGTTGCACCACTCGCAGGGCATTTTGATCGAGGCCACCGCGACCCCGCCCGGCATGGGGTCGATGGTGTTTCCCGGTTATGGCCGTGACCTCCTGGGCTGGCTCGACCGCGCACACCATGTCGCGTCGGTGGGCGCCATGGTGGCCGACGAGGGCGTCGGTCGGGTGGTCCGATCGGCGCGGGGCCCGACCCTGCTGCGCTATGCCATCACCGATCGGGATCTGGCCAAGCTGGTGTGGGCCCTAGAGGCGATGGGCCGTGTGCTGTTCGCCGCCGGCGCGGTGGAGGTCCTGACCGGCCTTCCCTCGGCGCCCACCGTTTCCTCGATGGACGAGTTGAGTGACGTCCTGCGCCGGTCCGATCCACGACGCCTTCATCTGGCCGCATTCCACCCGACCGGTACCGCTGCCGCCGGAAGTGACGAGCAACTCTGTCCGGTCGATGCGCACGGAAGACTGCGGGGCGTCGAGGGAGTCTGGGTGGCCGATGCCTCCATCTTGCCCAGCTGCCCCGAGGTCAACCCGCAGGTGTCCATCATGGCATTGGCACTGGCGGTGGCCGAGCAGGTTGTGGAGTCACGGAATTGAGCAGCGAGAGCGGCTACCCCAGCACCGTGTGCATCAGCATCACGTCGTAGGCGTTCCACAGCGACAGCGTGAAGTACACGTCCTTGCCCGTCGACCAAGGGTGTACGTAGGGCGCGTAGATGCCGCCGGGAATCTGGCCGGTGGGGATGAGCGTCTGCTCAGCGCTCCACGGCCCCTGCGGTGTGGGCGCGGTGCGAGCCACCACGTCATTGCCGCCGTTGCCGTACAGCGCCAGGTACTGCCGCAGGTAGGTGTTGTACTGCACCGACATCTCGCCCACCGGGCCGGGAATCACCGGCGTCGCCGCGGCCGGGTTGCCCGGCACCCACGATCCGCTGTCGCCGTTCCAGTACTGGTACGTCGAGAGGTCGGGAATGCTGCGTTCGGGCACCCGCGACAGGTACGCCGAGCCGCCGCGGCCGGACGGGGTTCCATAGGAGTACAGGTAGCCGTCATTGCCGCGCAGGAACGCGCCCATCTGGAATTTCTCATTGCCGGGGACGAATCGTGCCCGCGGGACGTTCTCCTGCGACGTCGAACGCACCGTTCCCGGGTAGACGCCCCAGGTTTCGCCGTTGTCGTTGGAGACTGCGAGCGCCGAGTAGTTGGTGGACCATTCGCCGTCACGTCCCCAGTGCTTGATGGACATGAAATTCATGTACTGGTTGCCGGCGATCCCGATGGCGGCGGTGGGGATCATGCCCTCCTGGTGCGGGGCCAGTTGCACCGCGGGCAGGATCTGCTTGGAGAAATTGGCCTGCCGCAGTGGCGATCCCGAGTACTTGTTGCCCATGACTGCCGGGGCGATGGTGATCCCGTCGGCCAGGTTGTTGTCCTGGGTGCGGAATAGCACGTTCTGGCGCCATTGCTTGCCCTGGATACGGCAGTAGCCGAAGGTGTCACCGAACGCCATGAGGATCTGACGGTTGGCGGGATCGCCGTTGTCCCAGGGGATTCCGAGGTCGGTGCCGGAGACGCCGAAGCGCTGCAGGGTCTGGTTGGGGCTGTTAGGCCCGGTCACCCACTCCACCAGCGAGGTCTGGGCGCCGGCGATGGCACCGACCGGATCGGCGGTCGACAGGCCCGGGTCTGCGCCGACGGCGGGTACGGGCTGGGCCGGTTGCGCGACGTTCGGCACGGCTTGACCGCCGGGAGCCGGGGCCGGTGGCACCACTGCGGCCTGCTGCCGGATTGTGCCGTTCGGGTTGATCAGCGCGGCGATCAGCGGGCCCAGTTTGGGCAGCGGCGCCTGATCATTGGTGCCGCGGGGCCGCCGACCGGTGGGCAACTGGCCGGCGCCGGTGCTCGGGGATCCCGGCGGCGGCTCGACATTGGCCTCGGGGGCGTTGCAGGTGGCCGCGTTCGCCGACGCGACCTCGCCGGCGGCGACCATTCCCAGCACGACGACCGGCACCATCGCCGCCGAGACGATTCGCCGTGTCGCCGCCATGTCACACCTTTCCCAGGACCCGCTCCCGGGCCTCCCACCACTGTGACGATAGTGATTTCTGAGACTGGAGTGGCACCCGGTGAACGATAGAGACGTATCCGTGACGGTGTCGCAATCAGCGGATTGCCCACTCAGCCCGATCGGTTGACCTCAGCGACCACATCCGCGACGCAGCGCAGTTGCCCCAGGTCAGAGCTGGTCGGGATCAGGTGAACCTCGTCGGTACCCACCGCCGCAAACCGGCGCAGCACCTCGACCAGCTCCTCCGGGCTGCCGGCCCAGCCGGTGGTGGGCGCCATCGCCTCCACATACTCGGCGGGAATCCAGTTCATGTAGCGCAGCAGGTGGCGGCGCACCTGATCGCGGGCGTCGTCACCATCGCCCAACGCAAACCAGAACGACGTCGCCAGATGCGGCTTGGCCCGGCCCGCCTGCCGCCAGGCGTCGCGGGCGACGTCGAACAGGTCGTTCTGTTTGGCGATGTCGAGGTCCATGGTGATGCCGGCCAGGCCCTCGGCCCAGGTCGCCGCGCTGCGCACGGTCTTGGGCCCGATGGTTCCGACCAGCAGGGGTGGCCCGCCGTGTTGAGTCGGGGCCGGCCCCACCGGCAGCACCGACTTGGTGATCTTCTCCCCCGCCCACACGCGCCGCATGACTGCCACCGCGGCGGCCAGCTCGCCCATCTTCTGCCTGGCCGGATCGGCGCCCACGGCGCGGTAGTCCTCGTCGCGGCCGCCGATGCCCAGCCCGACGGTCAGTCGGCCACCGCTGAGCAGGTCGGCGGTGGACAGCGCTTTGGCGAGCATGACGGGGTCGTGCAACTGCGGGACGATCACCGTGGTCACCAGCCGCACCCGTTCGGTCCAAGCCGACAGTGCACCCAGCAGGGTCAGGCTGTCGGGGTTGGTGAAGGCGATCCGCTCGCCCCAACACAACGACGAAAACGGCCCCTCGTCTACGGCCCGCGCCCAGTCCCGCAGCAACGTTGCGTCCAGGTCCGGTTCCATCACCGGCATGGTCATCCCCACCTGCATGACCGCGATTGTGGCACGGGCCGCGTGCGCGGCCGACACTGAAGGAATGGGCATCTCCTTTAACCACACGATCGTGGCCGCGCACGACAAGCGCGCCTCAGCAGAGTTTCTGGCCGAGCTGTTCGGCCTGCCCGCGCCGCAGCCGTTCGGCCACTTCCAGGTTGTCGCGCTTGACCATCAGGCCAGCCTCGATTACGCCGAGGTGCCCGCGGGAGAAGAGATCCACCCGCAGCACTACGCGTTCTTGGTCTCCGAGTCCGACTTCGATGCGATCTACGCCAAGATCTCCGAGCGCGGGCTGGAGCACTGGGCGGACCCGCGGGGCGAACGCCCGGGCGAGATCAACCACAATGACGGCGGCCGCGGGGTGTATTTCCGCGACCCGGGTGGTCACTACCTGGAGATCCTCACCCGGCCGTATGGGACCGGCGGTTAGCCGGCGGTCAGCGAGGCTCGACGCAGGAGAGCCGAAGCTGGACCGCCGCATCAGCCCCGCGTGTGGCCGCGCTGGCGTTCCTGGGTTCGGTAATCGGCGGCCAGTTCGGCGACGTGGGTGGGCAGCTCGCCCGAGGCGACGTCAGCCAGGCTGGTCTCTTCAAGCACCGAGCGCATGCTGGCCCGCAATGCCCGCCACACGTCGGTCAACGCGGCAGTCGGGCCGGAATAGGGCAGGTCGCCCATGCCGATATCGCGAACGCTGGCCAGCGGACCGTCGATGCAGCGCAGCACATCCGCGACGCTGATCGCCGTGGCCGCCCGGGCCAACTCGTAGCCGCCGTCGCGGCCGCGCTGGCTGCGCACCAGCCGATCGGTGCGCAGATCGGACAGGATATCGACGAGGAATTGAGCCGGAATGCCCTGCGCGGCCGCGATCTCATCGGTCTTGATCAGCGCGCCGGGTTCGGCGGTGGCCAGGTGGACCATCGCTCGCACCGCGTATTCCGCCTTGGCCGACATGCGCATTACGAGAATTCTTCCATCTGGCGGCTCAACCGATCGCTGCGAGGACGGCTTGCGCGTACTCGGGGCGACACACCACAAGATCGGGCAGCAGCGGGTCCGCCCGGTTGTAGACCAGTGGCGACCCGTCGATGCGCGAGGTGTGCAGGCCTGCGGCCCGGGCCACTGCCACCGGGGCGGCCGAGTCCCACTCGTACTGCCCGCCTGCGTGCACGTAGACATCGGTGGTGCCCGCCACCACCGAGGCCACCTTCACCCCGGCCGAGCCCATCGGTACCAGCACGCCGTCCAACCGCTCGCGAACCGTTTCGGCGATCGCCGGCGGGCGGCTGCGCGACACCGCGATGCGGGGCGCGCCGGCGTAGGCGGGCGGTGCGGAAACCGTCGGGGTCACCAGCGTGGTGTTCCTCGCGGGCAGGGCCACTGCCCCGGCGGACAATTCGCCGGATTCCCACAGCGCTACGTGCACGGCCCAATCGTCACGGCCGAGTTCGCTGAATTCCCGGGTGCCGTCGAGCGGATCGACGATCCACACGCGCTCGGCACTGAGCCGCACCGGGTTGTCGGCACCCTCCTCCGACAGCACCGCGTCGCCGGGCCGCTCACTTGCCAAGGCCGCCATCAGGAACTCGTGCGAACGCTGGTCGCCGGCGGCTTTGCGCTCCTTTGGGTCGGCATCGGCCAGTTCCTCGCGGACCCGCAACAGCAGCCGGCCCGCCTCGGCGGCGAGGTGGCCGGCCAGCTGGTGATCGTTCACGCGCGGGCGTCGATCGCCGCGATGACCTGGCGGGCCTGCTCGTCGATGCTGTGCTGCGAGGTCAACCGCACGTCGGGGTTCCGCGGCCGTTGATACGGGCTGTCGATACCGGTGAAGTGCGTGATCAGGCCGGCGCGCGCCTTCGCGTACAGCCCCTTGGGGTCACGCTGCTCGCATTCCTCGAGCGAGGTGTCGCAGAACACCTCGATGAAGTCGAACCCGGCATCGGAGTGCACCTGACGGGCCAGCTGGCGCTGCTCGATCAGCGGGCTGATCGCCGGCACCAGCACGATCTGACCGGAGTCGGCCAGCAGGGTGGCCACGTGCGCCAGGCGGCGCAGGTTCTCGGAACGGTCAGCCATCGAGAAGCCCAGGTCGGCGTTGAGGCCGTGCCGCAGATTGTCGCCGTCGAGAACGTATGCGGGCGTTCCCCTTTCGAGCAGCAACTGCTCGACGCGCATCGCCACCGACGACTTGCCCGCACCCGACAGGCCGGTCAACCACACGGTGCGGCCCTTCGACAACCGGTCTGTCGCGGTGACCAGCGACTGGTGCCGCACGATGTTGGGGTTCGCCGCCCGCGGCGACACCTCGCGCAGCACCATGCCCGCGGCCACCGTGCCGTTGGTGGCCTGGTCGATCAGGATGAACGAGCCGGTGGCGTCGTTGCGGGTGAACTCATCGAGCATCAACGGCACCTGCGAGCGCAGCGACACACGGCCGAGCTCGTTGAGCTTCAGGGTGTTCGCGTCTTTGTCGCGGTGCAGGGTGTTGACGTCGAGGCGGTAATCCAGTGCCATCACCTTCACCCGGGTGGTCCGGGTGGTGTGCTTGATGATGTAGTCGTTGCCCGGCTGCAGCGTGGCACCGTCGGCCATCCAACACACGGTGGCGTCGAAGTCCTGGACCACGCGCGGCTGATTGTTGGTGCGGGCGATCATGTCGCCGCGGGAGATGTCGATGTCGTCGGTGAGGCTGACCGAGACGGCCATCGGCGGAAACGCTTCGGCCACTGCCCCGTTGGGGCCCTCGATCGCCGCTATTCGGCTCGGCTTGCCCGAGGGCAGCACCACGATGTCGTCGCCGGGACGCAGCACACCGCTGGCCACCGTGCCGGCGTAGCTGCGGTGATCGGCATGCTCGTGGGTCTGCGGGCGGATCACGTACTGCACGGGGAACCGCACGTCGACCAGGTTGCGGTCACCGGCGATGTAGACCTCTTCGAGGTGCGACAGCAGTGCCGGACCGTCGTAGTAGGGCGTCTTGTCGGACTTGGTCACCACGTTGTCGCCGTGCAGCGCCGAGATCGGGATGGTCGTCACGTCGTGCACATCCAGGCGAGTGGCGAACGAATGGAAGTCGTCCCGGATCGCCTCGAATTTCTCGGCGTCCCAGTCGATCAGGTCCATCTTGTTGACGGCCAGCACGATGTGGTGGATCCCCAGCAGCGACGCCAGGAAGGTGTGCCGGCGCGACTGCTCCTGTAGCCCGTGACGGGCGTCCACCAGCACGATCGCCAGTTGGGCGGTCGAGGCGCCGGTCACCATGTTGCGGGTGTACTGGATGTGCCCCGGGGTGTCGGCGATGATGAATTTCCGTTTGGGCGTTGCGAAATAGCGGTAGGCGACATCGATGGTGATGCCCTGCTCGCGTTCGGCGCGCAGACCGTCGGTCACCAGGGCCAGGTCGGTGTAGTCGTTGCCGCGCTCCCGGGACGTGCGCTCGACCGAGGCCAGCTGGTCCTCCATGACGGCCTTGGAGTCGAACAGCAGGCGGCCGATCAGCGTGGACTTGCCGTCGTCGACCGACCCGGCCGTGGCGATTCGAAGCAGCGTGGTTGCCGCGCCCATCAGAAATACCCCTGCCTCTTGCGGTCTTCCATGCCTGCTTCGGAGATCCGGTCGTCGGCGCGAGTCGCCCCCCGCTCGGTCAGCCGGGACACCGCAGTTTCGTCGATCACCTCTTGGACGGTGGCCGCCGTGGACTCCACGCAACCGGTGCAGGTGACGTCTCCGACGGTGCGGAATCGGACCGAGGTCTCAAACACCTCTTCACCGTCGACGGGACGCAGGAACTCGTGGTCGGCCAGCAGCATCCCGTCGCGCCGGAACACCTTGCGCTGATGCGCAAAATAGATGGACGGCAAGGTGATTTCCTCGGCGCCGATGTAGGACCAGATGTCGAACTCGGTCCAATTGGACAGCGGGAACGCCCGGATGTGCTCGCCCGCCCGATGCCGGCCGTTGTAGAGGTTCCACAGCTCGGGCCGCTGGGCCTTGGGGTCCCACTGGCCGAACTCGTCACGGAAGCTGAACACCCGCTCCTTGGCGCGGGCCTTCTCCTCGTCACGACGAGCACCGCCGAACGCGGCGTCGAACTTGTTCTCGCGAATCGCCCGCAGCAGGGTGACGGTCTGCAGCGGGTTGCGCGACGGCCCGTCGTCGACCACCCGTCCGGCGTCGATGTCGTCTTGCACCGACGCGACCACCAGCCGGACCCCGGTCGCCGCGACCAGCTCGTCGCGCGCGGCGATGACCTCTTCGAAGTTGTGACCGGTGTCGACATGCATCACCGGGAACGGCAGCCGGCCCGGCGCGAACGCCTTGACGGCCAGATGCAGCATGACGATCGAGTCCTTACCGCCGGAGAACAGCAGTACCGGACGCTCGAACTCCGCCGCCACCTCCCGGATGATGTGGATGGCCTCGGCCTCCAGCGTGCGCAGATGCGTGAGCTGATACTGCCCGGCCGTGGCGGCCTCGGGGGCCGCGGTGACGTTACTGGTCATGACTTCCTTGCCAGGGATACCCGATAATCTTGGTGAGACTTACCATAATTTATTGGTATTGCTGGCCATGCAACCAGCCGCACGGTGTCGCTGTCAAAGTGGCTCCGGAGCGCCCCCCGGTACGCACACGGGCCCCTGCCGCGCAGCAGGGGCCCGTGTGGCCGGATGGCACGTCACCCACCCGAGGCGGGGCGGGTGGCGCCGGTTACAGCGTGACTTCGTTGAGCTTGCCGGTGGCCACGTCGAAGACGAACCCCCGCAGCGAGGTGGTCGCCGTGATGAACGGGCTGGCCTGGACCCGCCGCAGCGACTGCCGGACGTCCTCGACCTCGTCCGGGAACGCCTCAGCCGACCAGGTCGGGCGGATGCCGGTCTCTTCGAGGATGGAACGCTTGAAGTCGTCGTCGGTGAAGGTCAGCATTCCGCAGTCGGTGTGGTGGATCAGGATGATCTCGCGGGTGCCCAACAGCCGCTGGCTGATCGCCAGGGAGCGGATCGCGTCGTCTGAAACGACACCACCTGCGTTGCGGATGGTGTGTGCCTCGCCTTCGTTGAGGCCCAGCAGACGGTAGACGTCCAGGCGAGCGTCCATGCAGGCCACGATCGCGACGTGCTTGCTCGGCGGCATGGGCAACGGACCATTGAACGTCTTCGCGTATTCCGCGTTGTTCGCCAAGTAGTCGTCGGTGACGGTCACTAGTTCTCTCTTTCGTTGTGGAGTAGAGCTGTCGGAGTCGAGCGGAGCTTAATGAAGGACTCCGAAGTTTTCACGGGTAAAAATCAGCGGGGATTCTTTCGCCGGTGTGTCACCCACCGACACGCACGCTCACCGGCACGACGCATCCGGCGCGGGCAGGCGGTAGACCTCTACCCTGTGGGCCATGACGCGGTTTCTGGCCGGGCGGGCGCTGAACTACCTGGTGCTGCTGGGCCTGGCCTCGTTTCTGACGTTCTGCCTGACCTCGTTGGCCTTCGCGCCGCTGGACAGCCTCATGCAGCGCAACCCGAGGCCGCCGCAGGCCGTGATCGACGCCAAAGCCGCCGAACTGGGCTTGGATAAGCCCATTCCGCTGCGTTACGCGCACTGGGCCTCCCACGCGGTGCGCGGCGATTTCGGCGTCACGGTCACCGGCCAGCCGGTTTCGGGAGAACTGGGCCGCCGCGTCGGCGTCAGCCTGCGCCTGCTGGTGGTCGGCTCGCTGGCTGGCACCGTGATCGGCGTGGTGGCCGGCGCCTGGGGTGCGGTACGCCAATACCGGCTCTCGGACCGGGTGATCACCATGGCGGCGCTGCTGGTGCTGTCGGTGCCGACCTTCGTGCTGGCCAATCTGGTGATCCTCAGCGCCCTGCGGGTGAACTGGGCGCTGGGCGCCCAGCTGTTCGACTACACCGGCGAGACCTCCCCCGGGCTGGTCACCGGCTTCTGGCCCGGGTTGGCCGATCGGCTGCAACACCTGGTCTTGCCGTCACTGACGCTGGCACTGGGCGCGGCCGCCAGCTTCAGCCGCTACCAGCGCAACGCGATGCTCGACGTGCTCGGCCAGGACTTCATCCGCACCGCTCGGGCCAAGGGGCTGACGCGACGTCGTGCACTGTTCAAGCACGGTCTGCGCACCGCGCTGATTCCGATGGCGACACTGTTCGCCTACGGGGTGGCCGGCCTGGTCACCGGGGCGGTGTTCGTCGAGAAGATCTTCGGCTGGCACGGCATGGGCGAATGGGTGGTGCAGGGTGTGGCCACCCAGGACACCAATATCGTCGCGGCCATCACGGTGTTCTCCGGCGCGGTGGTACTGCTGGCCGGACTGCTCTCCGACGTCATCTACGCGTTGCTCGACCCGCGGGTGCGGGTGTCATGACCGAGATCGAGTTCGCCTCGCGGCGCACCCTGGTGCTGCGCCGGTTCCTGCGCAGCCGTAGCGCGGTCGCCGCATTGGGACTGCTGGCGGTGATGTTCATCGGCTGCTACACGCTGCCGGGCCTGCTGCCCTACTCCTACACCGATTTGGACTACGACGCGCTGCTGGTTCCGCCGGGCGCTCGACATTGGCTGGGCACTAACGGGTTGGGTCAAGATCTGCTGGCCCAGATCCTGCGCGGCATGCAGAAGTCGATGCTGATCGGGGTGTGCGTGGCGCTGATCTCCACCGTGATCGCCGCGACGGTGGGAGCCATCTCGGGGTATTTCGGCGGATGGCGCGACCGGGTGCTGATGTGGCTGGTCGACCTGCTGCTGGTGGTGCCGGCCTTCATCCTGATCGCGATCATCACTCCGCGCACCAAGAACAGCGGCAACATCGCGCTGCTGGTGCTGCTGCTGGCCGGGTTCAGCTGGATGATCAGCGCCCGCATGGTGCGCGGGCTGACTATGAGCCTGCGAGAGCGTGAATTCATCCGAGCCGCACGGTATATGGGCGTCTCCAGCCGACGCATCATCATCGACCACGTGGTGCCCAACGTGGCGTCCATTCTGATCATCGACACCGCACTCAACGTCGCAATGGCGATCCTCGCTGAAACCGGCTTGAGCTACCTGGGTTTCGGCATCCAACCGCCCGACGTCTCGCTGGGCACCCTGATCGCCGACGGGACCGCGTCAGCCATCACCTTCCCGTGGGTCTTCTTGTTCCCGGCCGGGGTGCTGATCACCATTCTGGTCTGCGCGAACCTCGCCGGGGACGGCCTGCGCGACGCCCTGGACCCCGATGCCGCAACGTTGAGGGGCCGCCGGTGAGCACGCTGCTTGAAGTGTCCGACCTGGCCGTGACATTCGGCTCCGGTCCCGACGCGGTGCGTGCGGTACGCGGCGTCAGCTATCAGGTGGCCGCCGGCGAAGTGGTCGCGATGGTGGGTGAATCGGGCTCGGGGAAATCCGCGGCGGCGATGGCCGTGATGGGACTGCTGCCCGAGCATGCGCAGGTGTCCGGCTCAGTCCGGCTACACGGCACGCAGCTGATCGGGCTGGGCGACACCGCGATGTCGAAGTTCCGCGGCGCCTCGATCGGAATGGTGTTCCAGGACCCGATGTCGGCACTGACGCCGGTGTACACCGTGGGCGATCAGATCGCCGAGGCCATCGAGGTGCATCAGCCCAAGGTGGGCCGCGCCGCGGCGCGCCGGCGCGCGGTCGAGCTGCTGGAGCTGGTCGGGATCAACCAGCCGCAGCAGCGGGCGCGGGCGTTTCCGCACGAGCTTTCCGGCGGCGAGCGGCAACGGGTGGTGATCGCCATCGCCATCGCCTGTGACCCGGACCTGCTCATCTGCGACGAGCCCACCACCGCGCTGGACGTCACGGTGCAGGCCCAGATCCTCGAGGTCCTCAAGACCGCGCGGGACGTGACCGGCGCCGGGGTGCTGATCATCACCCACGACCTCGGGGTGGTCGCCGAATTCGCTGACCGGGCACTGGTGATGTATGCCGGCCGGGTGGTCGAGGCCGCACCGGTCGAGGCCCTCTACGCCGACCGGCGAATGCCCTACACGGTGGGCCTGTTGGGTTCGGTGCCCCGCCTGGACGCCCCGCAGGGTACCCGGTTGGTGCCCATCCCGGGCGCACCGCCGGCATTGACGGCCGGGGTCGATGCCGGGTGTCCCTTCGCCCCGCGCTGCCCGTTGGCCGCGGATGACTGCCTGCTCGCCGAGCCGGACCTGCTTAGCGTCGGGGACAACCATGCGGCGGCATGTATTCACACCGACCAGGTCGTCGGGCGCAGTGCCGCCGACATCTATGGCGTGCGCACCGAAGTCAGCGCTGCGGCCACCGGGGAGGCACCCACCGTCCTGCGGGTGCGCGACCTGGTCAAGACCTATCCGCTGACCAAGGGCGTGCTGCGGCGGCGCGCCGGTGAGGTGCGCGCGGTCTCTCGCGTGAGTTTCGAGTTGCAGCAGGGCCGCACGCTGGGAATCGTCGGCGAATCCGGCTCGGGCAAATCCACCACCTTGCACCAGATCCTGGAACTGGCTGCGCCCCAGGCCGGGTCGATCGAAGTGCTCGGCACCGACGTCGCGACGTTGAAACGCGATGGGCGTCGCGCCCTGCGGCGTGACCTGCAGGTGGTGTTCCAGGATCCGGTCGCTTCACTGGATCCACGGCTGCCGGTCTTCGAGGTGCTGGCAGAACCACTGCGCGCCAATGGGTCCGACAAAGTCGCCATTCATGCTCGGGTCGCCGAACTCTTGGAGCTGGTGGGTCTGCGCCGCGGCGACGCCCTGCGCTACCCCTCGGAGTTCTCCGGCGGGCAGAAGCAGCGGATCGGCATCGCCCGGGCCCTGGCGTTACAGCCGAAGATCCTCGCACTGGACGAGCCGGTGTCCGCTCTCGATGTTTCGATTCAGGCCGGCATCATCAACCTGCTGCTGGATCTGCAACAGCAGTTCGGGCTGTCCTACCTGTTTGTCTCGCATGACCTTTCGGTGGTCAAACACCTGGCGCACCGGGTCGCGGTGATGTTCGCCGGGGAGATCGTCGAACAGGGCGAGGCGGATCAGGTATTCGGCGATCCGCAGCACGACTACACCCGACGCCTGCTGGCAGCGGTGCCACAACCGGTGGTGAACTCATGAGTCCGTTCTCCGCGAGATCGCGCTCACGCAGCAAAAGTGCGAGTGGCCGCCTGCGTCAGCGGAATCTCGCGGCGCTCCTGGCACTGGGCCTGGCGCTGAGCGGGTGCGCGGCAGTCGACATCACCGCGCCAGAGGGCGCCGCCGCGGTCGGGACCGCCAGCGACATCAACCCGCAGGACCCGGCGAAACTGCGTGACGGCGGCAACCTGCGGCTGTCGATGACGCAGTTCCCGCCGAACTTCAACCCGCTGCACATCGACGGCAACCTCGCCGAGAACGCCGCCATGCTCAAGGCCACCATGCCGCGGGCGTTCATCATCGGGCCGGACGGCTCGGCGACAGTGGACACCGACTACTTCACCAGTGTGGAGCTGACCAGCACCAACCCCCAGGTGGTCACCTACACCATCAACCCGAAAGCGGTCTGGAGCGACGGGACGCCGCTCACCTGGAAAGATATCGCCAGCCAGATCCATGCCACCAGCGGCGCCGACAGCAGCTACGCCATCGCGACCACCAACGGCGCCGAGCGCGTCGCCGCGGTGACCCGCGGCGTCGACGACCGGCAGGCCGTGATGCGCTTCGCCAAGCCCTACGCGGAGTGGCGGGGCATGTTCGCGGGCAACTCCATGCTGCTGCCGGCCAGCATGACCTCCGATCCGGAGACCTTCAACAAGGCTCAACTGAGCAGGCCGGGTCCCTCGGCCGGGCCGTTCGTCCTGTCGAGGCTGGACCGCACCAGCCAGCGAATCACCTTGACCCGCAACCCCGCCTGGTGGGGTAAGCGCCCGAAGCTGGACACCATCACCTACCTGGTGCTCGACGAGGCCGCCCGGATGCCGGCGCTGCAGAACCACACCATCGACGCCACCGGGGTGGCCACCCTGGATCAGTTGACGATCGCGCGGCGAACCGAGGGCATCGCCATCCGCCGGGCGCCGACCCCGGCCTGGAGCCACTTCACCTTCAACGGGGCGCCCGGCGCCATCCTGTCCGACAAGGCGCTGCGGCTGGCGGTCATGCGCGGCATCGACCGCTCCACGATCGCCAAGGTGACCCAGCGCGGCCTGACCGCCGACCCGGTGCCGCTGAACAACCACATCTACGTCGCGGGCCAGGAGGGCTACCAGGACAACAGTGCCGTGGTGGCCTACGACCCGGAGCGCGCCGCACGCGAACTCGACGAGCTGGGGTGGCGACTCAACGGGAAGTTCCGCGAGAAAGACGGCCGTCCGCTGGTGATCCGTCACCTGTTCTACGACGCCTCGAGCACCCGCCAGTTCGCCCAGGTCGCCCAGCACAACCTGGCCCAGATCGGGGTCAAGCTTCAGCTGGACGCCAAGGCCGGGGGCGGCTTCTTCACCGACTATGTCAATGTCGGCGACTTTGACATCGCCCAATTCAGTTGGGTCGGTGATGCTTTCCCGCTGGCCGGACTGACCCAGATCTCGGCCTCCTACGGTGAGGCCAACTTCGGCAAGATCGGCAGCCCCGCCATCGATGCCAAGATCGAAGAGACGCTGGAGGCGCTCGACCCCGCGGTGGCGCGAGCCCGGGCCAACGAAGTCGACAGCCTGTTGTGGGCTGAGGGCTTCAGCCTGCCGCTGATTCAGACCACCGGCAACGTCGCGGTGCGCAGTTCGCTGGCGAACTTCGGGGCGCCGGGGCTGGCGGATCTGGACTACACCGTGATCGGGTTCATGAAGGACTGAGGACGCCGCCGGACCCCCGGCACACCGAACGTGTAGGCCCGGCCTCAGGCACTCAGGTCGATGCGGTGGGCATCTGTGATGCTGCCGTAGCGATCCGGGCTGCAGGTCAACACGATCACCTGCCCGTGTGAGCCCACCGCGTCGAACACCGCACCCATCTTCTGCAGCCGATCCGGGTCGGTGAAGCCGAGCGCGTCGTCGATCACCACCGGGACACTGTCCTCCTTGGCCACCAGCGCCGCCCCGGCCAGTCGGGTCAGGATGCCCAGTTGTTCTTTGGCGCCGCCGGACAGCGACTCGTAGGGAACCGTGCGGCCACCTAAGGTGCGGGCGCAGATCTTCAGGTCGGTGTCGACCTCGACTTCGAAATCGTTGCCGAAGACGTGCGCACCCAGCCGCTGGATCTCTGCGCGGAACGGCTCGACGTAACGCCGGCGGGTGTCGTCGCGGTGGCGGAACATCGTGGATCGCAGCAGCGCCGCCGCTCGTGCCCGGCGGCCGACCCGATCATGTTCGGCCGCAGCGTGTGCCCGCGCGATCTGTGCCGCGTCGAGCTGCCCCCGCCGGCCCTGGGTGCCGAACACGGCGAGCTCGACCTCCACCTCGTGCAGTGCGCGGGCGGTCTCGGCGTGCTGAGCCCGCAGATCCTGGGCCGCGGTCTGCGCTGCGGCGAGTTCGGTGTCGATCGCCTCGGGGGCGGCGGCGCCCAGCTGCTGGGACAGCTCGGTCACGCGCTGCTCGGCGGTGCGCAATGCCTGCTCATTAGCGGCGGCGGTAGCAGCCAGCTCGTCATCGCTGACCGTGGCCCGCTGTGCTGCGAGACGCTGGCTGACCGCCTCCAGCTCAGTGCGTTGCGCGGCCACCTTTTCCCGCAACAGCGTCAGCCGCGTGGCGGCCTCCGTGCGCCGCGCGGCGGCTTCCTGGGCGGCTCGGCGCAGGACTTCACAGTCGGCGTCAGCCTGCGCCCGCAACGCCTCGGCCTCGTCGCGCTCGGCGCGGGCCTGCTCCGGGGTCATCCCGGCGGGGATCTCGCCGCACTCCCCGCGCAGTCGCGTCAGCCGGGTGCGCAACTCCTCGACGTCGTCGCCACCGCGCAAGGCGGCCAGGGTGGCGGTCAACTGGTCGCGGCTGCCCTGCAGGTCGCGGCGCCGCTGGTCGGCGTCGCGTGCCTGCGCCAGATCGCACACTCCTGCCGCCGCCAGAGCATCGGCAAGTTCAGTCTGTGCCGCAGCATGTTTGACGCCGGCCTCGCGCGCGGTGTCTCCGGGGCGGACACGTACCCGCAGCAGGCCGGGCACATCGACCTCCAGGCCGTCGGTGACGGTGGCCGACCAGCTCTGACCGCCGGGCAGGGCCGTGGGATCGCCGGCGATCACCAGGTCGACGTCGGCGATCGCGGTGAGCTCCAGGGTCGCCGAGATCGCGGCCAGTGACGCCTCACTGCGATCGCAGGCCGCCGACGCCTCTTCGATCCGGCGCAGCATCGGCTCGGTCACGACGATCTGCGCGAGCTCAGCCGCCACGACGGCGAGCTGGCCTTCGGTGTCATCAAGGCGGGCGAGTCGGTGGGGGAGCCGGTCTGCCTCGTCGCGAGCGGCGAGCTGATCGACGACTCGGCGCGCGCAGGCCGCCCGCTCGGTGGCGACCACCAACGCTTGTGCGGCTTCGGCCGCGGCGGCATCTGCCGCAGCCGTTTCGGTGTCGGCGGCGGCCGCCGCCTCGGCGGCGGCGTCGATCTCGGTGTCCAGCAGGGCGATCGCGGCCGCTCGTGCTTCGAGGTCTTCACGCTGGCGGCGCCGCTCGGCTTGAGCGCTTTCGGTCGCGGCGCTGGTGGCTTTGGCCGCGGTGGCCACCAACTGCGCATCGTGAAGCCTGCCGCGCAACTCTTCGATCGCGGTGCTGGCGGCCTGCGCTGCGTTGAGCCGGGCGTCCGCGGCGGCCTGCTCGTCGGTCAACCCCGCCAACCGCGCGGACAGCTCGGCGTGACGGTGCACCCGGTCGTCCACTTCGGCGAGCAGCTCAGTGCAGCGCGCTACCTCGGCGTCGGCTGCAGCCAGCGCGGCGATGGCCGCCGACCACTCCCCGGTGGGGCGCCCGGTCCCGGTGAAGTAGCGCGCGTACTCGGCCTCGATTCGCTCGATGAGAACGGGCTCGGTTCCGCTGAGAGAGGCGGTGTCGCCGGCCGCGATGTCCAGAGCCCGCGACAGCGCATCGCATCCGGACAAGTCGACCGCCGCGGTCGACGACGCCTGCAGCACCCGCTGGGCCTGCCAGAGACCGGTGTCCATGGTCTCGTCCAGCATGGCGCGGACCCGGTCGTGCGCCTCGTCTCCGGTGAGCTGCTCGCGGCGCGGCTCCAGGATGGTCAGTTGCGTCCGGGGCGCCTTGTGGAAGCGCTTGTGATACACGAAACGGTATGGGCCCGTGCTGATCTCCGCGGTGACCTCAGCTCCGACGTCGGCGTGGGTGGGCTTGACCTGCTTGACGTCCTTCTTGGCTGAACGGTCCTTGGACTCCAGCAACAGGTCCAGCGCCTCGATCATCGAGGATTTGCCGATCTCGTTGGCGCCGCACACCACCACCACGCCGTGGTCGGGGAAGTCGATCTCGCGATGCGCCACACCGCGGTAGTTGGTCAGCACCAACCGGTGCAGTCTCATGCCACTCCCCGATCGACCAAGCGCAGCAGCAGCGCCAGCGCTGCGTGAGCGTCATCGGCGGCACCAGTGTCGTCGCCGCGCGCGGTGGCGACCAGTTCCTCGACCGCATCGGCGGCGAAACCGCCGATTCCGAGGTCGGTGAATTCCCCGTCAGCGGGCACCACCACCAGGTGGGTGTGACGCTTCCAGGTGCCCACCCAGGCGAACAGCCGCGAATACCGGTCCAGGCAGACGTCGAGGGCGGCCCGGTCGGTGACGCTGAGCGAACCGGTCAGGGCCAGCTGAACCACCGTGCGTTCCTTGTCCGGCAGCTGGTCGAGGTTGATGTCCAGGTCGGTGACGTCGCGGCCGGTGTCGAGCTGGCGGTGCAGCGTCATGAACCGCCACCGGCCGACGTGGCGGGAGTCCACGCGAATGGCGCCGTCGGCCTCGTCGATGTCGACCACCAGCACGTGGCCGGGGTCGGATTCGATGTCGTCGAAGTTGGTGACCTCCGGCGATCCGGAATACCAGATACGGCCCGTCTCCCCGACCTGGGTGCGGGAGTGCTTGTCCCCCAGGGCGACGTAGTGGATCACCCCGCGGGACAGGGCGGCCTGCAGGCCGGCCAGCCGAATCAGTGCCGGGTTGCCGGGGTCGGGGTCCAGGGCGTCGACGCCGCCGTGGGCGACCAGGACCCGGATGGTGCCATCGGCAGGCAGGCCGTCAAGCGCAGCCGCGGTCAGGTCGGCGGTGGGACGTTTGGAGCGCCACGGCGCGGCGACGATCTCCAGGCCGGGGCGCACCTGGTGCACGCCGGCGGTGTCGAGCACCATCACGTTGTCGGGGCACTCGGCGGTGAACAACGCGCTGGTGTACACCGACCCCGCGTCGAGCGGATCGTGATTTCCCGGAAGCAGATAGACCGGGATCCCGATGGTGCGCATGGCTTCCAGGGACTGGCTGATGACCTCCGGCGCGAGCTGATTGTCCTCGAATACATCGCCGGCGACGACGACGAATTCCGCACCCGTCTCCTTCGCCAGCGCCCCCAGCCCGGCCACCGCGTCGCGCCGGGCCGCCGAGTACCGCGGCTGGGCGTCGCCGGCCAGAAAGTGCCGGGTCATGCCGAGCTGCCAGTCGGCGGTGTGCACGAATCGCATGTCCGTCCTGTCCCTTTCCGCCGGTCCGTCACTCAGGCATCGCGAGTGTATGGCCGGTCACCGACAAGCTCGCGGACCTCGCTCGGCAGGTCCGCAAGCCCGCGGCACGGTCAGGACTCATGCGTCACATCCGGCACTTCTGCACCGGCAGGGCGGCCCCCTACGCTGGAGCAGGTGACTACTCAGCGCACCCTGATTCTGTTGCGGCACGCCAAGTCGGACTATCCACCCGGGGCAGCCGACCGTGAGCGGCCATTGGCCCCGCGCGGGATCCGGGAGGCCGGGCTGGCCGGGGACTGGCTGCGAGCCCACGCACCGGCCGTGGATGCTGTGCTGTGTTCGACCGCCACCCGCACCCGACAGACCTACGCGCGGACCGCGCTGGCCGCGCCGGTGCGCTATGTCGATGATCTCTACGACGCGACGCCCGGAACCGTGATCGCGACGATCAACACCGTCGGCGACGACGTCGGCACCCTGCTGGTGATCGGTCACGAGCCGGCCATGTCGAGCGTCGCGCTGGGACTGGCCGGACCCGGCACCGACAGCGCCGTAGCGCAACAGGTCTCGGCGAAGTACCCAACCTCGGGTATCGCCGTCCTGCACGTCACCGGCAGCTGGGCGGACGTGGAGCTGGGGTCAGTCGCGCTGGTGGACTTTCACGTGCCGCGGTAGCTGGTCGGTCCGGCGAGACTCAGATCATCGCCCGCAACGCCGGCGGCGGCTCGACCCCCATGACCGTCAGGGCACTGGAGTGATAGATCGTGCCCGGGGTTTGGATGGCATGCCCCAGACCGACGTGGGCATCGCGCCAGAACCGCTGCAGCGGGTTGTTCCGGCGCGCGGCGTTACCCCCGGAGCGGGCGAAGATGGCGTCGGCGGCGGCAACGGCCCGCCAGGCACAGCGAATCTGGTTGCGCCGCACCAGCGAGCGATCTTCGAAGCTGATCTCCTTGCCCGCATCGGCGAGGTCGTACATTCTGCTGATGCCGTCCAGGAGTTGCAGGCGGGAGGCGGCGATCTCAGCGGCGGCCTCCGAGATCGCGTACAGCACATACGGGTCGTCTTTGATCTTGGTGCCGGTGGCGGCCACCCGGTCGCGCTGATAGTCCAGATGCGCGGCCAGTGCACCTTCGGTGATCCCGATGAGCGCGGCCGTGATCCCGAGCGGGAACATCGTCCAGAACGGCAGCTTGTAGAGCGTCTCGGTGCGCCCGGCCGCCTCGGCGGCGCCGGCGCCGGAGGCGACGTGGGCGAAGTCGATGGTGCGGTAGTCCGGGATGAAGGCGCCGTCGACGATGATGTCCTTGCTGCCGGTGCCCGACAGGCCGATGACGTCCCAAGAGTCGTCGACGATGGTGTAGTCGGCGCGCGGCAAGACGACATGCAGCACCTTCGGGGGCACCCCGTCAACGCCACCGACGCGGGCGCCCAGGAAGATCCAGCTGCAGTGATCGGTGCCCGAGGAGAAGTTCCACCGCCCGGTCAACCGATAGCCGCCCTCGACCGGAGTCGCTACGCCTTGCGCGGCATACGGCGACGCGATCCACGTATCGGGATCCTCGGCCCAGATCTCGGCTTGCAGCCGGCGGTCCATCAGCGCCATCTCCCAGGGATGCACTCCCCCGACGCCGCACACCCAGCCGGTGGACCCGCAGTGCTTCGCCACCGCCATGACCGCCTCGGCGAAATCGCGCGGATGGGCCGCGTACCCGCCGAAATCAGTCGGCTGCAGCATCCGCATCACGCCGGCCTGGCGGATCAGAGCCACTGACTCCTCGGAGAGCTTGCCGAGGCGTTCGCTGTCGTCCGCGGTCCCGGCCAACTGGGTGGCGATCTTCTCGACCCGCTCGACAACTTCATGCGCCATGTCGGGCACCTCCTGACTCAGCCGCGCCGACGGGGTGTCGTGCGCTTGGTCTCGGTACCGTACCTCCGATTTGACCATATGGTCAATCCAATTGGTCAAACCATTTGTGCAACCGCCTACAACCTGGCTAACCTGCATCTATGGGCAACCGTGAGGATCTGCTGGAAGGCGCCAAGCGCTGCCTCGTCGAGCGGGGCTGGGCGAATACGACGGTGCGCGACATCGCCGCGGCGGCCGGTGTCAGCCACGCCGCCATCGGCTATCACTTCGGCAGCCGCGAGCGGCTTCTGGTTCAGGCCCTCTTCGAAGAACTCGACGAACTCGACGCCCGCATGTCGCCGGATGGGCAGTCGGCCACGGCGGTGGAGCGGTGGCAGGCGGTACTCGAGTCCTTCACCACCGACAAGGCACTGTGGACCTCGCATCTGGAGGCGATTGTGCAGGCCCAGCGCAATGACGAACTGCGCGTACGCCTGGCCGAAGGCCAGCAACGCGCGCGTTCGGAGATGGGCGGGCCAGTCGCACTGGCGATGGTGCTGGGCCTGATGATCCAGTCACTGATCGACCCCGACAGCGCGCCGACGGCAACGCAGGCCGTTACCGAACTGCGGGAGCTGGCCGGCGGAGGGCATACGGCGCCCTAGCCCCGCGCCCCGGACTCAGGAGTTGGTGGCGAGCGTCAGTTCCATCAGCTTCAGCGCCTGCTCGCACGCGTCGATCCCGGGTGCCTGCGGGTTGACCCACCAGCCGACCACCCCGGCGGCGTCGCTGGCGACCCCGCAGGAGCCGTTCGGGTCGGACGGGCGCATCACGATCGAGGGCACGCCCACGATGGTCTTGTTCTCGATCTGATACTTCAGGAACTCCGCGACCTTGCGTTCGTTGTCCAGACTGCCCTGCTCGAACCAGAACCGGGTGATGTCGATCAGCCCGGCCGGGTTGGCGGCCTGCCAGCGGCAGATGGCGCCGACGAACGTGCTCTGGATGTCCAGCGGGTCCGCGCCCACCGTCTTGGCCAGAATGTCGGTGGTCAGCACCTCGCACTCCTTGAGCAGGTTCGGGTACTGCCGCTCGGAGTTGTTGTTGCGCTTCGTGTCGCCCGCGCCGGCCTTGACGGCGGTGCCGGCCACCTCACGGGAGCAACCCGTCAGGCTGACCAACACTGCCAACACCGCGGCCGCGGTGGCTACAATCCGGCGACTCATTTGGAGTTCGCAATCGACTGGCGCGTCAGCTCTTTGGCGACGTCGCAGGGATCCGGGAACGGCTTCTGAGCGAAGCTCACCGACCACTCGATGAAGTCATCTTTGAATTGGATGCCGACCTCACACAGGTTGTCGCCCATCGTCGGGGCGGTGCCGATCGCGATGAATCCGCTGTGGCCGTCGATGTTGATGTCCTCGACCGAGGTCCGCGACACCTCCTCGGTCTTGCGCTCGCGGCCGATGGGGCTGCCGCGGTACCAGGAGAAGGAGAAGTGCGGGCCCATGATGCCGCCGCGCAGCAGCCACTGGCAGCCCACCGAGTTCTGGGCGGTGCTGACCAGGCCGGACACCCGGGTCAGGTTGGCCATCGTCTCGTCACTGACACCGCCGCACTGCGGGAACGACGGGCCGTGGTTGCTCTGCTCGGCCGTCGGCGACGCGGACTGGCTGCCGCCTTGAGCTTCAGGTGAGTCGGAGTCAGAACAGCCGCCGACCATCGGAATCAGGGCAGCGGCCGCAAGGGCCGGGACCGTCAGTTTGAGCCGCACACGATGCACTGTAGCGGCACCGCTGCCCGTCAACCACGACGGCGCGGTGACCAGTCGGTTTGTGTCGCCCTGTCTCGCCACAGCAACGCCGCGACCGCACGGGTGTGCGACAGTAACCCCATGCTTCTGGCGCTGCTGCGCTGCTACCTCAGGCCTTACCGCCGGCCGATCGCGGCGGTGATGGCACTACAGCTGATCAGCACGCTGGCGTCGCTGTACCTGCCGACCGTCAACGCCACGATCATCGACGAAGGCGTGGTCCGCGGCGACACCGCCATCATCGTCCGGCTGGGCGCGGTGATGCTCGGCGTCACCGGCCTGCAGATGCTGTGCGCCGTCGCCGCGGTCTACTTCGGCGCCCGCACCGGGACCGGGTTCGGACGTGACCTGCGCCGGGCGGTGTTCGCCCAGGTGATCCGGTTCTCCGAGCGTGAGACCACCCGCTTCGGGGCGCCTACCCTGTTGACCCGCACCACCAACGACGTCCGCCAGATCCAGCTGATCGTGCAGCTGGGCGCCACCACGCTGGTCACCGCGCCGATCATGAGCGTCGGCGGGGTGCTGATGGCGGTACACCAGGACGCCGGCCTGGCCTGGCTGCTGGCTGTCAGCGTGCCGGTGCTGGCGCTGGCCAACTACCTGATCGTGTCGCGGATGCTGCCGCTGTTCCGGCGCATGCAGATGCTGATCGACAACATCAACCGGGTGCTGCGCGACCAGCTCACCGGCATCCGGGTGATCCGCGCGTTCGCCCGCGAGCCCTTCGAGCGAGACCGGTTCGCGCAGGCCAACACGGCGCTGTCGGACGCCTCGCTGACTGTCGGGAACCTGCAGGTACTGATGCTGCCCACCACCACGCTGATCATCAACGCCTCCAGCGTCGCGCTGATCTGGTTCGGCGCGCTGCGCATCGACGCCGGACAGATGCAGGTCGGGTCGCTGATCGCGTTCCTGTCCTACTTCATGCAGATCCTGATGGCGGTGCTGATGGCCACCATGGTGCTGGCGATCGTGCCCCGCGCCGCGGTCTGCGCCGAACGGATCACCGCGGTGCTGTCCACCGAACCGACCATCAAACCCCCGACCCAGCCGGTGGTCCCGGCCTCCCGTACCGGCGAGGTCCGGCTGCACGGCGTCGGCTTCCGTTACCCCGGCGCCGACCGCTCGGTGCTGTCCGAGGTGTCCCTGACCGCACGGCCGGGCACCACCACCGCGGTGGTCGGCTCCACCGGATCGGGCAAATCCACCCTGGTCACGCTGCTCTGCAGGCTGCGCGACGTGACCGAGGGCGCCGTGCTCATCGACGGCGTGGACGTGCGCGACCGCGACCCCGAGGAGCTGTGGTCGGGCATCGGTCTGGTGCCGCAACGCGGCTACCTGTTCTCCGGCACGGTCGCCGACAACCTGCGCTACGGCACCGCGTCGGGGGCAACCCTGAGCGACGAGCAGATGTGGGAGGCACTGCGGGTGGCCGCCGCCGACGATTTCGTGGCGGCGCACCCCGATGGGCTGGCGATGCCGGTGGCCCAGGGCGGGATCAACCTGTCCGGCGGACAGCGTCAACGCCTCGCGATCGCCCGGGCGGTGATCCGGCGGCCCTCGATCTATCTGTTCGACGACGCGTTCTCTGCCCTGGACACCCGCACCGACGCCCGGGTGCGCGAGGCCCTGCGTGAGGTGGCCGTCGATGCCACGGTGATCATCGTGGCGCAGCGGATCTCGACCGTCACCCAGGCCGATCAGGTGGTCGTCCTCGACGACGGCCGGGTGGTCGGCACCGGAACCCACCGGGAACTGCTGGCCGACTGCCCCACCTATGCCGAGTTCGCCGAATCTCAGTCGGTGACCGCTGGGGCCGGTGGCCTGTGAGCGCACCCGTGGGCGCCCCGACGACACGGGCCGCGAACTTCTGGCCGACCGCATTGCGTCTGGCCCGCCGGATGGGCCCGCAGCGCCGGCTGGTCGCGGCGGTCATCAGCCTGTCGCTGGGGGGTATCGCGCTCGGTGTGGCCGGGCCGCGGATTCTCGGTCACGCCACCGATCTGGTGTTCAACGGCATCATCGGCCGCAGCCTGCCGGCCGGCATCACCAAGGCGCAGGCCGTCGAACAGGCCCGCGCCGCCGGCCGCGGCACCTACGCCGAGATGCTCTCGCGGATGGACCTGGTTCCCGGCGCCGGGGTCGACTTCGCCGCGGTGGCGCGCACTCTGGCGCTGGCGATGGGCCTGTATCTGATTGCGGCGCTGATGGTCTGGACACAGGCACGGCTGCTCAACGTCATCCTGCAGCGCACTATGCGGGCGCTGCGCCGCGACGTCGAAGACAAACTGCACCGGCTTCCCCTGCGCTATTTCGACACCCAGCGGCGCGGCGAGCTCTTGAGCAGGGTCACCAACGACGTGGACAACACCGCGACATCGGTGTCGATGACGGTCAGTCAACTGTTCTCCTCGGTGCTGACCGTGCTGGTGGTGCTGGCCATGATGCTGTCCATCTCGCCGCTGCTGGCGTTGATCACCGTGGCCGGAGTGCCGGTGACGCTGTTGGCGGTCCGGTCGATCACCCGGCGCTCACAACGACTGTTCGCCGCGCAGTGGGCGGCCACCGGGCGACTCAATGCCCACCTGGAGGAGACCTACAGCGGCTTCACCCTGGTGCGGACGTTCGGCCACCGCGACTGGGCGCAACAGCGGTTCGACGACTGCAACGACGAGTTGTACCGGGCCGGGTTCGGGGCCCAGTTCTTCTCGGGTTTGATCGCCCCGGCGACGGGGCTGATCGCCAACCTCGGCTATGTCGCGGTCGCGGTGATCGGCGGCTTTCAGGTGGCCACCGGGCAGATCACGCTCGGCAGCATTCAGGCGTTCATCGCCTACGTCCGACAGTTCAATCAACCGGTGGGGAATCTGGCCTCGATGTTCAACGCCCTGCAGTCCGGCGCCGCCAGCGCCGAGCGGGTGTTCGCATTCCTCGACGAGCCCGAAGAACCCCCGGCGCCGTCTACCCCGTTGTGGGGCCCGGGTGCGCGCGACGCGGATCCGCGCGGACGGGTGGAGTTTCGTGACGTCAGCTTCGGCTACCGGCCCGGGGTGCCGGTGATCGAGGACCTGTCGCTGAGCGTGGCCGCGGGCAGCACGGTGGCCATCGTCGGCCCGACCGGAGCCGGCAAGACCACCCTGGTCAACCTATTGATGCGGTTCTACGACGTGGACCGCGGGCAGATCCTGATCGACGGTGTCGACATCACCGGTGTGGACCGCTGCGCACTGCGCTCGTCGATCGGCATGGTGCTGCAGGACACCTGGCTGTTCACCGGGACGATCGCCGAGAACATCGGCTACGGCAGGCCCGGCGCCACCGAGGACGAGATCATCGAGGCGGCCCGCGCCGCACACGTCGACGCCTTCGTGCGTGCCCTGCCGGACGGCTATGCGACCCGGGTGAACGATGACGGCGGGGCGATCAGTGCCGGGGAGAAGCAGCTGATCACCATCGCGCGAGCATTCCTGGCCCAGCCGCAGCTGCTTGTCCTCGACGAGGCCACCAGTTCGGTGGACACCCGCACCGAACTGCTGATCCAGCGGGCGATGCGGGAGCTGCGCCGGGGACGCACCAGTTTCGTTATCGCCCACCGGCTTTCGACGATCCGCGACGCGGACGTGATCCTGGTGATGCAGGCCGGCCGAATCGTCGAACAGGGCACCCACACCGACCTGCTGGCCCGCCGCGGGGCCTACTGGGCGATGGCCGAAGGCAGCTGAAGCGGGCGTGAATCAGCCATTGCCCACCAGCCGTGGCGAGCGTAGATTCGAGTGCGAAGCAGGCTCGGACATGACCGTGATCCGAAGAGCTGGACAGAGGGTGAAAGCCAGCCGCGCTGGAAGTGTAGACGCTCCCCTGTCAGTCCGAGCCTGCCCCAATTCCGGTGGCGGACAAGTCCGGAACCACATGAATAGTTGCCCGGCTTCGAGCGACAAGTCGCTACGAGGCGCGTACTGCGCAGCCCCGTGATTCGCTCAAAGCCGGGCAACTTCCTTATCCCCCGGTGGCCGCCCAACCCCCGTGGGATCGCCGATCAGAGCTTCACATGCAGCACATCGGCCAGCGGCCGCCGCGGCGTCGGCGCCGGCGGCTTCTCCAGCGCCGGCGCGCCGCCGACGCGTATCAACACCTGAGGCAGGTCATCGGCGCCGACCACGCCGGCGAGCATCGCCCGACCGGCGGGCACCTCGGTCAGATGCGTTACCGGACACGTCGCCAAGCCCGCCATCGTGCATTCCAGCAACACCGTCGAGAGCGCCTCACCGCAGGCCAGAGCATCGCCCGGCTCATCGCTGGCGGTGGACAGCAGCACGATCCTCGAACGATCGTCGCCCACCTCAAGACGTCGTTCCCGGTTGTGGGTGACCGGGAACGACCGCCCGATATCCACCCGGTCACTTTCGGCAGCCGAGACCAGCGCACTCTCCGGAATCCCGTCGGAAACCTCGAACGGCGCTGTCCACCAGCCGAGTTCAGCATGATACGACGAGTCATACAGGCGCAGCGCCTCGGTGAGCTCGGAAGCCTCGACCAGCTTGGAACGCAACTCGTCGGCCAGCACGCATAACCGCACCGGGCCGGTCACCGCGTCGTACAGCACCGTCTCGATCCGGTCCCAATTGCTCGGCGCCATGAACGGCAGTCGATCGGTGTGGCGCCGCAAGATCGCCCCGGCACGGTAGCGATCCAGATCCGTAACCCGTTCTGCGGCGGTGAATTCGATCGAGGCCAGATGGTCCGGCTGCGCATCCTCCGGGAACCGCTCGATCTCGGCCGTCCAACCGGCGGCAGCCATCGCGACCCGCAGGTGATCCAGCACGGCACCACAGCTGATCAACGCCTCACGTGCCGAGCGGTCGCCGTGCACGGCGCGGGTCGGATCCAGGTACAGGTCCAGCCGGCTGCCGTCGGCCACCCATCGCCACGGCTGGCTGTTGTGCAATGACGGCGCGCGGCACGCCAGCCGCACCGCTTCGGTGAGAACCTCGTGATCCACGGTCGTGTCCACCATCAACCACCTCCAAGGGGGTCTGTCGCCTTCAGGTTCCCAGCCCGCTCCCAGGCGCAACAGGGGCCTTAGTCACTGGTCGGTCTGCGTTGGCCCCCACGTCAGGCGTCGGCGCGGCGCCGGACCCGGAACAGATTCACCTCGCTCTTGATGCCCTTGAGGTGCCGGCCGCCGGCGAACGACCACTGGAAGGCATCGGATTCGGTCAGTGCCACCCGCACCGGCTCAGCGACCAGCACGGTGCCCGGCCGGGCGACCCCGGTGATCCGGCTCGCGGTGTTCACCGGGCTGCCGAACCAGTCCCCGACTCTGCTCACGGCCTCTCCGGAAGCGACACCGGCGCGCAACCGCGGCAGGGTCTGGTCGGCCTGGGCCACCTCGACCAGCCGCAGCACCGCATCTACCAACGGCGCCGGCTCTGGGCAGACGAACATCACCGCGTCGCCGATGGTCTTGATGAACCGCACCGGCGGAACGGCTATCTCACGCCCCAGCACCGTCAGGCGCTCGGCGAGCTGGACCAGCTCGTCGGGCGGCACCATCTCCCCGAGCCGGGTGAAGCCGACCAGGTCGGCGAACGCGACGGCGACCTGACGTGCTCCCGGCAGGGGTGCGCCCGCCAGGCGCTCGCTGGCGGTGACGGCGTCGATGTCGAGCTGATGACGCAGCTGCATCATGAGCATGTCCTGGACGAACGGGCCCAGCATCGGCGCCAGCCCGGCCACCAGATCCCGTGACCGCTGGGCGATCTGCAGTTCGGTGACGCCGGGTTCGCCGATGGCAGACAGCACCGTGAAGCGCATGAATTCCGCGGTGTGCGCCAGCCCGTCCGCCAGCAGCCGGGCGGTCTGCAGGGCCTGCTCGGCGTCGATGCCGGCTTCGATGAAGCGGCGGGCATGTACGGCGATGCTGGCGTCGGCGCGCATCTGGACGGGGGCATCCGGGTCGTCCATCCAGGGCAGTCCGACCGCGCGTTGCAGACGCTGCAGATTCTCCAGGTCGACTCCGGTGGATTCACTGATCTCACGAGCCGAGACGTAGGTGCCGTCGTCGCCGACCAGCCGTCGCGACGCCAGCAGCATCGGCGAGGGGTTCCCGCGGATCTCCTCGGCGGTGATGCCCTGTTCCAGCAACCATTCGATCAGTTCGGCACGCTCGGCACGCGCGGTGCCCTCCAGCCCGGCCAGCAAGTCCTCGATCTCGGGGTCCCCCACACCGCAAACGTATCTCGCGGCAGACTGACGGGGTGGCCGAAGCCTTCGATGCACTGACGCCCGAGCAACTCCGCGCCCGCAACACCATCAAGTGGAATCACTACGGTCCCGATGTGCTGGCGCTGTGGATCGCCGAGATGGACTTCCCCACCGCCCCGGCAATCCTCGACGGGCTGCGGGACTGGGTGGCCAACGAAGAGTTCGGCTATCCGGCACTGGGCTCGGATGCCTTGCCCACCGCACTCGCGCAGTGGTGCCTGCGCCGCTACAACTGGCCCGTTCAGCCGCAATGGGTGCGGGTGGTGCCCGACGTCCTCAAGGGCATGGAGGTGGTGATCGAGTTCCTCACCCGCCCGCAGAGCGCGGTGGTGCTCCCGGTACCGGCCTACATGCCGTTCTTCGACCTGCTGACCGTGACCGGCCGCCAGCGGGTGGAGATCCCGATGACACAGCAGGATTCGGGCCGCTACCTGATAGATCTGGATGCCCTGGAGGCCGCGTTCGCCGCCGGGGCGGGGTCGCTGATCCTGTGCAATCCGAACAACCCGCTGGGCACCGCGTTCACCGCTGAGGAGCTCAGCGCGATCGTGGACATCGCCGCACGCCACGGTGCCCGGGTGATCGCCGACGAGATCCACGCCCCGCTGGTCTACGACCGGCCCCACGTCGCGGCCGCATCGGTGTCGCCGGCAGCAGCCGACACCGTCATCACCCTGATGTCGGCCTCCAAAGGCTGGAACCTGCCCGGCCTGATGTGCGCGCAGGTGATCCTGTCCAACCCGCGTGACGCTGCCGACTGGGATCGCATCAACCTGCTGAACACCATGGGCGCCGCCACCGCCGGTATCAGCGCCAACCTCGCCGCCTACACCCACGGCGGATCGTGGCTGGACGACCTGCTGACCTACCTGCGCGCCAACCGCGATCACCTCAGCCGAACGCTGCCCGCGACGGTGCCGGGCCTGCGGGTCAGCCACCCGGAGGCCACCTACCTGGCCTGGCTCGACTTCCGGGAACTGGGCCTGCCCGCCGAACCGGCCGAGATCCTGCTGGCCAACGCGCGGGTGGCACTGAGTCCGGGCATCCCCTTCGGCGGAGGCCGGGGCTTCGCGAGACTGAACTTCGCGACCACCCGGGCCATCTTGGACCGGGCGATCGAGGCGATGGCCAGGGCGCTGCACTGACGCATTACCGTGGCGGGCATGTCCTGCGTGTTCTGCGCCGTGGTCGCCGGTGACGCGCCGGCGGTGCGGGTTTTCGAAGACGATGAGTACCTGGCGTTTCTCGACATCCGGCCATTCACCCGCGGCCACACCCTGGTGATACCCAAACAGCACTCGGTGGACCTGACCGACACCCCGGCGGCCACCCTGGCCGGCATGGTCACCATCGGTCAGCGGATCGCCCAGGCCGCGCGCGCCTCGGGGCTGCACGCCAACGGCAACAACCTAGTGATCAACGACGGCCGGGCAGCATTTCAGAGCGTGTTCCACATCCACCTGCACGTGGTTCCGCGTCGCGACGGCGACCGGCTTTCTTTCGCCAAAGGGCTGCTGTTACGTCGCGATCCGGACCGCGAGGCCACCGGGACCATCCTGCGGACGGCGCTGGCCGGCAGCGGCAGTTAGCGGGCAGACTCGAGGGCATGGACCGTCTATCCCCAATCGAAAAGCTGGGCGTCCGAGCGCTCGGCCTGCACAACCTGATCTACCAGCAGACCAATGGTTGGATCGGCCACAAATTTCCGGGCCTGCCGCCCAGCCTGCTGTTGCACACCGTGGGTGCCAAGACCGGCCAGGCACGCACCTCGTCGCTGACCTACGCCCGCGACGACGGCACCTACCTGATCGTTGCGTCGATGGGCGGCGCGCCGCGCTCCCCCGCCTGGTACCACAACCTCAAGGCCCACCCGGACGTGGAGATCAACATCGGTCCGAAGCGTCTGCGCGCCACTGCGCAGCCGGTGTTGCCCGACGACCCCGATTACGCCCGATTGTGGCGAATCGTCAACGCCAACAACGCCGATCGTTACGCGAACTACCAGCGCCGAACAACCCGGCCGATCCCGGTCATCAGGCTCACGCCGGCGCCTTCGACTTAGCGAGAATTATTTCTGCGAGTGGTCCGCTGTTCCGCTTTGCTCAGGTATCACTCAGCTAGTACTTTGGGGCGATGAGTCGCCAGCGTGGGCCGCGCAAGTCGAAATCTGCGCGCCGGCGCCTGGCGGGGGCCGGCGCAGCGGTCGGCACGTTCCTTGCGGTGGGACTCACCCCAGCGACGGGACCGGCACGCGCCGACGAGCTGGACTTCGACTGGCTGATCGACCTGTTCACCCCGGTCGCCGGGGTGTCCGCGGAGACCGACCCGTTCGACTCCGCGGCATGGTTTGACCAGCTCTTCTACGAGCCGCTGCACACGTCGATCCAGGCCTGGATCACCAGCCCGCTGGGCGAGCAGATCAACGACGGCATCAACCAGCTGGTCGGGGCCTATGTGATCGGCAACGGCCAGGACGGAACGTTCGAGAACCCCAACGGCGGCGCCGGCGGCCTGTGGTTCGGCGACGGCGGAGACGGCTTCGACCAGCTCGACGCCGGCTTAGCGGGCGGCAACGGCGGGGCGGCCGGAATGTTCGGCGACGGCGGGGCCGGCGGTGACGGCGGCCCCGGCGCTGACGGCGGCATCGGCGGCGCCGGCGGCTGGTTCATGGGCAACGGCGGAGTCGGCGGCGCCGGCGGTATCGGCTTCGACGACGTGGCCGCGGGCATCGGCGGCGCAGGCGGCGACGCCATCGCCTGGCTGTTCGGCAACGGCGGCGAGGGTGGCATCGGCGGAACCGGCGCCACCGGTGCGACCGGGGCGGAAGGCTTCACCGGGGGCGACGGCGGGCTGGGCGGAAACGGCGGCGCCGGCGGAGCCAGCTTCGCCCAGTACGGCGACGGCGGCCGTGGTGGCGCCGGCGGCAGCGGCGGGGCGGGCGGCGCCGGCGGAGCCGGCCTTGACGGAATCGACGCGATCCTCGCGGGCGCAGCCGGCGGTGACGGCGGCGACGGCATGCAGGGCGGTAACGGCGGGGCCGGCGGTCGCGGGGGCAACGGCGGCGCCGGCGGCGCTTCCCTCGGCGACGGCCACGGAGGGGCGGGCGGCGACGGCGGCAACGCCGGCAACGGCGGGACCGGCGGCAACGGCGCGGCCGGGAGCAACGCCGTCACCGCGGGTGCCTCCGGCGGCAACGGCGGCAACGGCATGCAGGGCGGCAAGGGCGGGATCGGCGGCAACGGCGGTGACGGCGGCGCCTCAGCGCACGGCATCGCAGGCCAGCAGGGCGTGGGCGGCAACGGCGGCAACGGCGGCGACGGCGGTGCCCCCGGCGACGGTGGCAGGGGCGGCGACGGCAACGCCGCCAACCCGAACGGGGGCCGGGGAGGCAACGGTGGCCAAGTCGGCATCGGGGGCCTCGGCGGGGCCGGCGGTATCGGCTCCGTCCAGGGCATCGACGGAGTAGCCGGCTCAGTATCGACCGCGCGCGCCGGCAACGGCGGCGCAGGCGGCAACGGCTTCAACGCCGTCACCCCGGGCGCCAACGGCGGCAACGGCGGTGCCGGCGGAACCGGCAGTCTGCACGGCAACGGCGGCGACGGCGGCAAGGGCGGCAACGGCGCGAACGGCGCCAACGGAAACCCCGTCGTCAACAACGGCAACGCCGGTAACGGCGGGAACGGCGGCAAGGGCGGAGCCGGCGGCAACTCGCTCGGTGACGGCAACGGCGGCAAGGGCGGAGCCGGCGGCAACGCCGGCAACGGTGGACGCGGCTCCGACCAGAGCCAACTGCCCCCCAGCGCCACCCTGCCCGGCAGTGGCGGCAACGGCGGCAAGGGCGGGGCCGGCGGCGCAGGCGGCAGCAGCACGACCGCACACGGACCTGGCACCGGCAATGGCGGGGCCGGCGGAGCGGGCGGTGCCGGTGGCAACGGCGGCGGCAACGGCATCGCCACCCTCGACGTGGCGAACAACGTGCAATACGGCAGCGGCGGCGACGGCGGCGCAGGCGGCGTCGGCGGCAACGGCGGGCTCGGCGACACCGGTGCACTCGGCGGCGGCACCGGCTTTGACGGCGGCAACGGTGGCGCCGGCGGCTCCGGCGGTGCGGGCGGTTCGGCGTACGCCGGCAACCCCGCCATCGGCGAACACGGCAGGTTCGGCACCAACGGCAACGGCGGCGCCGGAGCCAACGGCGGTACCGGTGGTGGCGGCGGCACCGGCGGGGCCGGCGTTGACAGCGCCGGCGGAACCGGTGGCAATGGCGGCAATGGTGGTGCGGCCGGCGACGGCGGATCGCCCGGCTCCGGGTTTTACGCGCAGCCGGGGATCAACAGGGCGCCGGTCGGTATCGGCGGGGTCGGTGGAAAGGGCGGCGCCGCTGGAGCGGGCGGGGCCGGCGGCGTCGGGGACACCGGGTTCAACGGCGGCACCGGCGGAAACGGCGGTGTCGGCGGCGCGGGCGGCGACGGCGGCAGTGCGACCGGCACCTACTACGCGCAGGGCTCCAGCGGTGGCAACGGCGGAAACGGCGGCGCCGGTGGCAACGCCGGCGCGGGCGGCGCCGGAGGCGTGGACGCCTTGGCGGGCACCGGCGGCAATGCCGGCGCGGGCGGCCGAGGCGGCGACGGCGGTGACGGCGGCGACAGCACGCTCACCGGGACCAACGTCCACGGCGGGGCGGCCGGCGACGGCGGTAACGGCGGGCGTGCGGGATCGGTGGCGGTCGGCGGCGGCGGTGCCCGCGGCGGTGACGGCGGCGACGGCGGTGACGGCGGCCTCGGCGGAGCGGTAGGCAGCAACGGCGCCAACGGTGCCGGGGGTGACGGCGGTGCCGGTTCCGGCGGTCTGCCCGCCGGCGAGCGGGGCGGCCCCGACGGCCCGGTCAACGTGACCATCCCGCTGTACCTGCAAAGCGGCGGCATCAGCCCGATCGTCTACATCTCGATCAACGGCGGTCCACCGGTGCCGGTGCAGATCGACACCGGCTCCACCGGCCTGACGATTCTGAACAGTGCCGTCGGCAACCCCGGCGGCCTCGGCGACGTGCTGCTGTCGGGCAACGCCAGCTACGCCGGACTGGGCAGCAACAGTTACGCCTACCAGACCTACAGCACCACGGTGGGATTCTGCGACAAGGTGGCCTGCTCGGGAGACCTTGTCACCGACCCCACCGGAGTCAACGTCATCGCCCCCGGGTCGAACGCACTGATGACGCAGTACTTCAACCAATACGGCATCGTCGGCGTCCTGGGCATCGGTCCCAACAACGGCTACGCCGGCACGTCGACCATCATCTCGGCGCTGCCCGGCGCGCTCAACCAGGGTGTGCTCATCGACGAGCAGACCGGCCAGGTGATTTTCGGGCCGAACCCGCTCGACCCCGAGACCTCGGTCTCCGGATCGCCTTACGTGGACACGATGATCTCCATCAACGGCGCTCCCCCGGTGGCCGTCACGACCTCGATCGACTCCGGCGGCATGTACGGCAGCATTCCGCAGTCGCTGATGCCGCAGCTCGGGGTCGGTTCGCAGGTGCCGGCCGGCACGGTGATCTCGGTGTACAACTCCGACGGCAGCGTCCTGCTGTACTCCTACACGACCACCAACAACGGTCCGTACGTCACCTCCGGCGGGGCGGCCAACAGTGGCTACTACCCGTTCTCGGTGAACCCGGTCTACATCGACTACCGGCCCAGCGGCTACGGGGCGACCATCATCAGCCGCTGACTCACAGCAGCTCTTTGGCGAGCAGCTCGCAGGTGCGTTCGCGGCCGGGAGCGGCGGCCGGGTCGGTGCCACGATGCGCCGAGGCGACCGGGTTGATCATCACCTCGTCGACACCGAACTGCTCCGCCAATGCCGTCAGCTGCTCAGCGGCCTCAGCCGGTGTGCCGACGACCGCGCGCCGCAACCCGCTGTCGATGATGCGTTGTTCGGAGTCGGAGACCACTGCCGTCTGGGCGTCCTCGACCAGATCCACCGCGCCCAGCGGTCGCCCGGTCCGCAGCCGGGCCATCATCTGCAGGTTGGGCAGCATCAATGCCGTTGCCTCGTCGCGGGTTTCGGCGACCGACGCGTTGACGGTCAGAAACGTGGTCGGCTCAGCACACGCATCGCTCGGGGTGAAGTTCGCCCGGTAGTAGGCCAGCGCCTCCTCGGTGCCCTGGCCGGAGAAGTGGTGGGCGAACACGTAGGGCAGGCCCTTGGCGGCGGCCAGCCGGGCCGAGTACATGCTCGATCCCAGCAGCCACAGCCGCGGCTCACTGGTTGCGGCCGGGGTGGCTTTGAGCAGGTAGTCGCCGTCACGCAGCTGAACCTGCACCCCGCGGCTGCTCATCATCGCCCGTACGTGGTCGAGATAGTCGGGGAAGTTCGCGATGTCCTCCTCGCCACGTCCGGAACGCAGCATCACCGAGGTCACCGGGTCGGATCCGGGCGCCCGCCCGATGCCCAGGTCGATGCGGCCGGGCGCGGCGGCCTCCAGCAGCGCGAACTGTTCGGCGACGGCCAGCGGGGCGTGGTTGGGCAGCATCACCCCGCCCGACCCGAGCCGCACCCGTGACGTCTGCGCGGCGAGGTAGGCGAGCAGAACCGGCGGGCTGGTGGCCCCCACCGAGGGCATGTTGTGGTGCTCGGCCACCCAATACCGGGTGAAGCCGAGGCGGTCGGCAGTCTGGGCCAGTCGCACCGTCGCCGCCAACGCGTCGGCGGTGGTCTGGTCGGTGCGGACCGGGACGAGGTCGAGAACGGAAAGACGCACGTTAGTGTGCAACGCGCACAGGCGGCCGAACCTTCCCGGGCGCCCGGCCGGCCGGCGCGCCCGGCCGGCCCAGAGCGCCCAGCCGGAATCTGACGACGTGATGCGGGCGTGTCGCGTCGTCAGATTCCGGCTCGCGGCCGGCACACGCCCCGCGCCGACACACGGCCCGACGCGGTGTCAGATCCGCGCGAGCCCCACCGCCTGCGCGAAGATGTCGTCCAGCATGGCCGGGGTCAGCCGGCCGGTGAACATGTTCTGCTGGCTGGGGTGATAGCAGCCCAGCAGCCGTAGCGTCGGTCCGAGTTCGGCGACCGCGCCGTGGCCGAACTTCGGTTTGGGTTTGGGCACCAGGTCGGCGGCAATCCGCAACGCGATCTGCCAGGCAAAGCCGCCCAGCGCAATCATCACCCGTACGTGGGGAGCGATCAGCTGCCATTCGGTGTCGATCCAGGGTGCGCAGGTGTTGCGCTCGATCGTGGTCGGCGCGTTGTCCGGTGGCGCACAGCGCACCGGCGCGATGATCCGAACATCGTTGGCATGCAACCCATCCGCGGCGTCGACGCTGGTGGGCTGGTTGACCAGGCCCGCTCGGTGCAGCGCGGCGTACAACTGGTCGCCCGAGCGGTCGCCGGTGAACATCCGCCCGGTGCGGTTGGCGCCGTTGGCAGCCGGCGCCAACCCGACGATCACGATCTTCGGTGTCGGCGATCCCCACCCCGGCACCGGCCGCCCCCAATAGGGCTGGTCGGCGAAGGACTTCCGCTTGGTGAGCGCCACCTGTTCGCGCCAGGCCACCAGTCGTGGGCAGGCCCGGCAGACGCTGATCAGCGCGTCGAGTTCGTCTATCGCCGCGACTTGGTCGGCCAGTTGCAGCACCTGTGCGGCGTCGGCGGCCCGCGGCGTGTCCGGGGTCGCCGGATCGCCGGGCCAGCCTGCCCCGGGCGGCACCGGGGAGTCGAACAGCTCACCGGTGCGGGGATGTCTGAGCATGATCTCACTCTGCATGCCCGCAGCGGCCGGCGAGCAAAGGGCCTTGCTTTCTGAGAAATTCTCAGACATAGTTGACCGACTTTGGGCCGGAGAGGGGCTGACAGTGGGTCTACGCCGACTTTCCGAAAGATTTCTGCCCGCAACGCTGTGCGCCACAACGCTCCTGCTCGCCGCACCGGTGGCACCCGCCCAGGCCGACAGCGCGCAGGATGCGCTGCCGGCGTTGATCATGGGCGGCACCTTCATGCCGACCCCCAATCAACGCTGGCAGGACGCGATCGTCACCGACTACATCGACCCCGCCACCGGCGGCGTCTATCAACCGGTGATGGTCCCCTATCCCGCATCGGGTGCCAGCACCTCGATTCCCACCGGTCTGGCGAACCTTCAGGCTGCGATGGCTCAACAGCCCCTGGGCCAGCCCTACCTGGTGTCGGGGTATTCGCAGAGCGCCCAGATCGCGGTCCTGGAAAAGATCAACCTGATGCAGTCCGACCGGGTTCCCCCGGACGTCACTTTTTTCCTGCTCGGCTCGGGCAACCGCCCCAACGGTGGCTTTCTGGAGCGCTTCGAGGGACTGGTGATCCCGGGCATGCCCGGTTTTGACTTCAACGGAGCCGAGCCGACCAACGGCGGTATCGACACCTTCGATGTCAGCGCGCAGTACGACGCGAATTCGGACTTTCCGCAGTTTCCGATCAACCTGGTGGCCGATCTCAACGCGCTGCTGGGATTCATCTACACCCACGGGGGCTACGGCGGTGGGCCGTTGCCCGACCCGGTTGGCCTGGTGTGGCCGCCGTCGGAGCCGATGTCCGGCCCGTATGTCGACGAGTACGTGCTGGGCGCCACGGACATCGTCAGGCAGGTCACCGGCGACACCACCTTCTATTTCATCCCGACCGCCCAGCTGCCGCTGCTGAGCCCGCTGCGGACCCTGGGAATCCCCGAGTCGTGGCTCGACGTCGTGCAACCGGCCCTGCGGGTGATGGTTGAAGCCGGATATGACAGGACCGTGCCGTTCGGCGAGCCGACGCCTGCTCAGCTGATCCCGACGCTGGACCCGGTGACCTTCGCGCTCCAGTTCGCGCAGTCAAGCGTGCAGGGGGCCGACAATGCCCTGAATCTCTTCGGCTTGGACCTGCCCGGATACGCCGAGCTGATGGGCCTCTTCGATGACGCCCGCGCCTGGTCGGCCGAGGAGATCGGCGTTCCCTACGCGCAGGCGGCCTCCTGGCTCAATGACTACCTCAACCCCTTCACCGCGTTCACCGCGATCGCCGGCCCGATCGGCGAAGCCGTCCAACTGCTGTTCGCCGTGACCGGCGTCCAGGAGTACCTGCTCGATCCGGTGCTGGGGCTGATCGGCACGCTGGGCGGTCTGGTCACCAGCTGACCTCCTTGAGCGGCTTCCACACCACACGCCGCAGCTAGGATCACCTGGTGAACGCCGACGCGCTGACCGAGCTGACAGCCCAGCTTCCCGACGGGATGGTGGTCACCGACCCGACGATCACCGCGGGCTACCGGCAGGACAAGGCGCTGGACCCGTCGGCGGGTCAACCCCTGGCGGTGGTGCGCCCGCTGCGCACCGAAGAAGTGCAGACGGTAATGCGATGGGCCACCGCGCACCGGGTGCCGGTGGTGACTCGCGGCGCGGGCAGCGGCCTGTCCGGCGGTGCCACCGCGATCGACGGCGGCATCGTGCTGTGTACCGAGAAGATGCGCGACATCACCGTCGACCCCGTCACCCGCACCGCGGTGTGTCAGCCGGGCCTGCTCAACGCCGAGGTGAAGAAGGCCGTCGCCGCCTACGGCCTCTGGTATCCGCCGGACCCGTCCTCGTTCGAGATCTGCAGCATCGGTGGCAACATCGCCACCAACGCCGGCGGCCTGTGCTGCGTCAAGTACGGCGTCACCACTGATTACGTGCTGGGCCTGCAGGTGGTGTTGGCGGACGGCACCGCGGTGCGTCTGGGCGGCCCCCGGCTCAAGGATGTCGCCGGCCTCTCGCTGACCAAGTTGTTCGTCGGCAGCGAGGGCACACTCGGGGTGGTCACCGAGGTGACCCTGCGACTGCTGCCTGCTCAACCGAAATCGGCTGTGGTGGTAGCCACTTTCGACTCGGTGACCGCGGCGGCCGAGGCGGTGCTCGACGTATCCGGGCAGCTGCGCCCGTCGATGTTGGAGTTCATGGACGCCGCCGCGATCAACGCCGTCGAAGACCAGCTGCGCATGGGCCTGGATCGCGAGGCCGCGGCCATGCTGGTGGCGGCCTCCGACGAGCGCGGCCACGCGGGCGCCGAGGATGTGGAGCTGATGGCCCGGGTGTTCGCCGAGCACCACGCCAAGGAGGTGTTCTCCACCGACGACCCGGTCGAGGCCGAAGGCTTCGTCGCGGCCCGGCGGTTCTGTATCCCCGCTGTCGAGGCCAAGGGTCTGCTGCTCCTGGAGGACGTCGGGGTGCCGGTGCCGCGGCTGGCAGAGCTGATCACCGGTATCGAGAAGATCGCCGCCGAGCGCCAGGTGCTGATCTCGGTGATCGCGCACGCCGGCGACGGCAATACGCACCCGCTGATCGTGCACGACCCGACTGACGCCGACCAGGTGCGGCGCGCCGAGCTCGCCTACGGCGAGATCATGGATCTGGCCCTGGAGCTGGGCGGCACCATCACCGGTGAGCACGGCGTGGGGCGATTGAAGCGGCCCTGGTTGGGCGCCCAGCTGGGGCCCGACGTGATGGCACTGAATCAGCGGGTCAAAGCCGCGCTCGACCCCTTGAACATCCTCAACCCGGGTTCGGGAATCTAGCCACCCCTTCTTCCTCGAGCCGGAATCTGCCGACGCTCCCCTGGCGTGTCGCGTCGTGGACTTCCGGCTCGGCGGTGTGCAGACCGAACGACCATTGACACTGGCGTAGTGACTGTCGTATCAATGAGACATGACGACCACGATGTCTCATCCGAAGTTCGAGCTCGGCAACGCCGACACCTGGCCCAACCCCTGGCCGATGTACACCGCGCTGCGCGACCACGACCCGGTCCACCACGTGGTCCCTGAGCACGCACCTAACCAGGACTACTACGTTCTGTCCCGGCACGCCGACATCTGGGCAGCCGCCGCCGACCACGAGACCTTCTCCTCCGCGCGCGGGCTGACCGTCAACTACAACGAGCTGGAGATGATCGGCCTGGCCGACAACCCGCCGATGGTGATGCAGGATCCGCCGGTGCACACCGAGTTCCGCAAGCTGGTGGCCCGTGGCTTCATGCCGCGGCAGGTGGAGTTGCTGGAGCCGAAGGTGCGCGCATTCGTGGTCGAGCGCCTGGAGCAACTGCAGGCCAACGGCGGCGGCGATATCGTCGCCGAGCTGTTCAAACCGCTGCCGTCGATGGTGGTCGCGCACTACCTCGGCGTGCCCGAGGAGGACCGCAATCAGTTCGATCGCTGGACCGACGCGGTGGTCGCGGCCACCGTCAGCGAAGACGGCGTCGCCTCAGCCGGGGACGCGGTCGGGGAAATGATGGCCTACTTCGGTGGGCTCATCGAGCGCCGCCGCACCGAGCCCGAAGACGACACGGTGTCGCATCTGGTGGCCGCCGGACTCGGCGCCGACGGCGACATCAAGGGACTGCTGTCGGTGTTGGCCTTCACCTTCACCATGGTCACCGGCGGCAACGACACGACCACTGGGATGCTCGGCGGCTCAGTGCAACTGCTGCAGCAGTACCCGGATCAGCGTCAGCTGCTGGTCGACAACCCGGAGCTGGTTCGCGACGCGGTCGAGGAGTTGCTGCGACTGACCTCGCCCGTGCAGGGGCTGGCCCGCACCACCACCCGCGACGTCACCGTCGGCGACACCACCATCCCGGCGGACCGCAAGGTGTTGCTGCTCTACGGCTCGGGCAACCGCGACGAACGGCAGTTCGGGCCGGACGCCGGGGAACTCGACGTTCGGCGCAAGCCCCACCAGATCCTCACGTTCAGCTACGGCGCGCACCACTGCATCGGCAACCAGGCGGCCCGAATGCAGGCGCGGGTGGCGCTGGAGGAACTGCTGGCCCGCTGCCCGAACTTCACGATCGACGAAGCCGGGATCGTGTGGTCCGGCGGCAGTTATGTGCGGCGTCCGCTGTCGGTTCCCTTCACCGTCGGGCCGTGATGGCCGGTCGGTCCTGGCTGTCCGATCAGCGCGGTGAGCTGGCCGCCGAGAAGATTCTCGATGCGGCCGAAAGGCTTTTCGCCGAACAGGATCCCGCCTCAGTGGGCATGAATGAGATTGCCCGCGCCGCAGGTTGCTCCCGCGCCACGCTGTATCGGTACTTCGAGAGCCGCGACGCGCTGCACACCGCCTACGTGCACCGGTGGGCCAATGCGCTCTATCACGAGTTGACCCGGAGGCTGGCCGGCATCGACGACCCGGCGGAGCGGCTGATCGCCGGGATCACCGAATCGCTGGCGCTGGTCCGCGGCAATCCGGCGCTGGCGTCGTGGTTCGCCGAGACCGGACCACCGATCGGCGCCGCGATGGCGGCGCAGTCCGATGTCATCACCGTGATGGTCGCGTCGTTCCTGTCCGACTTGGACGCCGAAGACGACGACGCGGTTGCGCAGCGGGCCCGCTGGGTGGTGCGGGTGGTGACGTCGATGTTGAGCTTCCCGGGGCGCGACGCCGACGAGGAGCGGGAGATGTTGGCGCAGTTCGTGGTTCCGGTCGTGGTGTCGCCGGGACGGCTCAACTCCGCACCCGGGTGAGCCGGTGCAGCAGCCAGGACACCGGCACGGTGACCAGCATGGTGACCACGAACAGCGCCGGCATCGAGCCGGTGTAGACCGGGGTGCGCAGCACCTCCACCATCACCACCTCCATCAGCACGAGGTGAACCAGGAAGATCTCGTAGGAGATCTCCCCCAGCCACACCATCGGCCGACTGGCCAGCAGCCGTGCGTACCAGCCGCGGTTGCCCAGCGCCAGCGGCGCCACCACCAACGCCGCGATCGCCGCGTAGAACCCGGCCTTCACCAGCGCCTCGGACAGCTTCGCCGGTGACGTGGTGGGCTCCCCGGCGATCGGCGTGGAGGCAATGAGATAACAGATGAGCGCCAACGGAATCGCCACAAAACCGTAGCAACGCACACCCATCGCCTGCAGCACCGTGAGCATCATGCCGGCGACGAACCAGGCCAGATAACCCGGAAGCCACAACCGCGCGCCGTCGGGCAGGAAGTCGGTGGTGTGCACCAGCGTCAACCACGCGGGTGTGATCGCCGCCGCCGCGGCAAGCCCGGCCAGCAACAGTCCGGGCCGCCACTGCCGGCGGCACAGCCAGACCAATGTCGCATAGGCCAGCAGGGGCAGCACCGCGTAGAAGGCGACTTCGACTGCGAGGCTCCACATCTGGGTAAGTCCCTGGTGCAGATAGCCGAACATGTAGTTGTCGGTGTAGATCTGAGTCAGGGTCAGATTCCGCAGCAACCCGATCGGATTGTGGCCGGGGTTGGGACCGGCGGTGCGGTAGTGGTAGATCACGTAGGCCAGCAGCACGGTCACGACGTAGGCGGGCATGATGCGCCGCACCCTGTTCCGGGCGTAGCGGCGCACCGACGGATCCGGACGCCCGAAAGCGGCGGCCCGCACCCACGGCTGGAACAAGAGATAACCGGAGAGCACGAAGAAGATCGGAACCCCGATCTCCATCCGGGAACCCAGCAGCCCCGCGTAGCCGTGGGTGTACTTGCCGGTGGTGTAGGCCGCGTGCGTTCCGACCACCAGGATCGCCGCCACCGCACGCACACCGGTCAGCGATGCGACCCGATCGACGCCGGCGACCTGCTCGAGCCCGCCCTGGGCGTCGTCGTCGCGCGGCAGGGTCATTCGGTCCGTTTCCGGTACCCGCCCTCGCCACGGCGATCGGACTTACCGGACGGCCGTTCACGACGCAGGTTGATCAGCTGGCCCTGAATCCGGGTCTGCTCCAAGGCCTTAACGGTGCTGCCGGACAGCTTGGCGGGCAGTTCGACCAGCGAATGGTCCACCTTGATGCTGATGTTGCCGAAGTCGCTGCGGTGCAGGCCGCCTTCGTTGGCCAGTGCCCCCACGATCGCACCCGGGTTGACCTTGTGGCGCTTGCCGACCGAGATCCGGTAGGTGGCGAACCCGTCCTTGGGCGGGCCTTTGCGGTCGCGTTTGCGGTCGTCCCGGCCGCCGTCGCGATCCGGCTTGGCGCGCTCGCGGCGCTTGTCCGGCGGCGGTTCCACCATCAGGAACGCCTCGCCGTCACGCGACTGCAGCGCCAGTGCGGCGGCGATGTCGGCCATCGGCACGTTGTGCTCGCGGCTGTAGTCCTCGACCAGGCGGCGGAACAGTTCGATGCCCGTCGCGCCGAGGTGGTGGGTGATCGCGTCGGCGAACTTGGCGACCCGCTGGGCGTTGACGTCGTCAACACTGGGCAGTTCGGCCTCGATCAGCTTCTGCCGGGTCACCTTCTCGATCAGCCGGAGCAGGTGGCGTTCCCGCGGGTTGACGAACAGCAGTGCCGTTCCCGAGCGGCCGGCTCGCCCGGTGCGCCCGATCCGGTGCACATAGGCCTCGGGGTCGTTGGGAATGTCGTAGTTGACGACGTGGGAGATGCGCTCCACATCCAGTCCGCGGGCCGCGACATCGGTGGCGACCAGGATGTCGATGTTGCCGTTCTTCAGCGCGGTGATGGTGCGCTCGCGCTGCGCCTGCGCGATGTCACCGTTGATCGCCGCCGCGGAAAACCCTCGGGCACGCAGCTTTTCGGCGACCTCTTCGGTGGCCTGTTTGGTGCGGACGAAGACGATCATCGCTTCGAAGGGCTCGACTTCGAGCACCCGGGTCAGGGCGTCCATCTTGCGCGGCCCGGCGACCTCGATGTAGCGCTGGACGATGTTCTCCGCGGTGGTGGTTTTCGCCTTGACGGTGACTTCGACCGGGTCGTGCAGGTAGCGACTGGTGATGCGGCGAATGGCCGAGGGCATGGTCGCCGAGAACAGGGCGACCTGCTTGTACTCGGGGGTGTCGGCCAGGATGCGCTCGACGTCCTCGGCGAACCCCATCTGCAGCATCTCGTCGGCCTCGTCGAGCACCAGGTAGTCCAGGTGCGACAGGTCCAGGCTGCCGCGTTCCAGGTGGTCGATGACCCGGCCCGGCGTGCCGACCACGACCTGCGCACCGCGCTTGAGACCCGAAAGCTGCACGGTGTAGGACGCGCCGCCGTAGATCGGCAGCACGTTGATCCGTGGCAGATGTGCGCCGTAGCGTCCGAACGCCTCGGCGACCTGCAGCGCCAACTCGCGGGTGGGCGCGAGCACCAGCGCCTGGGTGGCCTTGCTGGTGGTGTCGATGCGCGACAGGATCGGAATGGCGAACGCGGCGGTCTTGCCGGTGCCGGTCTGGGCCAGCCCGACGACGTCGGAGCCCTCCAGCAGGGCCGGGATGGTGGCGGCCTGAATAGCCGAGGGCGTCTCGTAGCCGACGTCGGCGACGGCCTTCAGGACCGAGGGGTGGATCTGCAGGTCAGCGAAAGTCGGGGTCGATGGGTCCGACGGGGACCCATCGGCGTCCGGGGAGGGCTCAGCGGCGGCATCTAGCGAGGTCATAGCGCTTAGCAGTCTACGGCTAAGAAGACCCACCCACCGCCACGTCGATCGGCGACCGGCAATGGCGGTTGCGCGCCTCCCCCGACGGCCGAGCGGGCACGGTACGGTGCCCGGTGTGCTGAGTGCCGCCAAATCGTCAGTCGTGATCGCCGCGCTGGCCGCAACTCTGCTCGCCGGTTGCGGCTCCGGCGACTCCACCGTCGCCAAGACCCCGGAGAACACCAGTCCGGCCGCCGCGCCGCCTGCGCCGCCCCCCAGCACCTCCGAGAAGTCGAGCAGTCCGGCGCCCGCCGACCCGTGCGCGATCAACCTGGCCGCGCCGGCGATCGCCAAGGCCGTCTCCGAGTTGCCCAACGACCCGCGCAGCAAGCAGCCCTGGAGCCCGGAACCGCTGGCCGGCAACTACAACACCTGTAGCGACATCTCGGCGGTGATCGTGAAGGCCAACACCAACGCCGACAACCCGAGTACGCGTGCGGTGCTGTTTCACCGCGGCGAATTCCTCTCCCAAGCCGTCCCGGACACCTACGGATTCAGCGGGATCGACCTGGCCCAGTCGACCGGCGACACGGTGGCCCTGCGAAACGCCAGCGGCATACCGGGGTTGGCCGGAGTTGTGAAGTTCCACTGGAACGGCACCGGGGTGGAGGTCGTCGGCAACACCACCCGGTAACCGGGTCTAGAACCAACTGTCGCGGCGCGCGTGCCGCCCGTAGGCATCGGCGTCGTCGGGATCCTCGCGGTAGTGCCGATTTCGGCGGGACCCGGTGTGGCCGGTGATCCCGAATTTGGCCAGCACATCGGGTACCGCGGCCCCGTTGGCGATCAGCCGCAGATGGCGCCCACCGCCGACATCGACGCCGTTGTGCCGGGGTGGGATCGGTTCGGGTTCGGCGACCACCACCGGCGCAATCGCGATGGCGAGCGGTTCGGTGACGGGATCCTGCGGACGACGGACCTCCGCGGCCCTCGTCGTGGCCACGGGGATGGGTTCCGTCGGCTCGTCGACTTCAGCTCCGATGTGGGGGGCCCGGAAGTGTCGCGGCAGGCTGCCCCGGTCGGGCTCGCCGGCGAGGTCTTCAAGGCCATCGATGTCGTCGAAATCACTGAAATCGTCGAAGTCGAGAGCCGGGCCCTGGCCGATTCGCGCGGGCATCCGGCGGGCCGGGTCGATGACATAGCCGACCATGAACAGCGCGGCGACCACACCGAACAGCGCCACGAAGGCCGGCAGCAGCGTTGCCTCCGACATCGCCGCCGCGAACGGCTCGTGCAGGAACTCCGGCAACTGCAGCACCGCAGACGCGTTCTCGGGAGTCGGATCGCCCGGGACGTCGGCGGCAATCCTCGACGTCATGAAGGCCGCCATGCCCGCGCTGCCCAGAACCGCCCCGACCTGGCGCGTTGCGTTGTAAACCCCGGAACCGGCGCCGGCCAGATGCGGCGGAAGGTTGCGGGTGGCAGTGGCCGCCAGCGGCGACCAGATGAAGGCCATTCCGATCCCGACCACCGCGAACGGCAGCACCAGCCGCCAGATAGGGGTCACCGGTGTCATCTCGATGGACATCCAGGTGAGCCCGATCGCCAGTACCGAGAAGCCGAATCCGACCACCGCTCGGGGATGGGCGCGGTCGATGATCCTTCCCACAATCGGGGCCAGCACCCCGCTGGTTATTGCCATCGGGGCGGTCAGCAGTGCGGAGCGGGTGGGTGACATCCCGCACACCACCTGGGCGTAGAACATCACCGGCAACATCAGCCCGGTGACCGCGAAGCCGACGACGGCCACCCCGATGTTGGCCAGCCCGAAGTCGACGTCGCGGAAGATGCGCAGGGGCACCAACGGCTCACCGTCGGTGACGGCCTGCCAGTAGACGAAGACCGCCATGAAGCAGACGGCGCCGAATATCTGCGCCCAGATCCACGGCGACCACCCCTGCGATTCGCCTTCCTGCAGGGCAAAGACCAGCAGGAACATCCCGACCCCCGACAGCGCCACGCCGAAGATGTCGAAGCGGTGCCGGTGGACCGGCAGGTCGGGGATCAACACGATGGCCAGCACCAGACCGATGACGCCGATGGGGACGTTGATGAAGAAGATCCATTCCCAGCCCAGACGGTCCACCAGCACACCGCCGGCCAGCGGCCCGATCAGCGTCGCAACCCCGGCAGTGGCGCCCCACACGCTCATGGCCGCACCGCGCCGGTGGGGCGGGAACGAGCGGGTGATCACCGACAGGGTCTGGGGAGTCAACAGCGCGGCCCCGACGCCCTGGACCGCCCGGGCGGTGATCAACATCTCGACGTCCCCGGCCAGGCCGCACCACAGCGACGCCGCCGTGAACACCGCCAGCCCGATCAGGTACAGGTTCTTGGGACCGAACTGGTCGCCGAGACGACCGGCGACCAGCAGCGGTACTGCGTAACCCAGCAGATAGGCGCTGGTAACCCAGATCACCGTGTGGTAGCCGATGCCGAGCGCCGACATGATGCTCGGATTGGCGACGGCCACGATCGTGGAATCGACCAGGATCACGAAGAAGCCGAGCATCATCGCCCACAGCGCGTGCCACGGATTGACCGGATCAGCTGAGCGCGGCGGAGCGGAACGTGTGATGTCGGCGCGTTCCGGGCCGTCGCTCATGCTGCTCAAGCGCCGCCCCTCTCATCGCTGCGCTGTGGTGTTCGGGGCGTCAGCCCACCTCCCTGCGACGCTACGGACAGATGGTGCCGCGAACAACTCGGATCGCCGCGATGCGATTCGCTGCGGGGAGCGATCAAGAAACGGGTAAACAACCACCATCGCGTTAGCCTGAACACGACCGACTCGAAACGGGAGGCAACATGGGCATCTTTCGACGGCGAAGGCCGGCGCAGGCTCCGGCGCCGACCCTCGAGGAGACGCCCAGCAGGGCGGCCCGGGTGTTGGCGCGCGTGATCGAGCGCAGTGAGCGGGTGCAGGGTCCGGCGGTGCGCGCCTACGTGGAGCGCCTTCGGCGCAACGATCCCGATGCGAGCCCGGCCCAGGTCATCGCAAAGCTGGAGAAGCGGTTCCTGGCAGCGGCAACCGCCAGCGGTGCCGCGGTGGGCGCCACCGCGGCGGTGCCGGCGATCGGCACCCTGATGGCGCTGTCGGCGGTCGCCGGGGAGACCGCGGTCTTCCTGGAGGCCACCGCGTTCTTCGTGCTGTCGGTTGCGGAGGTCCACGGCATCCCCGTGGACAACCGGGATCGGCGCCGCGCGCTGGTGCTGGCGGTGCTGGTGGGTGATCAGGGCAAGGGCGCGCTGGCCGACCTGATCGGGCCCGGCCGCACCAGCGGCGCGTGGCTGGCCGAAGGTACCGCCGGCGTCGCCGCGATGCCGCTGCCCGCGGTCAAGGAATTGAACTCCCGGCTACTGCGGTACTTCGTCAAACGCTTCACGCTGCGCCGTGGGGCGCTGGCCTTCGGCAAGCTGTTGCCGGTCGGCCTGGGAGCTGTGATCGGCGCCATCGGAAACCGGCTGATGGGCAAGAAGATCGTCAGCAACGCCCGCAAGGCGTTCGGCGCCCCCGCCCGCCGCTGGCCGGTGAACCTGCATCTTGTGCCGGCTCTGCCCGACGACGACGCCCAACCTGCATGATCGTCGTAGGGATTGGGGCCGGCGAACACTAGGCCGCGGGCCTGCCGGAATATCCGGGAGGGGCTAGCCTTTATGAGGCAGGCGGGCGCGGGCGCAAGTGCCACGCCGAACGACCAGGAATCGAGGCGAGAAGCTGTCGTGAGCGGTATCAGTTCACCCTTCGGTCAGAACGAGTGGCTAGTCGAGGAGATGTACCGCAAATTCCGCGAGGATCCCTCCTCTGTGGATCCCAGCTGGCACGAGTTCCTGACTGACTACAAGCCCGACGGGCAACGTGGCGACGGTGCTGCCGCACCGGCCCCCGCTGCCCCGGCTCCGGCCGCCAAGCCGGCACCGGCTGCCAAGCCCGCACCGGCTGCCAAGCCCGCACCGGCGGCCCCCGCGCCTGCCGCATCGGCCCCTGCTGCCCCGGCTCCGGCCGCCAAGCCGGCCCCCGCCGCCAAGCCTGCACCGGCTGCCAAGCCGGCTGCCTCGCAGGCTCCCGCACCGCTCGCCGATGACGAACTTCAGGTGCTGCGCGGGGCGGCGGCGGCCGTAGTCAAGAACATGTCCACCTCCCTGGAGGTGCCGACGGCCACCAGCGTGCGCGCAGTGCCGGCCAAGCTGATGATCGACAACCGCGTCGTCATCAACAACCAGCTCAAGCGGACCCGGGGCGGCAAGATCTCGTTCACCCACCTGCTGGGTTACGCGATCGTGCAGGCGGTCAAGCAGTTCCCCAACATGAATCGGCATTTCGCCGTGGTCGACGGCAAGCCCAACGCCGTCACACCGGCCCACACCAATCTGGGTCTGGCGATCGATCTGCAGGGCGCCGGCGGCAAGCGCTCCCTGGTGGTGGCCGCCATCAAGGGCGCGGAATCGCTGCGCTTCGCTCAGTTCGTCGACGCCTACGAAGACATCGTGCGCCGGGCCCGCGACGGCAAGCTCACCGCCGAGGACTTCTCCGGCGTGACGATCTCGCTGACCAACCCCGGAACCATCGGCACCGTGCACTCGGTGCCCCGATTGATGGCCGGCCAGGGCGCGATCATCGGCGTCGGTGCGATGGAATACCCCGCCGAGTTCCAGGGCGCCAGCGAGCAGCGCATCGCCGAACTCGGGGTGGGCAAGGTGATCACCTTGACCTCGACGTATGACCACCGCATCATCCAGGGCGCGGAATCGGGCGACTTCTTGCGCACTGTGCACGAGATGCTGCTGTCGGACGCGTTCTGGGACGAGATCTTCTTCGAGCTGTCCATCCCCTATGAGCCCATCCGTTGGCGCACCGACAACCCGGACTCGATCGTCGACAAGAACGCCCGCGTCGTCGAGCTGATCGCCGCCTACCGCAACCGCGGCCACCTGATGGCCGACGTCGACCCGCTGCGGCTGGACAACACCCGCTTCCGCAGCCACCCCGACCTGGACGTGCTGACCCACGGCCTGACGCTGTGGGACCTGGACCGCGAATTCAAAGTCGACGGCCTGCCCGGCGGCGACGTCCGCAAGCTGCGCGACATCCTGTCGGTGTTGCGCGACGCCTACTGCCGCCACGTCGGCGTGGAGTACACCCACATCCTCGAGCCCGAACAGCAGCAGTGGCTGCAGGAGCGCATCGAGGTCAAGCACGTCAAACCGACTGTGGCCCAACAGAAGTACATCCTGAGCAAGCTCAACGCAGCCGAGGCGTTCGAGAACTTCCTGCAGACCAAGTACGTCGGGCAGAAGCGGTTCTCCCTGGAGGGCGCCGAGACCGTCATCCCGATGATGGACGCCGCCATCGACCAGTGCGCTGAGCACGGCCTCGACGAGGTTGTGATCGGGATGCCGCACCGCGGCCGACTCAATGTGTTGGCGAACATCGTCGGAAAGCCCTACTCGCAGATCTTCGCCGAGTTCGAGGGCAACCTGAACCCGGCCGAGGCGCATGGCTCCGGCGACGTCAAGTATCACCTGGGCGCCACCGGGGTGTACCTGCAGATGTTCGGCGACAACGACATTCAGGTGTCGCTGACCGCCAACCCGTCACACCTGGAGGCCGTCGACCCGGTGCTCGAGGGACTGGTCCGGGCCCGCCAGGACCTGCTGGGCCGCGGCGCGTTGGGCACCGAGGAAGACCCGCCCTTCTCCGTGGTGCCGATGATGCTGCACGGCGACGCCGCCTTCGCCGGCCAGGGCGTGGTGGCCGAGACGCTGAACATGGCGCAGCTGCCCGGCTACCGGGTCGGCGGCACCATCCACATCGTGGTCAACAACCAGATCGGTTTCACCACAGCGCCGGATTACTCGCGCTCCAGCGAGTACTGCACCGACGTGGCCAAGATGATCGGCGCGCCGATCTTCCACGTCAACGGCGACGACCCGGAGGCGTGCGACTGGGTGGCCCGCCTGGCGGTGGACTTCCGGCAGAAGTTCCACAAGGACGTCATCATCGACATGCTGTGCTACCGCCGCCGCGGGCACAACGAGGGCGACGACCCGTCGATGACCAACCCGTACATGTACGACGTGATCGGCACCAAGAAGAGCGTCCGCAAGAGCTACACCGAAGACCTGATCGGCCGCGGCGACATCTCGCTGAAGGAGGCCGAGGACGCGCTGCGCGACTACCACGGCCAACTGGAGCGGGTGTTCAACGAGATCCGCGAACTGGAGAAACACGCCGCGCTGCCCAGCGAGTCGGTGGAGTCCGAACAGGTGATGCCGCGCGGCCTGAACACCGCCGTCGACAAGGCGATGCTGGCCCGCATCGGCGACGCGTTCATGGCGGTCCCCGAGGGCTTCACAGTCCATCCGCGCGTACTTCCGGTGCTGGAGCGACGCCGCGAGATGGCGTACGAGGGCAAGGTGGACTGGGCGTTCGCCGAGCTGCTTGCCTTGGGTTCGCTGGTCGCCGAAGGCAAGCTGATCCGGCTGTCCGGACAGGACACCCGCCGCGGCACCTTCTCGCAGCGCCACTCGGTGATCATCGACCAGGTCAACGGCGCGGAGTTCAGCCCGCTGCAGCTGCTGGCCACCAACGCCGACGGCACCCCGACCGGCGGCAAGTTCCTGGTCTATGACTCGCCGCTGTCGGAATTCGCCGCCGTCGGCTTCGAGTACGGCTACACCGTCGGCAACCCCGAGGCACTGGTGCTGTGGGAAGCGCAGTTCGGCGACTTCGTCAACGGCGCCCAGTCGATCATCGACGAGTTCATCAGCTCCGGTGAGGCCAAGTGGGGCCAGCTGTCCAACGTGGTGCTGCTGCTGCCGCACGGACACGAGGGCCAGGGTCCCGACCACACCTCCGGGCGCATCGAGCGATTCCTGCAGCTGTGGGCCGAGGGCTCGATGACGATCGCGGTGCCCTCGACCCCGTCGAACTATTTCCACCTGCTGCGCCGGCATGCGCTCGATGGGATCCAGCGGCCGCTGATCGTCTTCACCCCGAAGTCGATGCTGCGCAACAAAGCAGCGATCAGCGACGTCAAGGACTTCACCGACGTCAAGTTCCGCTCGGTGCTCGAAGAGCCCACCTACGAGGACGGCGAGGGCGACCGCAGCAAGGTCACTCGGGTGTTGCTGACCAGCGGCAAGCTCTACTACGAGCTGGCCGCGCGTAAGGCCAAGGACGGCCGTGACGACATTGCGATCGTGCGGATCGAACAGCTGGCCCCGCTGCCCAAGCGCCGCCTCGGCGCGACGCTGGACCGCTACCCCAACGTGCGGGAGTACTTCTGGGTGCAGGAGGAGCCGGCCAACCAGGGCGCGTGGCCGCGGTTCGGTCTGGAGCTGCCCGAGCTGCTGCCGGAGAAGCTGACCGGGCTCAAGCGGATCTCGCGGCGGGCGATGTCGGCGCCGTCGTCGGGTTCGTCGAAGGTGCACGCCGTCGAGCAGCAGGAGATCATCGACTCGGCATTCGGCTAAGCCCGGCCAGCCGGGCGGCGTTCCATCTCCGGCGAGCGTGCGTGTCTGTGCGCAACACGCCGAGTCCTGCTGAGCAACTGTGCACACTCACCGAGGGCAGCTAATCCAGTACCAGCGGTACCGGATAAACTCGGATGGTCTACAACCGATGGGGAGAGCTCATGCAGGGATTCGCCGGGAAAGTCGCCGTCGTCACCGGTGCCGGTTCGGGTATCGGTCAGGCACTGGCTGTCGAGCTGGCCCGCGCTGGAGCGCAGCTGGCGATCAGCGACGTCGACACCGAGGGCCTCGCCCAGACCGAACGCCGGCTGGCCGCGCTGGGGGTACGGGTCAAGGTCGACCGCCTCGACGTCACCGAGCGCGAAGCGTTCCTCGCCTACGCCGAAGAGGTCAAGGAGCACTTCGGCAAGGTCAACCAGATCTACAACAACGCCGGCATCGCGTACAGCGGCGACGTCGAGATCAGCGAGTTCAAGGACATTGAGCGGGTGATGGACGTCGACTTCTGGGGCGTGGTCAACGGCACCAAAGCCTTCCTGCCGTATCTGATCGAATCCGGTGATGGCCACGTCATCAACGTCTCCAGCCTGTTCGGGCTCCTGTCCGTGCCCGGTCAGGCCGCCTACAACGCGGCGAAGTTCGCCGTGCGCGGATTCACCGAGGCGTTGAACCAGGAGATGGCCGTCGCCAAGCACCCGGTCAAGGTCACCACGGTGCACCCCGGCGGCATCAAGACCGCGATCGCCCGCAACGCCACCGTCGCTGAGGGGCTGGACGCCGCGGCCATGGCCGACAACTTCGACCGCCGGATGGCCTCCACCACCGCCGAAGAGGCTGCCCGCGTGATACTCGAAGGCGTCAGCAAGGGCCGGGCCCGCGTGCTCATCGGAAACGACGCGCGGGTGCTGGACCTGCTCGTGCGCATCCTGGGCTCCCGCTACCAGCGACTGTTCTCGGTCGTCATCCCCAAGATCAGGCCACGCTAGTCGCGGCTACCTGCCGAGCGGATGCTCGTCTAGGAACGCATCTACGACCGCCTGCGGGTCCGCGCCGTCGGCCACCTGTCGGCGCATGTCGATCAGGGCGTCAGTGTCCAGCACGCCGGCCACCTGATTGACCGCCAGCAGTTGCGCTTCGGTCAGCTCATTGCGGCGATACAGCGGGACCACATTCTCGGCGCGCACCAGCGCGGGCCGACCGTCGGTGAGCAGCACGGTCCCCTCCGGCACGTCGGGCGAAGCGGTACTGGACCACGCCGCGGTGATCTGCCGTGCCTTCAGCGCAGCGAATAATGCTGCAACATCGGGGAATTCGCGTAACTTAGGCAGCGTGCACTGGCCCACTGCCTTCGGCACCGGCACACCCGCGACACCGCCGACGGTCAACCCCGCGCAATGCCGGACCAGCACCGGCAACGCGTCACCACCCCACGCGGTCGCGGTCGCCTTCGTCACCGCCAGCGCGGGTTTGTCCTCGGCGGTCATGGCGTAGTCACCGACCGCGAGCCCCTCCGGCAGCGCGCCGGCCAACGCCCGGTAGACGGCCCGATCGGAACGCGCAGCGGAATCCCGCACGAACATCGCCAAGAACCGGCCGGTGAAACCGGGAACCACCGTCAGCTCCCCCGCATCCAGCCCGGCCACCGGATCGTCGACGGCCTCAACGCGCACCGCTGCACCGGTACTGCGCAGGGCACTCGCGTAAAGGTGGCCCAGCACCTGCGACTGTGGATCCGGCGAGGCCCCCACGCTCAGCGGGGCCGTCCCCGAATGGGCACCACAACCGGCGATCAGCACAAGCACCCAGCCGAGCGCCAGGCGGCGCAGGTGGCGTCCTCGCGGCCTGGGCACCGTGCGCTCTATGACACGGGGTCGGCGGCCGCAGCGACGGCGGCCGCAACGGCCGGCTCGACCCGGGGGTCCAGCGGGCTGGGCACGATACGGTCTGGGGCCAGCTCATCGGCGACGACGGAGAAAATCGCCTCTGCCGCAGCCAATTTCATCGCCTCGGTGATGCGGCGTGCACCGGCGTCCAGCGCACCACGGAACACGCCCGGGAAGGCCAGCACGTTGTTGATCTGGTTGGGGAAGTCGCTGCGGCCGGTCGCCACCACCGCCGCGTACTTGGCCGCCAGGTCAGGGTGAATCTCGGGGTCGGGGTTCGACAGCGCGAACACCACGCCACCCGGGGCCATCGACGCGATCAGTTCCTCGGGCACCACTCCGCCGGAGGCCCCCAGGAAGACGTCCGCGCCGGCCAGCGCCTCCGCCAGGCCGCCGGTGATGCCACGAGGATTGGTCCGCTTCGCCAGCTCGAGTTTTACGTCGTTCATGCCGGAGCGCTCCGGGTGCAGCACACCCTGCGAATCCAGCACGATCATCTCCGAAATGCCCCGCGAGAGCAGGATGTTCGCGCAGGCCACGCCCGCGGCGCCGGCACCGGAGACCACCACCCGAAGCGACGCGATGTCGCGGTCGAGCACCTTGGCCGCGCCCAGCAGGGCCGCCAAGGCAACGATCGCGGTGCCGTGCTGGTCGTCGTGCATCACCGGGCAGTCCAGCGCCTCGATCACGCGCCGCTCGATCTCGAAGCACCGCGGAGCGGAGATGTCCTCCAGGTTGACCGCCCCGAACGACGGGCGCAGCCGCACCAGCGTCTCGACGATCTCGTCCGGGTCCTTGGTGTCCAGCACGATCGGAATGGAGTCCAGGCCGGCGAACGTCTTGAACAGCGCGGCCTTGCCCTCCATCACCGGCAGGGACGCCGTCGGGCCGAGGTCACCCAGCCCGAGTACCGACGTACCATCGCTGACCACGGCCACCAGCCGGTGCGCCCAGGTATAGCGGGCGGCCAGCGTGTGGTCTGCGGCAATGGCCCGGCTGACCTGTGCCACGCCCGGGGTGTAGGCGATCGACAACGCACGCTGGCTGTCCAACGGCGTTTTGAGGTCGACGGAGATTTTGCCGCCCGTGTGGGCTTCGAAGATCTCTTCGTCGCCGATGACGATCGGGGAGCTGGTCACGTTCGCAAGGTTCTCGGGCATCGATTGTCCAGGGTACTTCGCTGGTATACCTCGACCAGCAACGGCAAGCGCCCGCGGGCGCCGGCCGTGCTCAGATCAGGCCCAGACCAGTAACCGCCTCGCGCTCCTCGGCCAGCTCGGCGGTCGACGCGTCGATCCGGCTGCGGGAGAAGTCGTCGATCTCCAGGCCCTGCACGATGCTCCAGTCGCCACCGGAGGTGGTGACCGGGAACGACGAGATCAGGCCCTCGGGCACACCGTAGGAGCCGTCGGAGACCACGGCCATCGACACCCAGTCACCGTCCGGGCTGCCCAGCAGCCAGTCGCGGGCGGCATCGACGGTCGCCGACGCCGCGGAGGCCGCCGACGAGGCGCCACGAGCGTCGATGATCGCCGCGCCACGCTTGGCGACGGTGGGGATGAAGTCGTTCTCGATCCAAGCCTGGTCGTTGACCACCTCGGCGGCGTTACGCCCGGCGACCTCGGCGTGGAAGATGTCCGGGTACTGGGTGGCCGAGTGGTTGCCCCAGATGGTCACCTTCTTGATGTCGGTGACGGCGGCGCCGGTCTTCTTGGCCAGCTGGCTGATCGCCCGGTTGTGGTCCAGGCGGGTCAGCGCGGAGAACCGCTCCTTGGGGATGTCGGGCGCGTTGCTCAGCGCGATCAGCGCGTTGGTGTTGGCCGGGTTGCCGGTCACGCCGATGCGCACGTCGTCGGCGGCGACGGCGTTCAGCGCCTTGCCCTGCGCGGTGAAGATCGCACCGTTGGCCTCGAGCAGGTCGCTGCGCTCCATGCCCGGGCCACGGGGGCGGGCGCCGACGAGCAGCGCCAGGTTGACACCGTCGAAGATCTTGTTCGCGTCCGAGCCGATCTGCACACCCGACAGCAGCGGGAACGCGCAGTCGTCGAGCTCCATGACGACACCCTCGAGCGCCTTGAGGGCGGGCTCGATCTCCAGCAGGCGCAGTTCGATCGGCCGGTCCGGGCCGAGCAACGAGCCGCTGGCCAAGCGGAACAACAGGCTGTAGCCGATCTGGCCGGCGGCGCCGGTGACGGCCACCTTGAGTGGGGTATTGCTCACGTCAAGTGCTCCTCGAACGAGTTCGGCTGGTCTGCTTTTGGTCCGGGTCGAAACTAGCGCACCGGCGTCGTCGCCGAAACTTCGGGACCTCCAGCCCCCGATCGCGCTCACCGTGCACGTCGACGCCACCCGCGTAGCATTTGACCGGCACCTGCGCCGGAGGGAGAGCGGCCATGACGGCGTTGCAAGACCCGACACCCCGCGTGCTGGTCGACTGCGGTGTCTATGCGGACGGCGAGCGGATCCCCGGCGACTTCACCCCCGCGGGAGCGCGGGCCAAGGTGCGCGAGATCGAGGCGGATGGCCGGGAGGCATTCGTCTGGGTGGGACTTCACCAGCCCGGCCAGGCCCAGATGCAAGGCGTGGCCGCCACCTTCCAGCTGCACCCGCTGTCCGTCGAAGACGCTGTTCAGGCGCATCAGCGGCCCAAGCTGGAACGCTACGACGACACCCTGTTCTTGGCGCTCAAGACTGTGAACTACGTGCCGCACGAATCGACGGTGCTGCCGCGCGAGATCGTCGAGACGGGCGAGATCATGATCTTCGTCGGCAAGAACTTCGTGGTCACCGTCCGCCACGGCGAGCACAGCGGCCTGGCCGACGTCCGCAAGAGGCTGGACTCCAATCCCGCACAGATGCGGCTGGGCCCTTTTGCGGTGATGCATGCCATCGCCGACTACGTGGTGGACCGCTACGTCGAGGTCACCAACCTCATGGAAAGCGATATCGACGTCATCGAGGAGGCGGCGTTCGCGCCCGGCACCCGCACCGACGTCGAACCGATCTACCAGCTCAAACGCGAGGTCGTCGAGCTGCGGCGTGCGGTCGCCCCGCTTTCGGTGCCGTTTGACCGCATGCAGACCGATCACCGGGACCTCATCTCCAAGGAGCTCCGGCGTTACCTGCGCGACGTCGCCGACCACCAGACCCGCGCGGCTGAGCAGATCGCCGGGTATGACGAACTGCTCAGCTCGCTGGTGCAGGCCGCGCTGGCGCGGGTGGGTATGCAGCAGAACACCGACATGCGCAAGATGTCGGCCTGGGCGGGCATCGTCGCCGTCCCGACCATGATCGCCGGCATCTACGGCATGAACTTCGACTACATGCCGGCCCTGCACTGGGTGTTCAGCTACCCGTTGGTGATCGCGGGCATGGGCGTGATCTCCGCGCTGCTCTACCGCGCGTTTCGCCGCAACGGCTGGCTCTGAGCGCACCGTCGCCGGCTGCGAGCGTGCACGGTTGCACGGCCGAAACGGCGTGTCGGCGGGCAAACACGCACACTCGCGCCAAGGGGGACCCCGCGGCAAAGGGGACCCCGCGCCAAAGGCCTACTGCGGTTGGGAGGCGGGACGATTCGGGTCGAAGACGTCCACACCGTCAGAGCGCCAGGCTTCGCGCAGCGCCTCGGCGCCCTTGAGCCGCACCCACGCCGCCTCGGTCGCGGTGATCGGGGTGGCCGACAAGAACCGCACCGGCTCGCGCGGCGGGGTCAGCGGCAGCTCTGCGATATCACTGTCGCCCAGCAGGACCGCGGTGAAAGGCACCGGTCCCGACGGCCCGGTCCACAGCGGTCCACCGAGGTCGATCAGGCCATCAGGCGCCAGCACCACTCCCTCGACCACCGGCGCCGCGGCTATGGCGGCGAGGCTGCGGGCCAGCCCGGTGTCAGCACCCGAGGAACGCAGGCTCACCACGATCTCGGCCCGGGGGCCGTGCACCGGGTCAGAGAGCAGCTGGCCGGGGTCACCCATGGGATGGCGCGAGCAACCCGCCGACACGTAATGCACCATCCGGTCGGGTCCGGGTCCAAAGCGCAGCACCTCGATGGGCTCGACACCCAGAAAGGTCACCCGCGCCGTGTCGGGCTCGGCGGCGACGTCCGCGAAGTGCCCACGGACATGCGCGCGCACCCGGTCCAGCTCCGCACTCACCGGCAGCTCACCGTCCAGCCGGGGCGACGCTGAGGTTCACCCCGGTCTTGGCGTCGAACACGACCACCCTGTCGGGGTCCAGCGCCAGCTCGATCGGCTGCCCGCCGGCTGCCTTCGACGCGGCGGGAACCCTGGCCACCAGATCGTTCTCCGCCGGCGCGTCACCGGATTCGTTCGGAGTGAAATACAGGTACTTGTCGGCGCCCAGCGATTCGACGAGGTCGACGCGAGCGGCGAATCTCACCACGCGATCCCGCCGTGCGTCGTCGAGCAGCGCGGCATCGCCGAGATGCTCCGGACGTACCCCGATGACCACGTCGCCGCCGGCCGGTGCGGGATGCCTGCTGATCGACTCACGCGTCGCGGCGTCGAGTGGTACCTCACCGATGGGCAGGCGGGCTCCGGTGGCGGTCAGCGTCCCCGGGAAGAAGTTCATCGCCGGGGAGCCGACGAAACCGGCGACGAAAAGGTTGGCGGGCCGTTCGTAGAGCTCATCGGGTGTGCCCACCTGCTGGGCGATGCCGCCGTGCATCACCACCACCCGGTCCCCAAGCGTCATCGCCTCGGTCTGATCGTGGGTGACGTAGACGGTGGTGGTGCCCAGCCTGCGCTGTAGCCGGGCGATCTCCGTGCGCATCTGCACCCGCAGCTTGGCGTCGAGGTTCGACAGCGGCTCGTCCATCAGAAATGCCTTGGGGTGCCGGACAATCGCCCGGCCCATCGCGACCCGCTGCCGCTGGCCGCCGGAGAGCTGCGACGGCTTGCGATCCAGCAGCTCGGTCAGATCGAGAATCTTGGCGACCTCGGCCACCTTCTCGGCGATCTGCTGCTTGTTCATCTTGGCCAGGGTCAGCGGGAACGCGATGTTGCCCCGCACCGTCATGTGGGGGTAGAGCGCGTAGGACTGGAACACCATCGCGATGTCGCGGTCCTTGGGTGCGCGTTCGTTGACGCGTTCACCGCCGATGCGCAACTCCCCCGACGTGATCTCCTCCAGGCCCGCGATCATGTTCAGCGTGGTGGACTTTCCGCAGCCCGAGGGCCCCACCAGAATGATGAATTCGCCGTCGGCGATGCTCAGCGACAGATCGTTGACCGCCACCGCGCCATCGGGGTAGCTCTTGGTGATGTGGAGGAGTTCGATCTCTGCCATCGGCCTATCCCTTCACCGCGCCGGAGGTCAATCCCGCCACGATCCGTCGTTGGAAGATTAGAACAAAGACGATGATCGGCACGGTGATCACCATTGCGCCCGCCGCGATGGATCCGGTCGGCTCCTCGAATTGCGAACTGCCGGTGAAGTTGGCGATCGCCACCGGCGCGGTGACCGAGGCCTTGGTCGCCGTCAGCGACAAGGCCAACAACAGGTCGTTCCAGGCGAAGATGAACACCAGAATCGCCGCGGTGACGATGCCCGGCGCCGCCAGCGGCGCAATCACCTTGCGGAACGCCTGGCCTGGGGTGGCGCCGTCCATCTTGGCGGCCTTCTCCAAATCCCACGGGATCTCCTGGAAGAACGCCGAGAGGGTGTAGATCGCCAACGGCAGCGCGAAGGTGATGTAGGGGATGATCAGCCCCAGCCAGGTGTCGAACAGCCCGGTTGCCCGCTCGATGTTGAAAATCGGCGTCACCAACGATATCTGGGGAAACATCGCGATCAGCAGGGCCGCCCCGACCAGTAGTCGCTTACCGGGGAAGTCCAGGCGAGCCACCGCATAGGCGGCCATTGCGCCGATCACCACCGCGATCACCGTGGTGATCAGGCCGATGCCCACCGAGTTGATCAGCGCCGAGCCGAAGACGTCACCGGCGAAGATGCCGCGATAGTTGTCCAGGGTCACCGTGGACGGAATCAACTTGCCGTCCTTGACCGTTGAGGTGGGCTTGAGTGATAGCGAGAAGATCCACAGCACCGGGACCAGCGCGTAGAGCACGACGGCCAAGTCGATGATCAGCCACGCGGTGCGGCGGCGAAGCTCGGTCATTTCTGACTCGATCCCGGTGCCGCGGCACCGAACACCTTGACGAACACCCACGCGATCAGCGCCACGCAGATGAAGATCAACACCGAGATCGCCGAGCCCAGCCCCACGTTGAACCCCTTGAACAGGTTGTCGTAGCCCAGGATCGACACCGAACCGGTGTTGTTGGATCCGTTGGTGAGCACGTAGATGTTGTCGAAGATCCGAAACGCGTCGAGCGTGCGAAACAGCAATGCCACCAGGATCGCCGGCTTCATCATGGGCAGAATCACCGTGACCAGCCGGCGCCAGGCACCGGCACCGTCCATCTGGGCGGCCTTGAGCAGTTCGTCGGGCACCAGCGCCAACCCGGCCAGCAGCAGCAACGCCATGAACGGCGTCGTCTTCCACACCTCGGCCAGCACCACGATGCCCAGCGACGGGAGCTGCTGGGTCAGCGGCGCACTGCCGGTCGGCAGCAGATTGGCCAGGTAGCCGGTTCCCGGAGTCCAGGCGTAATACCAGCTGTAGGCGGCCGCGACGGTGACGATCCCGTAGGGCACCAGCACCGCCGTGCGCACCATGCCCTTGGCGAACAGGCTGCGGTGCATCACCAGTGCCAAGGCCAGGCCGAAGACGAACTCGAAGACCACCGAGACCACGGTGATACCCAGTGTCACCGCGAACGCGGTCCACCAATAGGAGTCGGTCAGGGTGGTCTGATAATTGGCCAGCCCGACGAACGCGGTGTCCTCCGGGGTGGCCAGGTTGTAGCGCAACAGGCTCAGCCAGATCGCGTAGCCGATCGGATAAGCCGTCACGGCCAGCATCAGGATCACCGCCGGCGCGACGAGAGCCACCGCGAGCCGGCGCTGTGAACGGACGTCGTCGGCGCGGCTCACGGGATCAGTCCCTTGCCGTCGATGGCCTTTTGCACCTGCGCTGTGAGCTCATCGGCGGTGCGTTCCGGGTCGATGGCGCTGATCGGCGCCAATGTCGCCGATATCCGGGTCGACACCGCCTGATAGACCGGGGTCACCGGCCGTACCGCGGCGTCGATGAGTTGCTGACGGATCACGTTGTGCTGCGGGTATTTCTCCTGGAATTGCGGGTCGGCGTACACCGAGGCACGCACCGCGGGCAGACCACCCTCGATCGCCAGAAACTTCTGATTCGCCGCGCTTCGCAGACAACGCACCGCCTCGAACGCCTCGGCACGATGCCGGGTTGTCCTGGCCACCGCCAGGTTCAGTCCACCGAGGGTCACCTTGGCCGCATGCCCCGGCACCACCGCCGGATACGGCGCGTACCCGAGCACGCTGCGGCTGGCCTCATAGGCGATGCGGTACTGCTCATCGCTGGGCGCAAAGGAGCCGATGCCGTCGATGCTGCCGGCCAGATCCGAACGCCCTTGCAGGGGAAGGAAGCCGACCCCGCCCTTGACCGCGTTCTCCAACATGGACGGCAGCACGAAGGGCCAGTTGACCTCCAGTGCCGCCTTGCCCTGCTCGAACGCGAGTCGGGCGGTGCCCTCGTCGGTCTGGGTGATCGACGGGTCGGCCCCCGGAGCGGTCGCCACCGCCTTCATGATCCGCAGCGCGGCGACGGTGGCGGCTCGATGTTCGGCGGTGTCGGTGAGGGTGACGGTCTTGCCGTCATCGCCGAGCACCCGCCCACCTGCGCTTTCCAGCAGTGTGTTGAACCACACCACCAAGCCCTCGTACTGCTTGGCCTGCACCGCAATCCAGCTGGGCTGACCGGCGCTGTGCAGGCGTGCCGCCTCGGCGATCATCTGATCCCACGTGGACGGCGCGGACTTCATCAGATCCGGCCGGTACCAGAGCAATTGGGTGTTGGTGACAATCGGTGCGGCATAGAGCCGATCGTGCCAGCGGCCGGTCGCGAGCGGGCCCGGCAGCGTGTCGTCGACGGCGTCGGCCTCGGCCCGCCCGGCCGGGTCGTCAGACAGGGGCAACGCCCAGCCGGCCTCCGCGAACTCCGCGGTCCACACCACATCCAGACCCATGATGTCCAGGGTGCGGTCGTTCCCGGTGAGTCGACGGGCCAGTTGCAGGCGCTGATCGTCGGCGGCACGCGGCAGGCTGAACTGCTGCACCCGGTAACGGCCACCGGCCTGTTGCGTGCAGCGTTCTGCGATCACCCGGAACGTCGCAGTGTCGTTAGCCGGGGTATAGACGCTGATCACGGGGATACCGTCAGTCGGTCCGGATGACCCGCAGGCCGATCCCAGCGACCCGACGGTCAGTGCTGTCAGCGCAGCCGCGCCCAGCCGCCGTACGCGACCGCGCCGACTCGCCACGCCACCCGCCTCCCCTTGCCGTTTCGTGCCACGACGGTAAGGCCGCCAGACCGCGCTGCGCAACAACGCCGAGTCAGAGCGTCAGCTTGGCCAACAGATCCCGGCCCTGCTCGGCGCTCTGCGGGTCGCACAGTACGTCGTAGCGGCCCGCCACCAGCTGCATGGTCGAACTGAAATCCCTTGTACCGCGGGCCATCGCATAGGGGACCGACGAGGTGATCAGGCCGAAGAACACCCCGGCGACCAGGCCGGTCACCAGCGCCTGCATCGGGTTCTCGCTGAAGAGTCCCAGCACCAAGCCGATGAACAGGCCCAGCCAGGCGCCGCTCAGCACGCCGCCGCCCAGCACTTTGGGCCAGGTGAGCCGGCCGGTGACCCGCTCGACCTGCATCAGGTCGACACCGACGATCGTCACCTGATGCACCGGGAACTGCTGGTCTGACAGGTAGTCCACCGCGCGCTGCGCTTCGGCGTAGGTGGGGTATGACCCGATCGGCCAGCCCTTCGGCGGGGTCGGCAGCCGTCCCACGTCACGACGCCCCGGCGCACCTGCCGCGCCGAGGGGATCCGGAGTCTGTCCTGGCTGGAAGGGGCTGGTCATGGGATTTCTCTCTCCTCGCTCCCGGAAGCGGCTGTCGGACGACAAAGCCGGCCGCGGCGCATCGGCTAGGTTGAACAGCATGACAGCTCACGGCGGGGATTCTGGCGAGAATCCACGAGGCAATGCCGACCAGCCCTGGGCCGACCCGGGTGCACGTGCGCCTGAGCAGGGCGGCTGGCCCTACCCGCCGGGCTCCGAGGGCTACCCGCCGGCACCTGGGTACCCGCCCCCGGGCTTCCCGCCGCCTCCGCCCGCGGG
>NZ_LQPI01000062.1 GCF_002101775.1 Mycolicibacter nonchromogenicus | reverse complement strand
GGACCATGATCCACTCAACCTCCTCACGGCCGCGTTGTGAATAACGCGACCCTGCCAAAAAGTTTGAGTCAGTGGAGAGGCGTAGTATCGAACGTATGTTCGATGTAGGTTTGCCGGAGCTGGAGGCGCTCGGCGCCGCCGGAGACAATCTGCTGGTGGCGGCAATCAGCGGCTGGGCTCAGGTGGAGGCCGCAGCAGCGGCCCGCCGGCTGGCGGCCATCGCCGAGTTGGTCGCGCGGCGCACCGACGGACCCGCATTGGAGCGGTCCCGCTGGGCATGCGACAACTGGGACGCTGCGGCGGCCGAAGTGGCCGCCGCCGAGCACATCAGCCACGGCATGGCCTCCAGCCAGATGTATCTCGCCTCGGCACTGCGCGAGCGACTTCCCAAAGTGGGCGCCCTGTTGGCCGACGGCGTGATCAGCGTCCGACTGGCCGCCACCATCTCGTGGCACACCACGCTGATCACCGACCCGGGCGTGCTGGCACTCGTCGATGCCGAGTTGGCCGTGTTGGCGACCGCGCTGGGCCCCTTGTCGGCGGCCAAGACCGCCACCGCCATCGACGCACTCATCGATCGGCATGACCCCGCCGCGGTGCGTCGTGCCAGCACTACCGCACGCGGCCGGGAGGTGGTCATCGACAGCGCGAACAGTGAATCCGGTGTCACCGGGTTATGGGGACGGCTGTTCGCCGTCGATGCAGCCGCACTGGATCAACGGCTGGACAAGATGGCCCGCAGCGTCTGCGAAGACGACCCGCGCACCGTGGCCCAGCGCCGCGCCGATGCTCTCGGCGCCCTGGCTGCCGGGGCGGACACCCTAGCTTGCGCCTGCGGGCAACAGGCTTGCCCGGCCACCCATGGCGCAGACGCCCGCGCAGCTCAGGTCGTGGTCCACGTGGTCGCCGAGGCGCCTCCCGAAGCGGGCGCGGGGACCAAACCGCCCAACAGGGCGGCCACCACATCGGGGCGCATTGTCGGCGGCGGCAGTGTGCCGGCACCCTTGCTCGCGGAGTTGATTCGGGGTGGCGCCACCGTCAATCCCCTGCGCTTCTGCGCCGAGGCCGAGAATCGCTATCGCCCGTCCGCGCGATTGGCAGCGTTCGTCCGGGCCCGCGACCTGACGTGTCGATTCCCCGGTTGCGATCGGCCCGCCACCGCCTGCGACATCGACCACGCCATCGCCCATCCCCGCGGCCCGACGCACTCGGCGAACCTTCGTTGCTTATGCCGAAAACATCACTTGCTCAAAACCTTCTGGATCGGACCCGGCGGCTGGACCGACCGCCAACATCCGGACGGCACCATCGAATGGACCGCCCCCACCGGTCACACCTACCTCACCCGACCGGGTAGTCAGCTGCTTTTCCCCGCCTTGTGTCGACCCAACCCACCACCACCGACGGCGGCAGCACCGGACCCACCGCCCACCCAACGCGGCGTCATGATGCCCATCCGGAGACGGACCCGCCAGCAGGACCGCGTCCGGTGTATCAACGCCGAACGCGCACTCAACGCCGACTACGCCGCTCAAGTCATCGCCGAACGCAACCAACCCCCGCCGTTCTGACTGAGCCGGCACCTGCCGACCGTCAGCTCTTGAAGGGCAGGATCTTGTCGAGCTGGTCGATTTGCTTGCGCAGGTCGTGGATCAGCGCGGTGCCCCTTGCGGTCTGGGCGACGGCGTAGATGCCGTTCTGATGCTGGGCCAGCTCCGCGATGTTCTCGTAGGCGACGCGCACCGACTCCAGGGTGCGCGCAAGCAGGTCCGTTGTGGACTCCGTCGTGGACGCGGTGTCGTTTGCATAGCTCACGGCAGTGGAGTGTATCGCCTCACGATATGAACTGGGTGAGAACCCGCGGGCATAATCTGGAACAAAACATCGGCCGCGTCCGGCATAGTCATTCGACAACCACGACGCGATGAGAAGGGGTCGACCGTGAAGCGTTACCTCACCGGAGGCCTGACCACCACACTGGCGGCCACCGGGCTGGCGACCGGGTGGCTGATCGCCGCGGCGCCGGCCGCCCAGGCAGGCTGTCAGGACAACCCGCTGCTGTTCTTCTCCACCGCCCAGAAGTGCGACGGTCCGATTCAGCCCGACGGCAGCTGGCAGCGCTGCGTCATCTATTACTACGAGCCGCCGAAATCACCGCCGTCGCAGCAGGACTGCCACTCCATGGGGCCGGGCCGTGAGTACCCGTTCCACTCGTTCTACATGCCGGAAACCCACATCGACCCCTAGCGGGTTCAGTCCATCAATTGCGCGGCCACTGTCGCGCCGAGTTCCCAGCACGCCTCCAGGTCAGACTTGGCCGGCTTGCCCGAAACCACGACGTAGTCGGCTGCCTTGACCCATCCCAGTCCGGTCGTGATGGAGTCGACGGCCCGTTCTGCACCCTCTGTTCCCTCATTGCCGTGCAGATAGAGGCCAAATGGCCTGCCGCGCGTCGAATCCAGGATCGGGTAGTAGCAGACGTCGAAGGCGTGCTTGAGCGCCCCGCTGATGTAGCCGAGGTTGGCCGGGGTGCCCAGCAGGTAGCCGTCGGCGGCCAGCATGTCGACCGGTGACACCTCCAGCGCTGCCCGGCGCACCACGTCGACTCCTTCAATCTCCGGGTCGGTCGCACCGGAGAGCACCGCCTCGAACATCGCCTGGCAGAACGGCGAGGGCGTGTGGTGCACCACCAGCAGCGTCTTGCTCACCGCTGCGCCTGCAACTCGACCGCGGTCTTCATCGCCTCCCGCGCGCGACGACGGTCGCCGGCGAACTCATAGGCGCGGGCCAACCGGTACCAGCGCCGCCAGTTGTCGGGGTCCGCGTCCAGTTCGGCACGAACGGTGTGGAACAGGGCGTCGGCGGCCTCCCGTTCGATGCGTCCGGACGGACGCCGCGGCAAGGCCCCGGCATCGAGTTCCATGCCGTCCTCGGCGATCAGCCGCGACAGTCGCTGGTGGGCGAACCCGTCGCGCAGGGTGGCGACCATCGCCCACACCCCGAGAAACGGCATGATCAACAGGGCCAGTCCCATCCCGATCGCCGCCGCCGAACCGGAGGCGATCAGCAGCACCGCTATCCGGCCCAGAAACACCGCATACATCAGCAGCGCCAGGCACATGAAGGCGATCAGCACCTTCACCCTGGTGGCCGGCGACACCTTGATCACTACTTCAGGTCGAGGAGAGGCTCGATACCGATGGTGAGTCCGGGGAATTCGGCGACCCGGCGCACGGCCAGCAGCACGCCGGGAACGAACGAGGTCCGGTCAATGCTGTCGTGCCGGATGGTGAGCGTCTCCCCCATGGTCCCGAACAGCACCTCCTGGTGGGCGACCAGCCCGGCCAACCGGACCGAATGCACCGGCACACCGTCCACGTCCGCGCCGCGCGCTCCGGGCAGACTGGTGCTGGTGGCGTCGGGGTTGGGCGGCAGCCCCTTTCGCGCTTCGGCGATGAGCGCAGCGGTGCGCGTGGCGGTGCCTGAGGGTGCATCGGCCTTCTGCGGGTGGTGCAGCTCGATGACCTCCACCGATTCGAAGAACCGTGCGGCCTGCGTCGCGAAATGCATAGACAGCACCGCGCCGATGGCGAAGTTGGGAGCGATCAGCACCGCCGAGCCGGGCTTGGCCTCGATCCAGGAACGCACCTGGGCCAACCGCTCCTCAGTGAACCCGGTGGTGCCCACCACCGCGTGAATCCCGTTGTCGATCACGAACTTCAGGTTGTCCATCACGACGTCGGGGTGGGTGAAGTCGATCACCACCTCGGTGCCGCCGTCGGTCAACAGGCTCAGTTCGTCACCGGCGTCGACCTCGGCCGACAGCGTCAGATCTTCGGCGGCCTGCACCGCCGCAACCATGGTGGCGCCGACTTTTCCCTTGGCGCCCAATACTGCTACTCGCATGGTTGCCACCCTACTTACGACACTTCCCGGCGAGCCTCGTCGGGCCGGTCGGCGTCGGCCAGGCGTTCGGCGATGAAGCCGACCATCAGGTCATACGCCGCCCGGCTTTCCGGCAGGAAGCCGAACAGCGCCGGGAAGGCGTGCACCTGATGAGCCCACAGCTCAAGTCGGCTGGACCGATTGTGCTTCAGCAGCGCGGCGTGCAGCCGTTCACTGTCGCAGCGCAGGGTCTCCGACTCGGCGGCGATCAATAGGGCCGGCGGCATCGTCTCCAGTGGGCCGTTGATCGGCGACAGGTCATGACGCATCGGCGGCGACGGGCACACGTGCTCGACCAGGTCCGGCAGCGCGTCGGCGATACCGAATGCGTCGGTGCCCACGTTCGAGTGGGTGCTGCGGGCCGTTCCGTCGAGCTCCAGCAGCGCCGAGATCCCGATGACTCCCGCGGGGGCCGGCAGCCCCTCCTGCTGGGATCGCAGCGCCGTGGCAAACGTGAGAAACCCCCCGGCGGAGTCCCCGGCGATCACCGTCTTGGCCGGGTTCGCTCCCTGCTCCAGCAGCCAGCGGTAGGCGCCGACGCAGTCCTCCACGGAGCCGTCCACGCTCACGTCGGGGAATTGCCGGTAGTCGACGTGCACCACCGGCAGCCGGGTGCGCCGGGCCAGGGTCGCCACGACGTGCAGGTGGGTGTCGAGACCGCCGGTGAAGAAGCCGCCGCCGTGGAAGTACAGGATGGCGCCCTCGCTCAGTGGGGCGAGGCAGTCCGCTCGGCGAACGATCTCGACCGGCACCCCAGTGGCGACATCGCGGGTGAACCGGATCCGGAAATGGGGTCGCAGCCGTTGCAGACGGGCGACGGTGTTGGTACGGCGGCCCAACTGCGCCAACGTCGCGGCCATGGCCTCGGCGCCCCCGCGGCGGCTGATCCACCGCACCAACCGCGGCATTATCGCCGCGAAGACGGCGTAGATGATTCTGGCCCGCAGACTCGCGCGATGGATCTCAGTAACACCCGACATCCGAGCATCCTATCCGCACCGGTATGGCTCGACTCAGGCGTCGATGATGACGCGTCCCCCGTTGGCCCGCGAGACACAGACCAGCATCTCGTCGCCGCCCTCGGCGGTGCGTCCACGCCGGTCGACCTCACCGGAGACCACTTTCACCTTGCAGGTGCCGCAGAAACCCTGCCGGCACGAGTATGCGGTCGTCGGATCGGCGTCGAGCATCACGTCCAGTGCCGAACGGTCCGCGGGAATCGCCAATACCCGCCTCGATCGGGCCAGCTCCAGCTCGAACGGAACCCCGTCGACCACCGGAGGCGGACTGAACCGCTCATAGTGCAGCGGAGCATCGGCGTGTTGGTCGCGGGTGACTCGCACAGCCTCGAGCATCGCGCTGGGGCCACAGACGTACACCGCAGTCTGCGGCCCGGCAGCGGCCAGCAGTTCCTCGGTACCGGCGAAGCGGCCGTGCTCATCATCGGCCCACACCGTGACCCGCTCGCCGTCCACGGTCAGCACCTCGTCGAGCAGGGGCATGTCGGCGCGGCTGCGGCCGGCATACACCGCGCGCCAATCGATTCCGCGCTGGGCGGCCTGGCGAATCATCGGCAGCATCGGGGTCACACCGATCCCGCCGATGACGAACAGCACGTCGCTCTCACCGGTGCCCAGATGGAACGCATTGCGCGGACCTTCGAAAAGCAGCGTGTCGCCCTCGGCGTAAGCCTCGTGCATCTCGACTGATCCGCCGCCCCCGTCGTCCAGCCTGCGTACCGCGATGCGGTACTCGGTGCGGCGCCCGGGCTCTCCGCACAGCGAGTATTGCCGCCGGCGGCCGGAGGGCAACTGCACGTCGATGTGACCGCCCGGGGTCCAGTGCGGCAGCAGTCCCCCGTCGGGGTCCGCGAGAGTCAGGGCAACCACATCGCTGGTCAGCATCTCGCGCTTGGTGACGACGGCGGCGACTGTGCGCGGCACCGCGGCCACCCGAGACGGCTTCCACCGCGAAAGTGCAGCCATACCACCGATTACGGTGATCGCCCCCCAGAGCGCATTGAACAGCCGGTCATGTTTGCGCCGGCCATAGAGGTCGGCGGGGCGCGATCTCCAGATCTGCGCGGTCGTGTCAGGCATGCCGAATGTCATTGCCGGACGAGCCGGCACCGCCGGCCACACTGTGCTGCACCCACTCGTCGGTGAGCCGGGCGATCACCGCGGGGCGATCGACCACCACCCAGTGGCCGCCGTCGATGTCGAGCACCCGGTGGTTGGCCGGAATCGACCCGGTGTAGCGCTGCAGAGCCGGGCTGACGAATACGTCGAGGCGAGGCGCGAGCACCTGCACGGCGACATCGGTCGCGGGCAGTGGCCGCGACGGCCTGAGGAAGGGACCCGGCATGTTGGCCCGATAGAGGTTGAGCCCGTTGACGTAGTCGTTCTCCGCCCGTGGGATGGCTGGTTGCGGCCTGCCGGAGCGGCCGATTCGGCCCAGCCAGTCCAGGACCCTGACGCCCAGACCGGATCGGAAGGCGGCCTCGGGAACCCGGGGGGTCAGGAACAGCCAGATATAGCTCGACTCGAGGAACTGCCTAACGACGTCACCGAGTGTCCGCAGGTTGCGCGCCGAGCGCAGGAACACCCCGGCGTAATCCAGGTGAGGGCCCGAAATCGAGGTGTAGGAGACCACTTTGGCCGCCACGTCCGGGTCGGTGATGGCTGCCCAGCCCTGGATCGAACCCCAGTCGTGGCCCAGGAGGTGAATCTGCTCGGCCCCCTGCCGGCTCAGGTGCTCGATCACCGCGGCGACGTCGGCGATCAGGTGCGGGAATCGGTAGCCGGACTTCTCCGCCGGCGCCGAGGACGCCCCCGCCCCGCGTACGTCGTAGGCGACGACGTTGTAGCGGCCCGGGTTCTGCTCGATGAGCTCGCGAGCCACCCCGTCCCAGACGTGGTGGTTGTCCGGGTAGCCGTGGATCGCCAGGATGGTCGGCCGTTGCGGGTCCAGCTCGGTGTACGCGTGCACCGCGAGGGTCACGCCATCGGCCGTTGTCACAGTGGTGGTGGCAGGGGTGGTCATGAACTGCACTCCTCGTTGTTCGCGCGGGGGGTCAGTGCGTGGCGCGGGCTGCGGGCGAAACGGCCAGGTAGTTGACCGCCTTGTCCACCCCACCGAGTTGCGACGGATGGAAGCCGGGCCGGTAGTACGAGGCGATCGCGGGCAGGAATTCGAACGGCGAGGGCACCAGCCCGCGGCGCGCAGCGATGAACCAGTCCCGCCAGCGCGGTTTGGTCCCAGCCGGCAGGAGCGGGTCCACGTTGTACATGAACCGCAGGCCACGCACCCACATCAGCAGCATCAGGGGTGTGACGGCCAGCTGCGTGCGGACCTGCCGAAAGAAGCCGGCCCGCAGGTGTTTCATGACGTCGAACGCGACGGCCTTGTGCTCGACTTCCTCGGCGCCGTGCCAGCGCAACATGTCCAGCATCACCGGATGGGCGCCGATCTCGTCCAGCGCGGGGCTCTCGAGGACCCATTCCCCGAGAATCGCCGTGTAGTGCTCGACGGCGGCCACCAGCGCCACCCGTTCCAACAGCCAGCGTTGCTGCCGACGCTTACTCCAGGTCGGCCGGTCACCGAGCAGGCGAGCGAACAGCCAGTGGATCTGGTCGGTGAACGGCGACATATCGACCCCGCGGGCGGCCAGGTGCTCGACAACCGCCGCGTGTGCCTGGGAGTGGGTGGCCTCCTGACCGATGAATCCCTGGACATCGAGCCGTAACTGGTCATCCTTGATCAGCGGTAACGCCTGCTTGAACACCTCGACGAAGAATTCCTCGCCGGCGGGCAACAGCAGGTGCAGCACGTTGCAGAAGTGCGTCACGAAGGGCTCTCCCGGCACGTAGTGCACGGGCAACTCCGACCAGTCGAATCGGACGTCGCGGGCCTGCAAGACGATGTGCTCGTGGGTGTCGTCGACGCGGAGCATCGAACCTCCTTTTCGACAAATATACGTCAAATGTCAAGTACGACGACGGTGGTGGCTCTCTGTTGTCTGGCGCCGAGCACCCCGCGCTCTACTGCGACTGCTGACCGGCGCGCTGCTCGGCTTTGCACTTGAGCCGGTCCAGGGTGATCCGGATGTGGTCGGCGTTGGCGGCCTTGCGGTCGGCGACACCGCTGATCAGCCGGCTGATCCCGAGTAGCCAGCGGGGCCGGTGGTCCCAGGTGCTCTCGGTGACCTGGCAACCGCCGTCGGTCGGGGTGATCTCGTAGGACCAGCGGGACACCGGCAACATCGACGCTCGCACGTCAAAGGCGAACAGGCGAGCGGGCTCGGCGTCGGTGACGGTGCAGGAGGTGTTCCAGCTGTGTGAGCCGTTGCGGTTGGCGCCGCTGAACTTCGCGCCGGGACGCGCCGAATCCCCTTTGCGCCAGTGCATGGCGACGGTCTCCTCGGCGCAGTCCGTCAGCGCGGACAGGTCGGTGATCAGCGCGTATACCGTCTCAGGGGCGGCATTGATGTGCACCGTGCCGCGTGCTGAGGGGGCCAACGTCTCAGTCATGCGGCGATCATAACGACGCCGTACCGGCTGGTCAGGGAGTCAGCGAATCAATGATGTCAGCGGCCGCAGCCGCACGGGCGTTTCGGTAGCCGGTCCCAGCCCACATGTTGGTCCCGTGCGGGTCTTCGTGGAACGCAGCGGCCGCGCGGATCGGCGCGGTCAGGTGGTTGATTTCGGGGTAGCCCACCGGCGCCACCGCCTCGTACCTGCGCGTGAAATCGTTCTCGAGGCCGCGCGCGTAGCGACCGGAGAAAGCACACGTCACCGTGGTGTTGGCGAACTCCGGATTGGTCAGTGCGGCACGGTAAGTCGGGTTTGTCCCCGCTTCATCCGCCAGCAATAGGGCGGTACCGACCTGGGCGGCGACTGCCCCGCGGCCCAGCACGCCGGCAACCTCGGCCGCGGAACTGAGCCCACCCGCCGCCACCAGGGGCACGTGACCGTGGGCGTGGCGGATCTCGGCGAGCAGGTCCTCCAGGGAGTCCTCACCGGGCCGCACATCCGGAGCGAAGGTGCCCCGATGCCCACCGGCCTTGGGGCCCTGCACCACCAACACCTCGGCACCGTGCCCCAGCGCGACACCGGCCTCATAGGCCGACGTCACCGTGACCATCGTCAGAATGCGCATCGCCCGCAGCGACTCCAGGTCGTCCGGCGACGGTGTCCCGAACGTGAAGGAGACCACCGTGGGCCGCAGGTCGGCGATCACCTCGAGCTTCTCCGCCCAGCAGTCGTCGTCGCCGAAGCGGGGTTCTCCCAGCTCCACGCCGTAGTGCTCGGCCAGCGGATCAAGCAGATCGGCGTACTCGTCGAGCAGCACCACGTCGACATAGCTGGGCTGGGGCACAAACAGGTTGACGCCGAAAGGAGCGCTGGTGGCAGCGCGCACCGCGGCGATGTCATCGACCAGCTGATCGGCGGTGCGATAACCACCGGCGACGAAACCCAGACCGCCCGCCTGCGACACCGCTGCTGCCAGCGCTGGGGTGCCGGGTCCGCCCGCCATCGGGGCGCCGAGCAACGGGACGGTGAGTTCGGAGAAGCTGAACGCCATTCCCCTAGCCTGCCATCGACCGCAAACGCCGCGGAAGCGCCCCTTTCGAGCGGTACGGACCCAGAACCGCGACGCCGTAGGGCTGGCACAACAGTTGGCGGGCCACGGCGTTGACTTCCTCGACGGTGACCGCGGACAGCTCCCGCAGGGTGCGCGCGATGGGCCGGTGCCGGCCGTAGTTCAACTCGCTGCGACCCAGCCGGTTCATCCGCGAACCGGAATCCTCCAGGCCCAGCACCAATCCCCCGCGCAACGATCCCTTGGCGATCCGGCACTCGTCGGCGGTGATTCCGTCGCGCGCCACCGATTCGAGCACCTCGGCGGTCACCGCGACCACCTCGGCGAACCGGTCCGGCTGACATGCGGTGTACACCGACAGCGCGCCGGCGTCAGCGAAGGTGTCCACCGACGAGTAGATCGAATACGCCAGTCCGCGGGTCTCCCGAACCTGTTGGAACAGCCGGGAACTCAGACCGCCCCCCAGTGCGGTGTTGAGCACCGCCAGCGCCTGACGATGTTGCCAATAGCGTCCGGGCGCCCGCACTCCCAGAGACATGTGCGTCTGATCGGCGTCGCGGTTGACCACGGTCAGCCCGGGCGTGCCGGGCACCCGGGCAGTGCCGCGCCGCGGCTCGGCGGGCTTCTCACCACGAATCAGGCGGTGCCCGAAGTGTTCTCGCACCATCGCCACCACCGTGTCGTGGTCGACGTTGCCGGCGACGGCGACCACCATGCGCTCCGGTGTGTAGCGACGCTGGTGAAACGACCGCAGTTGGGCCCGCGTCATCGACGACACCGACTCGACATTGCCGATCACCGGCCGGCCGATCGGATGATCGCCGAACAGCGTCGACAAGAACACATCGCCCAGCGCATCCTCGGGATCGTCATCGCGCATCGCGAGTTCCTCGAGGACCACGTCGCGCTCGAGGTCGACGTCGGCCGCCGCGCAGGATCCGTTGAGCACCACATCGCTCACCAGCGCGACCGCTAGCTCCAGATCCGTGTCGAGTACGTGGGCGTAGTAGCAGGTGTGCTCTTTGCCGGTGAAGGCGTTGAGCTCACCCCCGACGGCGTCCATCGCCTGGGCGATGCCGGCCGCCGTACGAGTCGGGGTGGCCTTGAACAGCAGGTGTTCCAGGAAGTGCGCCGCCCCGGCGACCGTGGGGCCCTCGTCGCGCGATCCGACGCCGACCCAGACGCCCACCGACGCCGAACGAACCGCGGGGAGGTACTCGGTGACCACCCGCAGTCCGCCCGGCAGGGTGGTGCGTCGCAGTGTGGCGCGCGGCGGCGCCCCGGTGTCAGCTTTCGGCAGGCGCGGCATCGGCAGACTCAGCGGGCCCCGCCTCTGGGGTCGACTCGTCCACGGGCACCAGCGAGATCTTGCCGCGGTTGTCGATGTCGGCGATCTCCACGCGCAGCTTGTCGCCGACCTTCACCACGTCTTCGACCTTGGCGACCCGCTTGCCCTTGCCGAGCTTGGAGATGTGCACCAAGCCGTCCCGGCCCGGCAGCAGCGACACGAAGGCGCCGAAGTCGGTGGTCTTGACCACGGTGCCCAGGAACCGCTCGCCGATCTTCGGCAGCTGCGGGTTGGCGATCGCGTTGATCCTGTCGATCGCGGCCTGCGCCGACGGGCCGTCGGTGGCGCCGACGAACACGGTGCCGTCGTCCTCGATGGAGATCTGAGCGCCGGTCTCCTCGGTGATCGAGTTGATCATCTTGCCCTTGGGCCCGATCACCTCGCCGATCTTGTCCACCGGAACCTTGATGGTGGTGACCCGCGGCGCGTACGGGCTCATCTCGTCGGGGGCGTCGATGGCCTCGGCCATCACCTCGAGGATGGTCAGACGCGCGTCCTTGGCCTGCGCCAGCGCACCCGCGAGCACCTGCGACGGAATGCCGTCGAGCTTGGTGTCGAGCTGCAGCGCGGTGACGAAGTCCTTGGTGCCGGCAACCTTGAAGTCCATGTCGCCGAACGCGTCCTCGGCGCCCAGGATGTCGGTGAGGGCGACGAAGCGGCGCTCGGTCTTGCCGTCCACCTCGACGTCGTCGGAGACCAGGCCCATCGCGATACCGGCGACCGGAGCCTTCAGCGGCACACCGGCGTTGAGCAACGCCAGGGTGGATGCGCAGACCGAACCCATTGAGGTGGATCCGTTGGAGCTCAACGCTTCCGACACCTGACGGATGGCGTAGGGGAACTCCTCGATGCTGGGCAGCACCGGAACCAGGGCCCGCTCGGCCAGGGCGCCGTGGCCGATCTCGCGACGCTTGGGCGAACCGACCCGGCCGGTCTCACCGGTCGAGAACGGCGGGAAGTTGTAGTGGTGCATGTAGCGCTTGGAGGTCTCCGGCCCCAGCGAGTCGATCTGCTGGGCCATCTTGACCATGTCCAGCGTGGTCACCCCGAGGATCTGGGTCTCACCACGCTCGAACAGGGCGCTGCCGTGCGCCCGGGGCACCACCGCGACCTCGGCGCTCAACGCCCGGATGTCGGTGATACCGCGGCCGTCGATGCGGAAGTGGTCGGTCAGGATGCGCTGACGCACCAGCTTCTTGGTGAGGCTGCGGTAGGCCGCGCTGATCTCCTTCTCGCGACCCTCGTAGGTCTCGGCGAGGCGCTCGATCACCTCGGCCTTGATCTCCTCGGTGCGCTCGTCCCGCTCGGCCTTGCCGGCGATGGTCAGTGCCTTCGCCAGCTCGTCGGTGGCGACGGACGCCACCGAGTAGTAGACGTCCTCACCGTAGGGCGGGAACAGCGGGTAGTCGGCGGTCGGGCGGGCCGCCGCGTCGGCCAGCTCCTGCTGGGCCCTGCACAGCGCCGCGATGAACGGCTTAGCGGCCTCCAGGCCCTCGGCAACCACGGTCTCGGTCGGCGCCTGAGCGCCGGCTTCGATGAGCGCGATGACGTTCTCGGTGGCCTCGGCCTCGACCATCATGATCGCGACGTCGCCGTCTTCGAGGGTCCGGCCCGCCAGCACCATGTCGAACGCAGCATTTTCGAGCTGCTCGACGGTGGGGAACGCCACCCAGGTGCCGTCGATCAGCGCCACCCGCGCCGCACCGACCGGGCCGGAGAACGGCAGGCCGGCAAGCTGGGTGGAGGCCGACGCGGCATTGATCGCCACCACGTCGTAGAGGTCGTTGGGGTTGAGGCTCAACACCGTCACCACGACCTGGACCTCGTTGCGCAGGCCGTCGACGAACGACGGGCGCAGCGGGCGGTCGGTGAGGCGGCAGGTCAGGATCGCGTCGGTGGACGGCCGGCCTTCGCGGCGGAAGAACGAGCCGGGGATACGACCGGCCGCGTACATCCGCTCTTCGACATCGACGGTGAGCGGGAAGAAGTCGAAGTGGTCCTTGGGAGCCTTGCTGGCGGTGGTCGCCGACAGCAGCATGGTTTCGTCGTCGAGGTAGGCGACGACGCTGCCGGCGGCCTGTTGCGCCAGCCGGCCGGTCTCGAAGCGGATGGTGCGCTTGCCGAAGCTGCCGTTGTCGATGACAGCGGTGGATTCGAAGACGCCTTCTTCAATTTCAATTGCAGACATAAAAGCCCGTGCGGCCTTTCCTGGTTTGTTCAGCTGTTTTCGCAACATCAGACGTGCGACAGCCAACAACCTGGATGCGGCTACGGTCGTCGATCGAAGCGGCCGGATCTTTAAAGACGTGCTTTAGACCCGGCTGCCACTACCGAAGACCGCCCGATGCAGGTCTGGCTGTTCGCAGGGACGTGTCCCGTCGTAACGTGCCGGAGTGGCGTACGCGGATGCGGGGGCCACACCGATGTCCGGGCCTGGCAGGCCCGGAACGGTCTCACTCTACACGCCGGCGGCTGGCGCCGGCCCGATTCGTCAGCGACGCAGACCGAGGCGCTCGATCAGCGAGCGGTAGCGCGCCACGTCGGTCGCGGTCAGGTACTTGAGCAGACGACGCCGCCGGCCGACCAGCAGCAGCAGCCCGCGCCGGGAGTGGTGGTCGTGCTTGTGCTTCTTGAGGTGCTCAGTCAGGTCGGCGATCCGCTTGGTCAGCAGGGCCACCTGCGCCTCGGGCGAGCCGGTGTCCGTCTCGTGCAGGCCGTAGCTGGCGAGGATCTCTTTTTTCTGCTCGGCGGTCAGCGCCACGACAAATCTCCATCAATAGGTCCCGCGGAATATCAAGTCGGCGGCCACCGCGGACTGCAGCACGCCGAGGGGCGAGTCTAGCAGCGCGTGGGTCAACCGTCCCAATCGTGCCGGCGCTCAGTCGTCGCAGAGCAGACCGCGGGTCTTCTCGACGTCGGTGTTCATCGCCGCCACCAGGTCTGCCACCGAGTCGAACTTCTTCTGGCCGCGGATCCGGCTGACGAAGTCGACGGCCACGCGCTGCCCGTACAGGTCGGCGGTTTCGTCGATGACGAACGCCTCGACCGTGCGGGCCCGCCCGGAGAACGTCGGATTGGTGCCCACCGACACCGCGGCGCGGCAGCGCTGACCGGCGACGAGGGTGCCGGGCACCTGGCCGTGCCCCAGCACGGTGAACCACGCGGCGTACACACCGTCGGCCGGAATCGCCGCAAAGGCCGACGGCGCCACGTTGGCGGTCGGAAAGCCCAAGCCGCGTCCCCGGCCGTCGCCGCGCACCACCAGCCCTTCGACCCGGTGTGGCCGGCCCAGCGCCTCAGCGGCCGCCGCCACATCGCCGGCATCCACGCAGGATCGGATGTAGGTGGAGGAGAAGGTGACGGACTGGTCGGCGGCGGCGCGCTCAGCCACCAGCGACACCGATTCGACCCCGAATCCGAACTGCTCGCCTGCGCGGCGCAGGGTTTCGACGTTGCCGGCGGCCTTGCGTCCGAAGGTGAAGTTCTCCCCCACCACGACTTCCACCACGTGCAGGTCCTCCACCAGCAGTTGGTGGATGTAGCGGTCCGGGGTGAGCTTCATGAACTCCGGCGTGAAGGGGATCACCAGGAAGACGTCGATGCCGAGCTGCTCGACCAGCTCGGCGCGGCGTGCCAGCGTGGTGAGCTGCGCCGGATGGTTGCCGGGGTAGACGACCTCCATCGGATGCGGATCGAAGGTCATCAGCACCGTCGGGACGCCGCGCTCCCGGCCGGCCTTCACCGCATGACTGATCAGTTCCGCATGCCCGCGGTGCACACCGTCGAACACGCCGATGGTGAGCACGCACCGGCCCCAGTCTGTGGGGATCTCGTCCTGCCCCCGCCACCGCTGCACCAGGACAGCCTAAACTGTCGGGTTGTGAGCCCTTGGGAGCAGTCGGATGGGCTGAGTAGCGTCGCTCAGGACTATCTGAAAGTCATCTGGACCGCTCAGGAATGGTCACCCGACAAGGTCAGCACCAAGATGCTGGCGGAGAAGATCGGCGTGTCCGCCAGCACCGCCTCCGAGTCGATCCGCAAGCTCGCCGACGCGGGCTTGGTGGATCACGAGAAGTACGGCGCGGTGACGTTGACCGACCAAGGGCGTCGGGCGGCACTGGCGATGGTTCGCCGGCACCGCCTGATCGAGACCTTTCTGGTGTGCGAGCTCGGCTACAGCTGGGACGAGGTGCACGACGAAGCCGAGATCCTCGAGCATGCGGTGTCGGATCGGCTGATCGCGCGCATCGACGCCAAGCTGGGCTTCCCGCAGCGGGATCCGCACGGTGACCCGATCCCGGCAACCGACGGGCAGGTGCCCACTCCCCCGGCCCGCCAGTTGTGGGCGTGCGCCGACGGCGAAACCGGCACGGTCGCACGCATCTCCGACAACGATCCGGAGATGTTGCGCTACTTCGCACAGGTGGGCATCAGCCTCGACGCGCGTCTGCGGGTGCTGACTCGCCGCGACTTCGCCGGGATCATCTCGATAGCCCTGGATTCGCCCCCGGACTCCGATCGCGAGCACGCCACCGTCGATCTGGGCAGCCCTGCTGCCCAAGCGATCTGGGTTGTTTAGCTGGCCTCGACCAAAGCAGCCATCACGTGGCGCAGGTGGCCACCGGCACGCTCCCAGCGGCGCCGGGCACGGTCGGGGTCTTGGTCGACGAAGTTTGCGACCAGGATTCCGCGTAGCGCATCCATCGCGGTGTAGACGACGTTGCGGAGTTCTTTCTTGGCCGGGTGGTCGGGCAGCAGCTGCGCGATGGCCGCGATGAGCGTGCCGTTGACGACCGGCTCCACCCGCTCGATCTGGCGGGCCAGCACGGGATCGGTCCGGGCGGCCACCCACAGTTCCATCGTGGCGACAAACAGTGGCCCCTGGTGCGCCTCCCACAGGAAGTCCAGCACCGTCGACGCCAAGTCAGGACTGCTCTGGACGCGACTGACTTCGCGGATGGCCGCCTGCGCGCGTTGTTGGGCGAGGTGCTCGATGGCCGCGACGACCAGATCTTCCTTGGACCCGAAGTGGTGGATCTGCGCGCCACGGGTGACCCCGGCCATCTCCGCGACCCGCGAGGTCGTCGTGCCCGAATAGCCGTAAGCCGCCAAACATTCCACGGTGGCGTCGAGGAGCCGCACCCGCATCGCGGCACTGCGCTCCGCCTGGGTACGCCGACTGCGCTTCGCATCGACGCCAGTCACTGATCCTCTTTCCGTCGGGAGTGGTCGATCCACCCGCAACCACTGACCCGGTTGACCATCGATTGTAGTTACCGCCACGAGGGCGGGCTTTTACCGGCGGGGATCCCTCACCAGAGCAGGTGCACCTGTTCGGCCCAGCCGAGCAGACCGTTGACGGCAACACTGGCACCGTCGTCGGTGCGGATGCGGCCGTCGTAGTGCCCGAAGCACTGATGAGTGCCCGGCGCCGGTGACCGGTGATGGAACGGGGTGAACGTCAGCTCCACCTGATCGGAGTCGGGCGTGCGGATGGTCCACGGCCCGGTGTAGTCGGGGTAGTGCCAGTCCAGTTCGGCGCCGATCTTGGTCAGTCGGCCGTCCACGCAGAGCGCGTTCTCCGTGCTCGGCGTGCCGACCGTCCACTTGCCGCCCAGCTGCAGGCCGACCGTGTGGCCGCCGGTGTGCCCGGAGGCAGCGCCCCAATTCCACACGACATGGGCCGGCCATCGCCCGCGTCCGTGGTCGAGCACACCCCAGCCGCCGGCGAAGTCGTAGGTGACCTCGCCGACCCGCACGACACCGGACGCCGGCCGCGCGGTGTGCTTGGCGGTGTACTGGAATCTGTTGCGGCTCCACGGCACCACCACCGCCAGGGTCTCGTGCTCGGGCGGTAGCGCCACGAAGAGGTCACCGGCCATCGGACCGGCAGAGGTCTTGCAGGAGAACTGGATCCGCGTGCCGTCGGGCTCGGTGGTGAGATCGATCGCAATCAGGCCGCGAGCGCGGGCCGGTCCGTCGCCCAGGCTGGACGGCAGCCTTATCCCCCACCCACCCGGGTGCAGACAGCTCCGGCTCACCTCACGCCCGGAGTAGTCCAGCAGGAAGACGTTGCTCAAGCCGAGGTAGTCGAGGTCGGCGACGGTGATCGCGATCAGGTGGGTCGGCGTCGTCAGGCACCAGTACTCCCAGCGCTTGGTGCGGCCCCAGCCACGCAGGTTGCAGCGGTGCTGCGGTGTTCGGGTCCAACCGACGGCCGCCGGGTTCAGCGACCCGGACGAGGTGCACAGATCGACAGGCTCGGTGATCTCGCGTTCGTCGGTGGCCATCGGCGGACTATAACGTCGCCGGCCGGATCACGACCACCGACTTGGTCCGCCTTCCCGAGTCCTCCAGCAGTGCGATCACCCGACCGTCGAGATCGGTTGCCGCGTAGGTCCCGTCGATGCCCGCCGGCGTCAACGGCCGGCCGTGGCTGACGTCGACGGCTTCCTCCACGCTGAGGTCGCGGCGCGGAAAGGTCTGCAGGCAGGCCTCATCCAGGCTGTAGCTCAGCCGTGGGCACTCGGCCAGTTCGTCGAGGGTGCGGGCCTGATCCAGCCCGAAGCTACCAGCCCGGGTACGCCGCAACGCCGTCAGGTGTCCGCCGACCCCCAATTCGCCGCCCACATCGCGTGCCAGTGCCCGGATGTAGGTACCCGCCGAGCAGTCCACCTCGACGTCCAGATCGACGAACCCACCGGCACGCCGGACCTCCAACAGCTCGAAACGCTCGATGCGCACCGGCCGGGCGGGCAGATCGACCGCGCGCCCCTCCCGGGCCAGCTGGTAGGACCGCTTGCCGGCCACCTTGATGGCACTGACCGTCGAGGGCACCTGCTCGATGTCGCCGCGCAGCCCGCCGATCGCCGCCTCGATCTGGGCATCGGTGAGGTGCGCGGCTGAAATCGTCTCCAGCACCTCACCTTCGGCGTCCTCGGTCGAGGTGGTCTGCCCCAACCGAATGGTGGCGGCGTAGGACTTCTGCGAAGCGGTCAGCAACCCCAGGATCTTGGTCGCCCGTTCGATGCCGATGACCAGCACCCCGGTGGCCATCGGGTCCAGCGTGCCGGCGTGGCCGACCTTGCGGGTTCCGAAGAACCTGCGGCACCGCGAAACGACGTCGTGGCTGGTGATTCCGGCCGGCTTGTCGACGATCACCAGGCCGGCCGGCGGGGGCGCGCTCACAGCACGATCGCCGTCAGCACCAGACCGCCCGCCACCGACCATCGCCCGCGCAGCTCGGTCAGCGGAGGCCCGGACAGCGCCTCGGGATCGATCAGGATGCGAGAGACAAAGCTGCCGTCGGGGTCGAAGCTGATGTGGGCATCCTCGAAGCCCAACCACCGCCTGGTCAGCGGAAACCACACCTTGTAGGTAGCCTCCTTGGCGCAGAACAGGATTCGGTCCCAGTGCCGGTCTTGCGGCAATGTCGCGAGTTCGTCACGCTCGATCGGAAGGCTCACGGCATTGAGCACGCCGTCGGGCAGCACATCGTGCGGTTCGGCATCGATACCCACCGATCGCACGTCGCCACCGCGACCGACCACAGCTCCCCGGAAGCCCGCGCAGTGCGTCAGGCTGCCGACAACGCCTTCGGGCCACGTGGGCTCGCCCTTCTCCCCCTTGAGAATCGGGACCGGCGGTTGGCCGAGCTCTTCTAATGCCAGCCGAGCACAGTAACGCGCGGTGATGAACTCGTTGCGGCGCTTGGCAACCGAACGAGCGACCAGCGGCTCTTCCTCGGGCAGCGGGGCCAGCCCGGGCGGATCGTCGTAGCGTTCGGCCCAGGCCAACGAACCCACCGCTGCTCCGTCGAGCACACTGTCCAACAGCCTGCTCATCGCGCCTGCCGTTGGCGCGCCCGTTCGGCGAACTTCGCACTGGCTTCGCGCATCTCGTCGGTGATCACGAAGTGGCCGCCGAACTCATTGAGGTAACCGGGCGGGTAGTTCGGCTCGGGCAGTATCTGACGCAGCCACCGGTGCGGACGGCGTCGGCGCCATTCGCGCGGGTAGCCCACCGAGACCTCTTCGAAGCGCACGCCGTCATAGAACGTGGTGCGCGGGATGTGCAGGTGGCCGTATACCGAACATGTCGCGTTGTAGCGGGTGTGCCAGTCGGCGGTTTCGACGGTGCCGCACCACAGCGAGAACTCCGGGTAGAACAGCGCGTCGCAGGGCTGGCGCACCATCGGGAAATGGTTGACCAGCACCGTCGGGGTCATCCAGTCGAGGTCTTCAAGCCGCTTGCGGGTCGCCGCCACCCGGTCACGGCACCACGCGTCGCGGGTGCCGTAGGGCTCGGGAGACAGCAGAAACTCATCGGTGGCCACCACGTTTCTCTCCCGCGCGATGGCCATGCCTTCGGCCTTAGTCGTCGCTCCGGCCGGCAGGAACGTGTAGTCGTAGAGCAAAAACAGCGGCGCGATGGTGGCCGGGCCACCCTGCTCGGTCCAGAGCGGGAAGGGGTGTTCGGGGGTGATGACGCCCATCTGATCGCACATGTCGACCAGATAGTCGTAACGAGAGCGGCCGAACACCTGCATCGGGTCTTTGTTGGTGGTCCACAGTTCGTGGTTGCCGGGCACCCAGATCACCTTCGTGAAGCGCCTGCGCAACAGATCCAGCGCCCAGCGGATCTCATCGGTGCGCTCCGCCACATCACCGGCGACGATCAGCCAGTCATCGCCGGTGACGGGGTGCAGTCCCTCGATGACCGGCTTATTGCCGAAGTGGCCGGTGTGCAGGTCAGAGATCGCCCACAGGGTTGGGCCGTCTGCGGCCGTGCGTTCGTGGGTGCTCACGAGGGTCGAGCCTAGTCGGCGCTCCGGGCGCCTCCCGCTTGCAAGGGTCGGGTCGTCGCCTTCGGGGCAGTGGCATGTGCCACAACTTGTACACTCCCGGCAGAGCACCCGGCGGAAGCGAGGAGTGTCATGCTCACCAAACTGCGTCTGTTCACCGCGTTGGGGGCGCTGGTGATGGCCGTCGTGATGGTCTGGCAACAGACACCCCTGCGCGATGACTACGCCGGCGCCTCCGGAGTCCAGTTGCGTTCCACCGCACTGCCGCTGGCACCGGCCACCTCGAGCAAAGCGGTCAATCTCACCAACCCGCGCCCGTTCGACGCCTGCGAGGACATCCCCTACGACGTCATCGCCCAATTGGGACTGGCCTTCACGCCGCCCAAGCCGGTCGAGGGCGTGCGCTGCGAATTCGACGCCGGCAACTACCAAATGGCGGTCGAGACGTTCGTGTGGCGCAGCTACGACGAGTCGATTCCGGCCGACGCGATCGAGATGGACATCGACGGGCACCGGGCGGCGCAGTACTGGGTGATGAAGCCCACCGAATGGAACAACCGGTGGTGGTTCTCCTGCATGGTGGCGTTCAAGACCAGCTACGGGGTGATCCAGCAGGCGCTGTACTACTCGCCGGTGTACTCCAACCCGGACGTGGACTGCCCCACCGAGAACCTGATGCGTGCCCATCAGCTGGCTCCCCACTACAAGTACTGAGACCCATGGCCACCATCGATTCGCCGCGTCTGACCGGCCCCCGCCTGACCGATGTCGTGATGAACCGGGCGCTGCAGGGCCTGCCGCCGCCGACCACCGGCTACACCGTGCGCCGGGAGCAGATCCGGATGCGCGACGGGGTCGAGTTGCGCGCCGACCACTACCAGCCGACCGGCGACGTGGCCGGCACCCTGCTGGTGCGCTGCCCTTACGGCCGAAAGTTTCCGTTCTCGGTGGTGTTCGCCCGGATGTACGCGGCCCGCGGCTACCGGGTGATTCTGCAGAGTGTGCGCGGCACCTTCGGCTCCGCCGGGGTGTTCGAGCCGATGGTCAACGAGGCCGCCGACGGTGCCGACACCGTGGCCTGGATGCGCACCCAGCCGTGGTTCACCGGGTCTTTCGGGACCATCGGGTTGTCGTATCTGGGCTTCACGCAGTGGGCGCTGCTGGCCGATCCGCCGCCGGAGTTGAAGGCCGCGGTCATCACGGTCGGACCGCACGACCTGTACCAGTCGACCTGGGGCGTGGGCGCATTCGCGCTCAACGACTTCTTGGGCTGGAGCCACATGATGGCCCACCAGGAGGTGCGTCCACGGATCCGGGCCGGGGTGGCGCAGCTGACCGCCCAGCGCAAGGTCAGACGCGCCGCTGCCGGGTTGCCGCTGGGCGCAGCCGGCCGGGCCCTGCTGGGCGACGCCTCACCGTGGTACGAGTCGTGGGTCGAGCACCCTGACCGTGATGACCCGTTCTGGGACAACCTGCGTCACCCGGCGGCACTGGAGCAGACCCAGGTTCCGGTGCTGCTGCTCAGCGGCTGGCAAGACCTGTTCTTGGACCAGACGCTGACGCAGTTCCAGGCCCTGCGCGACCGCGGAGCCGAGGTGGCTCTGACCGTCGGCCCGTGGACGCACACCGAGATGGTGACCAAAGGGCTGCGCACCGTCACCACCGAATCCCTGGCGTGGCTCGACACTCACCTCGCCGGCGCCGACCGGCCGCCGCGAACCAGCCGGGTGCGCGTCTACGTGACCGGCGGTGGAGGCTGGCGTGAGTCACCCGACTGGGCGCCCGAGTCGACCGGTCGCAGCTGGTGGCTGCAGCCCGCCGGGCGCCTGGCCGACGCGCCGCTGGCCGACGGTGCGACCGACTCGGTGAGCTTTCACTACGACCCCGCAGACCCCACCCCCACGGTGGGCGGGCGACTGCTCGCCCCCGGGGGCGGCTATCAGCGCGACGATGCGCTGCCTCGCCGTGCCGACGTGCTGACGTTCACCGGGGAGCCCCTGACCGAGGATGTCGACGTTTTCGGCAGCCCGGTGGTGGAGCTGGCGCATTCCAGCGACAACCCGCACGTCGATGTGTTCGTCCGGGTCAGCGAGGTCGACGCCCGCGGACGCTCACGCAACGTCAGCGACGGCTACCTTCGACTGGCCCAGGACGCGGGGAAGGTCCGTATCGAGCTGGATCAGATCGCGCACCGCTTCGCGGCCGGATCCCGCATCCGGCTGCTGATCGCCGGCGGCAGCCACCCCCGGTACGCCCGCAACCTGGGCACCGGCGAACCGGCGATCAGCGGCGCCGCTCAGCGGCCGGCAACGCACACGATCGACCTGGCCCCATCAGTACTGACGCTGCCGGTGCACGCGGGGCGCTGACCCGCAAAGCGTCACGGTGTCAACACGCCGCTCAGCAGCGTGTCGATGCCCATGTCTACGGGCGCGTCGGCCAGCGGGAAGAAGCCATCGACGTCGGGCTCCGACATGACTGCCATGTCGGCGAACCAGCCGTCGATGGTCAACGGGAAGAGATCGAATGTGTCAGGTGCGGTGGTCAACGCCTCGGCGGAATTTGTCAAGGTGTTTGAGTCCAACGGGTGTTAAGCGGCTGCCGTCTGGTCCTCCTGTTCGATGGGTTTTGGT
>NZ_LQPI01000061.1 GCF_002101775.1 Mycolicibacter nonchromogenicus | reverse complement strand
AGGATTGCTCGTCCGGCGGGTAGGCGTGCGAAGCGTTGCCCGCGGATTTTGCCGCTGTCGGCGGGGTTACCGGAGAGCATGAGGGTGGTGGCTTGCAGGTCGTTGAGTCGCCGCAGCAGTGGGTTGGTCATCAGCGCGTGCGCTGAACCGGTAGCCCGTGCAGTGACGATGACCCGCAATCCGAGATCGTTTGCCTGCGACAGCAACTCGATCAGGGTGGTCCACGGCCTTTGCCCGGCATAGGGCCCAGACAGGGCCGGGGTGTCGGGGATGGCATCGACATCGTCGATGATCAGGTAGTGGGTGTGCCCGTCATAACTCCACGCCGCCAGGTCCGCCGCTGATAGGCCGGCGGGGGGCCGCCGGGAGCCGATCAACGCTGACAGGCCGAGCATGGCCGGGATGATCCGGTCGATGTTGGCGGTGTATTCGTTGTCGGGGAACAACGGCTCATCCACCAGGTGCAGACGCCGATCGAGCACGGTGAACGCCACCTGATCGGCGGTCGAGTTCTCCCGCACGGTACGGATGAGATGCCGCAGCAGGGTGGTCTTACCGGATTTGGCATCCCCGAGCACCAACAACAGCGGATTGTCGGTGAAATCGACTGCGACCGGCGCGAGGTCTTCTTCGCGCACCCCGATGACGACCTGCTCGGGCGCGGGGTAGAGCACTCCGGCTTCCTCGGGGGCCAGGTTGGTCGGCAACAACCGCACCGGCGGCGCCGCCAACCCGGCATGGCGGGCATTGATCGCCTCGATCTGCCCCAGATCCGGTTGCGCGATCAGGAAATGCTCGGCCGCCATGGTCAGGCCGCGACCGGGCTGATTGGCCGGCACCGCCTCAGCCGGGCGCGTCAACGCCCCGGCGACACGCACGTTGGAATCGCGGGCATCATGCAGTTTGAGCTCCAGACGCAACCCCAGCCCATCGCGCATCGCCAGGGGGACTTCCAGCCAGCTGGGGGTGGTGACCACGACATGGATGCCGTAGGCCAACCCGACATTGACCAGTTCGGTCACCTTGGCCAGCAGCGGGTTGCGGGTGTTGAACGCATCGGTGTTGTCGCGGCTGAACGCATACAGGTTGTCGATGATGAGGAACACTTCACCGTAACCATCATTGAGCGAGCCGATCCCACCGTCGCGGAACGCTCCGCGCTGCTGACGCGCCGCCAACAGGGCTTCGAGTTCGCCGAAGGTACGCCGGATCCGTTCGGGTTCCAGGCCGGAGGCGACACTGCCCACATGGGCCAGGCCTTCCACGGCCCGCAACTGCCCGCCACCGTAGTCCAGGCAGTAGAACGTCACCTCCCGCGGCGAATGCAGTGCCGCGGCCGACAGGATGAACGTCTGCAAGGCGGTGGTCTTACCCGACTTCGGCCCACCATGAATCAGCAGGTTCCCCGAAGCCGAGCGGGCATCGAAGACCAGTGGGTCGCGGCGCATCTCGAAGGGCTTGTCGATCTCCCCCAACGGCCACCGCAACGCCCGCTCGCCGATGCCGGCGTTGGCCAGCGTGGCTGCCAGCGGGATCGGCTCATCCAGCGGCGGCAACCACAACGCCGGCGCCTGGGGCCCATACTGGGCCAACTGCTCCCCGATGGTGGTGATCAGCTTGCGCGGCGGACCCAGGGTCTCATCCTCGACCTCACCGACCACTACCGTCTCCCCGGCGTCCACGGCGGCGGCGGTGAACAGTTTCGGCTCGGGCAGGGCATGCATGACCACCGAGCGGGCTTGGCGTGGCGGATCGTAGATGCCATCGACATAGGTGGAGCGGAACTTGATCGGCGCCGCGCCCGGGGCGGGCACCAAAAAGCCCTCACCTTTGTGCTCTTTACCCGATTCGATGTGGTAGGCGTCCTCCACCCCGATGATCTGACGCGACACGCTCGGCGAGGCGACCTTCAACCCGATCCGATACGAGGTGTTCTTGTCGATGTCCTTGATCCGGCCCACATCCAAGGTCTGCGACGCAAACAGAATATGAATCCGGAACGAGCGGCCCTTACGCGCCACATAATCGAACAATTCCGCATATTCGGGGTGATCGGCCAACATCAACGTGAACTCATCAGCAACGATGAACAACGTCGGGATCGGCGCCAGATCATGCCCGGCGGCGATCGCCGCCTCATACTCGGTCACCGAAGTAAACGCACTGCCCTGCACACGGCGGCCCGCCTCCCGCAACAACAACTCCCGGCGCGCAACCTCCCCGCGCAGGGTGTCAGCGAAACGATCCGCCAGGGACTTCTTCTCGGCCATGTTCGAGATCACCGCCACGACCTGCGGGAAATGCCGGAAAATGTCCGCACCGGCCTCCCCCTTGAAGTCGGCGTAGATCACAATCAACCGATCCGCGGAATGGGTGGTCAACAACGACAACAAGATCGCCATCAACGTCTGCGACTTACCCGAACCGGTCATCCCGATCATCAACCCGTGCGGACCCATCCCACCCTCGGCCTCATCCTTGAGATCGAAGATCAACGGCTCCCCGGTCGCGGTCACCCCAATCGGAACCCGCAACTCCTCCTCACGGCGACGGGGCGCCCACAACGCCGGCACATCCAACCGCGACGCATCACTGATGCCCAACAACGTGGTGAACGTCGCCCCGCGGGTGCCCGCCGACCGCAACCCCGCATGCGTCGGATTGGAATCCCACCGCGACAACCGCCGCCCCACATGCCCCGCCTCAGCCACACCCAACTGATCAGCGGCATCAACGAAGCGCTGCCAACCCCCCGACTGCCACCGATCAATCGCCACACCACCGGCAGTGATCCGCAGGATCGGACGCTCCGGGTCCGCATACTGCTCACGATGCGGGCCCACCACCCCGCGCTGCACGATCGTGACACCCGCCCGTGCTGCACCCAGCACCGAGGCCGCCACATCAAAATCCGGGTCATCAATGATCACCAACAGATGCCGCCCCGATTCGGCCGGCTCCCCGGTGAACGCCGGGCGCGTCGCCAACTCCGGACCCAACAAGCCCGCCAACTCCTCAGCACCAGAAGCGAGGTAGCGGGCCGGGCCCACCCCATCAACCTGGCCGGCGATGTCGACATGCGGCAACCACTTCAACCACGACCACGCCGCTGACTCCAACACCGGTGAGGCCAACGCCACCCCCAACACCGTCGGGTCATGCCACGTCACCGCCTGGGCCAACCAGGCCCGGATCGCCGCACGCACCTCATCAGCCGCGTCCTCGCCGTCCTCGCTCTCACCCAGGACGGTGATGCGCGACAGACGGGTCACATCCAGACCCACCGGCACATCACGCACCGTGCGCTGAGTGTCGAGCAGGCTGCGTAACGCACTGTGCGACACCGGCTCCAAATCCAGTTCATCAGCGATGTCACCGACCCGGACCGTGCTGGCCAACGCCACCGCATGCCGGCCCGTGCGCAGCACCAAGAAATCCTCATCATGCGGATCGCGTTCCCACTGCCGCCGCGACCCGGGCACCACCACCAGATCCGCCGGATCCGGATGCGACCACTGCGCCGCCGCCCGCTGCTTAGCCGCCGCACCACGAATGTTGTCGCGGACCACCGACAGATACCGCAGATAATCCGCCCGCTCGGCATCGACCTCCACCGTGCGGGCCTTCTTATCCCCACCCCGATAAATCCCGGCCGCAGCCACCAACAACGCAAACGGGAAGAACAACATCACCGGAGACACCAACCGCATCCCCGTCGCCACCATCGCGATCACCATGCCCACGATCAGCACCACAATCACCACCGGCAACGCCCGCTGCAAAAACGACGCCGGAACCAACCGCGGCAACTCCGGCGGCGGCTCAATGGTGATCGTGCCCGAATCAACAGGCGGAACAGGAAGCCGACGACGGGCCTCAAAAATCAAACGACTCACCGAGACTCCCCAACACTAGAAACACCAGCCACCCGACCCGGCCGCACATCCGGCGCCAACCCGTCATGAGCCAACAACGCATCACAGCGCGACAACGCCGGACCCGCAGCGAACTGCGACAACACCGACCACGGAACCGGCAACGGCGGCCCACTCAAACCCAACGCAGCAACCGTGTCACCATCACCACCAGGACCGGACTCGGTATTGATCCCATACCGCACACCGGTATCGGAAACCCAAAACAACGGACCCGAACTCACACCAGCAGTCAGATCACCACTGACACTCTCCACGAAATAACCCGAACCCGGCGCCAACGCCACCCGCGCCGCAGTCCCACCAACCCCGGCACCCACCAAATCCAACGTCGCCACACCCTCACGCAACGGCAACGACGAACCCGACAACAACACCAACGAACTCGTACTCGCCCCCGCCGGCCGACTCCACCACGCACACGTCACCGGCGCCGACACCGCATCAACCACCCGCACCGCATGCTCAGGAAACACCGACACATCCAACTGCCGCGACACCGGCAACCGCGCCACATCATCAGCACCCAACACCGGCGGCCGCTCCAA
>NZ_LQPI01000060.1 GCF_002101775.1 Mycolicibacter nonchromogenicus | reverse complement strand
ATTGCCGCCCCCGCCGCCTGGGAATTACCCGCCGCCCCCTCCGGGCTACGGCGCATACCAGGGCGCGGGCGGCAACCCGGTGGGCCAGTTGCCGCAAGACGCCTACACCCCCTGGCTGACTCGCGTCGGCGCGTACTTCATCGACTTCTTTCCAGTCCTGCTGCTCTACGGCATTCCGTCGATGATCGCCGGAACCACCGCCGACAAGGAGTGCATCACCAGCCCCGAAGGATTCGCCTGCACCGTCACACCGTCGGCCACCGGGTCGACACTGATGTTCCTCGGCTGGCTGGCCGCACTCGCCTACGGGATCTGGAACTTCGGCTATCGGCAGGGCACCACCGGCTCGAGCATCGGGAAGTCGGTGCTGAAGTTCAAGGTGGTCTCCGAAACCACCGGCCAGCCCATCGGATTCGGGATGTCGGTGGTGCGCCAGTTGGCACACATCATCGACAGCGCGATCTTGGGCATCGGCTACCTGTTCCCACTGTGGGACGCCAAACGCCAGACGATCGCTGACAAGATCATGACCACCGTCTGCCTGCCGATCCATTGAGTCAGAAGCAGCCGCACAGCGATACCGGCCTGTCCACCACGGCGATCCACGCCGGGTTCCGCCCGGATCCGGCGACCGGGGCCGTCAACGTACCGATCTACGCCAGCAGCACCTTCGCCCAAGACGGCGTCGGCTGGCTGCGTGGCGGATTTGAGTACGCGCGCACCGGCAATCCGACCCGGGCCGCCCTGGAGACCGCGCTGGCCGCGGTGGAGCGTGGCCGATTCGGCCGGGCATTCGGTTCGGGGATGGCCGCCACGGACTGCGCGTTGCGGTCGATACTGCGCCCCGGCGACCACCTGATCATTCCCGACGACGCCTACGGGGGCACGTTCCGGCTGATCGACAAGGTCTTCACGCAGTGGGGTGTGGCGCACACCCCGGTGGCGCTGTCGGACCTGGATGCGGTCCGCGGGGCGGTAACCAGCAAAACCAAGCTGATCTGGGTGGAGACCCCGACCAACCCGCTGCTGTCGATCGCCGACATCGCGGGGATCGCGGCCATCGGCAAAGAAACCGGCGCAAAGGTCCTGGTGGACAACACCTTCGCCTCGCCCGCGCTGCAACAGCCGCTGACACTGGGCGCCGACGTGGTGTTGCATTCGACCACCAAGTACATCGGTGGCCACTCCGACGTGGTGGGCGGTGCGCTGGTCACCGACGATGAGGAACTCGACGCGGCATTCGCGTTCCTGCAGAACGGTGCCGGGGCCGTGCCCGGCCCCTTCGACACCTACCTGACCTACCGAGGCCTGAAGACCTTGGTGCTGCGGATGCAGCGGCACAGCGAGAACGCCACCGCGGTCGCCGAATTCCTCAACGGCCATCCGGCCGTGAGCCGGGTGCTCTACCCGGGGCTGCCCGAGCACCCCGGCCACCATGTCGCCGCGGCGCAGATGCGCGGGTTCGGCGGCATGGTGTCGGTTCGGATGCGTGGTGGCCGAGCCGCCGCCGAGAAGCTGTGCGCCGGAACCGAGATCTTCATCCTGGCCGAGTCGCTGGGCGGAGTGGAGTCGCTGATCGAGCTACCCGGCGCGATGACGCATGCGTCGACGGCGGGTTCGCAACTCGAGGTTCCCGACGACTTGGTACGCCTGTCGGTGGGTATCGAGGACATCGACGACCTGATCGCCGATCTCAAGCAGGCGCTGGACTAGACGCGGTCGAGCCCTGCCACGGGCTCAGGAGTGGTAGGGCTCCGCGCTGACCAGGGTCACCTTGACGGTCTTGCCGCTGGGCACCGTGTAGCTGCGCTCCTCGCCCACCTTGGCGCCCAGCAGGGCGTGGCCGAGCGGTGAGTTCGGCGAATACACCTCGAGCTTGTCGACGTTGACGCCCTCCTGGCGGGTGGCGATCAGGAAGGTCTCGGTGTCGGACTTGTCGCCGTCGTAATAGACCGTGACCACCGAGCCCGGCAAGGCCACGCCGGACTGCGTCGGAGCCTCGCCGACCTTGGCGTTGTTGAGCAACTCCTGCAGTTGTCGGATGCGGGCCTCCTGCTGGCCCTGCTCCTCACGTGCGGCGTGGTAGCCGCCGTTCTCGCGCAGGTCGCCTTCTTCGCGACGGTCGTTGATCTCCGCGGCGATCACCGGACGGTTCGCGATCAACTGGTCGAGCTCGGCCTTGAGCCGGTCGTGTGACTCCTGCGTCAACCAGGTCACCTGGGTGTCCGTCATCTCACTGCGCTCCTTGTGTCGTCGGATCCGGCGCCGTTCGGCAGCGGGCGACGTCGTTGTGATGCGGCCTGTTAATGCAGCAATACACGGTCCCAACTGGAACCGTGTATCCGTACAGGATAGCACCGCGGCATCATGCCGATTTTAGATAAGAGGGGATGTCGTTGCCGCAACCATAGACGTCGCCCATGACAGGTGGCTGTGAGGATTTCACGGTTGTCGTGACCTGCACGGTGGCCGACTCCGACGGGGGAATCAGCACTTCACGCCGCCCAGTCTCGCTGCCGTCCAGGGATCGCACTCGAACGATGCAGGCCGCCGGGCGAGACGGGTCGGATCGAGTCACGCTGAACTTAACCGAGACCGTCTGATCGTCGAGCACTTCGAAGCCGTACAGCTCGCCCTTGACCTCCGCGGTGGCAAAACGCTGGTAACCCACCACCGCGAGGGCCGCGACGGTGGCGATCGCCAGTGCGGCCAGTGCGATCGCCAATAACCGGCGGGGCAGGGCGCTGCCCTGGGTATTCCCGTATCGGGCCGGCTTGGGGGTGGTCATCGTCAGGTGTGTCCCATGGGTCGACGGTGGAGTAGACAGCGATTACCGCACCCGCCGCAGGTGGTGTAACGATGGGGGCCGGAAACCATCTGGAACTATAGGCGTCCGGTCCGGGGTTTCGGCAGGAGGAACCGGGAGGGAACGGGGAATGTGCGCATGAGTGGACTGCGGTTGATGGCGGTGCATGCCCACCCCGACGACGAGTCCAGCAAGGGCGCGGCAACACTGGCTCGCTACACCGCCGAGGGGCACCGGGTGATGGTGGTGACGCTGACCGGCGGCGAGCGCGGCGACATCCTCAACCCCGCGATGGACCTCCCCGATGTGCACGGTCGCATCGCTGAGATCCGGCGCGACGAGATGGCCAAGGCCGCCGAGATCCTCGGGGTCGAACATCACTGGCTGGGTTTCATCGACTCCGGCCTGCCCAAGGGAGACCCGCTGCCGCCACTGCCCGACGACTGCTTTGCGCTGGTGCCGCTGGAGGTGTCGACTGAAGCCCTAGTGCGCGCGGTGCGCGAGTTCCGTCCGCATGTGATGACCACCTACGACGAGAACGGCGGTTACCCGCACCCCGATCACATCCGGTGCCACCAGGTGTCGGTGGCCGCGTTCGAGGCCGCCGGCGACTACCGCCGCTACCCGGATGCCGGCGAGCCCTGGACCGTCTCCAAGCTCTATTACAACCACGGGTTCCTGCGGCAACGGATGCAACTGCTCCAAGACGAGTTCGCCCGCAACGGCACGGTCGGGCCGTTCGCCAAATGGCTGGAGCACTGGCAACCCGACCATGACGTGTTCGCCGCCCGGGTGACCACCCGCGTCGAATGCGCCGACTACTTCAGCCAGCGTGACGACGCGCTGCGCGCGCACGCCACCCAGATCGACCCCAACGGCGACTTCTTCGCCGCGCCGATCGAGTGGCAGCAGCGACTCTGGCCGACCGAGGAGTTCGAGCTGGCTCGGTCCCGGGTGCCGGTTACGCTGCCGGAGACGGACCTGTTCGCCGGGATCGAGGACAACGGATGAACCACGCTGTGCTGACTGTGTTGTGGATGGCGGCCGACAACATCGTGGCCGACGGCGTGCCACGCGATACCGGGCCGGATTTCGGCAAGGCCAGCCCGTTCGGCCTGTTGGTCATTGTGCTGCTGATGCTCGGCACGTTCGCGCTGGTGCGGTCGATGAACCGGCAGCTGAAGAAACTGCCGGAATCGTTCGACCCGGACCACCCTGCCGCGGACCAAGCCGCCGACGAGGGCACCGTCGGCCCCGTTCCGTCCGGCGATCTCCCCGATGACGGGCCGGGATCAGCGCGGAAACAGCCATAGCGGCTCTGACATCTTCCTAACGCAGGATTCGCAGCCGCCCCTTCGGCTTTCGTCCTGGTTGTTGTGGCCCACCCGGGTCAGTGGTAGCTCTTAAGTGCCGGCCGGCGTCGATCAGGATTAGCGTGGATGGATGGCCAACCGTCTCGCAGCGTCCGCCAGCCCCTACCTGCGTCAACACGCCGACAACCCGGTGGATTGGTGGGAGTGGACGCCTGAGGCGCTGGCCCAGGCCGCGCAACGCGACGTGCCCATCCTGCTGTCGGTCGGCTACGCGGCCTGCCATTGGTGTCATGTGATGGCGCACGGCTCGTTCGAGGACGCTGAGGTGGCGGCGGCGATGAACGCAGGCTTCGTGTGCATCAAGGTCGACCGGGAGGAGCGCCCGGACATCGACGCGATCTACATGACCGCCACCCAGGCCCTGACCGGGCGTGGCGGCTGGCCGATGACCTGCTTCCTGACTCCGGATGGCCGGCCGTTCTACTGTGGCACGTACTACCCCAAAGATGCCTTCCTGAACCTGCTTTCGGCGATCACTGCCACCTGGAACGAACGCCGCGGCGAAGTCGAGGAGGCATCGGACAACATCGCCGCCGAGTTGCGCTCGATGGCGGCCGGGCCGCCGGGGGAGGGGCCGCCGGTCGACGCGATGCTGTGCGACGCCGCGGTGGCCGCGGTGCTGCGTGACGAGGACACTGCGCACGGCGGATTCGGCGGTGCGCCGAAGTTCCCGCCGTCGGCGCTGCTGGAAACGCTGCTCCGTCACCACGAACGGACGGGGGACCGGTCGGCGCTTCAGGCGGTGCAGCGTGCCGGCGCGGCAATGGCCCGCGGCGGAATCTATGACCAGCTCGCCGGCGGATTCGCCCGCTACAGCGTCGACAACGCCTGGGTGGTACCGCATTTCGAGAAGATGCTGTACGACAACGCATTGCTGTTGCGGGCCTACGCGCACTGGGCCCGGCGCACCGGTGATCCGCTGGCCACGCGGGTGACCGCTGAGACGGCCCGATTCCTGCTGACGGATCTGTCCGGCGACGGGATGTTCATCTCGTCGCTGGACGCCGACGCCGACGGGCAGGAGGGCTTGACCTACGTGTGGACCCCCGAACAGCTGACCGCGGTTCTCGGCGCCGAGGACGGCGCTTGGGCCGCAGAGGTTTTCGGGGTGACGGCGGAGGGCACATTCGAGACCGGCGGTTCAGCGAGGCTCGACGAAGGAGAGGGGAAGCTGGGGCCGCCGAATGGCTCAGGCAGTTCGGTGCTGCAGCTTCCGGTCGATCCCGATCCGCAGCGCCTTGAGCGGGTGCGCCGGCTGCTGCTGGATGCTCGTCGGTCCCGGCCGCAGCCCGGGCGCGACGCCAAAGTGGTGACAGCCTGGAACGGCATGGCGATCACCGCGTTGGCCGAAGCTGCTGTGGCACTGGGGGATCCGAGCCTGACCGCCGCGGCCCAAGAGTGTGCCGGCAAGCTGCTCGAGATGCACCTGATCGACGGTCGGCTACGGCGGGCCAGCCTGGTCGGCCGGGTGTCCGACAGCGCAGCGATCCTGGAGGACTACGGTGCGCTGGCCACCGGACTGCTCAGCCTGTATCAGCTCAACGGTGAGCAGCGCCTGCTCGATGCCGCCACCGATCTGCTCGACACCGCGCTGGCCCACTTCGCCGATCCGAACACCCCGGGGCGCTGGTTCGACACCGCCGACGACGCCGAAGCCCTGATGTTGCGCCCCAGCGACCCGACGGACGGTGCCACCCCGTCGGGCGCGGCGCTGATCACCGAGGCGCTGCTGACCGCGGCCCATCTGGCCCCCGCGGACCGCGGCGAGCGCTACCGCCAGGCGGCCACCGACGCACTGGCCGCGCACGCCGTGCTGCTGGAGCGGGCGCCGCGCGCGGTCGGGCACTGGCTCGGTATCGCCGAGGCCTACGTGCGCGGTCCGCTGCAGATCGCCGTGGCCTGCACCGGCCCGGATTCTGAGCTGTTGGCGCAGGCGCGCCGGCTGGCTCCCGGCGGGACGATCGTGGTCGGCGGGGCGGCGGATTCGTCTGAGCTGCTGCGCGGACGAGACCTGGTCAACGGCGCCGACGCGGCCTATGTCTGCCGGGGCCCGGTGTGCGACTTGCCGGTGGGCAGCGCGGCGGGGTTGGCCGCCGCCCTGGAAGTGCCCGCGAATCCGACCTCCGTGTAACGTGCGGCACATGACGAGTGCACCGGACAAGTCCCAGGCCATCACCGAGACCGTCCACCGCTACATCGAGCTGGTCGGCGGCGGCGACGCCGACGCGCTGGTTGAGCTGTACGCGGCCGACGCCACCGTGGAGGACCCGGTGGGCGGTGGGGTGCACATCGGCCACCAGGCCATTCGCAACTTCTACTCGGCCATCACCGGTCTGGAACGCAAGTCGGAGCTGGTGACGCTGCGGGTCGCCGGAAACGAGGCGGCGTTCCACTTCGCGCTGACCATCACCAACGGTGACCACCGGATGCGCATCGAGCCCATCGACGTGATGGTGTTCGACGGCGACGGCAAGATCTCCGGCATGAAGGCCTACTGGTCGGCGGAGAACATCACCCACCTGTAGGCCCCGGCCAGACAGCTAGTACAGCGCCGCGAACCAGATCGCGATGTACTGGCAGACCGCGGCCAAAGCGGTGCAGGCGTGGAAGAACTCGTGGTAGCCGAACGTCTCGGGCCAGGGGTCGGGCCACTTCAGCGCGTACATGATCGCGCCGATGCTGTAGAGCGCGCCGCCCACGGCCAGCAGCACCATCGCCGCCACGCCGGCGTTATGCATGATCGTGGCGATGAAAAACGCCGACACCCAGCCCAGCATCAGGTAGAGCGGTACGCCGACCCACTTCGGTGCCGTCGGCCAGCACAGTTTCAGCACCGCGCCGGCCAGCGCCCCGCCCCACACGATCGTCATCACCAGCCGCTCCTGGGCGCCGTGGTCCATCGCCAACAGCGCGAACGGCGTGTAGGTGCCCGCGATGAAGATGAAGATCATCGCGTGGTCGAGCCGCTTCATGCGGATCCTGGCGGCGACTGTCTTCCACGTGATCCGGTGATAGGTCGCGCTGACCGCGAACATGCCGACCACCGAGATGGAGTAGGCCACCGACGCCAATCCGGCCTCGAGCCCGGCCAGCGGCCAGGTCACAGCGACTAGGGCGATCCCGGCGATCAGGGCCACGATGGCCGACACGAAATGAATCCAGCCGCGCGCCCGCGGCTTGGTGTGCGGTGCGGTCGCGCCGGCCTGCGGACCGGGTGGATTCGGCTCGGCGATGATGTCGGTGTGGGTGCTCATGGACCTTCCTGAACTCCATGCGGATCCCGGACTGATTCCCGTCACTGCTTGAAGATCACAGTAGTCTGGGTTTTCGTGGCAATCATCCCGGCGCGCATGAAAGAGCCGCTGTACCGGATCTACGAACTGCGTCTCCGGCAGGGCCTGGCGGCGTCGCGGTCGAATCTGCCCCGCCACATCGCCGTTCTCTGCGACGGTAACCGGCGATGGGCGCGCGATGCCGGCTACGAGGACGTCAGCTACGGCTACCGGATGGGCGCGGCCAAGATCGCCGAGATGCTGCGCTGGTGCGCTGACGCGGGCATCGAGATGGCCACCGTCTACCTGCTGTCCACGGAGAACCTGCAGCGCGACCCCGCCGAACTGGCCGCGCTCATCGAGATCATCACCGACGTGGTGGAGGAGATCTGCGCGCCGGCGAACCGGTGGACCGTGCGCACCGTGGGGGACCTGACTCTGCTGGGCGAGGAGCCGGCTCGCCGTCTGCGGGAGGCCGTCGAAAGTACCGCGACCACGGACGGCGGGGCCTCACGCCTGCACGTCAACGTCGCGGTCGGCTACGGCGGCAGGCAGGAGATCGTCGACGCCGTGCGCAGCCTGCTCGGCAAGCACCTGGCCAACGGCGCCACGGCTGAGGAACTCGTCGACGCGGTGACCGTCGAGGGGATCTCGGAGAACCTTTACACGTCGGGCCAGCCCGACCCGGACCTGGTGATCCGCACCTCCGGGGAGCAGCGGCTGTCGGGCTTCCTGTTGTGGCAGAGCGCCTACTCGGAGATGTGGTTCACCGAGGCGCACTGGCCGGCGTTTCGCCGGGTCGACTTCCTGCGGGCGTTGCGCGACTACAGCGTGCGGCACCGCAGATTCGGTCGGTAGCGCGGTCTGCGCGGCGTGCTGCGCGCTGACGCATCACCGCGGGTTGCGCTGCCTGAGTTGACTTGCCGCCCACTAATCGTGTCGCCACGGGTGTCACCGTCTACAGTTTTCTCCCATGAAGTGGCGGCTGGCGGCGATGACGCTGATTCCCGGAACTCTGATCTACGCCGCTGCGCCGGCGCAGGCCGACGAGGCGAGTTACCTCAGCTACCTTGATTCGCACGGCTTCAAGTACGGGAACAGTCCCGGGCTGAGCACCTCGTCCGGGGCGGTGCAGTTCGGCAAGATCATCTGCGAGAACCTGCAGAAGGGTCGCCCGGCCAAGGACCGGTTCGGCGCCAAGGTCGCCGACGGTGTCACCAAGGTCATGATCGACGGGGCGCAGAAAGAACTGTGCCCGGACACCTTGACTCCCGCTGCCAACCCATCGACGCCGGCGGCACCGCCACCGGGTGATGGCGCGCCGGCGCCTGAGGCTCCGCCCCCGGGTTTCCCGCCTCCGCCGGAATTCCCTCCGCCCCCGGGTTTCCCGCCGCCTCCGCAATTCCCGCCGCCGCCGGAATTCCCGCCGCCGGCCTTCCCGGGGCTGCCGGGCTTCGGGCCGCCGCCCGAGCCCGCACCCGCGGCGGGGTTGCCCCCGCCGGGCGAGCCCGTGCCTCCGCCGGGACAGCCCCAGCCGGGCACCGCGACGCAGCCATAGCGCCCGGCGGATGGCGGCGACCCGCTGCTTGCGATCGCCGGCAACAACCTAGAGCTTGCGCAGCCGCAGCCTGTTGATGGAGTGATCGGCGTCCTTGCGCAGCACCAGGGTCGCTCGCGGCCGGGTGGGCAGGATGTTCTCGATCAGGTTGGGCCGGTTGATCGAGCGCCAGATGTCGCGCGCGGCAGCCACCGCCTGCTGATCATTGAGGGCTGCGTAGTGGTGGAAATGCGAGTCGGGGTTGGCGAACGAGGTGGAGCGCATCGCCAGGAACCGCGCGACGTACCAGTGCTCGATGTCTTCGACCCGGGCGTCGACGTAGAGCGAGAAGTCGAACAGGTCCGAGACCATCAGCGTCGGTCCGGTCTGCAGAACGTTGAGGCCTTCGAGGATCAAGATGTCGGGGTGGCGGACCACCTGCTTGGCGCTGGGAACGATGTCGTAGCTCAGGTGTGAGTACACCGGCGCGCACACGTAGTCGGCGCCGGATTTCACCGAGGTGACAAACCGCATCAGCGCGCGGCGGTTGTAGCTTTCCGGAAACCCTTTGCGGTGCATCAGGTTCCTGCGCGCCAACTCCTGGTTGGGGTAGAGGAACCCGTCGGTGGTGACCAGATCCACCCGGGGGTGGTGATCCCAGCGGGCCAGCAGTGCCTGCAGCACACGGGCTGTGGTCGACTTCCCGACCGCCACACTGCCGGCCACCCCGATGATGAACGGCACCGGCCGGTCGGGGCTCTGATCGTTCTCGCCGAGGAACTCCGCTGTCGCGGCGAACAGCTGCTGGCGGGCGGCGACCTGCAGGTGCAACAGACGCGCGAGGGGTAGATAGACCTCTTCGACCTCCAACAGGTCGACCTGCTCACCGAGGCCGCGCAGGGCGACAACTTCTTCTTCGGTGAGTGGCATTGGCGTCGACATACGCAATGTCCGCCACTGACGTCGGTCGAACTCCACGTATGGACTCGGCTCGCTAAGCCGCCGCATGACCATACAGTCTTGCAGGAACCGCTGCGGTTAGCCTGATCGGGTATGGAGCACGCCGCATTGATCCGCGAATACCTGTTGCTCGGTCTGCGCTTCGACCGCATCGAGCAGGGGTATGTCGACGCCTTCACCGGCGACCCCGAGCTGCAGCGACTGGTCGCCGACGAGCCCACACCCAACCCGTCGGACCTGGCCCGTCAGGCCGAGAAACTGGTCGCGGCGCTGCCCGGCGGCCTCGATCCGGCGCGCGCTGAGTACCTGCGGGTACATCTGCGGGCGCTGGCGTGCGCCGGGCGCAAGTTCGCCGGCGAGCAGGTCGGTTTTGTCGATGAGGTGCGCGACTACTTCGACGTCGAGATCGTCAAGGGCGACCCCGACCGGTATCGCCAGGCACACGCCCGCCTCGACGAGGCGCTGGGCGGGTCCGGTCCGTTGGCCGAGCGCATGGCCGAGCACCGGAGGGCCGAAGAGATTCCGCCGGAGCGCCTGGAGGCGGCCATCCACGCGTTCTCCTCGGCGCTGCGGGACCGGGTGCGGGCACATTTCCCGCTGCCGGAGACCGAAACCATCACCTACGAGGTGGTCACCGACAAACCGTGGTCGGGGTTCAACTACTACCGCGGCGGCTACCAGTCCACCGTGGCGGTCAACGCCGACCTCAAACAGTTGATGTCGAATCTGCCGCGCTTGGTGGCCCACGAGTCCTACCCGGGACATCACACCGAGCACTGCCGCAAGGAGGCCGGGCTGGTGGAAAAGCTCGGCCAGGCCGAGCAGACCATCTTCCTGGTCAATACGCCGCAATGCCTGATGGCTGAGGGACTGGCTGACTTGGCGCTGTATGCCGCCGTCGGTCCGGGCTGGGGCGCCTGGGCGGCCGAGATCTACGCCGACTTGGGCTTGCCGTTCGACGGTGCGCGGGCCGAAGCGGTGTCCGAGGCCGCCGCGGCGCTGGCAGACGTCCGCCAAGATGCGGCGCTGATGCTGCACGACGAGCACCGCGACGCCGACGAGGTGGTCGACTACCTGCGGCGCTGGCTGCTGGTCCCCGAGGACCGGGCCCGCCAGAGCCTGCGGTTCCTGTCCTCGCCGCTGTGGCGGGCCTACACCTCGACCTATGTGGAGGGCTACCGGCTGCTGCGCGGGTGGCTCGACGCCGCACCGCCCGGGGTGAGTCTCACCGAGCGGTTCCGTCGGCTGCTCGACGAGCCGCTGACGCCGTCGAGCCTGCGGGCGGAGCTGACGCCCGCGACCCGGCCGGTGGGGTGAGTGTGCGGTTTTACACACCGGACCTCGTGATTTGCGGATAAATCCGCACAGTCGGCGCCGAGACAGCGATCGCTGGCCTGCGGCAATCGGGTGAAGTTCCGCGTGCCAGACTGGAGGGCGTGACTGCTGCACCGAACACCCGCCCCGCATCCACCCTGTCGACTCCACTGGCCGAGCTCGACCCCGACATCGCCGAGCTGCTCGGCAAGGAGCTGGGGCGACAGCGCGACACGCTGGAGATGATCGCCTCGGAGAACTTCGTGCCGCGGGCGGTGTTGCAGGCGCAGGGCAGTGTGCTGACCAACAAGTACGCCGAGGGCCTGCCCGGCCGGCGCTACTACGGCGGGTGCGAGCACGTCGACGTGGTGGAGAACATCGCGCGTGACCGTGCCAAGGAGCTGTTCGGCGCCGACTTCGCCAACGTCCAGCCGCACTCGGGTGCACAGGCCAACGCCGCGGTGCTGCAGGCACTGCTGGAGCCCGGCGACCGCCTTCTTGGCCTGGACTTGGCCAACGGGGGACACCTGACCCACGGGATGCGGCTGAACTTCTCCGGCAAGCTCTACGAGAACGCCTTCTACGGCGTGGACGCAGTCACCCACCGCGTGGACATGGACGTCGTCCGGGCACAGGCGCTGGAGTTCAAGCCGAAGGTGATCATCGCCGGCTGGTCGGCCTACCCGCGCATCCTCGACTTCGCCGCGTTCCGCTCGATCGCCGACGAGGTCGGCGCGACGCTGTGGGTGGACATGGCGCACTTCGCCGGTCTGGTGGCCGCCGGGCTGCACCCGTCGCCGGTGCCGCACGCCCAGGTGGTGTCGACCACGGTGCACAAGACGCTCGGGGGGCCGCGGTCCGGTCTGATCGTCGGCAAGAAGGAGTTCGCCAAGCAGATCAACTCGGCGGTCTTCCCGGGTCAGCAGGGCGGTCCGCTGATGCACGTGATCGCCGCCAAAGCCGTCGCGCTCAAGATCGCCGGCACACCCGAGTTCGCTGAGCGTCAGCAGCGGGTGCTGTCCGGCGCGAAGATCATCGCCGAGCGGCTGTTGGCCGCCGACGTGGCCAAGGCCGGTGTCTCGGTGGTCAGCGGAGGCACGGACGTGCACCTGGTGCTCGTCGACCTGCGGGACTCGCCGCTGGACGGCCAGATGGCCGAGGACCTGCTGCACGAGGTCGGCATCACGGTCAACCGCAACGCCGTCCCGAACGACCCGCGGCCGCCGATGGTCACCTCGGGGCTTCGGGTGGGCACCCCGGCGCTGGCTGCCCGTGGTTTCGGCGACGCCGAGTTCACAGAGGTCGCCGATGTCATCGCCACGGCACTGGCGGCCGGGTCGGCCGCTGACGTGCCGGCGCTGCGGGCCCGGGTCGCCAAGCTGGCGCAGGACTTCCCGCTGTACGACGGTCTGGAGGACTGGAAGCTCGCCTGACCGCAGCGGGCCGCCCCGCCAGGGGCGCGAAACACGCCGCCCCCGAGTTGACAAGATAGTGTGAATTCGGGTTACAGTTACTTTCATGGCTGAACGTCCCGTTGCTAATGCACTGATCCTGGAACTGGAACCCGTGGTCGGCGCCAACTTGGCCCGGCACATCGACACGGTGGACCCGTGGTACGCGCACGACTTCGTGCCGTTCGAGCAGGGCCAGAACTTCGCGTTTCTCGGCGGCAAGGACTGGGACCCGTCACAGGTCACGCTGCCCAAGGTGATCACCGACGCCCTTGAGATCCTGCTCGTCGAGAAGGACAGCCTGGCCGGCTACCACCGCGAGTTCGTCGAGCACTTCATCCTCGAAGACAAGTGGGGCCGCTGGATCGGCCGCTGGACCGCTGAGGAGCACCTGCACGCCATCGCGCTGCGGGAGTACCTCATCGTGACCCGGGAAATCGACCCCGACGAGAACGAGCGTGTCCGCATGGAGCACGTGCAGAAGGGCTACCGCGCCGACCACTACAGCCAGGTCGAGACGCTGGTGTTCATGGCCTTCTACGAGCGCGCCTGCGCCGAGTTCTCCCGCAACCTGGCCGACCAGATCGATGAGCCGGTGCTCAAGGCGCTGATCGCTCGGATCGCCGGCGACGAGGAACGGCACGAGGAGTTCTTCTCGAACCTGGTCGCGCACTGCCTGGATTACGTGCACGACGAGACGGTGGCCGCGATCGCCGCCCGGGCCGCCGAGCTCAAGATCGTCGGCGCCGACATCGATGCCTACGCCGACCGGCAGGCCGGACTCGCCGAAGCGGGCATCTTCGGACCCGACCAGTTGCGCCGGGTGATCTCCGACCGAATCAGCGCCTGGGGCTTGGCCGCCAACCCCGATCTGAAGTCGTTCGTCATCGGCTGAGAACTCCGGCGCGCCTGCACAGCGCGCACGCGCCGACGGGGGTACCGTCGCAATCGATGGCCTGCCAAAACGCTTCGCCGTCTCATCGGCACAACCGGTCGTGTTTGCGACAGGACCGGCCCCGGTCCTGTGCCGTGCACCCCGTCGAACTGTTCGCGCGGGGTCGCGCGTGCCCTCACCGCTGGAGCGCTTAGTGCCTGAAATCCGGACGTACGTGCTCGACACCTCCGTACTGCTGTCGGACCCGTGGGCTTGCACCCGGTTCGCCGAACACGAGGTTGTCGTCCCACTGGTGGTAATCAGCGAGTTGGAGGCCAAGCGCCACCACCACGAGCTCGGCTGGTTCGCCCGCCAGGCGCTGCGCATCTTCGACGACATGCGACTAGAGCACGGACGGCTTGACCAGCCCATTCCCGTTGGGACACAGGGCGGCACGTTGCACGTCGAGCTCAATCACAGTGATCCCGCGGTGCTGCCGACCGGGTTCCGCACCGACAGCAACGACTCCCGGATTCTGACCTGCGCGGCCAACCTGGCGGCTGAGGGCCGACGGGTCACTTTGGTGAGCAAGGACATTCCGCTGCGAGTCAAGGCGGCCGCGCTGGGCCTGGCCGCCGACGAGTACCACGCCCAGGACGTGGTGGTCTCCGGCTGGACCGGAATGGATGAGGTCGACGCGTCTGTCGAGGACATCGACGCGCTGTTCGACGAAGGCGAGATCGACCTGGCTGTCGCTCGGGACCTGCCGTGCCACACCGGAATCCGGCTTCTGGCCGGCAGCTCGCATGCGTTGGGGCGGGTCAACGCCGCCAAGCGGGTGCAGCTGGTCCGCGGCGACCGGGAGGCGTTCGGTCTGCGCGGGCGCTCCGCCGAGCAGCGGGTGGCGCTGGATCTGCTGCTCGACGAATCGGTGGGCATCGTCTCGCTGGGCGGTAAGGCGGGCACCGGTAAGTCCGCGCTGGCGCTGTGCGCCGGTCTGGAGGCGGTCTTGGAGCGGCGCATCCAGCGCAAAGTGGTGGTGTTCCGCCCGCTCTACGCCGTCGGCGGTCAGGAACTGGGCTACCTGCCGGGCAGTGAGAGCGACAAGATGGGGCCCTGGGCCCAAGCCGTGTTCGACACCCTGGAAGGGCTGGCCAGCCCAGCGGTGCTCGAGGAGGTGCTGTCACGCGGCATGCTCGAGGTCCTGCCGCTGACGCACATCCGCGGCCGCTCGCTGCACGACTCGTTCGTGATCGTCGACGAAGCGCAATCGCTGGAGCGCAACGTGCTGCTCACGGTGCTTTCGCGGCTGGGCACCGGGTCGCGGGTGGTGCTCACCCACGACGTCGCGCAGCGCGACAACCTGCGGGTCGGCCGGCACGACGGTATCGCCGCGGTGATCGAGAAGCTCAAGGGCCACCCGCTGTTCGCGCACATCACCCTGCTGCGCAGCGAACGCTCGCCGATCGCCGCGCTGGTCACCGAGATGCTCGAGGAGATCAGCGGACCCGACCTGGGGTGAGCCCCCGGTAGGCTGCCGGGGTGGCAAAACCCTGGCATGTCGGCATTGTTGCGATGGCCGTTGCGGTGCTCGGCGCCTGCACCAGCCATGTTCACGAGGCGTCGGCCGAGCCGGTGGACTGCGCCGTGGTCAAGTGTGTGGCGCTGACCTTCGACGACGGTCCCTCGCCCTACACCGACCGGTTGTTGGGGATCTTGAACGATGCGGGCGCCCGCTCCACGTTCTTCCTGATCGGCAACAAGGTGGCAGCCGACCCGGCGGCCACGAAACGGATCGCCGACGCCGGTATGGAGATCGGCAGCCATACCTGGGAACACCCGAACATGACCACCATCCCGGCAGCCGACGTGCCCGCGCAGTTCGCCAAAGCCACCGACGCGATCCGCTCGGCCACCGGCGTCACGCCGACGCTGTGGCGCCCACCCGGCGGGCTCACCGACGCGGCGGTCAACGCGCGGGCCGCCGAGGCCGGACAGGCCGCAATCCTGTGGGACGTCATCCCGTTCGACTGGATCAACGACGCCGACACCAACGCCACCCGCTACATGCTGATGACCCAGATCAAGCCCGGGTCGGTGGTGTTGTTCCACGACACCTACTCGTCCACGGTGGACCTGGTCTACCAGTTCCTGCCGGTGCTCAAAGCCAATGGATACCACGTGGTTACGGTCAGCCAGTTGCTGGGCCCGCGCGCCCCGGGCAGCGTGTACGGCAGCCGGGAGAACGGCCCGCCGGTCAACGACCTGCATGACATCGCACCCGCCGATATCCCAGGGCTGCCGGCGACGCCGTCGCCGCCGCCGATGCCGAATCTTCCGATCACCGACATTCCCGGGGCGAATTCCGGGGGACCCAACAACGGAGCGTGAACGCGGCGCTACGTCCCGGCTGAAGACGCGAGGGACATCAGCGCGTTGTCGTACTCGTGTCTTTCGGGCAGTACCGGAGCGCTGAGGGCGCGAAACCGCGCGACCAGCAGTTCAGCCAAGCTCTGGAGCTTGGTATTCGTTCGCTGGGAAAGCCAGCGCAACAACTCGAATGACGCGGTGTCTTCGAGTCCATAGACCACGGCGAGCATGCCTTTGGCCTGCTCGATGACAGCGCGCCGATCCACGATGGTGTCAACATCTGCTGAAATGCGGTCCTGGTAGGCGGATTCGGCGGGGCTGACGTCGATGTAGAACCCCTCGGTGCCGATCACGGTGCCCTGATCGTCACGGATCGGGTTGCCGACCACCGTGATCTGGTGCGTGCGGCCTGCGGTGTCGATCATGCGGTGACGGGTGCTGAAGGCCGCCTTTGTGCGGCGGGTGTCGTCCAGTGCGACGATGACGTGATCGACGTCCTCGGGGTGCTTGTGCGACAACACCTGCGCGGTGGTGGGGTTAGGCATATCGCCGGGTTCGTACCCGTGCATCTGCTGCACTTCCGATGACCATTCCCAGCGTTCTTCTTCGATGAAGAACCGAAATCGGCCGACGGTCTGCGCCTGGCCGCCCGTGAGTGCTCGGTCGGGTTCGGAGTCCTGCTCCGTACCGCCTAAACCGTCCGGCTGCATACGTCGAAGAATAATTCGCGTGGCCCAGCGGGGCGACACATTGTGGCCGTGACAACGTTTGTCGCGGCGGAATCGTTGACACTTTGACACAAAAAACTATTCTTTGTGTCAGGCGAGCCGAGGAGGCCACAGATGACGGCAGTGACCAGCAATGTCACCAGCATCGCTCCGGCCCCTCGGGTCCGGCCCGCAGTGATGGCCCAGTTCCGCAGGCACTCCGGCAGCGTGCTGTCGGGCCTGTTCGGCGCCGCCGCCTTTGACGAGGTGGCCCTGGTGCCGGTGGCCGCCGCAGTCGACAAGACCGGGCGCTTCGAACGCAACTTCACCGACCGCGCCATCCGCAGCGGATTCTCTGCGCTGCTCGCCATCTGGGGAGACGCCGAGGACCGGGCAGCCGAAGGCGAACGCCTCAAGCGGATGCACCGCGAAGTGCACGGTAAGGGCAAGGGGGACTTCGCCGATGTGCGCTACAGCGCGCTGAACCCGCGGCTGTGGAACTGGATCGCCGTCAGCGGCATGTTCGTGACCCTCAATTCGTTCACCCCGGTCACCGGCATCAGATGGAATGACGCCGAACGCGAGGCGGCCTACCAGCAATTGGTGCAGGCGTTCAGCGCTCTCGAACTGCCCGGCAAGTCCGGCAAGTTCCCCGCCACCTACGCCGAGGCGGTCGCCTACTACGACGAGATGGTGCAGACGGATCTGGCGGCCAACCCGTTCTTGGACCGGGTCACCGCCGGCCTGGGCAAGTTGCCGCTGCCGTCGGCAGTGCCCGCCCCGGTGCGGGCCGCGGCCGGTCCGCTGTGGTCGGTGCTGAGCGCGGGTGCCGGCCGCGTGGTGAAGATCTGTTCGTTCGGGATCATGCATCCCGGGGTTCGGGAACTGACCGGATTCCGCTGGCAGCAGCACCACGACGTCGAATTCAACTTCTATACCCAGCTGCTGCAGATGGCGTGGCGGGTGTTGCCTGATCGCGTGGTGCTGGTGCCGCTGGCCTACAACCGCCTGGAGTACGAGAAGCTGGTGAAGATGCACCGCTCAGTCGCGCTGGATTCCTTTGCGCCGCCCGGCTGTCCGATGGGATGACACGGCGATGACGTCGCGACGCAGTACCGCGAGCCCCGCCGAGCAGGAGGCGGCCATCCTCAAGGCCGCCGCCGAAGAAGTCGGGCTGGTCGGGGTGGCCCGCGCCAGCCTTGATGTCATCGCCCACCAGGCGGGGGTCAGCCGCAGCACCCTGTACCGGCGCTTCCCGACTCGGGACGCACTGATCACCGAGCTGGGGCGCCGGGCCTTCGACAATGCGATGGTTCAGCTGCGCACCGTCGCGGTGGACTCCGGGCCGAAAAACGCTGCTGTTGCGGCGTTTCGCGCAGGGTTAAGGCTGCTCACCACCGATCCGGTGGTGCGAAAGCTACTCCGGCTTGACGCCGGTGTGCCGATGATGGCCGGGATGTACCAGGAAGCCGAAGTCTTTCTGGAGAGCGCGTCGAGCGCCATGGCCAAGGCGCTGCGCGCAGCCGGGGCCCAGATGCCCGACGCGGACTTGGTGGCTGCCGCCGAATTGCATGTGCGCCTGGCTGCTTCGATCGCCCAGGTGTCGACGTCGGTGCTCGACCCGACTGACGATGAGGCGGTCAGTGCCTACGCGGAAAAGTATCTGGCGCCGCTGGTCTGGTAGGCGCAGGAGCCGAACCGAGGAAGATCACCGCGGCGGCTGAGGCCAGCGAGAACGCCCCGACCACCCACAGTGCGGCGTGGGCGTCGCCGGTCAGGCCCGTCAGCCAACCCGTCACGTAGGGCCCACCGAAGCCGCTGACGTTGCCCAGTGAGTTGATCAATGCGATGCCGCCGGCCGCCGCAGTCCCGGTGAGGAACGTCGAGGGCAGCGCCCAGAAGACCGGCAGGGCACACATGATCGAGCACGTCGTCAACGTGATCGCGACCATCGCCAGATAGGGGTTGGACATGTACAGCGCCAGCGGGATACACACCCCGCCGACGATCGCCGGGATCGCCACATGCCAGACGTGCTCCCCGGTCCGATCGGCGTGGCGAGCCCAGGGCACCATCACGACTGCGGCGATGGCGTAGGGGATGGCGGTCACCAGGCCGCGCCCGATGATGCTCAGGTGGCTGCCGTACTGCTGCTGGAATCCCGCGACGATGGTCGGCAGGAAGAACCCAACGGCGTACAGCCCGTAGACAATACCGAAGTAGACGAACGCCAGGGCCAGGATCCGGGGGTGGCTCAGTGCCTTGCGCAGCGGCCAGTGTTGATCGGCCTCGGCCGCCGTGCGCTCCTGGGCCAAGGTGGTCTCCAGCCACTGCCGCTGGTCCGCGTCGAGCCAGTCGGCCTGAGCCGGGCGATCGGTCAGGTAGAGCCAGCAGACGAACCCCAGCGCCATAGCGGGAAGCCCCTCGACCAGGAACATGAACCGCCACCCGGCCAGGCCGAAAATGCCATGGCCCCACTCGATGATGAGCGCGGACAGGGTGGATCCGATGGCCGTCGACACCGGCACCGACACCATGAACAGCGAGACGGCCCGCGATCGGTGCTGCTGCGGGAACCAGAACGTCAGGTAGAGAATGATGCCCGGGAAGAAGCCGGCTTCGGCCACCCCCAGCAGGAAGCGCAGCGCGACGAGCGTAGCCGCGTTGGGTACGAAAGCGATTGCGGTGCTGACGATTCCCCAGGTCAGCATGATGCGGGCCAGCCACCGTCGACCGCCGAAGCGGTGCAGCGCGATGTTGCTGGGTATCTCCAGCAGCAGGTAGCCGAAGAAGAAGATCCCCGACGCGAACCCGAACATGGTGGCGGTCAGGCCCAGATCGGCGTTCATCCCGTTGGGCCCGGCGAAGCTGATGTTGACCCGGTCCAGGTAGTTGACCACGAACAGCAACCCCAGAAACGGGAGCAGCCGCCGAGAGACTTTCGCCAGGGTCGCCCGGCCCAGCGCGGCCGCGGCGGGGTCAGCGTTCATCCGCGGCCGGGTGAACTAGTCCTTCACCTTGGCCATGGCCAGCACGTCGAGGCGCTTGTCCAGTTCTGCCTCCGACAGCTTCTCGCCGATCAGGCCGCGGTCGATCACGGTCTGGCGAATGGTCTTGCGCTCCTTGAGGGCCTGCTTGGCCACCGCGGCGGCCTCCTCGTAGCCGATCGCGGAGTTCAGCGGCGTCACGATCGACGGACTGGACTCGGCCAGCTCGCGCAGGTGCTCCTCGTTGGCGACCAGCCCCACGATGCAGCGTTCGGCGAACAGGCGCGAGACGTTGGACAGCAGCGTGAAGGACTCCAGCATGTTGCGGGCCATCATCGGGATGTAGACGTTGAGCTCGAAGGCGCCGTTTCCGCCGCCCCAGGCGATCGCCGCGTCGTTACCGATCACCTGCGCCGCCACCTGCGTGACCGCCTCGGGCAGAACGGGGTTCACCTTGCCCGGCATGATCGAGCTGCCCGGCTGCAGGTCGGGAAGCTGAATCTCGGCCAGTCCGGTCAGCGGCCCCGAGCCCATCCAGCGGATGTCGTTGGCGATCTTGGTCAGCGACACCGCGATGGTGCGCAGCGCTCCGGATGCCTCGACCAGGCCGTCGCGAGCCGCCTGGGCCTCGAACGAGTTGGTCGCAGTGCGCAGTTCGGTGATCCCGGTCTCGGCGACCAGCACCTCGACCACCTTGGCGCCGAAGCCGTCGGGCGCGTTCAGGCCGGTGCCGACCGCGGTGCCGCCGATGGCCAGCTCGCCCAGGCGGGGCAGGGTGGCCTGCACGCGCTCGATGCCGGCGGCGATCTGGCGGGCGTAGCCGGAGAACTCCTGGCCCAGGGTGACCGGGACGGCGTCCATCAGGTGGGTGCGGCCCGACTTCACCACGGTGCGCCACTGCGTGGCCTTGGCTGCCAGCGCGTCGTGCAGCACCTGCAGCGACGGAATCAGGTGGCGCACTGCGGCTTCGGTGGCCGCAATGTGAGTGGCGGTCGGGAAGGTGTCGTTGGACGACTGCGACATGTTGACGTCGTCATTGGGGTGCACCGTGACACCGTTGGCGGCGGCGATCGAGGCGATCACCTCGTTGGTGTTCATGTTCGAGCTGGTGCCCGAGCCGGTCTGGAACACGTCGATGGGGAACTGGTCGTCGTGCTTACCGTCGGCGATCTCGGCAGCGGCGGCCTTGATGGCGGCGGCCTTCTCCGGGGCCAGCAGACCCAGGTCGGCGTTCACCTGCGCGCAGGCGCTCTTGAGCAGGCCCAGCGCCCGGATCTGGGTGCGCTCCAGGCCCCGCCCAGAGATCGGGAAGTTCTCCACCGCGCGCTGGGTCTGCGCGCGCCACAACGCGGTCACCGGCACCCGGACCTCGCCCATGGTGTCGTGTTCGATGCGGTATTCGATCTCGCTCATAGTCTTGGATCCTCGCTTGACGTCAGGGCAGGGGGTAGGCGGCGTGGGAGTCGCCGGTGAAGTCAACGGCCGAGTACTCGTTGAGCTTCGACAGCCGGTGGTAGGCCTCGATCATCCGGACGGTGCCGGACTTGGAGCGCATCACGATCGACTGGGTGGTGCAGCCGCCGGGGTAGTAGCGAACCCCCTTGAGCAGGTCGCCGTCGGTGACGCCGGTGGCGCAGAAGAAGACGTTCTCGCCGGAGACCAGATCCTCGGTGGTCAGCACCGCGTCCAGGTCGTAGCCGACGTCGATGGCCTTCTGCCGCTCGGCGTCATCGGTGGGGGCGAGCTGGGCCTGGATCGCTCCGCCCATGCAGCGGATCGCGGCGGCGGCAATGATGCCCTCGGGGGTGCCGCCGATCCCGGCGAGCATGTCGGTGCCCGAGTCGGGCCGGCACGCCGAGATGGCGCCGGCCACGTCGCCGTCGGTGATCAACCGGATGCGGGCGCCGGTGGCGCGTGCGTCGGCGATCAGCTGGGCGTGGCGGGGACGGTCCAGGATGCACACCGTCATGTCCCGGGCGGTCAGGCCCTTGACCTTGGCGACCGCGGCGATGTTGTCGGCGATCGGCTTGGTGATGTCCAAGACGTCAGCGGCCTCGGGGCCGACGGCGATCTTGTTCATGTAGAACACCGCCGACGGGTCGAACATGGCGCCGCGCTCGGCCACCGCCAGCACCGAGATGGCGTTGGGCATGCCCTTGCTCATCAGCGTGGTGCCGTCGACCGGGTCCACGGCGAAATCGCACTCGGGGCCATCGCCGTTGCCCACCTCTTCGCCGTTGTAGAGCATCGGCGCGTGGTCCTTCTCGCCCTCGCCGATCACCACCACGCCGCGCATCGACACGGTGTTCACCAGTTCACGCATCGCGTCGACGGCCGCGCCGTCGCCGCCTTCCTTGTCGCCGCGGCCCACCCAGCGGCCCGATGCCATGGCACCGGCCTCGGTCACCCGCACCAGCTCCAAGGCCAGGTTGCGGTCTGGGGCTTCGCGTCGCGTGGGTCCCGTCATGCCAGTCACGGGTGTTCATTCTCCCAGAGCCGGATCCGCACTGTTGAGCTGGGATACTGGCTTCCGTGACCAACGAGCCCCAGCCGGCGCCCAAGCCCGCCAAACCACGCATCTTGCAGGACTGGCGCGACATGTTCTGGTCGATCGTGCCGCTGGTCCTGGCCTGCCTTGCACTGGCCGGGCTGGCCGGGACGTGCGCGTTTCGGCCGGGCGGGATCACCGCCGGGCCGGTCCCGTCCTATGACGCCGCCGCAGCGTTGAAGGCCGATGCGCAGACGCTGGGTTTCCCGGTCCGGCTGCCGCAGCTGCCCGAGGGCTGGCAGCCCAACTCCGGCACCCGCGGCAGCATCACCGACGGGCGCGGCGACGCCAAGGGGCAGCGGCTGCGTGCGGTCACCTCGCGGGTGGGCTACATCAGCCCGACCGGGATGTACGTCAGCGTGACGCAGAGCAACGCCGACGAGGTCCCCCTGGTGGCCTCCATCAGCCCCGGTCTGCATCCGACCGGGACCGAAGACGTCGAGGGCACCCGCTGGGTGGTGTACCAGGGCGACGGCGACCCCGTGTGGACCACCCGCTTGGCCGGAAAGACCGGCCCGGCCCAGGTGGCGATCTCCGGCGCGGGCGGTCCCGAGCTGTTCCGGACGCTGGCGGCGGCCGTTCAGTCGCAGCCGCCGCTGCCGGCGACCCGCTAGTGGGTCGCCCGGCTGCGAAGCGCGTGCTCTCAGCTGTCGGCTAACAGTTCTTCGCTGGTCTCCTCGGTGGAGAAAGCCGCCAGGTAGACGTCGATGGTGGTGACGATGATGATCATCAGCACCGGACCGATCACGATGCCCCAGAAGCCGAACATGGCGATGCCGGCGAAGACGGCCAGCAGCATCAGGGCGGAATTGAGCCGGGCGTCGCGCGGCACCAGCACCGGGCGCAGGAAGTTGTCGATGTTGGTCACCACGATCAGGTGGAACAACACGACGAACAGCCCGCCGACGACATTGCCGAACAATGCCATGCCGATGCCGAACGGCATGGTCACGATGCCCCCGCCGAGCGGGATGACCGACAGTGCGGTCAGCAGGATCGCGAAGATGAAGAACGCCTGGTGGAATCCGCCGATGTAGATGGAGGCGGCTCCGGCGACGCCCTGGCAGAACGCGATGACGAACTGTCCGCCGACGGTGCCGCGCACCATCGAGCCCATCTTGGCCAGGTACAGATCGGTGACCTCGCTCCCCAGCGGGTTGAGCCGCCGGATGAGGGTGAGCAGCTCCTCGCGGTTGGTCAGCAGCGCCAGGAAGACGTACAAGAAGATGATCGCGGAGGTGACCGCGCCGACCACCCCGCCGACGGCGCCCTGCAGCACGTGCAGCAGCAGTTCGCCGCCCTTCTGGGCCACATTCACCATCGCCTCACGCAGCGATTCCATGGTCAGCTCGACGTGCACGAACGGCAGTTTGGCCAGCGCGCCGTTGATGAACTTCAGCACCTTGTCGCCCAGTGCGGTGGGGTCGGTGGCCTGCACCCATTCGGCTACCTCGCTGACGGTGCGCGAGATCTGCGCGACCGCGAAGAAGACCGATACCCCGACCGGGACGATGACGGCGACCAGAGCCGCCAATAGGGTTCCGGCGGCCGCCAGCCCGGTGGACACTTTCCGGTTGAGCAGCCGGAACAACGGGGTGAACAGGTAAGCGCCGACGGCGGCCACCACGATCAGCACAAAGTAGGTGCGCAGGAAATAGGCGCCGAACATCAGCGCGATCACGGTGAAGACGGCCAGCGCCCGTCGCTGGGCGGGCGTGAATTCGTGGTTCATGGGCGTGGGTCACTCCATTTGTCGGTGATGGCCTGCCACGGATCGGCGTAGCGTCGGCCGCTGCGGTGGTAGGGCGCGCGGGTCCGCAGCACGGCGCGGACCAGGGGAGCGACCGGCCGCAGCAGGTGCCGCTGTGCACCGGCTCGGGCGGCCGTCTCGGCCAGCATGTCCGGCCAGGAGTGGTGCTGAAAGCCCAGTACTTCCTGGGCGCGGCTCGAGTCCATCCAGTCGGTGTTGAACCAGCCCTGGTCGCGGTCGGGATCGCCGGGCAGCCCGGCGGGCAGGCCGTTGACCAGTCCCAACGCGGCGGCCATGGCCGGCGCGACGTCGCCCTGGAGTTGCCGATGCGAGTCGTCGCCGCCGATCAACAGGGTTTCCCCGACCACGGGTGCGGTGGTCGCGGCGACGAACGCCGAGGCGACGTCGCGCACGTCGACGGTCTGCAGCCTGCCGTCGGTGGGCAGTAACTGCTCGAAATACAGGTTGTCGAGCTTCATGTAGGGGCCCGGATCGACGGTGACTACACCGCCGAGTCGCAGGATCACCCAGTCCAGCGTGGAATTGCGCACCAGTTGCTCGGCCTGCAGTTTCTGGTCGCCGTAGACGTCGGCGGGATTGGTCGGAGTGTCAGCGGTCAGCACGCCCGAGACGGTGTGCGGGTTGCGGGACCCGTACACCGCGATGCTGGATGCCTGCACAAATCGGGGTGGTTCGGATTGGGCGGCGGCCGCCGTCAGCAGGTGCCCGGTGGCCTCGACATTGACCCGACGGGCCAGGTCTCGGCGCAGGTAGATGAACGGCGGGATCACCGCGGCCAGGTGGATGATCGCCGCGGGCCGGACAGCGCCCACCAGCGCCTCGACGGCCGCCGGATCGGTGAGATCGGCGTAGCGCACCTGCACCGAGGCCGGCAGTGCTGCGACGGCCTTGCGGTTGGCCGGGATATCGAGATCGGTAGCGATCACGGCGCGACCGTCGGCGGCCAACTGCCGCACCACCGCCGATCCGACCAGGCCGAATGCGCCGGTGACGAGAACCGTATTCACAGGTCAATCCTTAGCCAAAAAAGTCGTCGCGGGACGCCCGTTCGGCGCACGCTCCCTGCACACCTTAAAGACGTGTCCCGGTGCGCTGTGACCTCTCTTTGGAAAAAAACATCGCTGCAACAAGAAATGCATATTCTTTTTCGATCGGACCCAGATCCAGGATCGGCGGCGCAGCGGATGACAGCGGCGACCATCTGCCCCACATGCGGCAGTCATTGCCTGGCTGAGGCGCGGTTTTGTCACCACTGCGGCTCACCGGTCACCGCGACGGCGGCCCCCGCGGAGTACAAGCAGGTGACGGTCCTGTTCGCCGATGTGGTCCATTCGATGGACATCGCGGCAGCAGTGGGTGCCGAGCGACTGCGGGAGATCATGGCAGCGCTGTTCGGTCGGTGCGCTGCGGTGGTGCAGCGCTACGGCGGGATGGTGGAGAAGTTCATCGGTGACGCCGTCATGGCGGTGTTCGGCGCCCCGGCGGCATTGGAGGACCACGCGCTGCGGGGATGTCTGGCTGCGCTGGACATCCAGCAGCAGGTTGGCGAGCTGGCCCTTGAGGTGGACCGCATTGACGGGATCGCACTGGCGCTGCGGGTGGGGCTGAACTCCGGCCAGGTCGTCGCCGGAGACCTCGGCTCCACGGCGCTGAGTTATGCCGCTATCGGTGAGCAGGTCGGGCTGGCGCAGCGGATGGAATCGGTGGCGCCGCCGAACGGGGTGATGCTCAGCGAATCGACTGCGCGGCTGGTTGAACACGTTGCGGTGTTGGGAGAGCCCGAGCTGGTTCACATCAAAGGAGCGGCCGAGCGGGTGGCCGTGCGGCGGCTTCTGGTGGTGTCGCCGGAGCGGCGACATACCCGCCGGCAGGACACGACGCTGGTGGGTCGATCGTGGGAGATGAGCGCGCTGCGCGGCATGCTGGATCAATCCGTCGGTGGGACCGGCTGTGTGGTGGGTGTCGTCGGGCCTCCCGGAATCGGCAAGAGTCGCATCGCGCGTGAGGTCAGCGCGCTGGCACAAGGGCGTGGTGTCGAGGTATTCACCGCCTACTGTGAATCGCACGCACGAGAGGTTCCCTTCTCCACCGCGACTTCGCTGCTGCGCACCGCGCTCGGATTGGACAACCTCGACGACGAATCAGCTCGAGCGCGAGTCGAGGAACGCGCCCCCGACGCACCCTCCGAAGACGTCCTGCTGTTGCAGGACCTGCTCGGCATCCGCCAGGCCGGGGTTGAGTTGCCTGCCATTGATCCCGATGCCCGGCGGCGCCGGGTGACCCGGCTGGTCAAATCCGTCTCGTTGGCACGTAGTACCCCGGCGGTCTATGTCGTGGAAGATGCGCACTGGATCGATGAGGTCAGCGATGTGTTGCTCGCAGAGCTTCTCGGGGTGACCCGCCAAACCCCGTCGTTGGTTTTGGTCACCTACCGGCCGGAGTACGACGGGGCGCTGACCCGGACAGTGGGATCGCAGACGATCAATCTCGGGCCCCTGAATGCATCGCAGACCGCCATGCTTGCGGCCGAATTGATCGGCACCCACAGCTCGGCTGCGACGCTGTGCGGGCAGGTTGCCGAACGTGCTGCCGGGAATCCGCTGTTCGCAGAGGAGATGGTGCGCGATCTGGCGGAGCGGGGAGTGTTGACCGGTCCTCGCGGCGACTACACCTGTGTGGTCGATGATGCCGAGCTCATCGTGCCGGCAACCGTGCAGGCCACCATCGCCTCCCGCATCGACCGGCTCGATTCGGGGGTGAAACGAACGCTGCATGCCGCTTCGGTGATCGGGCTCCGGTTCGGTGCCGAGCAATTGGCATTGCTGGACCCCGACGCGCAGCTCGCCCCGCTGCTCGGTGCGGAGCTCATTGATCAGGTGCGGCTCAGCCCACAGGCCGAGTATGCGTTCCACCATCCGCTGATCCGAATAGTGGCCTACGAATCACAACTGAAGTCTCGGCGCGCGGCACTGCATCGGCAACTCGCCGCGGCGATCGAGCGACACCACCCCGATGCGCACGACGAGAACGCAGCGCTGATCGCAGAGCATCTCGAAGCCGCTGAGGATCTGTCGGCTGCCTTCGCCTGGCACATGCGTGCCGGGGCGTGGGCACAGCACCGTGACATCCGTGCCGCCAGGGTGAACTGGGAACGGGCCCGCGCGGTAGCCGATCGACTGCCCATCAACGATCCCGGCCGCTCCACGATGCGAATCGGTCCGCGAACCCTGTTGTGCGGCAGCGTTTGGCGAGTCGGGGGGAGCATCGCCGACACCGGTTTCGATGAACTTCGTGAGCTCTGTACTGCTTCAGGCGACTCGGTATCTCTGGCTATCGGGATGGCCGGCCTCCTGAACGCCATGACATTTCACTCCCGTTATCAGGAAGTCCCGCGACTCGCAGCGGAATTCGTTGAGCTTCTCGAGTCAATCGGCGACCCGGATCTCTCGGTGGGGCTGCTGTTCGCCGCGCTCTGGGCCAAACTGGAGCCCGCTGATGCGGGGGCGGGCTCTCGGCTGGCTCAACGGCTCATCGACCTTGCTGATGGGGATCTGGAGAAGGGCAACCTGCTGATCGGCTCACCCCTGACAGCTGCGATTGGGGCTCGGGCGGCGTTCGGCATGGTGCTGGGACGTCCGGGCTGGGAAGACGACCTTGACTCAGCACTCGAGTTGGCTCGAGCATTCGACCCCACCACCCGGGCGCTCACGGGGATGTTCCAATGTCTGATGGTCTCGCAGGGTGCGGTCCCGGCCGAAGCCGCGATGCGAAACAGTGCCGACACGCTGGAAGTGGCCGAACAGTCGGGCGACGAATTCGCCTTGGCCGCAGCCCGCCTCGCCCGGGGTATCGCTCTCGTCCGTCACGACGATTCCGATCGCGATGAGGGGTTGGAGCTGTTGGCGTTGGCCAGAGATGCCGCTTCAAGTCAGCGATTCATCGCCAGTCTTGCGCACGTAGCCGAGACGGAGACCGCGTTGCAGATGGCGCAGGCGGGTGATATCGACGGGGCGATCGGACTGCTGCGTGCGGCGGTGCGCACGCTGTCCGACAGTGGTGTTGTCCTCTGGTATGTCCCGGCGGCGATCCGGCTGGTGGACCTGCTGCTGGAACGCAACTCCGACGGCGACCGTGACGAGGCCCAGGCTGTGCTCGATGGTTTCGTGGAGACGGTGAGCGGGTCCGAGTTGGGCCTGTTCGAGACCTGGTTGCTGCACGGCCGGGCGTTGCTGGCGCGTGCCAGGGGAGACCAGGACGCATACCGCGACGAAGTAGAGCGTTACCGGGCGAAGTCGAAGACGTGTGGGTTTGCGGGGCACGTGGTGATGGCGGAGGCGATGCGATGAGCCGAATGTGCCTGGCGTGGCCGTTGGCCGGCCGCGCTGCGGAGATGCAGACGCTCCAAGAGGCCATCTCGAGTCCCGAGATCTCGGGGGTAGTCGTCTGCGGCGCGGCGGGCGTCGGGAAAAGCCGGATCTGCCGTGAGGCGCTGTCCGTGGCCGAATCGCAGCGACGCGAAATTCGCTGGGCGGTCTGTACAACTTCAGCACATAGCGTTCCGCTGGCGACCTTCGCTGCGTGGGCCCCGTCGGGTGTCACCGACATGGTTCAACTGCTTCGTGGTGTGATCGAGGCACTGACGGCCGGCCCATCCGGTGAGGCGGTGGTGGCAGTTGACGACGTGCACCTGATCGATGATCTGTCGGCATTCGTGGTGCATCAGATCGTGCAACGAGGCCTGGCGAAGGTGATTCTGTCGGTGCGTGACGGCGAATCGATCCCCGCCGTCGTCCAGGAGATTTGGACGGCAGGCCGCTTCGAGCGGCTTGGGCTGCAGCCATTGTCGCTGGACGACACCGCCGGGCTGCTGGCCTCGGCTTTGGGCGGTCCGGTGGATCTCGAGGCGGGTCAACGGCTATGGAAGCTCACGCTCGGCAACGTCTTGTATCTGCGCAACATCGTGGAACATGAGGTGGCCGAGGGGCGAATCGTACGAGAGAACGGTTTGTGGCGCTGGATCGGAGATCCGATCATCCCACCCAGCCTTGCCGAATTCATCGAACCTCGGATCGGATCCCTGCCCGGGCCGGTCAGCGATGTGATCGACGTGCTGGCAGTCGGCGAGCCGATCGACTTGGCGCCGCTGACGCGAATCACCAGTGCGGCCGCTGTGGAAGAGGCCGAGACGCGCGGCCTGATCGTGCTGGAGCCCGCCATGGGTGGTGTCGAGGTGCGGCTGGCGCATCCGCTGTACGGCGAGGTCTGCCGCAGCCGGGCGGCGACTACTCGGTTGCGAAGGTTGCGCGGACTGGTCGCTGCCGAACTCGCCGCTGCCGAGGACCCTGATGACGTCGCGGCGGTGGTGCGTCGCGCGACCCTGACGGTCGAGTCGGACCTCCCGCCAGACCCCGATCTGTTCGCCAGGGCTGCTCAGGGCGCGGTCTGGCTGGCAGATCTGGCCCTCGCCGATCGTCTTGCGCAGGCGGCCATCCGAGCCGGTGCCGGCCCGGAACCGAGTTTCGTTTCCGCGCATGCGCTGTCGTGGCTGGGACGTGGCGAGCAGGCCGAAACGATGCTGGCCCACGTCGATGAAGGGAAATTGACCGACCGGGACCGCGCCCGGCTGGCCTTCTTGCGGGCCAGCAACATGCTCTGGGCGCTTGGAGAGCCGCATCGTGCCAAAGAGCTCATGGATGCGGCGTCGCGCACCGTCTCGGCGCAGGGCCGAAGCTATATCGATGCCTTTCTGGCGGTGTACTGGTTCGCGACCGACGAGCTGGAGTCGGCGCGGCAGGCCTGCGAGCATCTCGATCTGGACGATCTGCCACCGGTGGTCGGGGCCGAGATCGCATGGGTGCTCAGCACCATCTCCGCGGATGCAGGACGCCTGTCGGAGGCTGTGGCCGCAGCCGACACCGGGTACACGGTCGCGGCTCGGTCATTGGACGCCCCGCACATGCTGTTCAACATCGCCGACTCGCACGTGAGCGCATTGGTTTTGGCGGGCCGGTGCGGTGACGCCCTCACGGTTGCCGAGGGGGTACGTCGGCAGGCAGCCGACCTGCCGGGAGCGGCCCAGTTGCTCGGTGCCGCCATAGCGGGCCGCGCGGCTTTGGCTGCCGGCCGCCTCGACATCGCCCTGCCGCTGCTGGAACAGGCCGCAATGGGGTTTTCCGACAGTGGACACCTCTCGGGTTGGGGATACCGCTATCTCATCCCACGCGTGGCCGCGCTGGCCATGGCTGGTCACGCCGGCGAGGCCGACGTCGCGTTCGATGCACTGGACCGGTTGCAGCGTCCGTTTCGTTCACTGGACTATGAGCGGAGTCTGGCCCGCGCCTGGGTGGCTGCAGGCCAAGGCGCTGTCACTGAGGCGATCGCCCTGGCGCTGTCGGCGTCTGAACGCGTTCGGGCCAAAGGTCAGTTCGCCGCCGAAGTGATGTGCCTTCAGACTGCGACACAGTTAGGCGACAGTTCCGGCGCATCACGCCTGCGCGAGTTGGAGGCCATCGTCGAGGGCCTGCGGGTCGGGATTGCCGCCCGATTCGCCACCGCACTACACAGTGGCGACGACGCGGAATTGGCTGCAGTGGCGGACGATTTCGAGCGAAGTGGCGACCTCGTGGCCGCCATCGATGCCCTCGCCCAGGCCGCACTGGCCTGCCGTCGCCAAGACCTGCGGGGCACCGCTTTGGGGTATTGCGCGCGTGCGGGCGCCCTGGCCGAACACTGCGGTGGGGCGAGCACACCGGCACTGCGGCAGGCCGCCGAACCTCTGCCGCTGACCGATCGTGAAACAGAGATCGTGATGCTGATCGGTGAGGGACTGTCCAACCGCGCGGTCGCCGAGCGACTGACTCTTTCGATTCGCACCGTGGAGAGCCACATCTATCGGGCAATGATGAAAACAGGCACCAGTAACCGTGACGAACTCGCCGCCCTGCGGCCCCGGAACCGGTTGGGCTCCTGACTCCGGTCAGCCGTGAACATCACGGTTCACTCGCGGAAGGACCTCGCCGATGCGCCGGAACCGGTGCAGGTATTCCCGCACCGCGGGTCTTGATAGGGCGTCGAACTCTTTGGGCGGCAGTGACATCTGAAACACCAGACCGTGACGTTCGGCCCCTTCCATCAGGGCGCCGAGCCCCGCGACGGGCACTCTCATCAACGGGGTGAAGTACGACGGCCAGGTGTCTTCGAAGTGGACGCGATAGACACCGAAGCCGCTCCAGTTCGTCATCAGCGGATTCCACCGGGCCGGATCGAAGGCCGTGGATACGCAGCGAGCGCCTCGCTATGCGCCGGCTGCGTCCAACAACTGTTGGTTGATGCGCATATCGCAGTGTTCCTCGCCAAAGTGGTCGACACTATGGCGGATGCGTTCGGCGATCGATCCGGCAGTCTCCCCGCGTCGCAGGTCCAGGTTGAGTGTCGTGAGGATGTTGCCGACAAGCATCTGATCAAGACCACAACGCTTCCGCGCGTTCACGGCGATCGCGAGACGACGACGATCCACCGCGGGATCCGCATTCATCAGCGATTCGGACATATGCGCGCACACAACGTCGTTGGCAGACAAACGCATGCGGTTACCGTAGGCGTCGCGCATGCGGGCGATCTCGTCGTCACTGAAGTAGAGATTCAGAGTGCGCTGCGTCCGGGCATCCTTTGCCATGTACACCGCGCTGCGGGCAAATTCGGCGAACCGGAGGCAACGTACCCCGGGCTCCCGAGCGCCGTCAGGAGGCAGATGCTCGTCGAGGTAGGCGGCGCGATCTTCCACGATCAACGGCTCCGCGACCGGCTGGCCTGCGGCCGCAGCGACCCACGCGTTCATGAAGTGCATCGCCGTCTGCATGTCGCCGATAGCGTGGTGCCAGGAGAAGCCGATCGCCGTCGCCTCCTTTGCGAGCTGGGTGACACGCACTTTGCACAACGGACCTCGTCCCCATCGCGCGGTGGGGCCGCTCACCGGGTCGACGAGCCAGTCGCCGGTGTCGGTGGATGCCGAACGGATCGCTTCAGTCAGCGTGCGGTCAGAGGACGCGACAGTGAAGGGCACCCCCTGGCCTGCGCATCGGATCCGCATCCTGCCGTGCCCTGAGGCCATCCGTCCAGCGAAGAGTGGAAGGGTCGTCAGGGCCTGTGCAAAGGCGCTGGAGAGCGCGCGCGCGTCTAGCTGCCTTTGGAAGAAGAAGACAATGTGGACCGCGAGGTTTGCGACGATGACATCGCCTACATTGCAGCGAATTTCGAACCGCTGCGGGCGCAGTGGCTGGATCAATTGGGTCGACATGTTGGCCTGGTTCCCCTGTTCATTGTTCCGCGGGCGCCATGTGGGGGCGATGTGCTGTCGCGCCCGAGGGAATCGTCGCTCGGGTGTCGTACAACGAGCTCAGTAGCGCGGTACTGCAAACCGCATCAAATTGCAGTGGTCCGCTACTGCATTCGCCGTGTTGGGACCGAGCCACGATTTCAACATCTAACGCGCAGAAGAAAGAAGGCGCTGATCATGTCCACGTTGTCCGCGGCACACGCCCATCCGCTGCTGGTGCCGCACTTGAAGCAGGTCGAGATAGTCGTGGTCGACACCGTGCGGGCGATGATCCACCGCACGGCACTGCCGGAACGGACTCACTATCTACCACCGAGGAGCCACCTTCTCGAGGACGCTGCCATGGCCAGAGAGATGCGCCACCTGTGACGGCGCAACCCGCGCAGGTCAGGGGACAGGGAGCTTCCGGCCGGCACCGCCTTCGCGGTGCCCCGAGGCCCGCGGCGCTGCGGCTCAAGGGGGTAGCCAAGCACTACCAACTGGGCGGCGAGCAGGTCAACGTCCTTGTCGAGTTCGACTTCGGAGTCAGCGCCGGAGAATTCGTTGTCGTGACCGGCCCGTCGGGGGCCGGAAAGTCGACGCTGTTGCATGTCGCCGGCGGGTTGGACGCACCGGACACCGGCACGGTCACCGTGGCCGGCCACGATGTGTGGGCGATGAACGCGCGGGCCCGCGCCGAGTTCCGGCGACGCAACCTCGGATTCGTCTTCCAGTTCTTCAACCTGGTACCGGTGCTGACCGCCATCGAGAACGTGTCGTTGCCGCTGGTGCTCGACGGGGTCCCGGCCCGGTCAGCGGATGCACGCGCCGAGGAACTACTGCACCGGGTCGGACTCGCCGATAGGGCCCGACACCGGCCCGCCGAACTCTCGGGCGGACAGATGCAGCGGGTCGCGGTGGCGCGTGCGCTGGCGGCCAGGCCATCGATCATCCTCGCCGACGAGCCGACCGGGAACCTCGACCGGCGCTCGTCGATGGAGATCGTCGAGCTGCTGCGCTCGCTGTCTGATGAAGACGACACCGCGGTAGTGGTGGTGACCCACGACCGGGCCGTGGCGCGCTACGCCTCGCGCGAAGTCCACTTGATCGACGGGCGCGCCTACGCGGTCGCCGGCGAAGCCGGCGCGCGCTGATGATGCGGCGCCTTTCGGCCGGCTGGCTGTCATTTCGGCGCATCCACCTCGCCGCGCTGGCCGCCGACTGGCGCCGGACGTTGCTCAGCGTGATCGGCGTCGCGGTGGGCGTGATGGTGGTACTCGGGGTCTTGGTGCTCAAGTCAGAGTTGGTCCGTCCGTTTGACGCATTCGGTCCGTCCCTGGCTCAGGCCGCCGATCGCGGGGTGGTGGAGGTCGCGCCGAACGTCAACGGCCGTTTACCGATTGACACGGTGGACCGCCTGCGCACCGAAGTTGCCGGAGCGCAGGCGGTGATCCCGATCGTGGCCAACCTGACGCCCGTGGACCTCACCGGAGGCAACAGCACACCTCCCACCGAGGCGGCTTCGGGCTTCTTCCTTCTCGGCGGGTCGTGTCAGATCGAGCTGCTGGTCGGGCCGTTCAACTGCGAGCAACGAGCCCATGAGGAGCCCGCAGCGGGCCCCGGTGTGCCACTCCAGATCCCGGCGGTGATCGCCCAGCGGCATCACCTGCAGCTCGGCGCCGAGCTGCGCATCCCCGGTCTGCCCCCCGGCTCGGCTCACGTGGGGTGGACATTTCCGGAGTTCGACCGCGTCGCGGGAATCAACGGCGGCTACGTCCTGATGGCGCCCTCCGGGGAGATCGCCGCTGAACTGCTCTCGGCCCGCGGCTACGTCACCGCCGCGTTCGTAGTGCCAAGGCCCGAGGCTGACGTTGCCGCCGACATCGACCGTGTCATAGCCGGTGTCGCAACCGCAGGCCCACCCCGGCCGCACCTGCCGGCCATGTTCGCCAGCGCCACACAGAGCCTCGACCTGACTGCGCTGTGCGGCGTGCTGATCGGCTTCCTCATTGCGATGAATACCATTCTGCTTGCGGTAGAGGATCGGCGGGCGGTGCTGGGGACTGTCGGTGCGATCGGCGCCAAGCCGGTTGGCTTGTTTGGCGGCATGCTGGGCGAAGGCGCCGTGGTGGGCCTTCTTGGGGGACTGGCGGGGGTGCCAGGCGGCTTTCTACTCGGGAGCTATCTGGTAGACCGGTTCGCGCGGTCCATGTTGTCCGGCTCGGGTGGCACCGTGGCAGCGCACTTCTCCCCGAGCCTGATCGTGGTCGGCGCGGTTGCCGGGGCGATCTGCGGACTGCTGGCGATGATCGGTCCGGCGACCCGGTTGGTCCGGGAAGGTCCGTTGGCGTCAATGGCGAGTGCCGGCGGGGTGCAGCGCGTCCGGACCATCCCGATCTGGCCGCTGCTGGTCGGGACGGCGGCGCTGTCGGGCGCCGTCGCGGTGATGGTGATCTATGAACACGGATCGCTGCCCACCAATGCGGGTATCAACGCAATGTCGGTGTGGCAGTTCGGGGTTGCGATGATGACGGTGTGGCTTGCCCCGCGCGGTGCCGGACTGCTGATAGAGCTGCTGACTGTCGCCCGCCCCGACGTCGGCCGTCTACTGGGAGCCGACGTCCGACGCTATGCGCTGTTGTTCGCCGTTTCCGCGGCGATCCTGGCCACCGGCACCAGTTTGGCGATCGCAGCGCAGAGCCTGCAGTTGCTCGGCACCGAGCAGGTCGCTGCGCAGAAGGCTCAGCGCTTGCCCGACTCCCTGCTGGTCTCCGCCCAATCGATCCTCGATCAGCGCGACGGCCACCTCCCCGATGCCACCTTCGCGCTGGTGGCCGACGCGGCCCGCGGGCACAGCGTGTCGTCGCGATGGAAGGCGATGATCTCGTCGGGCACCTCGTCACGCCTCGTTGTCGGCGTCACGCCCGGTGACTGGTACAGCCGGGGGCTGTATCAGCCGACCGGTGACGCCGACACGTTCTGGCAGCAGTTACGGGACGGGCAGATCGGACTGAGCGAGGTCGCCGCAAGCCGGCTCGGCGTGGCCCCAGGCGAGATGGTCGAGTTGCCCACCGTGGCGGGTTCGAAGCAATACCGGTTGGCCGGGATCGTCCGACCGCGGATGATCCATGACGCCGCGGTGGGCGATATCGTTGTGGCCCCGGACTCCGTGGCGCGCTCGGACTGGGCGGCAGTGCGCGATCAAGTCGCCGTGCGCTATCCGACCGCCGCCGACGCGACCGCCCATCGTGCTGATTTCCTGCGACTGGGCGCCGGACTATTTGTGTACGACAACCAGCAGTGGCGTTCTGCCGCCACCGCCGGACTCACTCGATTCCTGGAGCCCTTCACGGTTTCGGCATACGTGGTGATGGCCGCGGCCGGACTGAGTGTGCTCAACGTCTTCGTGCTGGGGCTGGTGCAGCGCAAGCGGGAACGGGCCGTGTTGCGGGCGATCGGTACCCGACCCGGGCAGGAGCAGGCTGTCGTCGTCGCCAACGCTGGGCTGCTGGGTCTGCTGGTGACGGTGCTCGGGGGGCTAGGGGGAGTGGGCCTCACCTATCTCTGGTCGCTGGGGTCACCGGTGTTCTACGGCATCAAGATTGACGGGGACGTGCTGGGTCTGCCGCTGCGAACCGGGGCGGCCGCGGTGACTGTGCTGATGTTGGCCGCGGCGCTCTATCCGACGGTCCATGCGCGCCGATTGGAGACGGTCGAGGTACTGCGAACCGCCTGACCGTGGTGCATCCGCCGGGGTTGGTGCCGGACAGCTCAACTGCCAGTAGTACTGCGTCGCTACGGAACGGGATTGCAGTAGTGCACTACTGAGGTCACCGTGCTGATTGCGAGTGACAGTTCTATCACCGAAGTTTCGAGACGATAGCCATCGGCGAGGAGCCGCTGGCTGGCCCGTGAAGGAGATGGTGGTGCAGCTTTCGCTTCGTCCCTGTGTCACTGTCGGTGTCACCGTCATCGCCGCCGGCCTGATTCATGTCACTCCGCCGGCCGCACCCGACATCGGCCAGCCGACCGTGGCACTGGCCGCCGCCTGGGACGTCATCGATGTGGTCGGCCCGATCGATACGGCGGCGGGCAGCCTCGGCGGTGTCGTCGATGTGCCTGTGCCGAGCCCTGCCTACGTCGACACCCCCTCATACCTAGATCCGGGGTTCTGGCAGTACTGGTGGACTTCGCTGTGGACCACCAACCCCATCGACTCGTGGTTCATGCTGATCAACGCTCTGGTGGAGATTCCGATTATCGGTCCCGTATTCAGTGTCGTCGGGTTGCTCTCGTTTGTGCTGTGGTTCTTCGGGCCGCATCCCGCGGTTGCCGACGACTTGGTTACCGGCTTGGAAAATCCCTATGACTCGGCGACCCCGGATGTCAGCGATCCTGTCCTGCTCACCGGAGCGGCATCAGCGCTAGGAGACAGCCCGGACATTGACGACGTTCTCACGGCCGTGGTCGGTGTGGCAGCAATGTCCGAACCTGCTGCCATGCTGGATGATCCGAGCACAATCGTGGATCTCGCTGCCCTGATATCGATCGTCGATCCCGACGCTACGGCGGACTTGGGCGTGTTGGACCGGGCCGAAGTTGTGGAGCCGTCCGTTTTGCCGAGCCTGGGCGGCCTCCCGGAACTGGACGAGGTTATCCCGGTGCTCGACATCAGCGCGGGAGCAGATGCGGACCACGTTTTCGATGACGGCGGGATCATCGATGCACTGGTGAGCGCCCTGGTCTTCTGACGGAGATTTCAGCCGTAACTCCATGGATAGGGGAATCAGATCATGTCTATTCTGACTGTCCGGCAAGCCCATTCGATAGGGCTCACCGTGGGCATCGCATGTGCCGGTATCGCGGGCATTCCGGCGGCGGCGGCGGAAGTGCCGTTGTCCGAAGCCGGCTTTATTCAGTTCACCGCGGGCGGTACGGCATTGGTCTACGACGGTAGTGGTAGCCCAGTACCGGACGCCCGATATCTGGATGCGGTCAACGCGTTGTACCTGCAGCCCAACGGCTTCACCGGCGCCATGGAGCCCGGGTTCGTGCCCGATGGGCTCTACCCGATCACCGGTATCCGAACCCTGGGATTCGGCACGTCGGCGGTTCAAGGCCAGTCGATGATGTTCGCCAACATTCAGAGTCACCTCGCCACCGGTGAGTTCAGTTCCGAGAACCCCCTCGTGGTTGTGGGCTATTCGCAGACGTCCACCGTCGCTTCGATGGTCATGTCGCAGTTGCAGGAGGCAGGCGTGCCCAGCGATGTGGTGCGGTTCGTGCTACTGGGCGATCCCAGCAATCCCAACGGCGGGATGCTGACCACGTTTGACCTTCCATCGGGTAACACCGGGGCCCTGAGCGCGCTGGACGTTCCCATCGGGCCACCCACCCCGTCGAATCTGTATGCCACCGATGTCTACACCATCGAATACGACGCCGCCGCAGACTTCCCGCACTACCCACTGAACCTGCTGTCAGTGCTCAATGCGCTGGTGGGCAACTTCACGGAACACTTCATCTACGCGGACATCACTCCCGAGCAGGTCGCCGACGCCATTCTCCTACCGGGTTCGGCGACACTTACCGGCGAAGGACTGACCGACTACTACATGATTCCGAATCCGGATCTGCCGCTGCTGATGCCGCTGTTGTTGATACCGTGGGTCGGACAGCCGCTCTACAACCTGCTGGAGCCGGTCACCCGGATCCTGGTGAACCTGGGCTATGGCAGCATCACCGAGGGCTGGAATCAGGGACCGGCCAATGTCGCCACCACCTTCGGGTTGTTCCCGCAGATCGATCTGGGCCAACTTGCTGCGGCCCTGGGCAGCGGCGTGCAGCAGGGATTCACCGATGCACTCGACGCTCTTGCGAATCCGGTCAGTTACGAAGAGCAGCTCGCCCCGTTGATGCCATTCGCAAATGCCTTCTACACGCATGGTTTCATCGACCAGGAGCCGACGTCGTTCGATGATGTGCTGGAAGGATTGCTGAGGATCGGTGGCTTCCCGGTTTCGGAGGTGACCTGGAGTTCACCGCCGTCAGAGATCATCGACATGCTCAGCAACACACTGGCCTACGACTATTCGGCGTTGGTGCCGGCTGCCGATGCCATCAATGCGCTGCTGACGAGCCTTCCCGCGTATGCGGCGAACATCTTGTTCGACCAGCTGGGTGCCGGGGATCTGCTGGAAGCCATCGGCCTTCCGGTAGCCGCCTATGGCGGTCTGGTCCCCCTCGACGCCCTGAACGGCGTAGCCCCAGCGCTGTTCGCGGTCTTAGGGACGGTGGACAATCTCTTTGAGCTGTTCTTCTGACCCGCGCCCGCGTCTCACTCACGCGGAAAACATTGCCCCGGCCCAGTCGATATGGCTTTGAAAGCCGAGCGATTCCGCCAAGTCACGGTACCGCGCAGCCATGTCGGTGAAGGCGTCCTCATCCCCGCGGGCCCGGCACAGCAGTGCGTTGAGACGCAGAAGCGTGACCTGATACATCGCGGGGCGTTGATCAGGCCACAGGTCTGCGAGTCGCTGGATCGCCCGTTCGGCTTCGGCCAGATCGCCTTCGGTGCCGCGTTCCAGCAGTGTTGCCACCAAGACCCCGGTGGCCCACAACCCGTAGAAGAGGTTGCCGACCCGGCACAGGTCGTTTACCGCTAGGCGCATCGCCACGATGGCAGCGTCGCGGTCGCCATTGCGGGCTGTCTCCTGTGCGGCCCACACATCGGTGACCGGGATGAGAAACAGCGCGCGTTTGCGCAGCCAAATGTCGCGGCACTGCAGGATCAGTTCGAGCCCGCGGTGACGGTCGGCCGCGCCGTCTCGACTGAGCAGCACCACACCTAAGGCGTAGCCGGCCAAGCCCAGTGCACGATCGCTGCTGGCTCGATGCGCGGACTGCACTGCCTCCTCGCACACGCGTTCAGCGCTGGCGCTGGGCCGAAGCGCCCCGTATTGCATCGCGAAACCGTAGGTCCAGGCGACGGTGCTGGCGAGGGTTTCGGCGTTGCTTCGGCGGGCCATTTCGACGGCGTCGTTCAAGTCGCGGTACCAGTCCGGACGGCCCAGCCACCACCGGGCAGTGCCCCGCCACGCCAGCGCGATCGCCAACGGGGATCCGACGCCGAAGTTGGCGCCTTTGGCCGGGTCTCCCTCAGCCAGGTCGATGATGGTCTGCGACCATCGCGCGATCGCTTCGAATTCTCCGACGCACAGCCAGTTGACGAACCCCATGAAAGCCAATCCCATAGTGGGAGAGCGATCGCCGATGGACTCGAACAGGGCCATCTGCTGGGAGGCCAACTGCGCACCTTCACGTGAGCGGCCTGCGTAGAGCAGCTCGGTGGCGAGCGCCGTCATCCCGATGGCCAAGGACACTTCGTCCCCGGTGGCCTCGCACAATGCGCGCAGCTCTTCGAATCGGCTTCGACTCTCCTGGACCTCGCGGGCCTGCCAGTCGGTGGCGCACAACATGGTTCGCGGGGTGATGCGCAGCGATAACTGGTCGGGCGAGTCGGCAGGCAACGCATCGGCGATCCGGCGTGCCCGCTCCCAGCTGCCGCGCGCGGCGACCAGATCACGGTTGGTGGACCAGGCGCCGGCGCGCATGTGCCAGGCATACGCCGCGTGCAGATCACCGGCTGCCTGAAGATGTTCGGCGATCAACGCCGCGTTGTCGTCCACGCAGCCGGGTGCGCCCTCTTCGATGGCGGCGGCCACCTTGCGGTGCCAGTCGGCCCGATCAGATCTGAGTTGGGATTCGTAGACCACCGCGCGGATCAAGGGGTGCCGAAACGCGTACACGGCGTGTGGGCCCAGGCGCACCTGATCGATCAGCTCAGCTTCCAGCAGTTCGCCGAAGTCCGCGTCGACACCCAATGTGGGCAGCAGTTGGGCATCGAAGCGTGCCCCGATGACCGAGGCCGCCCTCAATGTGCGCTTGGCGTGGCTGCTGAGCCTGTCGATGCGGGCCTCGATGGCCGCCTGCACCGTGGCGGGCACCGCGACGTCGGCGGCTCTGGCATGGCAGACGTAGTTGCCGTGCTCGCCTGTCAATGTCCCGCGCTGGGCCAACTCGCGCACCATCTCCTCGGCGAAGAACGGATTTCCGGCTGCTCGCCGAGCGATGATCGCGGCCAGTTCGGTGACCGAGGGGTGCGGCCCCAAGAGCTGACCGATCAGTGACGTGATGTCCGAATCGTCCAGCGGGGCAAGCGCTATGCGCTGGGCGGTGGGACGCCGCGTCAGCGCGCCCCGGTACTCGGGACGATGGGTGATCAACACCATTGACGGGGTGCGGGGGATCACCGCGAGAAAACTCGCGATCAGCGACTCGCTGACGGTGTCCACCCAGTGGGCGTCCTCGATGATGAACAGCGTGGGCTCGGTGCGGGCCCAGGACGCGACGTTGATCAGCGCGGTCAGCCTGCTGCGGCGGGTGTCGGGATCCCACTGGGGTAACTCCACGTGGGGGTCGGCGATGCCCAGCAGATCGTCGAGCAGCAGCATGTCCTGGGGATCGGCATGTCGAACGTGCTCTCGGACCCGCGTGCGGGCTTCCTCGCCGCTCATATCGGTAACGCCGATGCTGGCCCGCAGCAGTGTGGACACGGCGTGGAACGGCAGCTCGCTGGCGTGTGACTCGCAGAAGGTCCACACCACCTCGAGTCCGCGAGCGGCCGCTGCCGCGGCGGCCTCCCGAGCCATCCGGCTCTTGCCGATGCCGGGCGGTCCCACAACGGTGGCCACTGCGCCGTGCCCCCCGATCGCACGATCGAGGATCGCCTCCACAACGGCCAACTCCCCGTGCCTGCCGATCAGACGCGACTCCGAGCGCCGGATGACGCGGTGCCGGTCGGCCATACCCCTCAGCCGGCGTGCGGGCACGGGTTCTGCGGTGCCCTTGATCTGAACCGACTCCACCGCACCCAACGCGGCTTGGCCCTCGACGAGCCGTGCTGTCGAAGCGCTGAGCATGATTCCGCCGGGCGGCGCAACAGACTCCATCCGCTGGGCCATGCCCACCTGCTCGCCCACGGCGGCATAGCCGAACTGTCCCGAGCCGATACCGCCCGCGATCACCTCCCCGGAGTTCAGCCCGACCCGCAGCCGCAGCTCGACGCCGTCACGCTCACCGACGTCGACGGCCAGGCCGGCGGCTTCCTGTTGAATCTCCAAGGCAGCCAGACAGGCCCGGACGGCGTGGTCTTCCAGGGCGATCGGGGCTCCGAACACCGCCATGATCCCGTCGCCGGTCCACTGCGTGATCGTGCTGCCGTAACGGCGCATCACGGCCGCGCAGCGGTCGGCGAGGGCGGCCATGATCTCGCGTAGACGCTCCGTGCCGACCGTCGTGGCGATCTCCATCGAATGCACCACGTCGGCGAACAGCACCGTCACCTGTTTGTATTCGGCCGGTGTCGCGGCCGGTGCAACCGCCGTTCCGCACTCGTTGCAGAACCTGAAGGTTGCGGGCAGGCCAGTGCCGCATGAACTGCACACCAGGGTTGGCAGTTCCGACAGCGGCCCAACGCCGTTCACTCCGCTATCGTGACACCGCACACCCGCCGCTGGATACGGCGTTTGCCGAGAAACTTTGGCGCTGACTCCGGACTACTCGGGATGCGGCTCGGCGACCACAGTCGCCAGGTGCGGATGTGCCTCGGCCTTGACCCGCTCGAAGAGCTCCTTGTAGTAGGGCAGGCAGTCAGCCATGGCCTGCTCGGTGGTGAACAACGGCCGGTAGCCGAGGTCGCAGCCGGCCTTGGCGATCGAGAAGTAATTGTTGAGGTAAAGCCGTTCCACCGCACCGGGTTCCAGCAGCGGCTCGGGCAGGCCGAAGCGGAAGTGCAGCCACTGCCAGGCGAACATCACGTCGCGCACCATTCGCCCCGAGACCCGCAGCCGGGGCCAATGCTCACCACACGCCTCCACGACCGGGCGGGCGAATTCGAACATGTTGATCGGTTCGCCGTCGTTGATGAAGTAGGCCTGGCCGGGCGCCGATCCGCCGGGCACCAAGTGCTGCGCGGCCAGGATGAAGCCGTGAATCAGGTTGTGCACGTAGGAGTTGTCGAGCTTGGCGTGCTTGCTGCCGATGAGGACTTTGACGTGGCCGGCGACCACGCTTTCGAACAGCTTGCGGAACATGGTCTGGTCGCCGTCGCCCCAGATGCCCGATGGCCGGATCGCACAGGTCAGCATGCCGTTGATGCCGTTCTCGCCCAGCACGAACTTCTCGGCCACCACTTTGGTCTCGGTGTAGAGGTCGTTGAACTTGGTGGTGTAGGCCATGGTCTCGTCGCCGCCCGAGATGGCTTTGCCGCCCATCACGACACTGTTGGAGGCGGTGTAGACGAACCGCTTCACCCCGGCCCGCTGTCCGGCCTGCACCAGGTTCTTGGTGCCGTCGACGTTGACCGCGAAGCTGCGCCGGCGGATCTCGTCGGTGACCTTCGCGCCGCCCTGCAGATCGATGATGGCTGCGGTGTGGAACACGGTGTCGATATCGGCGACCGCCGCGGCCACGGTCTGCGGGTCACAGATGTCGCCTTCGACCTTCTCCAAGTTGGGGTGGTCGGGAAGGCTCGACGGCGCGCGGTCGAAGGACCGCACCTGGTAGCCGCGCTCCAGCAGCGTCTTGACGAAATTGGTTCCGACGAAGCCGGAACCTCCGGTGACCAATACCCGGCCGAGTTCAGTGGTCAGTGCAGGATCACCCATTGGGCGAGCATAACTGAACGTGTTTCAATTCTGGGCGCGCTCCGGAGAGGTAAGTCACACCCGGTCGTCGTCGCCGGGCTCGGAGTCCAGCGCTTCCTGGACTCGGCGTCGGGCGCCGGCCAGGTGTTCTTCGCACCGCTTGGCCAGCTGTTCGCCCCTTTCCCACAGGCTCAGCGATGCGTCCAAATCCATCCCGCCCTGCTCCAGCCGCTGCACCACGGCGATCAGCTCGTCGCGGCATTGTTCGTAGCCGAGCTCACTAACGGGTGTCACCGGATCGGCTTGTTCAGCTGCCATCGACACACCCCTCACTCGTCGCCGCGACGGCCCCGTCGGCCACCCGGATTCGCAACCGGGTGCCGGCCGCCGCATCCTCGACCGACCGCAGTACGTGCGGCCCCGTTGCGCCGACAGTCTGGACCACCGCGTAGCCACGCGCCAATGTCGCCGCCGGGCCCAGGGTAGCCAGCCGTGCCGCCAGGTGCTCGACCCGTTCGCTCTGCACGTCGACCAGCCGGGTGACCTCTCGGCGCACCGCTGCCAGGGCACGCTGTATCTCTTCGCTGCGCCTGGTCAGCGCGTGCAGCGGGTCGGCCAGCACGGGGCGGCTGCGCAGCTGGGTGAGCAGGCGTTCCTCGCGTACCACCCAGTGGCGTACGGCTTGCGCGCTGCGCCGGCGCAGATCGTCGACCAGCGCCTGTTCGGCGGCGGCATCGGGAACGATCCGCTTCGCCGCGTCTGTGGGGGTGGCGGCGCGCAGGTCAGCGACCAAGTCGCACAGCGGGCTGTCGGGTTCGTGACCGATCGCACTGACCACCGGGGTGCGGCACGCCGCGATCGCCCGGCACAGGGTTTCGTCGGAGAACGGCAGCAGGTCCTCGACGCTGCCGCCGCCGCGGGCCAGCACGATCACCTCCACGGCCGGGTCGGCGTCCAGGGCGCGCAATGCCTCGACGATCTGGGCGACGGCGGTGGGGCCCTGCACGGCGGTGTTGCGCACCGCGAAGCGCACCGCCGGCCACCGGGTGCCGGCCACCGACATGACATCGCGCTCGGCGGCGCTGGCGCGCCCGGTGATCAGCCCAATGGTGCCCGGCAGGAAGGGGAGTGGCCGTTTGAGCCGCGGATCGAACAATCCCTCGGCGTCCAGCAGCCGGCGCAGCCGTTCGATGCGGGCCAACAGTTCACCGATGCCGACGGCGCGGATCTCGCTCAGACGCAGCGAGAAGCTGCCCCGGGCGGTGTAGAAGTTGGGTTTGCCGCAGACCACCACCTGGGTGCCTTCGGTCAGCTTGACCGGCGCTGAAGCCACCAGTTCCGGGGTGCACGTCACCGTCAGGGACATGTCGGCGGCGGGGTCGCGCAGGACCATGAAGACGGTTCGCACGCCCGGGCGCAGATTGATCTGGGTGAGCTGCCCTTCCACCCACACCGAACCAAGCCGGTCGATCCACCCCTTGACCCGGATGGCAACCGCGCGGACCGGGAATGGGGTTTCGGCGGATTCGCCCGGGCCGGGGGAGGTCACTTCGCGGTGGTGCGGGCGATCCTGTTGGCCAGCAGCGTCTGGAACGGTGCGCGGGCCTTGGTGGCCTCTTCGTAGGCGAGCAGGGTTTCCAGCTCGTCGACGCTGAGCGACGCCAGCCGGGCGCGCAGCTGGGCCAGGGTCAGCGAGCCGTAGTCGAGTTCGTCGACCAGGTCCGGGGTGGGCACCGCAGAGTCCGCGGCACCGTTACGGCCGGTCGGGGCGTCGTCATCGACGGATGCGCTCGGTGGGGTGGCCCCGTCTTCGCTGAACGAATACAGGGCGAACCGCCCCTCGGTGCGTGCGCCGTCGGCGTCGTCGTCGAAGGTCGCGGTACCGCCGTCGAAGCTGTCCTCGACATCCTCGTCGAAGGTTGCCCACTCCGGCTGTTCGTCCTTCGGCGGGAACAGTGATTCGAGGGTGCTGTCGCCTTTGTTGACCAGCTCGGCGACGCCCTGCTGCCAGCGCATCACGGCGTGTGCGGCCTGGCTGGCCAGGGTCATCGGGTAGGTCAGGATGGTTTGCGGCAGCTTCAGGGTCTCCTCGACCGCGACGGTGGCCGCGCCGACCAGAAGCCGGACTCCAAAGGGTGCAGTTGCCATGGCCCTTAGCCTGCCTTACCTGACTGTCATCTCCAAGTATTGACCGGCATGGCGCGAGCTGGCGGTCTCGCGTCGGCAGACCGTACGCTGGTTGCCATGCCGCCGACCCTCCCTGTGGAGACCTCCGCCAGCCCGGGGGCGCCGGTCCCTGCCACCCATACCGGCAAGCGGGTGCTGCTGGCGGAGCCGCGCGGGTACTGCGCGGGCGTGGACCGGGCGGTCGAGACCGTCGAGCGGGCGCTGGAGAAGCACGGCGCTCCGGTGTATGTGCGGCACGAGATCGTGCACAACAAGCATGTGGTGGACACCCTGACCAGCAAGGGTGCGGTCTTCGTGGACGAGACCGACGAGGTCCCCGAAGGTGCGATGGTGGTGTTCTCCGCGCACGGCGTGGCACCGACCGTGCACGAATCGGCCAACGACCGCAGACTGCGGGTCATCGACGCGACCTGCCCACTGGTGACCAAGGTGCACAACGAGGCCAAGCGATTCGCCCGCGACGGCTACGACATCCTGCTGATCGGCCACGCCGGCCACGAAGAGGTCGTCGGGATCATCGGCGAAGCCCCCAACGACGTGCAGCTGGTCGACGGACTCGACGCGGTGGACACGGTGCAGGTGCGCGACGAGAACAAGGTCGTGTGGCTGTCGCAGACCACGCTCAGCGTCGACGAGACGATGCAGACGGTGGTCAAGCTGCGTGAGCGGTTCCCGAACCTGCAGGACCCGCCCAGCGACGACATCTGCTACGCCACCCAGAACCGTCAGACCGCGGTCAAAGCGATGGCCCCGGAGTGCGAGCTGGTGATCGTGGTGGGCTCGCGGAACTCCTCGAACTCCTGCCGGCTGGTCGAGGTGGCGCTGGGCGCTGGTGCCGGTGCCGCCCACCTGGTCGACTACGCCGAAGACATCGACCCCGCGTGGCTGTCTCCCGAAACCGGGGCGGTGCAGACCATCGGCGTCACCTCGGGTGCGTCGGTGCCGGAGATCCTGGTCCGCGGTGTGCTGGAGCGCTTGGCCGAATACGGCTACGGCGCGGTGTTCCCGGTGGCCACCGCCAACGAGACCCTGGTGTTCGCCCTGCCCCGCGAGATCCGGTCCAATCGCCGCTAGCGCGGATCATCGCCGGCGCGGCGTCGAGTTGCGCTAGGTGGTCGTCAATCCGTTGCTTGGGGGCGCTCCAACGCATCGAGGCTGGCCAGGGCAATCCGCGTACTCGTCTGGTGATTGGACAGGGGCCGCATGCGGTCCCACCCCTCGATCACCAGCGTCGGCCTGTCGTCCCGGCCGCTGAACTCCTCGAGGAAATACCGAAGGGTCTCACTGGTCGTGTGATCGACGAGCGGCACGCGCCAGCTCAAGTGCAGTCGCACCGTCTCGGTACCCTGCGGAAACCGCCCCAACTCCCGAATCATGTGGAACAGGTTGAAACACACCAGCGAACCGTCCAGGTACAGGTGGTAGGTGCCCGCATCGAAATCCCGGTGCGACACGGGGTTGCGGAAGAGTCCGAGCAACCGGCTGACAAGACTCGGGTTGGCCGAATCCGCGCGGTTGCCCGCAGTGTGCCACAGACTCTCCAACCACAGATTCAGCACCAATTTCACGGCGACGCCGGCGAGAAGGCCGACGAGCAGGTCGGTCGTCAACGTCACGAGCAGGGTAATCGCGAAGATGACGAACTGCTCGGTGCCGACCCGTGCGACATTGAGCCACACCGCGGGTTTGCACAGCTTGTAGCCGATGAACACCAGGACGGCGGCCAACACCGCCAACGGGACCATGTTGATCAGGTCGTTGAACAGCAGCACGAATATCAGCAGGAAACAGGCGTTGTAGAAGTTGGCCCACTGGGTCCGGCCACCGCCCAGGATATTGGCGGTGCTCTTGATCATGCCGGGGATGATGGTCAATCCACCGAGCGCGCTGGAGGCGACGTTGGATGCGCCCATGGCCTGCAGGGTCTTATCCGGGTCCGAGCGGCGGCGGAAGGGGTCGATCCTGTCCACGGCCGCGATGGTGGCCAGGGACTCGGCGCCGTCGATCAAGACCAGGGTGATCACCAGGTAGGCCAGCGACAGCCATAGCTCGGGATGGGCGAACACGGTGCCGAACTGGGGCATAACGACCCCGTCCATCACCGAATTGGGGACGTCGATCAGGTACTGCCTGTCCAACTTGAGGATGAATACGCTGGCGAGCGTGCCGAGGAAGAACACCCAGACGGGAGGCGGCAGCACCTTCAGCATTCGCCCGGGTAGCGCCGTCAGCACGAAGAGTCCCGCCAGGCAACTGATCCCCAGGACGAAGACCTGAGGGTGCATCGACCCGACATGGCGGGGGACTTCGGCCAGGATCTCCCAGAATTCGTGAGCCTCGAAGTGCACACCCATGAACAGTGGGATCTGCTTGGCGATGATCATCAGGCCGATCGCCGCCAGCATGCCGTGAATGGCCGCAGCCGGGAAGATGGCGCTCAGACGGGCCACCTTCAACTTGGCAAGGATCAACTGCACGATCCCCGCAAAGGCGATCGCAACCAGAACCAGGGGATATCCCGCCGCAAGCAATTCGGATTTCGAGGCACCCTCGCCCAGGCGGATCTGTCCCAGCGTGATCATGCCGGAGAACAGGACCGGCGCCAGTCCCGCCGCCGGGCCGCTGATGGTCACATACGAGCCACCCAAGAACGGCAGGACAAAACCGGCGATGATCGCCGACACGATCCCGCAGATCGGCGGAGCGCCCGAGGTGATGGCGATTCCCATCGAGAACGGCAGCGAGATCATGGCCACCGTGAAGCCCGACCGGAGGTCATAGCGCCAGTGCTTGAGACCGGCCAGGCCGTTGCGCGGCTTTTCGGTCGGAACGATCAGGTTCTGGGACATGGGTCAGATCTCCGGCGGCGACTAATGGGGGTAAAGCGCTGCCGTATTACGCGCGGCGCCGAGCCGACTTTAGGACGGGTGGATGGCGAATATCGGGGCGGGGCGGAAAAGCCCCAAGAATGGTCATTAACGCGGAATTTGCCGCTGAAACGGCCGTACCGGAGCCGGCGCTACCGTCATCGTGGCGGGCGCGGTGGACCGTGTGCCGAATGCATACGGTGACCTGCGAATATACTGCCAGTTTGCCCCAGGTCAACCCCGTGGTTGCCGACCGTCGGCGCCGGTGCGAGTGCTCTCATTCCGGGCGGGGATGCGACGCCCGTAACAATGTCGTGTGCACAGGAAGTTGGCAGCTAGATTCACAGTAAATGAGCAGATTTGGTGCCCGAACAGCGGAATAGGCCATTATCAAAGGGGTCGAGATAGCTGCACGGAACCAGTTTCAGGTGGTGTCGACGACTCACCCCGGACCAGCAGGAGCTTGGTCCTACCAGCACCTCAGCCGGCCTCGCCTCCTGGAATGGCCTGGCCCGCTGTCGCCGAGGGGCCCGCTGCCGCCGAGGGGGGCCCGCTGCTGCCGAGCCGGAATTACGCTGCACGACACGCGCTGGGCGCGTCGCGCGATTCCGGCTCGACACGGGCGCACGGAACGGCACCCCGCTACCGGGATGCGTGGTCTAGATGTCGAACTCCCAGGAGTCGGCTTCCTCGCTTGGTTGACGCGTGCTGCCACGGGGTGGCGCGTCGGCTGTGTCGCCGGACCTGCGGTAGCGCACCTGCGAAACGGGGTGCCGGGTGCCGGTGCCATTACCGCGACCCTCGCCGCCCGTAGGCCGGCGTCGGGGCATCGATTCGGCTGGGTCGGCGGGGCGGTAGCTGCGCCCACGCGGATCCCGGTTGGCTCTCGGATCTGCGGTGCGTGCCGAGTCGTGGGGCGGGCGCGGGCGCCGTCGCGGCTGGTCTTGCCAGTCGGGCGCCGGGCGCCGCCGGGGTTGACGCTCATCGCGCGCCTCGGGGGCTGGCCGCCGCCGCAGGGGCTCGTCGCGGCCGTCGGCTGCCGGCCGGCGGCGCGGACGCGGCTGCTCCGCGGCGCGGCCGTCCATGTCTGGCCGGACGTGCCGCGAACGCGTGGGCGTCGAGCCGTTCGCGCCACGGCGCTCGGAGGAGCCGGAACGCGTGCGGGAACCCGCACCCGTGCGCGCGTTCCGCCGGGATTCTGCACCGGGGCGGCGGGGACGCTGCCCCGGACGTTCCTTGCGGGCAGCGGGCTGTTCGATGGCGTGCGCGGGGTTGCGGGTCAGCGCCGAGGTGAGCATGGCGCCGACTCGATCGCTGAGCGTGCCCCGCTTCGGGGTGTCGTCGTCCTCGGTGGCGCGCTTCGCGGGGCCGTCCAGCATCCCGAGATACCAGCGGACCATCCCGATCAACAGCACGGCCGCGGCGGTGAACAGCATCAGCGGGAAACGTTCGATCAGGGGATATCCGCAGTTGATGATGATGGCCTTGAGGCCGGGGAAGCCCCCACCTCGCAGCATCCAGTATGCGCTGGGCACGGTGGCGAACAGGATCAACGGCGGCTGGACCACCGTCGTGAACACCGCCGACTGCTGCACCATGAGCACCGCTGCGATACAGCCCATCGCGTAGAGGGCCGAGAAGACGATGCTCAGTTCTTTATCGCCCGAGCCGGCGTCGAACGCCACTCCGACCGCGGTCGCGACCACCGCGACTGCCACGGCGCTCCACCACGGCAAACCGGCGATGCTCGGCAAAATCGAACGGTGGTCAGCGGCCACTGCCGACTTCTCCCGCGCTACTGCCACACACTGACGGTACCGGCTGTCAACGGCGGGGGCGCACGGCGGCACGCCCCCGGGCTTAGACTTGGCTTCCCGTGAGCCTGAGTCTGGGAATTGTGGGGTTGCCCAACGTCGGTAAGTCGACCCTGTTCAACGCGCTGACACACAACGATGTGTTGGCCGCCAACTACCCGTTCGCGACGATCGAGCCGAACGAGGGTGTGGTGCCGCTGCCCGACCCCCGGCTGACCAAACTGGCGGAGATCTTCGGGTCCGAGCGGATCCTGCCCGCGCCGGTGACATTCGTCGACATCGCCGGCATCGTCAAGGGCGCGTCCGAGGGCGCCGGTCTGGGCAACAAGTTCCTGGCCAACATCCGCGAGTGCGACGCCATCTGCCAGGTGGTGCGCGTCTTCGCCGACGACGACGTGGTGCACGTCGACGGCAAGGTGGACCCCGAGGCCGACATCGAGGTGATCGCCACCGAGCTGATCCTGGCCGACATGCAGACCCTGGAAAAGGCCATCCCGCGGCTGGAGAAGGAAGCCCGCAACAACAAGGACCGCAAGCCCGTGCACGAGGCTGCGGTGGCCGCCGCGGCGATCCTCGACAGCGGCAAGACCCTGTTCGCCGCCGGGGTGGACCCCGCTCCGCTGCGCGAGCTGAACCTGCTGACCACCAAGCCGTTCCTGTATGTGTTCAACGCCGACGAGTCGGTGCTCACCGATGCCGCGCGGGTCGCCGAGCTGCGGGAGCTGGTGGCCCCGGCCGACGCGGTGTTCCTCGACGCCAAGATCGAAGCCGAACTCGCCGAGCTCGACGACGAGTCGGCGATGGAGCTGCTGGAGTCGATCGGCCAAAGTGAGCGCGGCCTGGATGCGCTGGCGCGCGCGGGTTTTCACACACTGAAGTTGCAGACCTATCTGACCGCCGGGCCCAAGGAGGCCCGGGCCTGGACCATCCATCAGGGCGACACCGCCCCCAAGGCGGCCGGGGTGATTCACACCGACTTCGAGAAGGGCTTCATCAAGGCCGAGGTGGTCTCCTACGACGACCTGGTCGAGGCCGGTTCGATGGCAGCCGCCAAGGCCGCCGGCAAGGTGCGCATGGAGGGCAAGGACTACGTCATGGCCGATGGCGACGTGGTGGAGTTCCGGTTCAACGTGTAGTTGCTGACGCGTCGCCTTTTCCGATGGTTGAGGCCAGCGGAACCGGCACCGAGTTTGCCGGGCGGTTTGCGTAGGCACGATGTTGCCGCGATGTTGCTTCCCCGGTGTTGCGGCAGCATCCCAGGTGACGGGAACGGGTCGCGCGTTAAATCATTGAAACATCGGGTGCGCAACGGGCCGGTACGCGGTTAGCTGTAGGTAACTGCGCATGAGGGAGCACCGGATGGCTGCGCGTAAGCCGCGACTGCGGCCGGTCTCGGATGATCCGGCCCGAGTCGAATACCGAACCGTGCACGGATACCGCCGGGCATATCGGGTGGCCGGGGACGGGCCACCGTTGTTGTTGATCCACGGGATCGGAGACAATTCGTCGACCTGGGAGCCGCTGATCCCACTGCTGGCGCAGAAGTACACGGTAATCGCCCCGGATCTGCTCGGTCACGGACTCTCGGATCAGCCGCGCGCCGACTATTCCGTGGCCGCGTTCGCCAACGGTATGCGAGATCTGCTGTCGGTCTTGAGTTTCGACCGGGTGACGGTCATCGGGCACTCCTTGGGTGGCGGGGTGGCCATGCAGTTCTGCTACCAGTACCCGCAGATGGTTGATCGGCTGGTGTTGGTGGCTGCCGGCGGTGTGACGCGCGACGTCAACCCCGCGTTGCGGCTGGCGTCGCTGCCGGCCGCACCGCAAGTGCTGGCCGCGCTGTCGGTGCCGGGGTTCGAGACGGCGCTTCGGATGGCTCGGTGGCAGGTCGACAAGGTGAGCCTGCCGCCGCTTCTGGCCGATCTTCCTGAGATCCTGCGGGTGCTCGGTGATCTGCGTTCACCGAACAAGCGGGCGGCGTTCGTGCGGACGCTGCGCGCCGTGGTGGATTGGCGCGGGCAGATGGTCACCATGCTCGACCGCAGTTATCTCACCGAACGACTCCCGATCATGATCGTCTGGGGGACCCACGATCTGGTGCTGCCGTATGCGCACGCCAAGCTCGCGCACGCCGCCATGCCGCATTCGCGGCTGGAAACCTTCGTCGATTCCGGTCATTTCCCGTTCCGTGACGACCCGCTACGGTTCGCCGACCTGGTCGACGACTTCATAACCAACACGGTGCCGCTGGATTTCGACCTGGAACGGTGGCGCCGACTGCTCACCGACGGAGCGCCGGACTCAGCGGTGAAAGATCCCGATGAGGAGTTGCTGCGCGCGTTGACAGACGGCCGCAGCGCCACCTGACCCGTGGGTATGGCCTGGAAACGGGTAGCGCCGGCCTGACAGATTCACTTCAACATGGCGTGCGAAGAGTTCGCCCATGGAGGCTGAAAGCGCCTGTCGGACTTCCATCTAATCTATTTGGCAGCGCCGTCACCAGGCGCCCTTACACAGGAGCGTGACAACAGGAGAGTGACTATGGGGTCAATTCGGATCTTGGGTGTGGCCGCAGTCATCGCGGGCATCTCGGCGTTGGGCACCGGCCCGGCATCCGCTGACGGACTTTCCGGGACATATTCGGGTGTGGTGACCAACGCCGGCGGCTCGACTACGACGCAGACGTACATATTCACGCCGTGCGGCGAGGGGTGTCTGCGCTTGGAGGTGCCCGGCGGAGCAACTCGCGACCTGCACCAGGAAGGTGGCGTGTGGACCCGCACATTCCAGGGCGATTGTTCGGAGACGTTCGACCCGGCGACCCTCAGCGGGACTTATCGGTGCCTTGGTGAGTTCCAGATCCAGTTGACCAAGGTGGACTGACCTCTGATCCAGCTGCCCGGTCGTGGACCGTGCATGATCACCCCGCGGGTAGGCCACCGGCCGAGAAGTCGCCTACGTGTGTCTCGCCGGTGACCTCACCGCGACGGCGATGGGGCAGGCTCATCGTCATGTCGGTGGTTGAGGCGATCTATCTGGTCGCGGCTGTGCTGTGGATTGTTGTGGTGGTGGCCGCGGCGTGCGTCGGAGGCCACTACCTGGTCAAGCTTCGGACCAGGCGACGCCAGGTGGCCGGGCTTTTCGACACGGTGCGGCTGTCAATCGAGCGTGCCATCGTCCCGTATCGGGCCGTGGCCGCCGGCGGCGCGGCCGCACTTCAGCGGGTGGTTGCTGCAAGCGGCGCCCTCGCGAGCGTCGCTCAGTTGATGATCTCGTCGAGCCCGTCGGCGCGCAGCGCGGCCAGCCGATCGCGCCATTCCTGAAGTACCTCGGGAGGCAGTCGCGGCCAATCGATGATCTCTTCGACGACGCGTAACGGTGCACTGCTGCGGTAGGAACGGGTCGGGTTGCCGGGGAACTTCTTGTCGGTGACGTTGGGGTCGTTCTCGAACTCCCCGGTCGGTTCCACGCGGTACACCCGCGGCTCCCCGTCGCCGGCGGCGAGCTCGGCCGCCAGCCCGGCCCCGCTGACCAAAGCGGTGAAGTAGATGTGGTTCATCACGATCTCGGGGCGGTAGTTGGAGCGAAAGCCCGCGGTCAGCAGATCCCCAACCGCCAGTTCGGCCTTGGTGCCATGGAAGAACGGGCCTTCGTCGTCGATCACGGTCATCGGATCCAGGGTATCGACGGGCGGCAGACCAAGGCCGGTAGCCTGACCTCGGTGCGCATTCGTGACTGCACCGGCCAGGCCGAATATCCCCGGCTGGTGGCGATCTGGCGCAGTGCCGTCGAGGCGACACACGACTTTCTCACCGCAGCCGACCGCGACGCCATCGAGAGTCAGCTGGCCGATGCGTACTTTCCGGGGGTTCGTCTCACCGTCGCCGAGATCGACGGGGAGCCGGTGGGTTTCGCCGGCACGGCAGGCGAGGCGCTCGAGATGTTGTTTGTCCATGCCCAGGTGCACGGCCGCGGCGTCGGAAGCGCGCTTGCCGAACACGCGATCGCCGAGCAGGGAATCCGCTTGGTCGACGTCAACGAGCAGAACCAACAGGCGATCGCGTTCTACGTTCGGCGCGGCTTCGTCGTCACCGGCCGCAGCGAGTGCGACGACGCGGGTCGGCCATACCCGTTGCTGCACATGGCGGTAGCGCCTGCCCCGGTTGAGTCGTGACCGTCGCCTGGATGCGGTCGCGACCAGGTATCGGTTTCACCGCCGATTGGGATCAGTCAGATTGAATACCTGAACGGCACTCGGCTACCAGATGACGGCGAGCCCGGCGGCCGTCAGAGACAGGACGCCCGCGGCGTAGAACAGCGCCCGAGGGGCGTCGCCGGACTTGCGCTGCCGGGACCGGCCGATGCCCAGCACGGCGCCCAAAGCGATCAGGATCACCAGCTTGGTCTCGATCTTGGGGTAGTTGAGCACCACGCCGGCGGGCCAGGGTGCGGCCAGCGCCAGGCCGGTGAGCAGCGAAAGCACCACGCCGTAGTCCATCACCGGGGTGAGCTGGAAGCGGCGTGCCGCGGCTTCGGCGATCAATGCGCCGAAGGTCACCGCGAAGCCGACGATGTGCAGCAGAACTATTACGTGCCGTAGTACCTCCACGACGCTCAGGCTAGCCCCTGGCGGCGGCAAATGGTATTCCTTCGGCGTCTTGGGGCTTGCAGTCGTTCGCCGACCTGGCGCGCGGTCTTTACCCTTACCGCCATGACAACCTCGACATCTCAACTGGCCGCTGTCGTCGCCGCCACCAGTGACCCCGCCGCTGCCGACCCCGACGCTTCGCAGGTGGTCTTCAGCGCCTCCGCGGTCGGCCACGATGCGGTGGCCAGCACCGTCACCCTGGGGCAATACACCATCGAGGTCGACGAGCCGCCGACGCTCGGCGGTGACAACACCGCGCCCAACCCGGTCGAGTACTACCTGGGATCGCTGCTGTCCTGCCAGGTGGTTACCTGGCGGTACTGGGCCGAGAAGCTGGGCATCACCATCGACGAGATCACCGGGCGCGCCGAGGGCGACTTGGACGTTCGCGGGTTCTTCGGCCTGGACGACTCGGTACGCCCGGGCTTCAAGGAGGTGCGGGTAGTCATCACGGTGACCGGCCCGGAGACCGAGGAACGCTACCGTGAGCTGCACCAGACGGTGGAAAAGCACTGCCCGGTATTGGATTTGACCACCAATGTCACCCCGGTCCAGAGCACCCTGGAGGTAAAGTAGCCGCGATGATCTTCATCGTGGTGAAATTCGCGGTCAAGCCGGAGTGGGCTGAGCGCTGGCCGCAGCTGGTGGCCGGCTTCACCGAAGCCACCCGCGCTGAGCCGGGCAACCTGTGGTTCGAGTGGTCGCGCAGCCTCGACGACCCCAACGAGTACGTACTCGTCGAGGCTTTCCGCGACGCTGACGCCGGTGCCGCGCACGTCAACAGCGACCACTTCAAGCAGGCCATGGCTGACACGCCGCAGGCGCTGGTGTCGACTCCGAAGATCATCAGCCAGCAGATCGACGCCACCGACTGGTCGCCGATGGGCGAGTTGACTATCGACTGAGGTCCACCTGGCACCCCGGGGCGCCGGGCCTGCGGTCGTCTAGCGCACGACCACGATCTCGCGGCCCAGCTGATAACCGGGGGCCAACGGCAAGATGTCGCCGCTCCAGAATGACCCGGGGTCAAACCAGTTCGAGCTCTTGTGGGTAGACAGCAGCCCCATCTCCTCGTAGGTGATGGCCACGGTCTCGGCACAGTACGCGGTCTGCAAGCCGGTTTTGCTGCGTGCCTTGCGCCGCTGGCTGAGTTCTTCGACCTTGCGGTCCACAAATGGGATACCACGGGTCCAGTCCCGGGCCGTCGGCAGCCGGCCCCGCAGCCACCGGCCGGTGAGCCGCGCGGTGGTGGGAAACGCGGTGCCGTCCAACCGCGCGATCGTCTGCAGCAGGCGGTTCTCCTGCTGGCGGGTGATGGTCCCGCTGAGTTGGCGTAGCCAGCAGCGCTGCTCGTAGCGGCCCATCCACTGCTCGACGGCTGCCCGGGCGTCGTTGAGCTGCACGCCACGGTGATTGGTGCCGGTCCAGTAGTCGTGCAGTTTGTCGCCGAGCTCGGCATGCCAGATCAGCGGCGGCAGGTCATCGAGGGCCACTGTCATCCCGACGTGATTCACCGGAGCGTTGGACAGCGTTTGGATGGCGCGGTCGGGACCGGAACGGCCTCGGAACAGCCAGATGTCGCCCGTGCGCGTTTCAGCGAGTGCACGCTCCAAAGTCACGGTGTGTTCATCCACGTTCAGCACCATAAAGTGTGAGCGTGCGCAACATCTGGAAATGGATCGGCCTGGCGGGCGTGGTCGGGGTTGCCGCCGGGGGGGTGCTGGTGGTGCGGGACCAGCGCCGGCGACGGGCTTACACGCCCGAGGAAGTCCGTGCGCGGCTGCATGAGCGGCTGGCCGAGGCCGGCGGAGACGGGTAGCGCGGATTACTCGCCGTCGACGTCGACCGCGTAGAGGCGGTGCGTGCCGGCGAAGCCCTTCAGTTCGGCGTCGCGGCCGGTGCCGACGGTGATGTCGTCGCATTCCTTGACGGCCTCGCGCACCGGTCCGCTGATCAGGATCTGGCCGCCCTCGGCGGCCGCGGCCACCCGCGCGGCCATCGCGACGTTGCGTCCGAACAAGTCGTCACCGCGGCGCACCGAGCGGCCCATGTGCACCCCGATCCGGACCCGGATCTGCTGCTGCGATTTGCGCCCGCGCCGCGACTGCAGGGCGTGCTGGATGGCGAGGGCGCAGCGCACCGCCTGGTCGGGTTGGGCGAACGCGATCATGAAGCCGTCGCCCTGGCTCTTGACCACATGCCCGGAGTGCTGGGCGACCAGACGTTGCACCATCTCGTCGTGCCGGGCGATCAGCTTCACCCAGGCGCGGTCCCCGATCCGCTCGTTGAGCGCGGTGGACCCCTCGATGTCGGTGAACAGCACCACCACATGACCGTTCGGGGTCAGGCGGGCCAAGTCGGGTCGTTCCACCTCCGCCCAGTCGGCAAGGTCCTCGATCGAACTGCGCACGGCCGCGCCAAACCCCTGCCTGCGCACCAGGTTCGCGGTCTGCCACACCGTCTTGACGGCCTCACGTCCGCCGGAAAGCAACAGGTTGCGGGTGTCGACCCGGCCGCGCAGCGCCTCGAGCTGGGCTTGAGCCGTCCGCAGCTGCCGGGTCAACGCCGCCAGGGCCACGGCCTCGGTGATCGCCACCGTCGCCAGCACACCGGCCGCCAGCAGCGTCGGTGTCAGCCATCCGATCCCGAACATTCAGCCCGACACGAACTCGACGACGGCGGCGCTGAAGGCATCGTTGTCGTCGCCGGCCGCGGTGTGCCCGGCGTCGGACAACTCGACGAGGCGCGCGCCGGGGACCTTGGACAGGAAATCCGCGACGCCCTCGACGCTGACCACATCGGACAGCTTGCCGCGGATAAGCAGGATCGGGATCTGCAGCCCCATCGCGGCGGCCTCGATCTTCTCGGTGCGCAACGCCGGATCGTCACCGGGTTTGGTCATCAGCGCCGGATCCCAGTGCCAATACCAGCGGCCGTCGCGAAACCGCAGATTCTTCTTCAATCCCTCGGGACTGCGGGGCTTGGTCCGGTGCGGCAGATATGCGGCGACGGCGTCGGCGGCCTGTTCGAGGGAATCGAAGCCGTCGATGTGGCTGAACATGAAGTCGCGGATCCGGGCGCTGCCGTCCTTCTCGTAGCGCGGGACCACGTCGACCAACACCAGCTTGGTCACGCGCTGCGGCCCGGCCTCCTCGGCCACCAGGATGCCGGTCAGCCCGCCCATGCTGGCCCCGATCAGTGCCACCGGCCGGCCGATCGCATCGATCACCGCGAGGGCGTCGGCGGTGAGCGTCTCGATGGCGTAGTCGGCGTTCGGTGAGCGGGAGCTGTCACCGTGGCCGCGGGTGTCGAGCGCGACGACGTGATAACCGCGGTCGGCCAGGATCTGGCCGGTCTTATGCCAGGAGTGCCGATTCTGTCCACCGCCGTGCAGCATCACGATCGTCGGGTGCTGTGCGGCTTCGGCGGCGCCCCGGTTCCACTCGTCGGCGACCAGCACCACTCCGCCGACGCCGTCGTACTCGACGGTCTGGGCTGTGCGCATCTCAAGATGGTAGATAGTTTGGACGACAGGACGGACAGAAACGCCTGCCCGGACCGGTCTGGGGGTATCAGATGAGTGAACCGCGGTGGATCGATGTCTCGACGCCCGGGGTCGCGCTCAAGGCATTGAGCTGGGGCACGCCGGGTGACCCGGTGGCGTTGTGCCTGCACGGGTTTCCCGACACCGCCTACGGCTGGCGCCGGCTGGCGCCGCGGCTGGTCGAGGCCGGCTGGCATGTGGTGGCGCCGTTCATGCGCGGCTACGCGCCGTCGTCGATCCCCGCCGACGGCAGCTACCACGTCGGCGCGTTGATGGATGACGCCTTGCGGGTGTACGCCGCGGTCGGCGGGACCGGCCGCGACGTGGTGATCGGTCATGACTGGGGTGCGTTGGCCGCCACCGGTCTGGCTGCGTTGCCGGACAGTCCGTTCAGCAAGGCGGTGATCATGGCGGTGCCCCCGCCGGCGGCGCTTCGGGGGGCCCGCGGCGCGGGCCGGTTCAGCCTGCTCGGCCGCCTGCCGGGGCAACTGCTGCGCAGCTGGTACATCGGCTATTTCCAGCTGCCGTGGCTGCCGGACCGTTCCGCCTCGTGGGTGCTGCCGCTGTTGTGGCGGCGGTGGTCGCCGGGGTATGCCGCCGACGAGGATCTGCGGCACGTCGATGCGGCTATCGGAACGCCGGAGGGCTGGCGGGCAGCACTCGGGCCGTACCGGGCGCTGCGCAGTCTGCGGGTGCCCGATCGCTACGCCGATCTGCACCGGCATTGGCTGCAGTTGCCGCGGTTGCAGACCCTGTATCTGCATGGGCGCACCGATGGCTGCATGTCGCCGGCGTTCACGCGGTGGGTGCAGCCGGTGTTGCCAGCGGGCAGTGCGCTGGCCGTCGTCGAGAATGCCGGTCATTTCCTGCAACTCGAGCAGCCCGATGAGGTCGCCGATCGGGTGCTGCAATTCCTGACCCCATGAGCGGGGCCTGACCTGATGCGTGCGCGCCCGATGGCCGCGATCGACGCGCAGTTCTATTGGATGTCCGTGAAGATCCCCAGCGACCAGTTCCTGCTGTATGCCTTCGCCGGGGTGCCCGCCGACCTCGATGAGGCGATCGCCGAGCTGCTCGACCGAGCCCGAACGATCCCGGACCTGAACATTCGGGTCGCCGATGCCGGTGCGCTGCGCTACCCGCGGTGGGTGCCGATCACCGAGCCGATCGGTGCGGTGCGGCATCGGGCGCCCGGCGACAGCTGGCCCGGGTGCCTGGATGCGGTCGCGGGCCTGACCGACGACCAGCTCGACGTCCGAACGGCGCCGTGGCGGTTGCATGTGTTCGCACCGGTCCACGACATCCCCGGGCACCGGGGGGCGGGCACGGTGGCGGTGCTACAGGTGGCGCATGCCCTCGCCGACGGTGGGCGGGCCTCAGCCTTGGCCGCCTGGCTGTTCGGCCGGGACGCACCGGTCGGCGCGGTGCAGGCGCCAAGTCGTGAGTGCCTGCCGTGGCGTGCGGTTGTCGCGGCGCGCGCCCACCGCAGCCGGGTGGCAGACACGGCGGCGGGTCTGTTGCCGCCTCCGGTCGGCGACCGCCCGCCGTTGGCCACCAACAACCGGCCGGCCGGCGCCCGGACAGTGCGAACCCTGGTGCGGCGGCGCAGCGAACTGCGCGGGCCGACCGTCACCGTGGCGGCGCTGTCGGCGGTGTCGGCAGCGCTGGCGGAATACCTCGACGAGCCCTGCGGTGAGTTGGGCGCCGAAGTGCCGATGGCCAAAGCGGGTGCGCGCCAAGCCCACAACCACTTCGGCAATATCGCGGTCGGGCTCTACCCGCTCCTGGGCCACGATGCCCGCTGTGAGCGGATCGCCGCGGACGTCGCCGGGGGCCGGCTCCGCGGCCGCCACCCCGCTGCGGCGGCGGCCGACCGGGCCTTCGCCGCCACACCCGCGGCGCTGCTGCACTGGGGCGTAGCCCATTTCGATCCCGACACCCGGCCGGAGCGGGTCACCGGAAACACCGTGGTCTCCAGCGTGTACCGCGGCGCCGCGGACCTGCGTTTCGGTGCGGCGCCGGTATTGCTGACCGCAGGGTTTCCGGCACTGTCCCCGGCCATGGGCCTGACCCATGGGGTGCACGGCATCGGCGACACCGTGGTCGTGAGTGTGCACGCCGCCGAATCCGCGGTCGGCGATATCGGGGTATATCTGCAATTGCTGGACGCCGCATTGTAGTTTGAGCACATGGTCACTGCTGCTGATGTCGCATTGCTGCTCCTGCGTCTGGTTCTCGGCCTGACTATGGCCGCTCACGGGTTCAACAAGTTCTTCGGCGGCGGCCGAATCCCCGGTACCGCGGGATGGTTCGAAAGCATCGGGATGAAGTACGGCAAGTTGCAGGCAGTGACGGCGGCCACCGCGGAGATCGTCGCCGGGCTGGGGCTGGCGGTAGGTTTGCTGACCCCGATCGCCGCCGCGGGATTCGTGGCGCTGATGGCGGTGGCGGTGTGGACCGTGCACCGCGGCAACGGCTTCTTCGTGCTGACCAACGGCTGGGAATACAATCTGGTGCTTGCCGCCGGCGCCGTCGTGGTGGCGATGCTCGGGCCGGGCTATCTCAGCGCGGACCACCAGATCTTCAGCCACTGCTGGAAGAACGGCTGGCCGGGCCTGTGGATCTCGCTGGGCCTCGGCCTGGCGGGCGCCATCGGTCAGCTGGCCCTGTTCTACCGTCCGGTCGGCACCGACACCACCGGCGAGTAGGGCAGCCCGCTGCCGGCGTTCTCGTCGACGACGACCCGCCGGCCCAGATAGGGGAATGCTCGCTGAGGGCACGCCTGCCGTTCGCAGATCTTGCAACCCGCTCCGATCGGCACCACGGTGGCGGCGTCATCCAGGGCCACGCCGGTCGAATACACCAGCTTGTCCGCATGCGCCAGGTCGCAACCCAGTCCCACGGCGAAAGTCTTGTGCTGGCCCAGATAGCCGCGCCCCTCGGGCGGTGTGGTGGTGGCGATCCAGAAGTACTTGCGGCCGTCGGGCATCTGGGCCACCTGGGTCACGATCCGGCCCGGTTGGCTGAACGCGTCGTGGACCACCCACAGCGGGCAGCTTCCGCCGACGCGGCTGAAGTGAAACGCAGTGGCCGACTGCCGCTTCGAGATGTTCCCCGCCTTGTCGGTACGCACGAAGATGAACGGCACCCCACGTCGTCCGGGCTGTTGCAGGGTCGACAGGCGATGGCACACCGTTTCGAAGCCGACCTCGAACCGGCGTCCCAGTAGGTCGATGTCGTAGCGCAGCTCGGTTGCAGAACGCTGAAACTGCCGATACGGCAACAGGAACGCTCCGGCGAAGTAGTTGGCCAGACCGATCTTGGCCACATCGCGAGACTCCGGGCTCAATGCCTGGTCTTGCGCCACGATCTCCGACATCAACTCCTGCTGGGTCAGTAGTGCCAGTTGGGTGGCGATCTGGAAGGCTCGCTGCCCCGCCCGCAACCAATGCGCGATGCGCAGCACCCGCGTCGCAGGGTCGAAGACACGCTTGATTCCCGCGGGCAGGTCGTCGACGATTGCCACGGTGATGTCGAATCGGTCAGCCATCAACGTGGACAGCTGAATATCCAAGCCACCGAAGCGCATCCCGGTCTCGGCGAACAGCCTCTCGGCGGCATTGTCGAGGTCACCGATGTAGTTGTTGCGGTCGTAGAAGAAGTCGCGGACCTCCTCAAACGGCATGGGCGGCGTCACTGCCTGCGCCGAGTCACCCGCGATCTGTGAACGGTAGGACTCCAATTCCTCGGTGGCCGCGCGCAGTTGGCGATGCATGGTCAGCAGGCTGTTACCGATCTCGGGCATGCGCGCGACGAGTTCCTCGATCTGGCTGTCGCTGGCGGCGTGTTCGCCGGCCGTTGCGGTGAACATATCGCGCAGTTCGGCCACCAGCCGGGCATCGGCGTCCCCGGAGAAGTACTGCGCGGGCAGGCTGAACCGATCGGTGAGCGCCAGCAACACCGGAACGGTGATGGGCCGCTGGTCGTTTTCGAGCTGGTTGACGTAGCTGGTCGACAGGTTCAGCGCGCGTGCCAGGGCCACCTGGGTCAGGCCATGCTCTTGTCGCAGGCGGCGCAGCCGGGCCCCGGCGAACGTCCGTGCGGTGGTGGGTGCCATGGGATGCAGCGTAACTCGCCAAGGCATTCGCAAGGTTCGCAATTCCGGGGCTGTTAGGACGCATTAATACGCATTTCCAGGGTATGTCGGGGTCCAACTGTCGTGCGTAGGGTGTGGAATATGCAGCTACACGACGTCCGGACCCGACGCAGTGCCGAGGACTTCCCCCGCTCCGAGCACCTCGCTTGGAAGATCGCGCAGGTGGCCGCCGACCCGGTGGAGGTCCCCGAGGACACCGCCGCCATGATCATCAACCGGATCATCGACAACGCCGCCGTCAGCGCCGCTTCGGTGCTGCGCCGGCCGGTGACCGTGGCCCGCCGCCAAGCCCTGGCACACCCGTCGGCCCCCGGCGCCACCGTCTTCGGCGTCGAGGGCAGCTACTCCGCCGAATGGGCCGCCTGGGCCAACGGCACCGCGGTGCGCGAACTGGACTTCCACGACACCTTCCTGGCCGCGGAGTACTCGCACCCCGGCGACAACATCCCCCCGCTGGTGGCGGTCGCCCAGCAGCTCGGGGTCAGCGGGGCCGACCTGATCCGCGGCCTGGCCACCGCCTACGAGATCCAGGTCGACCTGGTCAAGGGCATCTGCCTGCACGAACACAAGATCGACCACGTCGCGCACTTGGGCCCGTCGGTGGCCGCCGGAATCGGCACCATGTTGCGGCTGGACCCCGAGGTGATCTACTCCGCCGTCGGCCAGGCGCTGCACCTGACCACCGCCACCCGCCAGTCCCGCAAGGGCCTGATCTCCAGCTGGAAGGCCTACGCGCCGGCCTGGGCCGGCAAGGTCGGCATCGAAGCCGTAGACCGCGCGATGCGCGGTGAAGGCGCACCGGCCCCGATCTGGGAGGGCGAAGACGGTGTCATCGCCTGGATGCTGTCGGGCAAAGACCACACCTACCAGGTGCCGCTGCCCGGCCCGGGCGAGGCCAAGCGCGCCATCCTGGACACCTACACCAAGGAGCACTCCGCGGAATACCAGAGCCAGGCCCTGATCGACCTGGCCAAGCGGCTCCGCGAGCGGATCGCCGACCTGAGCCAGGTGGCCACCATCGTGCTGCACACCAGCCACCACACCCACTACGTGATCGGCACCGGCTCAGGCGACCCGCAGAAATTCGACCCGGACGCCTCGCGGGAAACCCTGGACCACTCGGTGATGTACATCTTCGCCGTCGCCCTGGAGGACGGCAGCTGGCACCACGTCCGGTCTTACAGCCCAGAACGTGCACACCGGCCCGAGACCATCGCACTGTGGCGCAAGATCTCCACCGTCGAGGACCCGGAGTGGACCCGGCGCTACCACTCGACCGACCCAGGCGAGAAGGCGTTCGGGGCGCGCGCCGAGATCACCTTGGTCAGTGGCGAAGTCATCACCGACGAGCTCGCGATCGCCGACGCTCACCCGCTGGGAGCCCGACCGTTCGAACGCAAGCAGTACATCGGCAAGTTCACCGAACTCGCCGAGGGCGTGGTGAGCTCGGCCGAGCAGGAGCGGTTTCTCGCCGCGGCGGAGGGGCTGGCGGGACTGAGCGGTGCGCAGCTCACCGGGCTCAACATCGTCGTCGAACAGTCGGTGCTGGACCAGGCTCCGGCGACGCCCGACGGGATCTTCCGGTGAGTGGGCTGCTCGGGTCCGCCGCGGCTCCGGCAGAGAAACGAGCGGCATTGCGGGCCGGTCTGGAATCCGGACGGCTGCAACGGTTCCCGGGGGCCCTCTCGCCCCTGGTCGCCAAGCTGGTGGCCGAGATCGGATTCGAAGGCGTCTACGTCTCCGGTGCGGCGCTCTCGGCCGACCTGGGACTGCCCGACATCGGGCTGACCACGCTGACCGAGGTGGCCGGGCGCGGCGCAGCGATCGCGGCGGCCACCAACCTGCCCACCTTCATCGACGCCGACACCGGCTTCGGCGAGCCGATGAGCGCCGCACGCACCGTCACGATGCTCGAAGACGCCGGGCTGGCCGGGTGCCACCTCGAGGACCAGGTCAACCCCAAGCGGTGCGGGCACCTCGACGGCAAAGCCGTGGTGCCGGTAGATGAGATGGTCAAGCGGCTGCGGGCCGCGGTCGCCGCCCGGCGGGACCCGAATTTCGTCATCTGTGCGCGCACTGATGCCGCCGGCATCGAAGGGCTTCGGCCGGCGATCGATCGTGCGAAGGCCTATGCCGACGCCGGGGCGGATCTGATCTTCACCGAAGCCCTACGCGGGCCGGCCGAATTCGAAGCATTCCGCGCCGCGGTGACCACGCCGCTGCTGGCCAACATGACTGAGTTCGGCAAGTCGGAGCTGCTGACCGCCGCCCAACTGTGCGATCTCGGCTACAACGCGGTGATCTACCCCGTCACCACGCTGCGACTGGCGATGTTCGCCGTCGAAGCCGGCCTGCGCGAGATCGATTCGGCGGGAACGCAGTCGGGGTTGCTGGATCAGATGCAGCAGCGCAGCCGGCTTTACGAGCTGCTGCGCTACGCCGAGTACAGCCAATTCGATGACGACATCTTCGCCTTCACGTTAGGAGCGGGCCAGTGACTATCTCCCCGGATGTGCCGGAAATCCGCAAAGGGCTCGCCGGCGTCGTCGTCGACACCACCGCCATCTCCAAGGTGGTGCCGGAGACCAACTCCCTGACCTACCGCGGTTACCCCGTGCAGGATCTGGCCGCGCACTGCACCTTCGAGCAGGTCGCCTACCTGTTGTGGCACGGCGAGCTGCCGAGCGACGCCGAGCTGGCGCTGTTCTGCCAGCGGGAGCGGGCGGCGCGGCGGGCGGACCGCTCGCTGCTGTCGTTGGTGGACAAGCTGCCGGAGAACTGCCATCCGATGGACGTGGTGCGCACCGCGATCAGTTACCTGGGCGCCGAGGATGCCGAAGAAGACGACGCCAGCGAGTCGGCGAACTTCACCAAGGCGCTGCGGATGTTCGCGGTGCTGCCCACCATCGTGGCGGCCGACATGCGCCGCCGGCGCGGTCTGGACACGATCGCGCCGCACAGCCACCTCGGCTACTGCGAGAACTTCCTGCGGATGTGCTTCGGCGAGGTGCCCGATCCGGTGATCGTGGCGGCCTTCGAGCAGTCCATGACGCTGTATGCCGAGCACAGCTTCAACGCATCCACGTTTGCCGCGCGGGTGGTCACCTCCACCCAGTCCGACATCTACAGCGCGGTCACGGCGGCCATCGGCGCGCTCAAGGGTTCGCTGCACGGCGGTGCCAACGAGGCGGTCATGCACGACATGATCGAGATCGGTGAGCCGGCCCGGGCGGCGGCGTGGCTGCACGCCAAGCTGTCACGCAAGGAGAAGGTGATGGGCTTCGGTCACCGCGTGTACAAGCACGGCGACTCCCGGGTGCCGACCATGAAGGCAGCCTTGGAGCGGATCGCGGAGGCAACGGACGGCCGGGTCTGGCTGGACATCTACCGCATCTTGGAGACCGAGATGTACGCCGCCACCGGGATCAAGCCCAACCTGGACTTCCCGACCGGTCCGGCCTACTACCTGATGGGCTTCGACATCCCGATGTTCACCCCGTTGTTCGTGATGAGCCGTATCACCGGATGGACCGCCCACATCATGGAGCAGACGGCGTCCAACGCGCTGATCCGACCGCTGAGCGCCTACTCGGGCAGCCCGCAGCGCGTCCTCAAGGCGGTGTGACGGCGCCGGTGGCCGTCCGCGTGTTCGCGGGGCCGGGTTTCGGCCCATAGATCTAGAACACGTTCTAGTCTTGGCTGCATGGGATTTCTCAAACCTCAACTGCCCGTAGTCGACTTCGCGGAGTGGAGCAAGGGCACGCGCAGCGAGAAGATCCGGCCGATGGCCCGGCACTGGGCGGAGGTGGGTTTCGGCACGCCGGTGGCGCTGCACCTTTTCTACGTATTCAAGATCGGCCTCTACGTCTTGGGTGCCTGGCTGTTTGTGCTGACCACCGCCGGTATCGACGGCTTCACGCAGGTGCGGCAGTGGTGGAGCGAGCCGATCGTCTTCGAGAAGGTCGTGCTCTACACGATGCTGTTCGAGGTGATCGGCCTGGGCTGCGGCTTCGGCCCGCTCAACAACCGCTTCTTCCCGCCGATGGGTTCGATCCTGTACTGGCTGCGGCCTGGCACCATCCGGTTGCCACCGTGGCCGGGGCGCATCCCGCTGACCTCGGGCACCGCCCGCACCCCCCTGGACGCAGCGCTCTACGCGGCGCTGCTGGCGCTGCTGCTGGTGGGGCTGGTCTCCGACGGCACCGGCCCCATCGCCGCATTGCGCACCGAGATCGGGGTGCTGCCGCACTGGCAGATCGTGGCGATTCTGGCGGTGCTGGCGGTGCTCGGCCTACGCGACAAGGTGATCTTCCTGGCCGCCCGCGGCGAGGTGTACGCGCCGCTGGCCGCGGCGTTCCTGTTCACCGGTGCCGACATGATCATCGCGGCCAAGGCGATCTTCATGGTGATCTGGCTGGGCGCGGCTACCTCGAAGCTCAACCGGCATTTCCCGTTCGTGATCTCGACGATGATGAGCAACAACCCGCTGATCCGGCCGAAGGCACTCAAACGCGCCTTCTTCAAGAACTTCCCCGACGACCTGCGCCCCGGCGGGCCGTCGGTGGCACTGGCGCACATGAGCACCGCGATCGAGATGCTGGTGCCGCTGCCGCTGTTCTTCTGTCACGGTGGCCTGCCCACCGCCATCGCGGCAACCGTGATGGTCGCCTTCCATCTGGGGATCCTCGCAGCCATCCCGATGGGCGTGCCGCTGGAATGGAACGTCTTCATGATTTTCGGAGTGTTGTCGCTGTTCGTCGCACGTGCCGACCTGGGACTGTCCGACATCACCAATCCGCTGCTGGTGGCACTGCTGTTCGCCGTCAGCGCCGGCACCGTGGTGCTGGGAAACCTGTTCCCGCAGAAGATCTCGTTCCTGCCCGGGATGCGGTACTACGCCGGTAACTGGGACACCACGCTGTGGTGCCTGAAGCCCTCGGCTGAAGAGAAGATCGCGCGGGGAATCGTCGCGATCGCCAGCATGCCCGCCGCGCAGCTGGAACGTTTCTACGGCAGCCCCGAGGCCGCCCAGATCCCGATCTACATGGGCTACGCGTTCCGCGGGTTCAACACCCACGGCCGGGCGCTGTTCAGCCTGGCGCACCGGGCCATGGCCGACGGCGACGAGAGCGACTACTCGCTGACCGACGGGGAGCGGATCTGTTCCACGGCGGTGGGTTGGAACTTCGGCGACGGCCACATGACCAACGAGCAGCTGATCGAGGCGTTGCAGCAGCGCTGCGGATTCGAGCCGGGGGAGGTGCGGGTGGTGATTCTCGATGCGCAGCCGATCCACCGCCAGACCCAGACCTATCGGCTGGTGGACGCGGCCACCGGCGAGTTCGAACGCGGATACGTCAAGGTGGCGGACATGGTGCAGTGCCAGCCGTGGCAGGACGATCTGCCTATCTACGTCGAAGGCGCCCCGACGGTGTGATCCAGATAACTGGTCCAACCAGTTGACCAGTAGTGCTCGGGTGCCTGACGATGGAACCCATGGATTTGGCGCCCATCTCCCGCACCGCGATCTCCGACACGATCTTCGTGCGGCTGGTCGAGGAGATCCTGACCGGACGCCTGCCCGCCGGCGAGCCCCTTCCGTCGGAACGCGAATTGGCGCTGACCCTGCAGGTCAACCGCCACGCCGTGCGCGAAGCCCTCAAACGGCTGCAGCAGGCGGGCCTGGTCCGGATCAGCCACGGCGGCAAGACACGGGTGCTCGACTGGCGCCAGAGCGCCGGCCTGGATGCCCTGACCGGGCTGGCCGTGGCCGGGGCGATCCCCACCCGCCAGATCATCGGCGACGTCGCCGTGATGCGACGCTCCATCGCCGCAGACGCCGCACGCCTGTGTGCGCGCAACGCCACCCCGCAGCAGCGGGCCGCGATCACCGCTGCCGCGGCGGCCTACCCGCCCGCCGACGACCTGCACGCCCTCGCCGAAGCCGACCTGACGTTCTGGATCGCCGTTATTGACGGGTCCGAAAATATTGCCTACCGGCTCGCCCTCAACACCCTCGTCGCGGCATACGAGGAGATGGGCCGCGAGGGCATCTACGCCCTGGGCGTCGCCGAGTTCGCCGACCGCAGCGCTCACATCGAGCTGGCCGCCGCCATCGCGGCCGCCGACGAGGACGAGGCCTACCGCCTCGCCGACGAGTTGCTGACCCGGTTCGTCACGGCCTGCCAGTCCGGCGCCGAGGGAGAGGAATAGTCGGCATGTTCGACCTCATCGCGCACGCCATTCCGGTCTTCGTGCTCTGCCTGGTCCTGGAAGCCGTGTCATTCGCCGTGCGGCCCGACGACGACGAGCTCGGTTACGAACTGCGCGACACCGGCACCAGCCTGGCGATGGGCATCGGCAACGTCATCATCAACATCGGCTGGAAACTGGCGGTGCTGGCCATCTTCAGCGCGGCCTACCTGCTGGCGCCGGTTCACCTGCCCGCGTCCAATCCACTGACCTGGATCGCGCTGTTCGTCGCCGACGACTTCGCCTACTACTGGTATCACCGCACCCACCACACCATCCGGGTGTTCTGGGCCAGTCACGTGGTGCACCACTCCAGCCGGCACTACAACCTGTCCACGGCCCTGCGCCAGACCTGGACGCCGTTCACCTCGGTTCCGTTCTGGATCCTGCTGGCCTTCGCCGGATTCGCCCCGTGGATGATCCTGCTGCAGCAGTCGGTCAGCCTGCTCTACCAGTTCTTCATCCACACCGAGCGCGTCGGAAAGCTCTGGCGACCCGTCGAATTCGTCTTCAATACCCCGTCGCATCACCGGGTGCACCACGGGGCGAACGCGAAGTATCTGGACAAGAACTACGGCGGAATCCTCATCGTCTGGGACCGGCTGTTCGGCACCTTCGAGCCCGAGGACGAGCGCGTCGTCTACGGCTTGACCAAGAACATCGACACGTTCAACCCGGTGCGGGTGGCTACCCACGAGTACGTCGCGATCTGGCGTGACATCCGCGCGGCCCGCTGCTGGCGTGCGGTGTGGGGCCACCTGTTCCGCGGTCCGGGATGGCAGCCCGCTGGTTAAGAGCCGGGCACCCACTCGTCGTAGAACGGCGGCATCTGCGAGGCCCGAGCGCTGAAGTGCGGGGCGCGCTTTTCCAGGAAGGCGCGCACGCCGTCGGCGCCGTCGCCGATGCTGGTGTAGAACATCGCCAGCGAGTCCACCCGGTGTGCCTCGACCGGGTCGGGCTGCGCGGAGTTGCGGTAGAGCATCTGGCGGATCAGCGCGAAGGAGACCGGCGAGCGGCCCTTGGTCCAGGCATCGGCCAGCGCCCGCGCCTCGGCCAGAAGTGTCTCCGGTTGGTGAATCGCCTGGGCGATCCCACATGCGTGCGCAGCCTCGGCATCGAGAATGTCGGCGCGGTAGAGCAGGTCCAGAGCCGTTGGCACGCCGACGATCCGGGGCAGGAACCACGTTGAGCACGCCTCCGGCGTGATACCCAGTTTCCCGAACACCAACCCGAACCGTGCGGTGGTCGAGAACAGCCGGGCGTCCATGGCCAGCATCATGGTGGCCCCGATTCCGACAGCGGCGCCGTTGACCGCCGCGATCACCGGCTTGCGGCAGCCGTAGATCGCCAGCGTCACCCGCCCGCCGGTGTCGCGCACCCGCGCCAGCTCCGGATCGTCGAGGTCGGCCATATCGGCCAGTGACGGCGACTTGGACTCATCGAGGCCGAACACGTTGCCCGAGCTGGACAGGTCCATGCCCGCACAGAACGCACGCCCGGTGCCGGTGACGATCACCGCGCGGACGTCGTCGTTGTCGTTGACGTCGATGAAGGTGCGCTCCAGTTCCTCGGCCATCTCGACGGTGAATGCGTTGAGGTTGTCCGGTCGGTGCAGGTACACGGTGAGAATGCCGTCTTCGACCTCGTGGTGCAGCGTGGTGAAGTCCATCAGCCGAGGCTAGTTGCAGCGATCTGTTGACTCTGCCCCTGGGGGAGATTCGACACGGGACAAGAAGCCCCGATGGGCAACAGGGTCGGCATGCTGACCGAACCGCAACTGGGACTTCGTCTGCACCAACAGGGCAGGGCCGACCCGGGCGGCCGGCACGCTTCCGGACGGTTCCGCCATCCGATGGCGGGACTTATCCGTGCGCCGAGTGTGCGTCCAAGGCGAAAAACAGGTGAAAATCCCGCCCTGGACGCACACTCGGTGAGCCTCTCTACACCCCGGCCCGGACCTGCTGGGCCGCGGCGACCATGTTGGCCAGTGAGGCGTTCACCTCGTCGGGCTTGCGGGTCTTCAACCCGCAGTCCGGATTCACCCACAGGCGCTGCGCCGGAACGGCGTCCAGTGCCTCGCGCAGCGACGCGGCCATCTCGTCGGCGCTCGGTACGCGCGGCGAGTGGATGTCGTAGACACCCGGTCCCACCGCGTTGGCGAACCCGATCGCGTTGAGGTCGTCGAGCACCTCCATGTGCGAGCGCGCCGCCTCGATCGACGTGACATCGGCGTCCAGGTCGGCGATCGCGCCGATCACCTCACCGAACTCCGAGTAGCACAGGTGGGTGTGGATCTGGGTCGCATCCGACACCCCCGACGTCGCCATCCGGAACGCGCCGACCGCCCAGTCCAGGTATGCCGCTTTATCGGTGTCTCGCAGGGGCAGCAGCTCGCGCAGGGCGGGCTCGTCGACCTGGATCACCGCGATGCCGGCGGCCTCCAGGTCGACCGTCTCCTCCCGGATCGCCAAGGCCACCTGGTCTGCGGTGTCGGCCAACGGTTGGTCATCGCGGACGAACGACCAGGCCAGGATGGTGACCGGGCCGGTGAGCATGCCCTTGACCGGCTTGTCGGTCAGCGACTGGGCGTAGGTCGCCCACTGCACCGTCATCGGCTCGGGCCGGGTGACGTCGCCGAACAGCACCGGCGGTCGCACGCAGCGGCTGCCGTAGGACTGCACCCAACCATTGCTGGTGGCGAAGAATCCCTCCAGCTGCTCGGCGAAGTACTGCACCATGTCGTTGCGCTCCGGCTCACCGTGCACCAGCACATCGAGGCCGAGGTTTTCCTGCAACGTGATGACGGCGGCGACTTCGGCTTTCATCCGGTCGGTGTACTCGGCGTCATCGATTTCGCCGGCGACCAGGGCCGCGCGGGCCTTGCGAATCTCCACGGTCTGTGGGAACGAACCGATGGTGGTGGTCGGCAGCGGTTGCAGGTGCAGACGCTCCTCCTGGGCAACACGACGCGCCTCCGCCGAGCCACGCTGGACACCGGCCGCTGTGATCTCGGCGATCTGCGCGCGCAGAGCCGCGTTGTTCAGTCGCGGGTCGGTCTTGCGGGAGGCGACCGCGGCGTTGGACGCGTCGATCTGCGCTGCCACGGCTTCTCGCCCCTCGCGCAGGGCACGGGCCAAGGTGGCCACTTCGGTTACCTTCTCGGCTCCGAACGCCAACCAGCTGCGCAATGCGTCATCCAGCCCCGTCTCGGGCTCCAGCGAGTAGGGCACATGCAGCGTCGAGCACGACGTCGACACCGCTACGGCGGCAGCGCTTCCCAGCAGCGATGCCAGCTTGGCCAGGGCGGCCTGCAGGTCGGTGCGCCAGATATTGCGGCCGTCCACCACACCGGCGACCAGAGTCTTGGACGCCAATTGGGGCACGGAGGCGATGGCGGTGACGGAGCTGGAGACCAGGTCGACACCGATCGCCTCGACCGGGGTGCGGGCCAGCGCCGCCAGCCCCGCGCCGGGGTCACCGAAGTAGGTGGCCACGAAGATCGCCGGCCGATTGGTCAGCCCGCCGAGGCGGCTGTAGACCTGCTCGGCCAGGGCTGGGGCGTCCGGGGCGATATCGGTCACCAGCGCCGGCTCATCGATCTGCACCCACTGGGCGCCGGCGTCGGCCAGCTTGCCCAACAGTTCGGCGTAGACGTCGGTCAGCTCGGCCAGGCGCGAGATCGGCGGAGATGCACCGTCGACGGCCTTGCTGAGCAGCAGGAATGTGATCGGGCCGATGATCACCGGCCGGGCGTTGATGCTTTGGGCCCTGGCCTCGGCCAGCTCACCGAGCACCTTGGCGGGGTGCAGCGAGAAGCTCGTGTCCGGACCGATCTCGGGAACGATGTAGTGGTAGTTGGTGTCGAACCACTTGGTCATCTCCAGCGGAGCGATGTCGGCGTTGCCGCGGGCCGCGGCGAAGTAGCGATCGAGCTCGTCGGCGATGCCGGTCACCCGGGCCGGCAGGGCGCCCAGCAGTGCTGCGGTGTCGAGCATCTGGTCGTAGTAGGAGAACGTGTTCACCGGCACCGAGTCCAGGCCCGCGGCGGTCAGCTCAGCCCAGGTGTCGCGGCGCAGGCCGGCAGCCACCTTCTGCAGTTCGTCCTGGTCGATCCGGCCGGCCCAGTAGTTTTCGGTGGCGCGCTTGAGTTCGCGTCGCGGTCCGATGCGCGGTGAGCCGAGGACGGTGGCGGTGAAAGGTTGAACGGTCACGATGTGATCCTTCGGTTGACGAGGGTGGGTCAACGCCAGCAGCCGCCCAGCTGATCCGGTCCCGTGCCTATATATAAAGCACTATAACCCTCAAAACCAGACGCCTATTCCGCGAGGCGTTGATCCGCCGGGCGCGGCGCGCCCGGCACAACGGGCAGGTATTCGGACTCGCAGGCGCGCACCGAGGTGCTCCTAATGGCCGTCGCTTCCCAGTCGGTGGGCGAACCCGTGACCAGTGCTCATGACGGCGGTCGTTCCTGCATACCGCTGCGGGACAGTCCCGGATTCTCACCGGGTTCCCTCTTGCGCTGCGCGGAGAACCGCACTGCGCTCGATGCCGAAGCCGCCTGGCGGCGACAACGGCAAACCAGTTGCGGAATCGAGGCTACTCCGCGTGACCGGCCGCGAGCGCCTCTGGGATCGGCGTCTGCCCGTCGTTGAATTCGATGGTGCGGCCGATGGTCGCGTCGTCGGTCAGGCAGGCCGCGATCGCCAACGCGACGTTGCCGCGCGAGACCTGTCCTTTGCCGGTGCCCGGGCCGACGGCGATGTGGCCGGTCGCGGGCTCCAGGGTCAGCCGGCTGGGGCCCAGCACCGTCCAATCCAGATCCGTCGCCCGCAGATGGGCGTCGGCCGCGGCCTTGGCCTGCGCGTACGGATAGAACGAATCGCCTTCGGCCACTCCGTGTTCGGGGCCCGCGCCGAAGTAGGACACCATCACGAAGCGCCGCACACCGGCTTTGGCGGCGGCGTCGATGGTGCGGATGGCGGCGTCGCGGTCGACGGCGTAGGTGCGTGCCGGGTTGCCACCGCCGGCGCCGGCCGAGAAGACCACCGCATCATGACCGGCCACCAGCCGGGCCAGCCCATCGGTGTCGAGCTGCTCGATGTCGGCAACCACCGGAACCGCGCCGGTGGCTGCGACCTCCTCGGCATGGTCGGGGTTGCGGAACACCGAGCTGACGTGGTCGCCACGGCCGGCGAGGATGGGGGCGAGCAGCAGGGCCACTTTGCCGTGGCCGCCGAAGATCACGACGCGTGCCATGGAGTCGACCGTACGCGATCTATTCGGCTACCCGCCCGGGCCGTTGGGCCACTTGAGCAATGAGCCGGCGTCGACGCGGATGTGCTGGCCGGTGATGTAGCGGGCGTCATCACTGGCCAAGAACACCCCGAGGTTGGCCATGTCCTCGGGTTCCACGTAGGGGATCGGCATGGCCTGGAAGAGCGTGAACAGGGGCTCGGCGTCCTCGCGGGTGGCCTTCTTGCCCTGGGCGGTCAGGTCTGGGCGGAACATGGAATACATGCCGTCGTTCTGCAACAGGTGGGTGTTGCAGTTGGTCGGGTGGATGGCGTTGACCCGGATCATCCTGGGCGCCAAGTGCAGAGACATCTCGTCGACGTACTCCATCACGATGCGCTTGCTCCACCCGTAGCCGGCGCCCCCGGGTCCCATGTTCGGGTTGTCGGTGGTGCCACGGATCATGCCCGCGGTCGAGCCGGTGACGATGATGGATGCGCCATCGGGCAGATGCGGAATGGCGACGGCGACGGTATTCATCACGCCCAGCAGATCCACATCGGAGGCGTCGACGAACTGCATCGGGTCGGGCTTGCCCATCGCCATCGGCAGAATTCCGGCGTTTGCGACCACAATGTCGATGCTGCCCAGGTCGGCCAGTCCGGCCTCGACGGCATCGCGCAACTCGTGGCGCTCACGGACGTCGGCGATCCGGGCGACCACCCGGCGGCCGAGTTCCTTGACGGCACGCTCGGTCTCGGCCAGATCGTCGGGGGTGGCCAGCGGGTAGGGGTTGGACTCGATCTGGCGACAGATGTCGATGGCGATGATGTCGGCGCCTTCTCTGGCCATCGCGAGGGCATGGGCGCGGCCCTGGCCCCGGGCAGCGCCAGTGATGAATGCGACCTTGCCGCTGAGCTTTCCGGACATGGACCGAACCTATGCGACCGCCCGGGCTTTATCAATAGGTATTCGGAACAAAACTTTGGTAGCGCTTTCGCGCCGTTGTCCTTACCCCTCGAGGTCCCGCCGCGCGGCCCCTCGGACCAGCGTGTCGCGCGCCAGGGTCAGCGCGGCACGTGTGCCCTGGTCTCGCACGATGTTCTCCGGCATCCACAGCAAGTCCATGACGCACCGGGACAACATCTCCATGGAAGGTGTGTCGATGCGGATATCGCCCGATCGAGTTCCGTCGGACAACAGCGATTTGAGCTGCCGCAGCCGCGTGGTGAACGCCAGACCTGGGTTGGGGGTGTCCGGCGGCGAATAGCGCATCCACGCGAGTTGTATCTTCCACTCGTCCGGGAACTGGTCCAGCGCATTGATATTGATCCAGCTCAGAGCGTCGAGCTTCTCGATGGGCGTCGCGTCAGCGCGCAGCACCGCCGCAAAGCCGCCCCCGGCTTTGGCCCCGAACGACGCCATGATCGATGCCAGGAGTTCGTCTTTGGAACCGATCAACCGGTAGACCGTGCCGGTTCCCATGCCGGCTGCGGAGGCGATGTCGCGGACCGTGGTGACCTCGTAGCCCTTGCTGCCGAACTCCGCACGAGCCACCGCCCGAATGTGGGCGGCTTTGTCGTTCTCATCCGCGCGGTTGTCATCAGCCCAGGTCTTGATGGCCTCTTCAGCGGCCACGAATGCCGGGGAGTGGTCCAACTCCTCATCGCTTTGCTCGCGAGTGGCCAAGCCCTGCAACATGATGCGGCTCAGCAGTGCTGCGGTCTGATCGGCGGCGGCCTTGTGTCGGATGACGTCGAGTCCCACGTGCATCATCGACTGAGTTATTCGGTCGGCCAGCGTCGGAAGGTCGATGTCGGGCCGGATGTAACCGCTCCATCGTGCTGCCCTCAGGGTCTGCAGCATCGCCTGTTGCGCAGTGGTGGGGGGCTCGCGAAGCAGCTTGACCAGTTCGGGGTTGGCGCTGGGCGCCTCATAGAACGACATCTGCAGCGCGGCGCGATGCGCGACGGCGCACCGCGCGATGGCCGAGCCCAGTTCCACGATGGCGTCTGCGCCCGGCGCCGGGCCGAGCTCGTCCAGCCGCTCATGCGCCACCGCGCCAAGGTTCTCCAGGTCGGCGTGGTAGCGCCGGACCAGTTCGACCAGGATGGCCTCTTTGGAGTCGAAATGGTGGTAGAGACTGCCGGGCAGAATCCCGGCCGCGTCGGCGATCTCCTGCAGCGAGGTCCGCAGGCCCGACGAGGCGATCAGCGTGGCGGCCGTCTGCAGAATCTCGGTGCGCCGTGTCCCGTCGTCATAGCCGCCGGTACGCTCCGCAGAAGATGCCGCTCCGGCTGGCTTTCGGCGCCCCACCGCACCTCCACTGCTCCCGTGATCAGCTGGGACCGACCCGAGCCCTACGACCGAATATTTGTTTGAAACGCTACCAGAATGCCGCTGTCCGACCGCGCGGTTGGTGCCACGTACCGGTCATGTTCCGGTGGGCAGCTTGGCGGCCAGGTCCAACACCGTCACGGTATCGGTCCCGGTCTTCTTCAGCCGTTGGGACGAGCGGTAACCCAGGTCGACATCGGCGGCCTGTGCCCGCAGCGCGCCGACGGTGGCCCGGTCTCGGGGCAGGTGGGTGAACATGTCAAAGGAGAAGAGCCGCAGCGCGTTCTGGTGGGTGATCTTGTCGATCTCGTGATCCGGCAGCCCTGCCAGGTAGCCGGCGAGCGACTCCGGTGCTACCGGCCAGGTCGAGTCCGAGTGGGGGTAGTCGCACTCCCAGGTGATCATGTCCAGGTTGAGCTTGTCCCGGTTCTCGATGCCGAAGCCGTCGTCGATGAAGCACGTCACGATGCGTTCCAGAAACACCTCGCTGGGCAGCTTGTCGCCGAAGTTCTGATGTGTCCAGCCTCGGTGCATCTTGTAGACCCGGTCGACACGCTCAAGAAAGTACGGAATCCAGCCGATGCCGCCTTCGGAGAGAGCGAAGGTCAGGTCCGGGAACTTGCGCAGCGTCGGTGACCAGACCAGATCTGCCGCGGCATTGACGATACTCATCGGCTGCAGGGTGATCATGGTGTCCACCGGAGCGTCGATCGAGGTGATCACCACCGATGACGATGACCCGATGTGCAGGCAGACGACAGTGTTCTCGTCACTACAGGCCTGCCAGAACGGATCCCAGTGCGGGTCGTGCAGCGAAGGGTAGTTCAGCTTGGTCGGGTTCTCCGAGAAGGTGACCGCATGGCAGCCCTTCTTCGAGACCCGCCGGACCTCATCGGCCATCAGCTGCGGGTCCCAGATCGGCGGCAGCGCCAGCGGGATCATCCGGCCCGGATAAGTGGCGCACCACTCGTCGATGTGCCAGTCGTTGTAGGCCCGCAGTACCGCCAGCCCGAGGTCCTTGTCCTGGGCGCGGGCGAAGTACTGACCGCAGAACTGCGGATAAGACGGGAAATTCATCGCCGCGGCAACACCGTTGGCGTTCATGTCCCGGATTCGCTCGTGAATGTTGAAGCAGCCTTCGCGAATCTCGCTCAGTTTGGTCGGTTCGGCGCCGTACTCGTCGGGTGGTCGGCCGGCGACCGCGTTGAGGCCGACGTTGGTGGCCTCTTGGCCCTCGAATATCCATGCGTCGGTGCCGTCAGCCCGCTGAATCAACTTTGGCACGTCGTCCTTGTACTTCGCCGGGATGTGGCCCTCGAACATGTCGGGCGGCTCGACGAGGTGATCGTCAACGGAGACGAGGACGAAGTCGTCCATATTCATGCGGGCTCCTCGCACTACGCGGACAGGGAAGAGGTGTCGCCCGCACGACTCTACGGCGGAACAGATATTTGGTCAACGGACGCCGTTACTCGGCGATGGACGCGAACTCCGGCGTGATCAGGTCATTCAGTTCGGACCAGGGCACGGTCACCACCTTGAGGCCGCGACCGAACTGAACCTCGGGGATCTGCAGGGCAATACCTTCGCGAGTGGGGACCCAGTACCTGAAGTTCACATCGACGGGTGCGAACTGGCCGGCGCGGCGCCAGTCGCGCAGCTGCGTCGGCGTGGCGACCGCGGCCAGCTGTGCCTCCGTTCGTTCGCCGAGTCGCGTCAGGCCAGCGGTTTTGTCGCGAAACAGGTTGTCCCACGTGATGATCTCGCCGTTTCGTGCGTCGCACACGACCGTTCCCACGGTGCGCATCGGCATGTGCGGTTCGGCGGTGTCATAGGACCCGACGAAAACCTCGGAGACGGTGTTGGCTCGCACGGTCAGCGTTCCGCTCGCGTCGAACCTCCACGGCCGTCGGGTCGAGCCATCCCACGTCGCCTGGGTGACTTCACGGTTCGCCTCGGCATCGATGTGATTGTTGATCGACTGGGCCGCCGGCGAGTCGCTGTCGGCAAGGCGCTGATAGCGCACCGTCCACGTTCCCAGACCGTCGGGGCTGTTGCCGGAGATCAGCGTATCGACAGGTTGGGCCCGGGCCACCCCGGCCAGGACCGTGCTGCTCAGTGCGAACAGCACGAGCACCGCCGGGATACGGCTTGCGGCGGACACTATTTCAGCTCGACGTGACTGGCCAGCCATCGGCCGTCGACCCGCTCCATGGTCACGTCCACCCGGCTGCGGTCGATCCGGGCGGACGGACTGGCGACATTGGTGATCGCCTGGTCCACGAACAGCAGGATCTCGACGCTGTTCTTGGATGCCGACTTGACCGCGGCATCGAGCACGACCCCTTTGCTCATCGCCTTGTTGTCGATCAGTACCTGACGTAGTTGGGTGGCGGACTGGGTGTACATGTCCTTGAATTGCCCTGTGGCGCCGTCGATCACCGTCGCGAAGTTGTCGTCGACACTGGTGGAGTCGATACTGGTCAGCGCTTCGGCGTAACTGCGGGCAGCGGCCAGTGCCGCGCTGCTCGCGGAAGCGATGGTCCGCTGCTGCTGGTATTGCCACCCCAGATATCCCAGCGCAACCACTGCGGCGATGCAGATACCGGCAGCGGGGGCGCGGACCGCGCGCCGCGGTCGAGGACTGGCCTCGGGGCGGCGCGCAGCCTTCGCGTCGTCTGCGGCGGCGGTATCGGCAGAGTCCAGTCTGGAAACGTCGGACGCGGCCTCGCCGATCTCGGCTGTCACGGTGGCCTCCTTCCTCATGGCGGGTCAGGTGGCAGTGGCGTATTCATTGGCGCACCGCCGAAGGGTGTGGGCAGCCTCAGGGGATCCGGCGGCACCGGGTCGGTCTGTGCCAACGGGTCGGAGCCGGGGGGTGGACCGGCCGTGTCGTCCCCGGGCGGACGCGGAGCGTTGCGGGCCCCGCGCACCAGAATGGAGGGGTCGGGGTTGGTGCAGTAGGTGTACAGATAGGGCTCGGGGTAGTTGGGGATAGACGGGGGCAGCGGTGGTAGCCCGTAATCGCAGCTGTAGCGCGGATACAGGTCGGCGAGCACCCAGAACGCGTGGTCGCGCACCACGCCGGTCAGCGCCTCCACCGCCGAACCACCGCGACTCGAGTTGACGATCTCGTTGAGAGCGGGCAACCGCGCGTAGGAGAGTTGCGCCGTGCTGACCAGGTTGCCCAGCAGCTGAACCATGGTGTCGGAATTGTCCTCGATGATCTGGTCCATCATTGCGAACGGACGCCCGCCACGATCGGCCAGGACTCGGAACCCGCCATCCATTGCCTGGGCTCCCGTCATGATGTCCCGCAGGTTCTCGGCGGTGCGCGTCATTCCGCCCTGGGTGTCGACGAACGTGGTCAGTACGGTCCTGCTGGTTCGCAGCACACGCACGGTCTCGGGAAGCACTGAGTCGAGGGTCGAGATGAGGAACGCTCCGCCGTCGAGCAGGGCCGCGAGCTTATCCGGCCCCTGACCCGACACCCGAAGTTCGGTGGTGATGGTGGCAAGCCTCTCCGGATCGACCTGCGCCAGTAGGCCGTTGGCGTCGGCCAGCAGTTGCGCCAGCGACACCGGTACCGCGGTGCGCTCTTCGTCGATCACCGCACCGTCGGTCAGGGCCGGTCCGCCCGGTTGCTCGGGGGAGAAGTCAAGGTACTGCTCTCCGGCCGCCGACAGCGCGGAAACGCGGACGCGACTGTTCTGTGGCACGCGTTTGCGGCTGTCGATCGCGACGGATGCCACCACACCCGTATCGCCCAGTGACACCGACGTGACTTTGCCGATCGGCACCCCGCGCAGCGTGACGTCCTGATTGGGCAGCAGCCCTCCTGACTCGCGCAGGTGGACCTGTACGGCGATAGTCGATCGGAATGGGCTGATGCCCAGAGTTCCACCGACGATGTAGATCAGCACCACGATCAGGGTCAGTGCGATCCCGGCCACGGATACGGCGACCCGGTGGTTGCGCAGCGCCGCCACGGAGCCGATCAGCAGTCGCGCCAGCCCGTCCAGCAGGTGCAGGGTGCGGCTCCTCATCGCGGCTGGTGCTCCGGTCCGTAGATGCGGCTCAACAACAGGTTCCACTCGTAGCGCAGGCTGCCGATCATGGCGTGCCAGTCGGTGCCGTCGGGGCCGTGGGTTCCGGGGTCGCCGGGATAGTTCTTGTCGGGCAATGCCCCCAGCGCCAGCTGGGTGATGATTCCGACGGCGTGGATGTCGGGGCCGCTGGTGATGTGGGTGATGCCGGAGATCATCCGATTCCAGACGTTCATATTCAGATCGGGGTCGGCGGCGATCTGATTGAAGACATCCGACAGGTGGTTGAGGTCGCTGATGGTGCTGCGCGTATCGGTGCCCCGCATGGAGGGGAAGCGGTTGAGCTGAGTGGTGATTCGACCCGATGTCGAAACCAGGTCGGCGATGCCGGTGACGTTGTCGGCCAGGGTCTGCGTCGCCGGGGCGGCGGCGGTGAGAACGTTGTTGAGACTTTCGCGCCGTGCCGACAGCGTGGCGGCCAGATCGGAGGTGTTTCGCAACGCCTCGTCGAGCTGCGCGGAGCGATCGTTCAGGTGTGCCAGCAACGTACTGGAGTTGTGCAGCAGGGCGGCCACCTTCTCGCCGCGCCCGCCCACTGCTGTACCCGCACCGTTGACGGTGGAGACCAGTTGGCGGATCGCACCGCCGTTGACCAACAATGCGGCCGAGCCCAGGACGTCTTCGATGGTCGCCGCAGATGTCGTGTGGTCCAGCGCGATGGTGTCGCCGTCGTGCAGTCGTCCGGCATCCGTCGGCGTATCCGGTCCGGGGCGCACGGCGATGAAGATGTCGCCGAGCGGGGTCGCGGATCGCAGCTCGGCGACGGTGTCGCGGTACAGCGCCACGCCTGCGCTGACCTTCATGGTGACCAGCGCGGTGAATTCCTGGGCAGCAATGGATTCGACCTCACCGATATCGGCGCCGTTGAGCTTGACCTTCGCCTTCACCGGAAGGTTCAGCGCATTGCTGAATTCCGCCCGCAGGGTGATGTCGCCGTCGGTCCGTCCCGGTGCCGGCAACGGAATGCCGGCCAGGCCGCCGCCCGCACAGCCCGCCAGTGCCCACACCAGCCCCGCGATCACCACGGACCGGAGCGCCTGACGAACACCGGTGGCCACGTCGTGCCGCGTCATCGCCCGGTTCCCGCCATGTTCTCAAGCAGCCCGGTCATTCCCTCCACGAAGAACGTGGTGCCGAACGCGGGCGCATTGTCGGCGACCGTGCCGGTGGCACAGCCCAGGTCTTTGATCCCCGCGAGATTGCAGACCTCCTTGGCCATCTGACCGTTGAGCATCAACTTGTCGAGCAGGGGATGGATCCGAAGGGTCCGGCCGCTGGGATCGATGGCGTTGTAGATGTTGGTGCCCACCAGTGGCAGCACGTCGAGGATCTCCTCGACCTGGCGGCGGCTCTGCGTAAGGGTGGTCGTCAGCGCACCGAAGTCACCGACAACGCCCTTGATGGTGTCCCGGTTCTTTTCCAGTAACGCCGCGGCTTGGTCGAGAATCTGGTTGGCCTTGGCGCCGGTCCTGCCCGTACCGAGGTTTTCGGCGGCGATGAGGTCGCTGAGCGCCCGAATGTTGGTTCCGAAGTCACGTATCGCGGTGTCGTTATCCGCGGCTGCCTCGGTCAAGTCGGCGAGGCTGGCGGCAATGGAGGCAATGGTCTTCTCGGTGGCGGCGCCATTGTCGGAGCTCAAGCGCAGGGCCTGCGAGAGTTGATCGAGGGCTGCTTTGATGTCGGGTCCGCTGCCGGTGGAGATCCTGGCCCCGATCCCGATCAGGTTGGCGAGTGGGCCGTGGCCTTGGCTGTCTCCGTCCAGTGCACGAGAAAGCTTGTCGGCCATGGCCAGTGTGCGATCGAACTCGACGGGCGTTCTGGTGCGGGGCAGGCCCACGACGTCGCCGTCGCGCAGCTTCGGGCCACCTTCGTAGGGCGGTGTCAGTTCGACGTGCCGATCGGTCAGGATGGAGGTGGACACGGTGACCGCCTGAACATCGGCGGGGATGTCGATGTTCTTGTCGATGGCAAGCTTCACCTCGACGTAGCTGTCTTTGGGGTTGATCTCGGTGACCCGGCCGACGGGCATGCCGAGCACGGAGACGGAGTTGCCCGCGTACAGGCCCACCGCCTCCTCGAATTGTGCCGTCACGGTCATCGCGCGGTGCGAGCCTCCGGATGCCAGGTACCAGAGCAGTAGTGCGGCGCAGGCCAGCAGAGCCGATCCCATCGCGATCGACTTGGTTCGGCGGGTTGGCCGGCTCATCCGGGCAACCTTGCCGGGTCCGGTGGTGGCCACCCCGGGAAGGGATCGGCTGCCGGTTGGCAATCGGTGAAGTACTGTGCCAGCCCGAACTGCTTGCCGCGCGCACTGAGTGCGCACATCCACGAGTCGATCAACACCCCGGCGGGCAGGTTGATGTCCAGCGCCGTGCCGCTGCCGCTGGCATTGGCGAGATTACGGAATGCGACCGGCATGACCTGCAAGGTGTTACGCACCAGCTCGTCATGCGTGGCGGCCATCTGGGCGAACTCCCGCATGTTGGCCAACAAGGCGTTGATCGCCGGCTCGTCGTTGAAGAGCGTCTTGAGCGTGTCGACCAATGCGGTGACGCCGTCGAGCAGCCGGTGCAGCGACGCCTGCCGGGCATTGATCGTCTGCAGCAGGTCGGCGCCCTGAATGACCAGCGCGCCGAGATCGGCTTTCTGGTCGCGGATCACTGCGGTGATGGTGTCGACGTTGCGCAGCAGTGATCCCATCTGGTCGCGGCGCGCGGCGATCACGTCGGCCAGGGATTTGACGTTGCGCAGGGCCTCGGGCAGTGCCTCGGGAACACCTTCTAACCCGCTGCTCAACTCCGCCATGGATTGAGCGATGCGGTCGGCGTCGACCTGTTCGAACGTGGTGGTCGCATCGGCCAATGTCGCCTGGAGATTGTAGGGAACCGAGGTGTTCGCCAGTGGGATGGTCCGCGACGTCAGCTCGCCGGGCCCGGCGGGGGAGAGCTCCAGGTAGCGTCGCCCCAGCAGTGTGGTCAGCTTGATCGCGGCGTGCGAGGCGCCACCGAGCCGAATGCCCTTGCTCGCGGTGAATTTCACCGTGACGTGGTTGCCGGCGAGCGCGACGTCTTTGACCGTGCCGACTTCGATTCCCGCCACAGTGACCTGATCTCCGGGCCTGAGCTGGGCGGCTTGGGCGAACTGGGCCTGATACGTGGTGCGGCCCACCGACAACTTGCCGATACCGACAAGGGCGAGGACGACCACCGCCATCACCGCTACCGAGACCGTGCCCACCCAGACGGGGTTGTATGCCTCGATGGGGCGCCGGGGTCTCCGCAACATCAGCCGCCTACCTGCAGATCGGTGAATGTTGGACGACATTGCCCGGGGAGGCGAGCTTGACGGTGCCCGGGATCACCCGGCCCAGGAACGCGAACACCGTGGCATTGATGTCGCAGATGTAGCCGTCGATGTAGCTGCCGCTCTGGGTAGCTCGGGCCAGACCTTTGAGCACCAGCACGAGATTCGCGCCGTAGTAACCGAAGCGTTGCCTCCCCTCGCCGGTGAGGTGGCCGACGAATCCCGGCTCGCGCAGCAGGAATTCCTGGAGCTGGGGATAGACGGCGTCCAGCATGACGGCCAGTCGGTCCGTGGCCGCAGTGATCGACCCGGCCGAGTTCATCAGCTCGTCGCGCCGGCTGGCCAGCGTCGCCAAGGAGCTGCGGGCGTTGTCGATCACGGCGTGCAGGTCGCGGTCCTGGCGGGCCAGGATCGCAGTGACTTCGTCGAGGTTGGCTATCACCTCGCCGAGGATCTGATCGGGCCCGGCGAAGGACTCGGCCAGTGCGGAGGTCTGACTGATCAGTGTCACCAACGAGGCGGAGTCGCCCTGCAGCGCCGCAATGATGCCGCTGGTGAGGTTGTCCACCTGTTGCGGGCTCAACAGGGTGAACAGCGGCTCGAATCCGTTGAGCAGATTCGAGATGTCGAATGACGGTTGGGTGCGCTCGACCGGGATGCTGGCGCGATCCGGCAACCGCGTGTGCGAGGGTGCGTTGCCGGCGGACAATCCCAGATAGCGCTGGCCGATGATGTTCTGATACGTCACCGATGCGGTGGTGTCGTCGTAGAGGGCGTACGTCTTCGGGACCCGGAAGGTGACCCTGGCGACGTTGCCGTCCAACACGACTCGATCCACGCGGCCCACCCGTACCCCGGCGGTGCGGACATCGTCACCGCTGTGCAGACCGGAGACGTCGGTGAACACCGCGCTGTAGGTGTTTGTCGGGCCGGTGACTTCACGACGAAGCGTGCCGAAGACCAGGAACGTAGCGGTGGTGGACAGCACCAGGAACAGCGTCAGTCCGAGCAGCGCCTTGCGGTATCTCATCGCTGCCCACCGGTGTCTGCTGTCATCCGAACCGTGTTGCCGCGCAGCAGTGGCGCGAGCAGGAGCTCGGCGGCCGGGCTGGCGTGATCACCCAGGATGACCTTCAACTGTCGTTTCTCGCGAGCGCTGCCGACCGGGCCGACGTTGCCGCCGAAGACTGCCGCCTGGGGTTGGGCCGGGGGATCGGAGTCCGGTGGCGCGGGCTGCGGAGCGGGGAGTTCGGGTCCGGCCGGCGGGGGCAGCACCGAGCCTCGCGGCGGAGCAGAATTCGGGCGGTTCTCGGTGATGCCGGGAGGCAGCGGAAATCCGCGCGATTCCAGTGACGGCGTCAGCGCCGGAGCGGTGGGTACCTCGGGCGCGGTGAAGCAGCTGGGGCCGGCCATGTCGCCATATCGAGGGCAGTCCGCGCGCACATAGGTCCGGGTCGGGTTCAACGAGATGACGGCCTTGGCCACCAGCTGATTGGTGTCGTAGTTCCACGCGACGTCCATGACGCGGCCCACCAGCGTGGTCAGGCGGCTCGCGATCGCGTGCAGCGTGTCGCCGTGATCGCTCAGCACGCCCAGGACCGGCGTCAGCTTCGTGGAGATCTCGATCATGCGGTCGGTGTTGTGGTCGAAGGCATCACCGAGTACGCCGGCCGTGCCGAGTCCGGCGGAGAGCAGATTCGTCAGTTCCGAACGCTTCTCGGCCAGCGTGCGCATGGGTGTGACCGCCTCATCCAGTGCGTCGAGAAGGTCCGGGGCGGTCTGCCCCAGAGCCGCCGTTGCCGCGGTGAGCGCCGACATCGTCGACGGGCTCATCGGGTCTCCGGTGACGACGGCGTTGAGTTCGTCGACGATCTCGTTGAGGTCGCGACCGGCCTGCTGCAGTCGTTCGCCGCGCCCGCGGGTGGCGTCGCCCAAGGCGGTGAGCCATCCCACGCTGTCCGCGGTGGGCCGGCGTGCCACGGCGGCCAGCAGTTGGCGGAACTTGTTGAGCGTGGTCTGGAATAACACGGTCGGCAAGGACTGATCCTCAGTGATCACCGCTCCCGATCGCACCGGGGCCGAGCCGGAGCCGTTGTCGATCAGCTGCACCGACGACACGGCGAAGACGTTGGAGGGCACCACTCGGGCGGTCACGGTGTCGGGAATGCCGGACGCGTGCGCGCGGTGAAGGTCGATTCGCACGATATTGGGCCGACCCGCGGTAGCGGGAGTGACGGCAGAGACGAATCCGACCAGAACGCCACGGAATTTCACATCTGATTTCACCGGCAGCCCGTCACCGACGTTGGTGAGATCGGCGGTGATACGCACGGAATGCTGCAGAACGCCCTGGGATTGTGCGATCAGCAGCGTCACCGCAATGGACACGATCGCCAGCAATGCCAGCCCGGTGAAGAACAGGCGAAGGTTGGACGGTCCGCGGTCGTTGGTGTCGAAGGCGTTCGGCATTATCAGCCACCGAACCTCGCGCCGGCGTCGACGCCCCACATCGCCATGGTCAGCAGTGCGTTCAGAATGATCACCACGGTGATGGTGGCCCGCATCGCGTGCCCCGCCGCGACTCCGACGCCCTGCGGGCCGCCCGAGGCGAAATAGCCGTAGTAGCACTGGATCACTGCGGCGAAGAAGATGAAGATGACGCCTTTGGCCGTAGCGTAGAAGACGTCGCGTCCACTGCTGAACAGGGAGAAGTAGTGTCCGTAGGTGCCCGCCGAGGTGTCCGCGATGATTCCGACCACCACTTGCGCGGAAAGGTATGCCGCGGCCAGGCAGACCAGGAACAGCGGGATCGCCGCCACCACGGACGCCGCTACGCGGGTGGTCACCAGATAGGGGATCGGTTTGATCGCCAGTGCGTCCATCGCGTCGATCTCCTCGGCGATGCGCATGGCGCCCAGTTGGGCGGTGAATCGGCAGCCGGCCTGGGTGGTGAATGCGATGGCGATCATGACGGGAACCAACTCGCGGGTCGAACCCCATGAGGACAACAGCCCGGTGGCCGGGCCCAGGCCCAACAGGTTCAGCGCGTTGTAGCCCTCGATGGCCAGCAGTGCCCCGGCGGTTATCCCGAGCACCAAGGACACGCCCATGGTTCCCCCGCCAACAACGAGAGCGCCGTTGCCCCAGGCGATGTCGGACAGACTGCGGGTGAACTCCCGACGGTAGCGAGCCAGCATGACCGGGACCGCGACCAGCACGCGACAGATGAAGTCCAGCATGTGGCCGGCCTTGGCGATCGGTCGCCAGACCAACTCGGCCAACCGGAGGATCTGGTGTACCGCGCTGGGGCGGTAGACGGCGACGGTCATGGCGGCTACAGGCTCGCTCTGGGAAAGAGCAGCAGGTAGAGCTGGCTCATCCCGACGTTGACGATCATCAACAGCAGGATCGATTCGACCACCGCCGCATTCACCGAGTTCGCGACCCCGGCTGGCCCTCCTCGGGTGTCCAGGCCCTTATGGCAGGCCACCACCGCCACGATCGCGCCGAAGGCGATCGCTTTGGCCAGCGCCAGGACCATGTCATCGACCGTGGCGAACGACGCGAACGTGGCGACGAAAGACCCCGGTGTCCCGCTTTGCACATAAACGTTGAACAGGTACCCGACGAAGAAACCTGCGCACGTCGCGAGTCCGGTCAACGCCACACCCACCAGGATCAGCGCTGCGAAGCGCGGAACGACCAGCCGGCGGATCACCGAAACGCCCATCACCTCCATCGCGGCGACTTCTTCGCGCATGGTCCGCGATCCCAGGTCCGCGCTGACCGCCGACCCGACCGCCGCCGCGAGCAGTATCGCGGCGACCAGCGGAGCGCCCTGGCGGATCACCACCAGCCCGTTCGCGGCGCCCGACAGGGACTCCGCGCCGACTTGGCCGGCGAGTACGGAGAACTGGATCGACAGCGTGACCCCGACCGGAATCGTCACCAACAACGTGGGAAGTAATGCGGTGCCGGCCATGAAGGCCGCCTGCTTGACGAACTCCGACACGGCGAAGCGTCCGGTGAACAGGTCGATGAACAGGTACTGCACGGTGCGCAGACCCAGAGTTGTCTGCCCACCGACGGTTCCCAGCGAGCGCAGCGGATGCGACCAGACATAGGACCGAAGCCACCCTCCGATCTCGGCGAGCGCAGCACCTTCAGCATGCTCGCCGCGCTCCGATGTGACAGCCAGCGGAACCTCCCCGTTCTGCTCGACGATCACGACTCAAAAGTCGCCATCGGACGCCAAGCCGTCGACCGACCTACGGACCGAACCGGCCCTACCTCGTGCAGCCGTCAGGCGGCCGCTGCGGCATTGCGGACCCAATGTTTGGTTTCGTGAGCGGAGCCTATCCTGCGTTGCCGCATGCGGTCAACGCCTTGGCGCCGTCGTGTCGGCGCCCTTCCTCGAACCGGATCGTTGACGCTGTCAACGGCCCACCAGTGGCTGATTCGGCACTCCCGGGAACAGTTGCTCGCTGGGTCCGGAGTTGACCCAGCCGCCGAGCTTGGTGGCCAGATGGGGCGCGAACACCGCACCGTACAAGCCGTTTCCGATCACGACGACGGTGAGAATCGACAGGATCGACGCCTGCAGTCGCGTCTTCGCGCGGCTGTCCGCCCACATCTCGATGACGTTTCGCCCTTGCGAATCGGTGCGTCCGAGGAGGTAGGTGAAGACCATCATCTGCACCCCCATCGCCAGGGAGTCGTACAACGGGTACTGGTGAACGGTCCCCTCCCGCAGCGCCAGGCCGGGGATGACGTAGCCGTAGTGGAAGATCCCGAAGCGGGCTCCCAGGAAGGCATTGAACAGCAGTGCCCAGCAAAATCCGACGACCAGGCCCACGCTCAGCAGTGTGATCGGCCGGCGCCAGCGCAGTCGCGTGCTCAGCCAGCGCCCGAGCGTCGCGCCGAGGACGGCGGGCAGTACGAAGTAGGCGATATAGCCGACCGGAACCGACGAGGGCAGGCCGCCCCACGTCATGTTCAACGGCCACCACGATGGCATGCGCGGCAGAGCCGGTGGGAACTGTGCGTATACCGCCCAGTCGTAGGGCGCCTCGATCCACGAGAACGAGATGGCCGAGATGCACAGCAGGAGAAGTGGATGCAGCCGGCCTCGCCGAACACTCAGATACACCCCTGCTGCGGTGAACCCGATACCGCCGAGGTAGGCGAAGGAAATGCCGGCAATCAGTAGGGGAGTCAGCTCGGTGTTCACGCCCGGACCTCATCAGGCTTGCTGCGGGCTTCGGGATCGAAGCGCCAGACGACGCCGAAAATCAAGGCGATCAATCCGAACAGCGTGCCCAACATGATCACAGCACCCACGTCCCGCTCTCCTTCGGCTTTGGACGGATAGTGGACACTATCCAATCTAGGTAGTGGATACTATCTTGAAGTCGGGTTGTATCGGGCGTGATTCGAGGAGTGAAACAGGTTGAACCAGCGAGCGTCCACGGCGCGAGGCAACGCTCCGGCGGTCCGCAGATCGCGCGGCGAACCGCGCCGCCTGCTGCTCGACGCGGCGCGCGAACTCTTCGGCCGACAGGACTACCGCAGCACGACCACGCGCGAGATCGCCCAGGCGGCCGGCGTCACCGAGCCGCTGTTGTTCCGGCATTTCGGCTCGAAGGCGGCGCTGTTCCGGGAGGCGCTGGTCGCCCCCTTCACCGGCTTCGTCGAGGACTTCGCCCAGACCTGGCAGTCGCTTGACCCCGATCAGACCAGCGAAGAAGAGCTGGCCCGCCACTTCGTCGGACGCCTCTATGACGTGTTCGTCCGCCATCAGGGGTTACTGGTGACCCTGATGGCGTCGGAATCCCTCACCGAGGAAGAGGCGGCGCAGGCCGGCATCGCCGATGTCCGGCGGGCGCTCACGCTGCTCGGCAGGATCAGCGCCGAAGGGATGAACCTGCGATCGATCGGATCGACGCACCCGAATCTGCCGGCGCACTCCACGGTGGCGATGATCGCCGGCATGGCCGCGCTGCGGTCCACCTACTTCGGGTCCAGGCCGCCGTCGAGAAAAGTGATCGTCGAGGAGCTCACACAGGCGAGCCTGCACGGCTTCCTGCACCGCAACGGCTGAAAGCGCCGAACCAACGCTTCGTCGAAGGGATGTGACCTATGAGTGCCAGCACCGTCGAGTTGTACTACGACCCGTTCGACCGCGATATCGACGACGACCCCTACCCGGTGTGGAAGCGCATGCGCGAAGAGGCGCCCCTGTATTACAACGAGAAGTTCAACTTCTACGCACTGAGCCGCTACGACGACGTGGCTCGTGAGCTGCCGAATTGGGAGACCTACCGTTCCGGTCGCGGCACCACTGCTGACATCTTGTTCAACAATCTCGAGGTGCCGCCGGGCATCCTGCTGTTCGAGGATCCGCCGTTGCACGACTTGCACCGAAGTCTGCTCTCACGGGTGTTCACCCCCCGGCGGATGCTGTCGGTGGAGCAACTCGTGCGGGACTTCTGCGTCAAGGAACTGGACCCGCTGGTGGGCGCCGGCGGCTTCGACTTCATCGCTGATCTCGGCGCGGTGATGCCGATGCGGACCATCGGCTATCTCCTCGGCATCCCGGAGAAAGACCAGGAGGCGATACGGGACCGCAACGGCTCCTTCATCGAGATGGCCGAAGGGCGTCAACCCGGTGACTTCACCCAGCAGATATTCGCCGACAGCATCGTGATGTTCTCCGAATACATCGAGTGGCGCGCCAACCACCCCTCAGACGACCTGATGACCGACCTGTTGTGCGCTGAGATCGATGAGCCGGACGGGACGCGGCGCCCGTTGTCGCGCACCGAGGTACTCGCCTACACCGCGATGATCGCCGGGGCTGGGAACGAGACCACGGCACGGCTGATCGGTTTCATGGCGCAGCTGCTCTCGGACCACCCCGATCAACGCCGTGAGCTGGCCGCCGATCCCGGCCTGATTCCCGGCGCGATCGAAGAGACGCTGCGCTATGAGCCGCCGTCGCCGGTGCAGGCCCGCTATGTCGCTCGCGATGCCGAGTACTACGGCCGCCGGGTTCCGGAGGGCTCATTCATGTTGCTGCTGAACGGGTCCGCCAACCGAGACCCCCGGCACTTCGACGACCCCGATCGCTTCGACATCCACCGCGAGGGTGGACACCTCAGCTTCGGCAAAGGCGTGCACTTCTGCCTCGGATCGGCACTGGCCCGACTGGAGGCGCGAGTCGCCTTCGAGGAGGTGCTCAAGCGATGGCCGGACTGGGAAGTCGACTATGCGGGCGCCGAGCGCGCACACACCGCCAGTGTGCGGGGGTGGGCGAGGCTGCCGGTAGCCGCTCGGTGACGCTCGCATAGGCCACGGCGGGCCCGACCAGCGCCGCGCCTCGAGCGATTGACTGTGGCCGTGACGAACTCTACGGTGGAACAGATATTTGGTCGCCAGGTGGACGAGGAGCCCGTGAACCATCACGATGCTGACGAGTCCCTACAGCGCTGGAACTTGTTGGCCTCCGCGCTATCCGGGATGCCGCTTTCGGTGGCGGCCGTTGCCGTCGGCGAAGCCGCGTGGACCGACGGCAAGACCGTCTACATCGACCCCGGCTTGGAAGCGATCCGTCAACTCACAGCGGTGACGGTTCAGGCCTGCCTGCTTGCGGCCGGAAGCCTGGACGCCGAGTTGATGCGCAGGCTGGGCCGGCGTGGCGGGCTCGCGGCGCGCTATCTGGCCATCGAGGGACATCGGGCGCTGGCGGCCAATGCGGACCTGTTGCCACCGGCAGTGGCGGCGCTGATCGATCATGGCCTCGCCGCCCGCAGTGACTCACCGGCGGCATCACTGATGCTGGCGAGCACCGCCGACCACACGCCGCCGGCAGATTTCGGTGTTCTTCGGCCGGGAAAGCTGCTGGCTGAGCGCAAGAGTCAGGCCGCGTCCGATGCGTCGCAACCGCACGCCCCGCGGCATCAGCGCACGCCGTTGGCCGACCTCGACGACGGCGGCGCCGAGAGCGCCGAAGACGCCGTCGATATCTTCTCCAGCCCGGTCGGCGGCAGCGGGGTGCTCGGGCGGCTGGTCGCCAAGATGCTCTCGGTGACTCGCCGGCTGAGCGGAAACGGGCCGCCGGGCGCCGATGCCTCCACCCATCGGACGCGCTCGGGAGTCCGGGGCGCCGGCCATGCCGTGTCCTACGCCGGCGGTCTCACCGATGACAACATCGCCGGCGCCACCTCCGGCGCGACCTATCACGAATGGGATGTGCATCGTCGGTGCTATCGGCCGAACTGGTGCACCGTTCTGGAAGTCGCCGCCAGTCCCGATACGTCGACGTCGCTGCGGCCGGCGGACCACAGCCTGCGTCGGCCGCTGGCGAGACTCGGCGTGGGTTTGGACCGTTACCACCGCCAGCCGCAGGGCGACGACATCGACCTGGATGCGGCGATCGAGGGCCGGGTCGAAGTGCTGGCCGGCTCGGCGCCCGACGAAGCGGTCTACGTGGACAGCCTGCGCCGGCGGCGGGAGCTGTCGGTGCTGATTCTCCTGGACGTCTCGGGCTCGGCGGCCGAGCCCGGCACCGCCGGTCAGACCGTGCATGACCAGCAGCGCGCGACGGCCGCTGCCTTGGCCACGGCGCTGCATGGCCTGGGGGATCGCCTCGCGCTCTATGCGTTTCACTCGCAGGGCAGGTCGGCTGTACACGTCACTCCGGTCAAGCGCTTCGACGATGCGCTCCACGTGGGGGTGATGCGGAGGTTGCAGGGGCTGAAACCTGGCGCCTACTCGCGGCTGGGCGCCGCCATCCGGCACGGCTGCGCCATCCTGGAAAGCCGTGGGGGGACACCGCGGCGACTTCTCGTCGTGCTCTCCGACGGGCTGGCCTATGACCACGGCTACGAACGTGTCTACGGCGCGGCAGATGCGCGCCGTGCACTCGCTGAAGCGCGCCACCGTGGCACCGGTTGCCTGTGCCTGACCGTCGGCGCGGCCACCGACGTCGACGAATTGCGCCGGGTGTTCGGCAGCGCCGCACACGCGACCGTGCCCCGGCTGGACCAACTCAGCCGGGTGATCGGTCCGCTGTTTCGTTCGGCGTTGAGTTCGGCCGATCTGCGACGACGGGTTGCGTGACGAGAAGGGTATGAAGAGCATGACGGCTGCGGCCCCGGGTCCGCGTCCCTACTACGTAGCGACCGGCAACGAGGAGCACGTTTTCAAAGCTGCTTTCCGGCAGGGGTTGTCGATTGTCCTCAAAGGACCCACCGGGTGCGGGAAGACTCGCTTCGTCGAGGCGATGGCCCATGATTTGGGCCGCCCGTTGGTCACCGTCGCCTGCCACGATGACCTGACCACCGCTGATCTGGTCGGCCGATTTTTGTTGCGCGGTGGTGAGACGGAGTGGGTAGACGGGCCGCTGACGCGAGCGGTGCGCGAGGGTGCGATCTGCTACCTCGACGAGGTGGTGGAGGCCCGCCAAGACACCACCGTTGTGCTGCATCCGCTGGCCGACCACCGCCGCCAGTTGCCGATCGAACGGTTGGGCGTGACCCTCGATGCAGCGCCCGGGTTCGGCTTGGTGGTGTCCTACAACCCCGGGTACCAGAGCGTGCTCAAAGATCTCAAGGATTCGACCCGGCAGCGGATGGTGGCTATTGAATTCGGCTTCCCCGCAACCGACGTCGAGGAGAAGATCGTTGCGTGCGAGGCTGGTGTCGACCATGAGCGAGCCGCCGAGCTGGTCCGGCTCGGCCAGGCGATACGCCGTGTCGAGACCGGTGGTCTGCGCGAGGTGGCGTCGACGCGGGTGCTGATCGCGGCCGGCCGACTGATCGCCGAGGGGCTGACTCCTCGTGAGGCGGCCCGCGCTGCCATAGCGGGCCCTCTCACCGATGACTCCCTGGTGGCCGGTGGTCTGCTGGAGATGATCGACGTGTACCTGCCCCAGCGATGATTGACGGTCGACCGGGTGCGCGATAGGGTCTGAACAAATATTAGGTTCATCACGGAGGCGAGATGTCCTACGAGAGCACCGCGGAGCCGATCAAGATCGGGTATCTGATGGACTTCCGGCTCCCCGAAGGCTTTCCGAAGACCTATTTCGAGGACCTGACTCAGCCATTCGACCTGGTTTTCAAGCAGGCGACCGAGCGCGGCCTGTTGGATCGGCCGATCGAGATCGTCTATCGCGAAGTCGAGGGCCTGCCCAAGGGCTCGGTCAAGGCGGTCATCGACGCCTACGGCGAACTGTGTGACGAGGGGTGCCTGGCGGTCTTCGGGCCGCACATCACCGACAACTGCGTGCCGACACGGGAGGCGATCGAGGACCGCTTCAAGGTGCCGTGCATCAGCGTCACCGGATCTGACGAAGCATTGGGGGAGTGGTTCTTCGCATTCCCGCAGGGCTCGCTGACAGACGAGCCGATCTTCTGGACCGACCTGCTAGCCAAGGGAGGACATACCGAAGTCGGCGTGCTCAAAGAGCAGTCGCTGGTGGGCGAGACCTATCTGAAGAACTTCCGCGAAGCGTGTCGGCGAAAGGGCATCCGGATCGTCGCCGAAGCGACGATCGCGCAGACCGCGCAAGATGTCTCGGCGGCCGTACGTACCCTGCACGAGGCCAAGGCGCCCGCGATCGTGCACTGCGGCTTCGGCTTTGGCGTGGTCTTCATCAATCCTGCACTGCAGGAGCTGAACTGGGATCCGCCTCGATTCACCTCTACCGCGTTTCAGAACGCTTGGATCAACCCGATCATGTGGAACGCGTTCATGGGCTGGGTCGGCATCGACCAATACGACGAGGGCAACCCGGTCGGGCAGGCGTTTCTCGACGACTACGAGCAGGCCTATGGCCGCCGTACCGAGTGGTGCGTGTCGGTGGTCAACCGCGACGTCGCGATGACACTGGTTCGCGCCCTGAGCGACGCCCACCCACTGAGCCCGCGCGGCGTCAAGGAAGCCCTGGAGCGGGTCAAGATGATGCCCGCCGCCTCCGGCGCTCCGGGCACCCGGGTCTCATTCGGCAACTGGACCCGCCGCGCCTGGATGGGCGCCGGATATCTGGTTGCTCGCCGACTCGATGCCGACGGCGTCAACTCTCATCTCGTCGATCGTTTCGGAGAGGAATAACCCGATGACCGCAGAGCCGACGGCGCCCCCCGCCCCTGTCTCACCTCGCGAGCCTCAGCGGGGATCGCCTTGGCTGTGGATCTGGATCGCCGTCGCGGTCGGCGTGTTGGCCTTCTTTCTGGCCAACGCCCGAACAGGTTTGAGTTCTGACCGGGTCCGTAATCCGGTCGACGTCGGGTCGCCTCCACCGCGGCCGGTGCCGGTGCTCTTCGGCTTCGAGCACTGGCTCGGACTCCTGGAGACGTTCACCGTCGTGGTGATGGTCCTCATCACCGTGGTCTATGTGGTCGCGTGGCGCCGCCATCCGTATCACCCGGTGCTGCTGATGGGGATCGTCACGACGCTGATCGTCTGGCAGGACCCGATCATGAACTGGGCGCCATACGCGGTCTACAACCCGGAGCTGCATCATCTCCCAGAGGATTGGCCACTGGTTTCGCTGTCGCCGACTGTCGAGCCGTTTGTGGTACTGGGCTACATCATGTTCTACTTGGCCCCCTACTTCCCGGGGATCTGGCTGCTGCGCAAGATCCAAGCGCGTCGTCCCGTCGACTCGTTCGTATGGCGCCATCCGCTGATCAGTCTGGCGATCTGCATCCTGCCGTTCGGGATGGTGATCGATGCGGCGCTGGAGATCACGCTGGTACAGACCGGCATGTACATCTACTCCCAGGTTCCGTTCGGCTCGATCTTCATGGGCGAGACGCATCAGTTCCCGTTCATCTTCGAGATCTTGGCGGTGAACTTCGTGATGGTGCCCGCAGGAGTCTTGCTGTACCGCGACGACACCGGACGCACCGTGGCCGAGAAGCTGGCCCAGCGGGCGAAGATCTTCGCCGGCCGCCCCGTACTCGGGATGTTCCTGGTGATGCTGGTCCTGATCAACCTGGGCTACTTCTGCTACGGCGGCACGTTCGCCGCGGTCAGGGCGGCTCACCTGTCCCGGACCGTGGCCTGCCCGTGGCCGTACCCGGAGGCCAAGATCTACGACCCGCAGGGCTTCTACGAGAAGGCGGGCCAACCGGGTCCGTACTCGGTGGGCATCTGGTCGACCTGGCTCAGCGGCCAACCCAACGGCCGACCCGACGTGGAGCTGCCCGCCGACGGGGGACGGTGCGGACCGGGTGATGACTGAGCCGCGCAGCGTTGTCATCACCGGCGCCTCGCGCGGGCTCGGATTGGCCTCGGCGGCGCACCTGTACCGCCGCGGCTGGCAGGTGGTGGCGGCGATGCGGTCCCCGGAGACGGGCCTGCAGGCACTGCGCCAGGCCAGCGGGGCGTCCGAGGACGACACCCGCCTGATCGGGATCCCGCTGGACCTCACCGACGCCGCGTCGGTGGCGGCAGCGGCCAAAGCCATTGAGGCAGCGGTCGGCGCGCCGTATGCGGTGGTGCACAATGCCGGGATCTCCGCCGCCGGCATGGCCGAAGAAACGCCGGCCGAACTGTGGGAGCGCATGTTCGCCACCTCGGTCTTCGGGCCGGTGGCGCTGACCAACGCCCTGCTGCCCGCGATGCGCGCTGCTGGGCGCGGGCGCATCGTGCTGGTCTCCAGTGCGGGCGGGGTGCGCGGCATGCCCACGACCGCGGCGTATTCCGCGGCCAAGGGCGCACTGGAACGGTGGGGTGAATCGTTGGCCAACGAAATCGCACCCTTCGGACTCGGCGTCACCGTACTCGTGACGGGCACCTATGACACCGAGATCATCACCGACGCCGGCACCACCGACTGCCGCGATTTCGCCGGAGCCTACGCACGACACCACGCCACCATCGACAAACGGGGCCGCTTGGCCACCAAGGTCGCAGCCCGCTCACCGGAGCGCTTTGCGTCCGGGCTGGCCAAGGCGCTGGAATCCCACGCGCCGTTCGCGCGGCGACCGGTTGGTCCCGATGCGCGAATGCTGTTGATAGTCAGTCGGTTACTCCCCGCCGCGGCACTACACCAGATGATCCGAATCATGATGGGTCTGCCGCGGTTCGGCTCTTTGACGAAGGACCACAATGTCTGAGTTACCCCAGGTGCGCTTCGAATCCCGGATGATGATCGACGGCAAACTCGTCGACGGGCAAGCCGGCACCTTCGCCAACATCAACCCGGCCACCGAGGAACTGATCGGCGAGGTCGCCGACGCATCGCCGGCAGATATGCACCGGGCCATCGACGCCGCCCGGCGGGCCTTCGACGACACCGACTGGTCGGCCGACCACGCCTTCCGGCAGCGCTGCCTGCGCCAACTGCAGGAGGCGCTGGAAAGCGAACGCGAAGAGCTGCGGGAAGAACTCATCGCCGAGGTCGGGTGCCCGCGGGCGATCACCCACGGCCCGCAGCTGGATGCGCCGCTCTCCGATGCTCTGAATTACCCGGCGCAGTTGATCGATGACTACCCGTGGGAGACGTCGCTTGGTGATGCGTTCGTGTCGGTCACCGGGGTCAACACCACCAGAAGGGTCTGGCGGGAGGCCGTCGGTGTGGTCGGGGCCATCGTGCCGTGGAACTTTCCCTTCGAGGTCACCATCCACAAGATCGGTCAGGCGCTGGCGACCGGCAACACCGTCGTCCTCAAACCTGCACCCGACACACCGTTCAACGCCACCAGTTTGGGCCGGTTGATCGCCGAGAACACCGATATCCCTGCGGGTGTCGTCAATGTCGTCACGGCATCCGACCCACTGATCGGCGAGGAGCTGACGCTGTCGCCCAAAGTCGACATGATCTCATTCACCGGGTCCACCGCGGTGGGCAAGCGCATCATGGAAAAGGGCGCGGCCACCATGAAGCGGCTCTTCCTGGAACTCGGCGGCAAATCGGCGACCATCGTGCTCGAGGACGCCGACTTCGCCTTGGGCTGCATGATGGGCATCGCGCCGTGCATGCATGCCGGTCAGGGGTGCGCCAACCCGACCCGGCTGCTGCTGCCACGATCGCGCTACGACGAGGGCGTCGGCATTCTGCAGGGCATCTACGAAGGCGTCGCCCCGGGTGACCCGCAGAACCCGGCAACCCTGTGCGGCCCGGTGATCTCGGCCAAACAGCGCGACCGTATTCGCGGCTACATCCAGAAGGGTGTCGAGGAGGGCGCCCGCCTCCTGGTCGGCGGTGTGGAGCCCCCAGAGGGCTTGGAACGCGGATTCTATGTTCGCCCAACCCTGTTCACCGATGTCGACAATTCGATGACCATCGCCCAGGAAGAGATCTTCGGGCCGGTGCTCGCCGTCATTCCCTACGACGACGAGGACCATGCGGTGCGGATCGCCAACGACAGCGTCTACGGGCTGGCCGGAAACGTCATGTCCGGGTCGCTGGATCACGCTCTGGCCGTGGCCAAACGCCTTCGCGCCGGCTTCCTCGGCATCAACGGCGCCGCAGGTTATGGAGCCGACACACCCTTCGGCGGCTACAAGGCCAGCGGCGTCGGACGCCAGAACGGGGTCGCCGGATTCGACCAGTACACCGAGATCAAATCCGTCGCCTACCCAGCCGTCTAGAAGGAGTTACCAGTGCAATTGTTTGACGATCTGGAGGATTTCGGCGCCTTCGACGACGTGGTCTCCGGGGACGTGCGTGACCCCTACACCGAGCTTGCCCGGCTGCGTCGCGAGGAACCGGTGCAGCGCATCGACATGTCCGGGATGCCCCATGAGGAATCCAAGCCGGTATTCATGGTGTACCGCCACGAAGACGTGCTGAAGATGCTGCGCGACAACGAGACATTCTCGTCGTCGATCATCATCGACACCTTCGGCGACGTGCTCGGCGAGCAGGTGATGCTGGGCATGGACGAGCCGGTGCACGGTCGGCACCGTGCACTGGTGTCCAAGGCGTTCTCACCCCGGGCGGTGGCCGGCTGGGAACACGAACTGGTGATACCGGTGGCCAACCAGCTGATCGACCGGTTCGCCGACCGCGGCCACGCCGATCTGGTCAAAGAGTTCAACTTCGAGTACCCGACCAGGATCATCGCGCGGATCCTGGGACTACCCGAGCAGGACTACGAACAGTTCCAGCGCTGGTCCATCTCGCTGCTGTCCTTCACCATCAACCCGGAGCGGGGCCGGGCCGCCTCGCTGGCGTTGCGCGACTACTTCACCCCGATTCTGGCCGCCCGCCGCAGCGAGCCGCGCAATGATCTGATCAGCCGGCTCGCCGACGCCGAGATCGACGACCAGAAGCTCTCCGACGAGGAGATCTTCTCGTTCCTGCGGCTGCTGCTGCCGGCCGGCATCGAGACCACCTACCGTTCCCTGGGCAACCTGCTGCTCGCGCTGCTCACCCACACCGATCAACTCGACGCCGTCCGGGCCGATCGCTCCCTGCTGCCGCAGGCGATCGAAGAGGGGGTGCGCTGGGATGCGCCGCTGCTGACGATCACCCGGGTGGCCGTCCGCGACACTGAGTTGGGCGGGGTGCACATTCCAGCCGGGTCCGCGGTGATGCCGATGCTGGGCGCCGCCAACCGACAGGAGGACCGCTACCGCGACCCGAATGTGTTCGACATCTTCCGCGAGTCCAAGGTCCATGTGTCGTGGGGCCACGGAGCCCATGTCTGCCTGGGCAGCCACCTCGCCCGGATGGAGATGCGCGATGCGGTCGGCCTGATGTTGGACCGGCTGCCCAACCTTCGGCTGGATCCCGACGGTGGCGATCCACACATCCGCGGCCAGGTGTTCCGGTCGCCGACCGCGCTGCCGGTGCTCTTCGATGCGCCATGAGCCCGTTGCGGTTTGACGGTCGGGTCGCCGTTGTCACCGGAGCAGGGCGCGGGGTGGGGCGGAGCCACGCGATGTTGTTGGCAGCCAAGGGAGCTCGCGTGGTGGTCGCCGACTATGGAGCCGGCATCAACGGGGACGGCTCCTCATCGGCGCCGGCAGACGAAGTGGTGCGCGAGATCACCGACAGCGGTGGCCAGGCGGTCGCGTGCTTTGCGTCGGTAGCCGAACCACACGGCGCGCAAGCGATCGTCGACACCGCGGTCGAAGCCTTCGGCCGGATCGACGTGGTGGTCAACAACGCGGGCATCCACGATCCGGGCCTGTTCGAGACACTGTCGAGGGACCGCTTCCGCAACATGTTCGACGTGCACTTCTACGGCACGGTTTTGGTGACCCAGGCGGCCTGGCCGCACTTCGTCGCGGCGGGCTACGGCCGCATCGTCAACACCGTCTCCGAAGCCATGCTGGGCGGCATCTCTGAGCTGAGCAGCTACGGCGCCGCCAAGGGGGCGGTGTTCGGCCTGACCCGCAACCTGGCAACAGAGGGCCTCACCCACGGCATCCGGGTCAACGCCGTCGCACCGCGCGCGTACACCCGGATGTCGGCGTCGCACTCCGATTCCGTGGCCGCCCAGTTGTCTATACCCAAAGAGGTCATGGACACCATCAATGCCGGCATGCCTCCCGAATTGTGCGCGCCCGCAGTGGCATTTCTCGCCCACGAAGACTGCCCGCTCAACGGAGAGGTACTGCAAGTCGGTATGGGCGGGGTGGCACGCATCGCCGTGGTCCGCACCCCGGGAATCGTGCGTACACCGCTGACCGCCGAGGACATCGCCGAGAACCTCGACGCGGTCATGGACATTTCAGACGCCCAGGTGACTGCCGTCACCGAGATGGTGCAGTGACAACCGCAGGAGGCACAGCGTGAGCGAATTCGAGTCGGTCGACTTCTTCAGCGACCAGTCGTTGATTCCCGACCCGTACCCCTACTTTGACAGCCTGCGGGCCAAGTGTCCGGTCGCACACCAGCCGCACCTGGGCGTGCATGCCGTCACTGGGCATGCCGAAGCCCTTGCCGTGTACAAAGATCCGGCATTCTCGGCATGCGTCTCGGTCGCCGGCCCGTTTTCTGGACTGTCATTCGAATCCGTGGGAGAGGATGTCCGAGACGTCGGTGATCTCATCGATGCGCGCCGGCACGAGATCCCGATGAGTGAGCACATCGTTACCCAGGATCCACCGGAGCACACCCGAACCAGGGGGCTCTTGAGTCGGCTGCTGACCCCGAAGCGGCTCAAGGAGAACGAGGAGTTCATGTGGCGGCTCGCCGATGAGCAGCTGGACAGGTTTGTCGCAAAGGGCCGGTGTGAGTTCATCGAGGACTATGCGAAGCCGTTTTCCACGCTGGTCATCGCCGATCTGCTCGGGGTGCCCGAGGGCGATCACCGGGACTTCCGGCAGGTGATGGCGGGCGAGCAGGTGGGCGCGCTGGATGAGGACCCCATCTCCCACAACCCGCTGCAATGGCTGGACGAACGGTTCTACGCCTACGTCGAAGACCGTCGCAAGCAACCGCGGGGGGACGTGCTGACCGAACTGGCCCAGGCCAAATACGACGACGGGTCCACACCCGAGATCATCGACGTGGTGCGGCTCGCCACCTTCCTGTTCGCCGCGGGCCAGGAGACCACCGTCAAGTTGCTCAGCGCCGGCCTGCGGGTGATCGCCGAACGTCCCGACCTGCAGGCGCTGCTGCGTGAGGATCGCAACCGCATCCCGGTGTTCCTGGAGGAGACGTTGCGTACCGAGAGCCCGGTCAAAGCGCACTTCCGGATGGCGCGCACCACGACGACCGTGGGGGAGACGACGGTGCACGCCGGCACCACCGTCATGCTGCTGCCCGGGGCGAGCAACCGTGATCCACGCAAGTTCGAAGAGCCCGCCGAGTTCCGGATCGACCGGGCCAACGTGCGCGAGCATGTGGCATTCGGGCGGGGGGTGCACTCCTGCCCCGGCTCACCGCTGGCCCGCGCCGAGGGCAGGATCTCACTCAACCGGATCCTGGACCGGATGGCCGATATCCGGATCTGCGAGGACAAGCACGGCAGCCCGGAAGCGCGTCACTTCAATTTCGAGCCGACGTTCATCATGCGGGGGCTGCAGGACCTGCATTTGGAGTTCGATCCCGTGGCCTGACCGGCCGATGTCCACCCCCCCTTGGGGCTCCGCCTACCGGTTGGTTGACAATCGAGGTCAACTACACCTCGTCGAATGAAGGAGCACCATGGCTGAAGCCGTCATTGTGGAAGCAGTGCGTTCGCCGGTCGGCAAGCGCAACGGCGGCCTGTCGGGGGTCCACCCCGCGGAGTTGTCCGCCCAGGTTCTCAATGGACTGGTCACGCGCGCCGGTGTTGACCCGGCGCTGGTCGACGACGTGATCTGGGGCTGCGTCATGCAGGCCGGCGAGCAGGCCCTGGACATCGGCCGGACCGCTGTGCTGAGCGCGGGCTGGCCTGAGAGCGTCCCCGCGGTGACGGTGGACCGCCAGTGTGGTTCGAGCCAGCAGTCGGTGCACTTCGCAGCCGCCGGTGTGATCGCCGGACACTACGACGTAGTCGTCGCCGGTGGTGTCGAGTCGATGTCGCGGACCCCGATGGGCTCGTCGCTGGCCAACGGCGGCCGGCCCTACGGCGAATCCTTCAAGGCGCGCTACGAGCAGACCCCCAACCAGGGCATCGGTGCGGAGATGATGGCCACCAAGTGGGGCCTGAGCCGTACCGCGCTCGACGAGTTCGCGCTGGCGTCGCACGAAAAGGCCGCTGCCGCCCAGGACGCGGGCGCCTTCAAGGACGAGATCGTCTCGATCACCGACCCCGAGGGCAATGTCATCAGCGAAGACGAAGGCATCCGCCGCGGCACCACCCTGGAGAAGATGGGCCAGCTCAAGCCCGCCTTCAAGGAGGACGGCGTGATCCACGCCGGCAACTCCAGCCAGATCTCCGACGGCTCGGCGGCGCTGCTGTTCATGTCGGCGGAGAAGGCCAAGGAGCTGGGCCTGACCCCGCTGGCGCGGGTGCACACCGCGACGCTGGCCGGCTCCGACCCGGTGATGATGCTGTCCGCGCCGATCCCGGCCACGCAGAAGGCGCTGCAGCGGTCCGGTCTGAGCGTCGACGACATCGGGGCCTTCGAGGTCAACGAGGCGTTTGCCCCGGTGCCCATGGCCTGGCTCGCCGACATTGGTGCCGACCCGAAGAAGCTCAACCCCAACGGTGGGGCCATCGCACTGGGCCACCCGCTCGGCGGTTCCGGCGCGCGGATCATGACCACGCTGCTGTACCACATGCGCGCCAACGGGATTCGTTACGGACTGCAGACCATGTGCGAGGGCGGCGGTCAGGCCAACGCGACTATTCTGGAGCTGCTGTGAGTACTGGAGCTGCTGTGAGTGAAGGGGCCGTTCTGCTAGAGCGGCGCGGCAACGTCCTGCTGGTCACGATCAACCGGCCCGAGGCGCGCAACGCGATCAACGGCGCGGTGAGCAAGGGCGTCGGCGATGCCCTGGCGCAGGCGCAGGCCGACGACGAGGTGCGCGCGGTGGTGCTCACCGGAGCCGGCGACAAGTCGTTCAGTGCCGGCGCCGACCTCAAGGCGATCGCCGCCCGGGAGAACATCTACCACCCCGACCACCCGGAGTGGGGCTTCGCGGGCTACGTGCAGCACTTCATCGACAAGCCGACCATCGCGGCGGTCAACGGCACCGCGCTGGGCGGTGGCACCGAGCTGGCGCTGGCCAGCGACCTGGTGATCGCCGAGGAGCGCGCCCAGTTCGGGCTGCCCGAGGTCAAGCGGGGCCTGGTCGCCGGAGCGGGCGGGGTGTTCCGCATCGTCGACCACCTGCCCCGCAAGGTTGCTCTGGAACTGCTCTACACCGGGGAGCCCATCTCGGCGGCCGACGCGGCCCGCTGGGGACTGGTCAACCGGGTGGTCGAGGACGGCAGCGCCCTGGAGGCAGCGCTGGAGCTGGCCGAACGCATCACCGTCAACGCACCGCTGTCGGTGTGGGCCACCAAGCGGATCGCCTACGGGGTCGACGACGGCGTCGTCGTCGACGAGGTGGCCGCCTGGGCCAGGACCGGCCGGGAGTTCTCCAAGGTGTTGCGGAGCGAGGACGCCAAGGAGGGGCCCCGGGCGTTCGCCGAGAAGCGTGCCCCGGTGTGGAAGGCGCGTTGAGCGACCGGCCACAGCCGCTGCTGATCCCCATCGGGGATCACGCCCCGCAGCTGCACCCCGAGTCCTGGGCTGCGCCCAACGCCAGCCTGATCGGCCAGGTCCGCCTGGCCGATCGGGCGAGCGTGTGGTACTCGGCGACGCTGCGCGCCGAGGTCGAACCGATCGAGATCGGTGCGGAGTCCAACATCCAGGACGGCGTGACCGTCCACGTCGACCCGGGGTTCCCGGTGCGGGTGGGCCAGCGGGTCAGTGTGGGGCACAACGCGGTGCTGCACGGCTGCACCATTGAGGACGACTGCCTGATCGGCATGGGTGCGATCGTCCTCAACGGTGCCGTCGTGGGGGAGGGCTCGCTGGTCGCGGCGGGCGCCGTCGTCCCGCAGGGGATGGTGGTGCCACCCCGGTCCCTGGTCGCAGGGGTGCCGGGCAAGGTGCGACGGGAACTCAGCGAGGACGAGGTCGGCAACAATCGGCTCAATGCCGCGGCCTACCGGCACCTGACGGAAGTCCATCGAGCGAACTAGCGCATTTGGGCCACCGGCCGCCATTCGGTCGCTACGTTAAGGGACGTTGGCTAACCCGCTGCTGATGGGACGTCCCTCTATGACCCAGATCAGTCCACCTCGCCCCGGCCTGCTGCGCGAGATCACCGCCATCATGTCCAGGGTGGCCCCGCCCTATCACGAACCACGGGCCGTGGTGCAGCGCCGTCGAGTCGTCGTCGGGGTGGTGGTGCTGATCGGCGCCGCGGTCCTGGTCGCCATGCACAGCAAACTTCCAGGAGACGCGTCGTTCTACTGGCTGTCGCTGGTCTTGGCCGCGGTCTGGACGGTGGGGGCGGTCGTGGCCGGACCGCTGCACCTGGGCGTGTTGAGGTTCCGCGGACGCAACGAGCGGCCGGTGTTCACCGGCACCGGCGTCGGCCTGTTGCTCGGCGGGGTGTTCCTGCTGGGCGGGCTTGCGGTGCAGGACATCCCACCGCTGGCCGATCAGGTGGTCGCAATCCTGGCCTACACCACCGAGGTCTCCTGGCGGCTGGTGGTGCTGATCGCACTGTGCAACGCGATCGCCGAGGAGCTGTTCTTCCGCGGCGCACTGTTCAGCGCGTTCGGTCGCCGCTCCCCGTTGGTGTGGTCCACCCTGCTCTACATCGCGGCGATGATGGCGGCCGGCAACCTCATGGTCGGGGTGGCCGCACTGATACTCGGCACCGTGTGCGCCTTCGAACGGCGCGCCACCGGCGGCGTGCTGGCGCCGGTGCTGACCCATCTGGTCTGGGGGCTGGTGATGGTGCTGGCGCTGCCCCCGATCTTCGGGATGTAGCTCTCACTTCGCGGGATCATTGCCTCATTCATTGGCGCGAGTGTGCGTGTCTGTACAGGGACACGCCGTTGAGCGCGGCATTCTGCGCACGCTCGGCACCGGTGAGGCGCGCCGCTTAGGAGTCGGTGAAGACGGCCGGACGCCGCTCCTGGAATGCGCGGGCTCCCTCGCGGAAGTCGTGGGCGTTCAACAGGATTGACTGGCCGACGTATTCGCGGTCCAGGGTGGCATCCAGCTCGGTCAGGGTCGCGGAGTTGATGGCGTGCTTGGTCTTGGAGAACGCCGCCGCGGGGCCGGCGAGCACGGTGGCCAGCAGCTTGTCCACCTCGGCGTCGAACTCCTCGGCCGGGTACACCGCGCTGACCAGGCCCCACTCCAAAGCGTCTGCCGCGGAGAGCCGTTCGGCCAGCAACGCCAGCCGCAGGGCGCGAATCCGGCCCACGGCCGCCGCCACCAACGCAGAGGCGCCGCCATCGGGCATCAGCCCAATCTTGGTGAATGCCAACAGGAAAAAGGCCTTGTCCGAGGCCACGACCAAGTCGCAGGCCAACGCCAGGGACACCCCGATGCCGGCGCACGGGCCCTGGACGACCGCGACCACCGGCCGCGGCAGCGCGGCGATCGCCCGGATCGCGCGATTGGCCTCGACGATGATGTCGGTCTGCACGCCGTCGACCTCGTCCTCGGCGCCGATCCCCGCACCGGAGCTGAACCCGCGTCCCGCCCCACCGAACCGCACGACGCGCACCCGCGGGTCGCGGGCAGCGGCCTCCATGGCGTCGGCAATACCGGCCAACACCGGCGTGGTCACCGAGTTGAGGCTCTCGGGTCGGTCGATGGTCACCGAGAACACTCCGTCGTTCAGGGCGACGGTCAGTCCCGCGACTGGGGCGAGGGAGTCGATGGCGGCGTGGCTAGCGGTCATGGGTGTCACTTTAGGATGCAGGTCACACACGCTTACGACGAGGAGGCAGAAATGGCGGGACCACTGGCGGGGCTGCGGGTCATCGAATTGGCCGGCATCGGACCAGGGCCGCACGCGGCGATGATCCTCGGCGACCTCGGGGCCGACGTGGTTCGGGTGGATCGGCAGCCGAAGTTCGGCGGTGGACCCAGCAAAGACGCCATGCTTCGCAACCGGCGCTCGGTGACCGCCGACCTCAAGTCGCCGGAAGGCCGTGACCTGGTGCTGAAGCTGGTGGCCAAGGCCGATGTGCTGATCGAGGGTTTCCGGCCGGGCGTCACCGAGCGCCTCGGCCTCGGCCCGGAAGACTGCGCCAAGGTCAACGAGCGGCTGATCTACGGCCGGATGACCGGCTGGGGACAGTCCGGTCCGCGCGCCCAGCAGGCCGGTCACGACATCAACTACATCTCGATCACCGGCGTGCTGCACGCGATCGGGCGCAACGGCGAGAAGCCGGTGCCGCCGCTGAACCTGGCCGGCGACTTCGGTGGTGGATCGATGTTCCTGCTGGTCGGCATCCTGGCCGCGCTGTGGGAGCGCCAGACCTCCGGCAAGGGCCAGGTGATCGACGCCGCGATGGTCGACGGCGCCAGCGTGCTGTCGGCGATGATGTGGAGCTTCCGGGCTCAGGGCATGTGGAGCGACGAGCGCGGCGTGAACATGCTCGACACCGGTGCGCCCTACTACGACACCTACGAATGCTCCGACGGCAAGTACGTGTCGGTCGGTGCGATCGAGCCGCAGTTCTACGCCGAACTGCTGGCCAAGCTGGAGTTGGACCCCGCAGAATTGCCGGGGCAGAACGACGTCAGCGGATGGCCGGTGCTGCGCGAGAGGCTGACCGCGGCGTTCGCCGCCCACGACCGCGACCACTGGGCCACGGTGTTCGCCGGCTCCGACGCCTGCGTGGCACCGGTGTTGGCCTTCAACGAGGTGTTGGACGATTCGCACATCGCCGAACGCGATACCTTCTACGACGTCGACGGCTATCTGCAGCCGCTGCCGGCGCCGCGGTTCTCCCGCAGCGTTCCCGACGTCCCCACCCCGCCGGCCGTTCTGGGAGCCGACAATGAGTCCATCCTGAGCGACTGGGTATAGTCCCGACCAACCAGACGGTTGGGATTGAGAGGGGCCAAGAGAGTGCAGATCAAGGACGCGGTTGCCGTTGTCACCGGCGGTGCTTCCGGTTTGGGTTTGGCGACCGCCAAGCGCCTGCTGGACGCCGGCGGACAGGTCGTGGTGATCGACCTCAAGGGCGAGGACGTGGTCGCCGAGCTCGGTGACCGGGCTCGTTTTGTCGAAGCCAACGTGGCTGACCCCGAGGCGGTCGGTGCGGCGCTGGACGTCGCGGAATCTCTTGGCCCCGTGCGGATCAACGTCAACTGCGCCGGAATCGGCAACGCGATCAAGACGCTGAGCAAAGACGGCGCTTTCCCGCTGGACGCCTTCACCAAGATCATCCAGGTCAACCTGATCGGCACGTTCAACGTGCTGCGGCTCTCGGCCGAGCGGATCGCCAAGACCGAGCCGATCAACGGCGAGCGCGGCGTCATCATCAACACCGCCTCCGTGGCGGCGTTCGAGGGTCAGATCGGGCAGGCCGCCTACTCGGCCTCCAAGGGCGGCGTGGTCGGTATGACGTTGCCGATCGCTCGTGACCTGTCGCGTGAACTGATCCGGGTCTGCACCATCGCCCCGGGCCTGTTCAAGACGCCGCTGCTGGGCTCGCTGCCCGAGGAGGCGCAGAAGTCGCTGGGCGCGCAGGTGCCCCACCCGTCTCGCCTGGGCGACCCCGACGAGTACGGCGCCCTGGCCGAACACATCATCAACAACCCGATGCTCAACGGCGAGGTGATCCGCCTCGACGGTGCGATCCGGATGGCCCCCAGGTAAGGAATGACATGGCTCTGACAACGAAGTTCACCGAGGCGTTCGGGGTCGAGCACCCCATCGCCCAAGGCGGCATGCAGTGGGTGGGTCGCGCGGAGCTGGTGGCCGCGGTCGCCAACGCCGGCGCGCTCGGCTTCCTCACCGCGCTCACCCAGCCGACGCCGGCCGACCTGGCCAACGAGATCGCCAAGACCCGCGATCTCACCGACAAGCCGTTCGGGGTGAACCTCACCATCCTGCCGGCGATCAACCCGCCGCCCTACGACGAGTACCGCCAGGTGATCGTCGACGCCGGCATCAAGATCGTCGAGACCGCCGGGTCCAACCCGGCGCCGCACCTGCCGATGTTTCACGACAACGGCATCAAGGTTCTGCACAAGTGCACCTCGGTGCGGCACGCGGTCAAGGCGCAGAGCCTGGGCGTGGACGGCATCAGCATCGACGGGTTCGAGTGCGCCGGTCACCCGGGTGAGGACGACATCCCCGGCCTGGTGCTGATCCCGGCCGCGGCGGCGCAGATCGAGATCCCGATGATCGCCTCCGGCGGTTTCGCCGACGCCCGCGGCCTGGTCGCGGCGCTGGCCCTGGGTGCCGACGGCGTCAACATGGGATCGCGGTTCATGTGCACCGTGGAGTCCTGCATCCACCAGAACGTCAAGGAAGCCATCGTCGCCGGCGACGAGCGCGGCACCGAGCTGATCTTCCGGACGTTGCACAACACCGCTCGGGTGGCCAGCAACGCGGTGTCCCGTGAGGTTGTCGAAATCCTCAACAAGGGCGGCCAGTTCCCCGACATCCAGGACCTGGTGGCCGGCGTGCGCGGACGCCGCGTCTTCGACGAAGGTGACATTGACGCCGGGATCTGGACGGTGGGCACCGCGATGGGCCTCATCAACGACATCCCGACCGTCGACGAGCTGGTGTCGCGGATGGTGTCCGAGGCCGAGGACATCATCCTCGGACGCCTGAGCAGCATGATCGAGGTAGACGACGAGGAGAATGTCGCCTGACCGTGGTCTTGAGGCCATTGGCCTGAGGCTGTAGAGGCATTACCTGCGCCGAACGTGTAATCAGGCCGGAGAATCCACCCACGGATTTTTCGGCCTGATTGCACGTTCGGCGTTGTCGTTTAACGACACCGGGGATGGCTGGGCGGCGGCCAGGCGCACGGGTGTAGTCACCGCAGCGCGGGGCCGATCCTGAATGTAAGAGAAATGGGATGACTCAAAATTGGCGGCCCGCTCGGACGGGGCGGCCGTCGCCACGCAATAGCGCGACCGTGAACGACGCCGCTCTCGCGGCGCCGATCAATCAGCTGGCCAGCAGTGCGTGCAAGCCGTCGAACTGCTCGGAGGTGTCGCCCTCGACGAGGAAATCGCCGTGGTAGAGAGCCTCGAAGTCGACCTTGATGACGTCGGCACTGGAGTCGTCGATCCACATAACCCTGAGCGTATGGGTCACTATTAAGGAATCATTGAGTTACGTTTCGGGAAATGATGGCAATATTACTGACCGGTAGCGTTAACAAGATCGTTCCCTTGAGGCCACTGCTGCCGAGGGTAGGGCCGCGACCCGCTTCACCCGGCTCCGCCGGTCTCGCGATCGCGGCGGGGCTTGATGGCCGCGACCCGCTTCACCCGGCTCCGCCGGTCTCGCGATCGCGGCGGGGCTTGATGGCCGCGACCCGCTTCGCCCGGCTCCGCCGGTCTCGCGATCGCGGCTAGGGTGGCTCCCATGACCGCTCCGGACACGCTCGACAACCCGCTGTTCGCCCGGATCTGGACCTTCATGTCCAGCCACGAGACCGACTGGTTGCGCGACCGTCGCCGCGAAAACCTGGCGGGATTGTCGGGCCGCGTGCTGGAGGTCGGCGCCGGCACCGGAAGCAACTTCGCCTTCTACCCCGACACCGTGACCGCGGTGGTGGCAGCCGAACCAGAGTCACAACTGCGGGAGGCCGCCGAAGTTGCCGCGGCGGCGGCGCCGGTGCCGATCACGGTGGTGGCCAGCACCGTCGAGGCCTTGGACCCCGCGGAGCCCTTCGATGCGATTGTGTGCTCGCTGGTCTTGTGTTCGGTCGAGCGCCCCGAGGCGGTGCTGCGTCAGCTGTTCTCATTGCTGAAGCCCGGCGGCGAGCTGCGCTACTTCGAGCATGTCGCCAGCCCCGGCGTGCGCGGTGGACTCCAACGGCTGGCCGACGCCACCTTCTGGCCCCGCCTGTTCGGTAACTGCCACACCCACCGCGAGACCGAACAGATGATCACCGCTGCCGGCTTCGTCGTCGACAGGGCGCGGCGTGGGCAGCAGTTCCCGGCCTGGGTGCCGTTGCCGGTCTCGGAATTCGCGCTGGGCTCGGCCAGCCGCCCGGCCTAGAGTCAGCGCAGCAGGAACGGCAGGCGCTGCGCCATCCCCGGAAGGGCTGCCGAGGCGGTAGTACGCAGGAACACGGTGGCCCGCTCCGACAGTGGTGTGGGCTCGGGATTCACCTGGATGACGGGCTTGCCAAGCTCCAGCGCCCGCTCGGGCAGGCTGGCCGCCGGATAGACCACCCCGGACGTGCCGACCACGATCATCGCGTCGGCAGCCTCGACGGCTTCCACTGATGCGTTCCACGGCCCGTCGGGCAGATCTTCGCCGAACCACACCACGTCCGGGCGGATCAAGCCGCCACACTCGCACTGCGGCGGCATGATCTCGAGAACCGGCTCCGCCAGCTCCGGCAGCTGCGTGTCGTGCGGTTGACTGCAGTCCGAGCAGCGGAAGGTGAACATCCGCCCGTGCAGATGGTGCACCGTGGAGCTGCCGCCGCGCTCGTGCAGATTGTCGACGTTCTGGGTGATGACCTGGACCTCGGCGTGCTGTTCCCAGTCCGCGATCGCGGTGTGGCCCAGGTTGGGCTCATAACGGCGGGCCAGCTGGCAGCGCCAGACATACCAGCCCCAGACCAGCTCTGGCTGCCGATTCCAGCCGTCGATGCTGGACACCTCGTAGGGGTCGTATTGGGACCAGAGGCCCTTCTCGTCGTCGCGGAATGTAGGTATCCCGCTCTCCGCTGAGATACCTGCGCCACTGAACACCACCACCCGCACGTCACCAACATAGCGGGATACTGGCCGCATGGACTTCTCCGACCTGCTGAAAACCGACGTGCATGCCGACGGGCCGCTGTTCGAGCAGATCAGAGTCGCGCTGATCGAGGCGGTCCGGGCCGGATCACTGCCCGCCGGCACCCGGCTGCCGACGGTGCGCGAGCTGGCGAGTCAACTGGGTCTGGCGGTCAACACGGTCGCGCGCGCGTACCGCGAACTGGAGGCCGGCGGCGTCGTCGAAACTCGGGGCCGCTTCGGCACCTTCGTGGCCAGCCGTGACCCCGCCGATGCGGCCATGGCCCGGGCGGCGGCCGCATTCGCCGCCGCGGCCCGCGCGGTGGGGCTGGGCAAGGCCGATGCCCTGCGCTACCTCGACGCGGCCTTCGAGAGCAATGTCTCCTAGCCGAATTCCAGCAGGGTCAGCGACGGGCGCACATTGGCCAGCGCCCGCAACCGGTATGCGGCCGGCAGCAGCGTGTTGAACAGCAGCCCGCGGCCTCGCGGCAGCTGCAGGTCATGGACGGCCCGGACGCCCGGCACGGTGTCCACCAGCTTGGCGATCTGCGCCGCCGACAGCGTGAACGGCATCGCCGGCGCGCGGTAACGCAGCGAGGTCGGAACGCCGTGGCGGACCAGCCAGCCGACCCCGGCCGGTGGAAGGTCGAAGATCATCCGGCCGCCCGGAAAGCGGCGGGCGCATTCGGCGATCAGGCCGAGCGACTGCTCGGGCTCCAGATACATCAGCAGGCCCTCTGCGCTGATGAACACGCCGTTGCCCGGATCGACCTGGTCCATCCAGCTGTAGTCCAACGCGGATTGGGCGCATACCGACACCCGCGCCTCAGCGGGGAGCAGCCGCTCGCGGATCTCGATGATCGGAGGCAGATCCACGGTGAGCCAACGGAATTGCGGGTCCTCGACGGCCTCGCTCAGGCGCCAGAAACTGGTCTGCAAACCCTCGGCCAAGGCGACCACGGTGCCCGTCGGGTGCCGCCGCAGAAAGCGCAGGGCCTCGGTGTCGAAGGCCAGGGCGCGTACGGCAATGTCCTGGCGGGTGGTGCCGAACTTCGCGAAGTCGAAGTCGATCGAGTCCGCCAGCGCCACCGCAGTCGGGTCGTCGATGATCCGGTCGGGCCGGCGGGCCTCGTTCGCCCGTGCGTTCAGCGTCAGTAGCGCGGTCTCGGAAACCCCGGTCAGGGCAACTTTTTCTGCCTTGCTCACGCCCGCGACCTTACCGGTGCGCGTCGGCTTGCAGCACCTTGCTCAGCGTGCGCAGGTTGCGGGTGGTGGTGGCGGACTTGTACCGCTTGTTGCCCATCGTCTTTCCCACCGCGCTCGTCAGGGTGTCGCCCTTGGGGAGCTGCCAGTAGATCACCCCTTCACCGACGGCGATCTTCTCGTCGGCATCGGCTGCGAGCTCGGCCAGTTCGGTCAGCGCCGCGTCGTCGGCCACGAACGTGACGTAGGACTGCAGACCTGGGACCTCGGGTTCGAAGGGATACGCCGCCACGATGTCGCGCAGCGTATCGATGTCGTAGACCAGCACCCAGGCCGGATATCCGAAGCGCTCCCGCAAGGCCGCCTCGGCGCTGGCACGCACCGCCGCGGCGTCGGCGGGTGAGTCCACCAGCACGTTGCCGGTGGCCAGCAGCGTACGGACCTCGCTGAATCCAGCGGCGGTCAACGTGGCGGCGACCTCGGCCATCTTGAGATTGACTCCGCCGACGTTCACGCCGCGCAGGAACAGTGCATAACGGGTCATGGAGAAGGCCCCTCCAATCGGTGAAAGAACGCTGGCAACAGCCGCTCACGTCGGTAGGCTTCGATCATGGGACGCCAGGTGTTCGACGACAAGTTGCTGGCTTTGATCAGCGGGAATTCGCTGGGCGTGTTGGCCACCATCAAGAAGGACGGGCGCCCCCAGCTGTCGAATGTGCAGTACTACTTCGACCCTCGATCTCTGGTGGTGCAGATATCGGTCACCGAACCGCGTGCCAAGACCCGCAACCTGCGCCGTGACCCCAGGGCGTCGCTGCTGGTGGATTCCGACGACGGCTGGGCCTACGCCGTCGCCGAGGGGGATGCCCAGCTGACGCCGCCGGCCGCCGCGCCCGACGACGACACTGTCGAGGCGCTGATTACCTTGTATCGCAACATTGCCGGGGAGCATCCGGACTGGGACGACTACCGCCAGGCCATGGTGACGGACCGCCGTGTGCTGCTGACGCTGCCGATTCATCACCTGTACGGCCTGCCGCCGGGCGTGCGCTGAGCATCTGCCCCCGGTACGTCCTGCGCTGAGCTAGGCTCCGGGTATGCCCGAACCAGAGTCCGCCGCAGACGAGAACAAGCGCAAGTTCCGGGAGGCGCTGGAGCGTAAGAACGCGAAGGCGGCGGGCGGGGCCGATCACAAAGACGGCGGAGCCAAGCAGTCACGGTCGCACGGGCCGGCGGAGAGCCGACGGGAATTCCGCCGCAAGAGCGGATAGCTACTGCACCGGGCAGGCGTACTTCCGGGCCACATCCATCAGCCGCTGGTCCGCGCCCGGGCCGACGACCCCCTGCGCCATCAGTTCCCAACCGATGAAGCCGGGAAGACCGCCTTCACACGCCTGATGGGCGACGCGCCAGGCGGTATCCGGATTCAAATTGAACCCATTGCGTTCCAGGCCCTGCATGTAGGTGTCGAACTCGGGGGTGCCCTGATCCGGTATCGCACCGGCCGGTGCGGCCAAGGCAACGGCGGAAGCCGCCGCCGCAATCAGCACTGCCGCTGCACGTCTCATGGTCCTTCTCCTGAATGCGTCCATTGGTGATGTGGCTACACGGTTGCACACTCCACCGACACAGACCACCGGAACGCTTTGGTCGGCGGAGGTGGACTCCTGGTGGTTCTGACGGATCGGGATCGCCGGCTCGGTTGGTGGTGTTTACTCTGCCGCGGCCTCGTACTTGCCGACTTGGGCCTTGAACAGGCCTATGACTTCGTCGGCATTGGCGTTCATCAACCCGCCACCTCCGGTATTGACCAGAACAGGTCCAACGAGTGCGAAGAACTGAAGCAGGTCCGGGCCGTCGTCGGACGAGATTTTGACCCCGACCGAGCCGGCGCCGAGCTTGGGCGCAGACATCAGCGCGTAACTGACATGTCTTCCGTCGTAGGTTTCGCCAGTGCAGGATGCGAGCGCATTGCTCAGAGCTTCGAACGTTGCCTTGGCCTGGCCCGCATCGGCGTATTGGCGAAATCCGACACCGAGGAATTCGGCGGAAAGCCCACCGCCCTTGGTGAACTCGCGCTTCACCCGGATCTTCTCTTGGAATGGCGGCGCATAGTCGCAAAACGTCTTCGAGGGGTCCGGCTCCGACGGCGGATCTTGGCTATAGCCCGGGGGAACGTCCTGCAGGCTCAGGAGCGCCGCACTGAGTTCCTTCTCGGACAAGAGGCGCTGACTAGGGGCGGCGATCGCTGATGTGGCGGTCGAAGGAGTCGTGGTTCCGCCTGACTCCGAGGCGCTGTTGTCGCTGCAACCCGCAACAGACAGCACTAGGCCCAGAGCCGCGAGAGTCCTTCGCACCAGTGCCCTCCTCGAGCGATCTAATCCACCTGGCGCAACCTACCGGAACCTGGACCTGGCCGATTGCGACATTGCGCAACACCCGGCCTGCCCCGCCACGCTGCAGTGACCGCCGGGAGTTGGACGGCTGTGGACGGCCAGCGTTCCATTGTGGTTACGCTCTCCTGAGTCGGTGTAACGCGGACGTTGGACCGTCCGCTTCAGTCGAGAGGTGGCCAGTGACTCCGAGACTCTGCCTCACTCAAGACGCTGAGGCTGACGACCTCCTCTCCAAAGACCCGTTTGCGCTGCTGGTCGGGATGCTGCTTGATCAGCAAATCCCGATGGAGGTCGCATTCGTCGGCCCGAAGAAGCTCACCGAGCGCATGGGCGGGTTGGATCCGCACGACATCGCGGCGCGCGATCCGGAAGAATTCGCCGCGTTGTTCGCGGAAAAGCCTGCGGTCCACCGGTTTCCGGGATCTATGGCGGGCCGGGTCCAGGCCCTGGCCAAAGCGGTGGTCGACCAGTACGGCGGTGACGTGACCGCGTTGTGGACGGTGGGTGATCCCGATGGCGCCGAGGTGTTGAAGCGCCTCAAGGCCCTGCCCGGCTACGGCGAGCAGAAGGCCCGGATCTTTCTGGCCCTGCTCGGAAAGCAGTACGGCGTAACCCCGTCGGGATGGCGGGAGGCTGCGGGGGCATACGGTGAACCCGGAACACATCTGTCGATCGCCGACGTGGTGGATGCGTCGTCGTTGCAGCAGGTGCGTTCCACGAAGAAGGCCCAGAAATTGGCTGCGAAGACCGGCCGGGAGAACAAGGGAAAGGCGGCGACGTGAAAACTCACCTGAACTGTCCGTGTGGCGAGGCCATTGTCGGCAAGGACGAAGACGATCTGGTCGAGCTGACCCAGAAGCACCTCGCAGATGCACATCCCGGCATGAACTACGACCGGGACGCCATCTTGTTCATGGCCTACTGACGCCGGCGTCGGGCCCTGCGCCGCAGGGCCACCCCGGCGCCCGCAATCACCAGGATCACCGGCAGCCAGGGCAACAGGAAGCCCACGACTGAGATCAGGCTCTGGGTGAACGACAGCAGGGTATGCCAGCCGTGGCGAACCGACGCGACGAATCCGGGGCTGGGCGACTCGAACTCGGCGGCCAGCGAAACGGCGAGCGTCGCGTAACTGATCTGATCGCCGAGCTGGGCGCGCTGCGCCCGCAGGCTGTCGAGGTCGGCCTGGCGTGACGTCAGCTCCCCCTCGGCTTCCAGCAGGTCGGAGGTGCTGGAGGCGGCCTTCATCAGCGTGGTCAAGCGATCCACCGATGCCTGCAACGCAACCACTCGCGCATCAAGGTCGACGCGCTGACCGGTGACGTCGTCGTGCCGCAACGCGATCGATGAGACGTCTCCCAGTTGCTTTGCGTCGTCAACGAATTCATCGACCTCTGCCGACGGGATGCGCACGGTCAGTTGGGCGATGCGGGAGCGATCCGGCGCCGTGCGCTCTGTACGGTCGTCGATGCGGCCGCCGAGCTCGGTGGTCAGGTCGATGAGTCGGTCGACCGCTGCGCCGACGTCGCTCACGGCGACAGTGAGGCTGCCGGTGGTCACAATGTCGCGTTGCTCGTCCCGCTGCACCGGCTGATTCGGCGGACCCATCGGCGCCGGCACGGAGTCAGCGACGGCACCGGACGGCGCCCGTTCCGCCGGCATTCGTTCCCCGGCGCAGCCGCTGATGGTCAGCAGCATCGCAACCACACCGATCAACCAAGCCGTCGACATGCGCGGGAGGGTCATAGCCACATCCTGACAGCCGCTCGGCCTGGTGGCCGCGAAATCGACTGGTCAGGGCACCACCGTCGAGCCGATGGTGGGCAAGAAGTTGCACTGGTGGTCCTTGGTGCTGACCTGACCGAAGATCGTCGACATGATGCTGCCCGAGCCGGTGTCGACGATCGCGGTGAGCGTCGTCGGCCCCTCGGGGTTGATGTCGGTGCGCGGCTGAAGGGTGGCGCTGCCGGACTTGCCGGTGGTCAGGTTCACCCACGTGACGTTCAGCGGCAGCTTCTGCGTCTCGGCCGGGCCGGGGGTCCCCATCGCGGTGAACACATAGGCGGTCTGACCGGCCTTGGGGCCCGGAGTCGGGATCGTGGCCGGGCCGGCCACCGACAGGGCCGTGGCGATCACGTTGCCGCCGTCGTCCTGGCAGTTCTGGCCGATAGAGGGGTACATGAAGTCCTGGGTGGGCGGGGCGTCCGGGCCGAAGCCGGGAGTGGCCGCCGACGCCGCGTCGGCCTCCGGGGCGATGAAGGCGGCTTCGGGCACTGCCTGGACCGCGTCGGGGAGGGCTTCGGCGGGTGCGGGCAGCGCTTCGGGCGCACTCGGCGCAGCCTGTGACACCGGACCCACCGACTTGGCGGGGTCGACGCCGCTGGGCAGGTGGGCCACCAGTCCGGGTTCCGAACCGGCGGTCGGCACATGGTTGCTCGGCAGTCCCTCGGGCGGAGACTGGATGAACTGTGCCACCGAATCGGCCACCTGCCGGGCATCAGCGGGCGCGTTGGAGTTTCCGGTGAATGCGGCGGCCGCGGCCATCAGCAGCGAGGTCGCCCCGGCGGGGTCGGCAGCCGCCTGCTGGATCACCGGGCTCAACTGCTCGATTGCGGGCAGGCCGGGAAATCCGGCGGTGGGCAGGGGCAGCGACGGCACGGCCGGGTCCGCCATGGCGACCCCGCCGACGGCGCCGAAGACCAGCACGGCCGACGATCCGGCTGCGATGGCCACCTTGGCGGCGGTGGCACGCTGCGCCGTGAAATGCGGCGTGGCGAACAGCGTCTTCAGGCGCGACATGACTTCCCCAATCGTCGGCGGTGTTCTACGAAATCCGAAGCTAGCCTGTTACTGGTGAGGCTCAAGTGACACGTGTGTGATTTATGGAACCGTTACGGACCCGAACCGCGACAGTGACCTGGCGGCCGTTCGCTAAAGTCGTGGCGGTAGACACCACCCTCCCCACCCCGCCCGCGCGTTCGCTGACGAATCGCCTGACTGCGTGGGCTCCATGGCTGCTGGCGATCAGCATCGCGGCGCGACTCGCCTGGACTTATCTCACTCCGCACGGCGCCAACTTCGTCGACCTGCACGTCTACATCAGCGGCGCCGCCGCGCTGGCTCAGCCCGGCGCGCTGTATGACTACGTCTACGCAGACCAGACCCCCGATTTCCCGCTGCCGTTCACCTATCCGCCATTTGCGGCGGTGGTGTTCTACCCGCTGCATTTCCTGCCGTTCGGGCTAGTCGCACTCGTGTGGCAGATCGGCACGATGGCCGCGGTGTATGGCGCGGTGCGGCTGTGCCAGCGACTCCTCGGCGCGGCACCTCTCCTTCGTCGAGCCTCGCTGAACCGCCGGTCCGCGATGTTGTGGACGGCGGCCGGGATCTGGACCGAGCCGTTGCGCAGCACCTTCGACTACGGCCAGATCAATGTGATCCTGGTGCTGGCGGTGCTCTATGCGGTCTACAGCCAAAGGTGGTGGGTGTCAGGGCTGTTGGTCGGCCTGGCCACCGGTCTGAAGCTGACCCCGGCGATCGCCGGCGTCTATCTGGCGGGGGCCCGGCGCTGGGCCGCCGCAGTGTTCTCGGCCGTCGTCTTCGCCGGGACCATCGCGGTGTCGGTGTGGGTCACCGGCGATCAGGCCCGCCGCTATTTCACCGAGCTGCTCGGCGACGCCCATCGGGTAGGTCCGATCGGAACGTCGTTCAACCAGTCTTGGCGGGGCGGAATCTCCCGCATCCTCGGACACGACGCCGGATACAGCCCGCCGGTGCTGATCGCGATCGGTGTCACCGCGGTGCTGGCCGTGCTCGCGTGGCGGGCGCTCAACGGTACGTCCGCAGGATTCGATCCGCTGGGGTCGCTGCTGGTGGTCGAGCTGTTCGGGCTGCTGGCGTCGCCGATCTCGTGGACCCATCACTGGGTGTGGCTGCTGCCGCTGATGATCTGGCTGTTCTACGGGCCCTGGTCGGATCGCCCGGGGGCCCGCATCCTGGGCTGGGGGTGGCTGGCACTCACCCTGATCGGGGTGCCGTGGCTGTTGAGCTTCTTCCAGCCGACGATCTGGCAGGACGGCCGGCCCTGGTATCTGGCATGGGCCGGCCTGGTCTACATCGTCGGCGCGCTGATCACCTTGGGCTGGATGGCGACCACACCGGTCACGTCGCGAGAATCCGGTTGATCTCGCCCGCCATCGCCACATCCTTGTCGGTGATGCCGCCTTCGGAGTGCGTCACCAGCACGAAGGTCACGGTTCTCCAGCGGATATCGATATCGGGGTGGTGATCGGCCGCTTCGGCGCTGTCGGCGACCCGGCGCACCGCGTCGATCCCGGCCAGAAATGAATCGAACTTGACCGAGCGCCGCAGCGCCCCGTCGGCGTGCTCCCAGCCGTCGAGGCCGGCCAGCGCCGTGTTCACCTCATCGTCAGTCAACAAAGCCATACCCGACGGTAGGACGGTATAGCGTCACACGCCATGTCACCCCAGATCGTCGTCGCCGGAGCCGTCCTCGCGCCATCTGCGGCCGGGCGCGCGGTGTTGATCGCGCAGCGGCGCCGCCCGCCGGAGCTGGCCGGCCTTTGGGAACTGCCCGGCGGCAAGGTCATGCCCGGTGAGAGCGAATCCGCCGCGTTGGTCCGAGAACTCGTCGAAGAGTTAGGTCTGGATGCCGGCGCCATCGCGGTGGGGGAGCGCCTGGGCGTCGATGTGGTGCTGAATCCGGCGATGACCCTGCGTGCGTACCTGGTCAGCCTGACGAGTGGCGAGCCCCGCGCCCATGACCATCAGGCCCTTCGCTGGGTGACTGCTGTGCAACTGGACGACGTTGACTGGGTGCCTGCGGATCGTGCCTGGTTGCCGGACCTGGCTCGGGCACTCGGCTGAAAAGGGTGTGTTAAATCTCGCTGTCCGATTGGCTCGTTTAACGATATATCCCGCTACGCTGGTATTTCGGGCCTGAAATGGTGTGCGGCGGCGGCTCCGGTCTGCACGAAAATCCGTCGGAGCGCGGCTACGCGAAGGAGACTCGGGAGATGACACGGGCAGCACGGCCCACCGCCGGCATCGGTGGACCTCTCGAGGAACTGCTGGAACGCAGCGGCCGGTTCTTCACCGCCGGTCAGGTGTCGGCAGACCTGCGCACCGTCACCCGCAGGGGCGGGCGTGATGCCGACGTCTTCTACCGCGACCGCTGGAGTCACGACAAGGTGGTGCGATCCACCCACGGGGTCAACTGCACCGGGTCGTGCTCCTGGAAGATCTTCGTCAAGGACGGCATCATCACCTGGGAGAACCAAGCCACCGACTATCCCTCGGTGGGGCCAGACCGGCCCGAATACGAGCCCCGCGGCTGCCCGCGCGGCGCCTCGTTCTCCTGGTACTCCTACTCGCCGACCCGCGTGCGATACCCCTACGCGCGCGGCGTGCTGGTCGAGATGTTCCGGGAGGCCAAGGCGCGCCTGGGCGACCCGGTGCTGGCCTGGGCGGACATCCAAGCCGATCCCGAGCGGCGCCGGCGGTATCAACAGGCCCGCGGCATGGGCGGGTTGGTCCGGGTGACCTGGGCCGAAGCCACCGAGATGATCGCCGCCGCCCACGTGCACACCATCAAGACCTACGGCCCCGACCGCGTCGCGGGGTTCTCCCCGATCCCGGCGATGTCGATGGTCTCGTTCGCCGCCGGTTCCCGCTTCATCCAGATGCTCGGCGGGGTGATGACCTCCTTCTACGACTGGTACGCCGACCTGCCGGTGGCCTCACCCCAGGTGTTCGGCGATCAGACCGACGTCCCGGAATCCGGCGACTGGTGGGATGCCGCCTACCTGATGATGTGGGGATCCAATGTGCCGATCACCCGCACGCCCGACGCGCACTGGATGGCCGAGGTCCGCTACCGCGGCACCAAGGTGGTCACCGTCAGCCCCGACTACGCCGACAACACCAAGTTCGCCGACGAGTGGATGCCGTGCGCGGCCGGCACCGACGGCGCCCTGGCGATGGCGATGGGCCACGTCATCCTCACCGAGTGCTACGTCAAGCAGGAGGTGCCGTTCTTCACCGACTACGTGCGCCGCTACACCGACCTGCCGTTCCTGATCAAGCTGGAGGAACGTGACGGCAGGCTGGTCCCCGGAAAGAACCTGACCGCCGCCGACCTGGGTCAGCAGGTCGAGAACGCCGCGTTCAAGCCGGCCCTGCTCGACGAGGCCACCGACAGTGTTGTGGTGCCACACGGCTCGCTGGGCTTCCGCTGGGGCGACGACGGCATGGGCAAGTGGAACCTGGACCTGGGCGACCTGCGCCCGGCGCTGACCGTCCGGGATCCGAAATTCCTCAACGGCGATCAGCCCGCCGCGCTGGTATCGCTGCCCGGCTTCGACACCGTGACCGGCCACGGCACCGTCGTGCAGCGCGGGGTGCCGGTGCGCCGAGTCGGCGAGCATCTGGTCTGCACGGTGTTCGACCTGATGCTGGCCAACTACTCGGTTCGCCGGCCCTGGCTGCCCGGCGATTGGCCGACCGGCTACGACGACGACACCGTCGTCAACACCCCGGCGTGGCAGGAGCCGATCACCGGGGTCTCGGCCTCGCAGGCCATCCGGATTGCGCGCGAATTCGCTCGCAACGCAGAAGAATCCGGCGGCCGGTCGATGATCATCATGGGCAGTGGTATCTGTCAGTGGTTCCACGGCGACGCCACCTATCGGGCGGTGCTGGCGCTGCTGATGCTCACCGGCTCGATGGGACGCAACGGCGGCGGCTGGGCGCACTACGTCGGCCAGGAGAAGGTGCGCCCGCTGACCGGATGGCAGACGATGGCCGCGGGCAGCGACTGGTCGCGCCCGCCACGCCAGGTGCCGGGCACCTCCTACTGGTACGCCCATACCGACCAGTGGCGCTATGACGCCTACGGCGCGGAGAAGCTGACCACTCCGCTGGGGCGCGGCCGATTCGACGGCCGGCACACCATGGACATTCTGGCCTCGGCCACCGCGATGGGCTGGAGCCCGTTTTACCCGCAGTTCGATCGGTCCAGCCTGGATGTGGCCGATGACGCCGACACCGCCGGCCGGGAAGCGGGGGAGTACGTCGCCGAGCAACTCGCCGCCGGCGACCTGAAGCTCTCGGTCACCGACCCGGACAACCCGGTGAACTGGCCGCGCGTGCTGACGGTGTGGCGGGCCAACCTCATCGGCGCCTCGGGCAAGGGCGGGGAGTACTTCCTCAAGCACCTGCTGGGCACCGACGCCAGCGTGATGGGCGCCCCACCCGCCGGCGGGGTGAAGCCGGCCGATGTGCGCTGGGACCGTGACATCCCCGAAGGCAAGCTCGATCTGCTCATGTCGATCGACTTCCGGATGACCTCGACCACGCTGATGTCCGACGTCGTGCTCCCGGCGGCCACCTGGTACGAGAAGGCCGATCTGTCCTCGACCGACATGCACCCCTACGTGCACTCCTTCAGCGCGGCGATCGACCCGCCCTGGGAGACGCGCAGCGACTTTGACGCCTTCGGCACGATCGCCCGGACGTTCAGTGCGCTGGCGGTGAAGCACCTCGGCGTGCGCAACGACGTCGTGCTGACCGCGATGCAGCACGACACCGCGGACGCGATGGCCTACCCCGACGGCATCGAGCGGGACTGGCTGCGGAACGGCGAGACTCCGATTCCCGGCCAGACCATGCCCAAAGTGACTGTGGTGCAACGTGACTACACCGCCATCGCCGACCAGTGGCAGTCACTGGGCCCGCTGGTGGACACCTTGGGGATGACGACCAAGGGCTACACCGTGTTTCCGCATGAAGAGGTCGAGGAGTTGGCCGCCAAGTTCGGGGTGATGAAATCCGGCGCCGGCGCCGGGCGTCCCGCGCTGACCACCGCGACCCGGATGGCCGACACCGTGCTGGCGCTGTCGGGTACCACCAACGGCCGGATCGCGACGGAGGGTTTCCGGGAACTGGAGAAACGCACCGGCCGGCGACTGGCGCACCTGTCGGAGGGCAGCGAGGAGAAGCGGATCACCTACGCCGACACCCAGGCTCGTCCGGTGCCGGTGGTGACCAGCCCGGAGTGGTCCGGCAGCGAAACCGGCGGACGGCGCTACGCCCCGTTCACGATCAACATCGAATGCCTCAAGCCGTTCCACACCTTGACCGGCCGGATGCACTTCTACGCCGCCCACGACTGGATCGAAGAGCTCGGCGAACATCTGCCCGTCTACCGCCCGCCGCTGGACATGGCTCGGCTGTTCGATGCCCCCGAACTCGGCGAGACCGGCGACGGGATCGGGATCACCGTGCGGTATCTGACCCCGCACTCGAAGTGGTCGTTTCACTCCACCTACCAGGACAACCTCTACATGCTGTCGCTGTCGCGGGGCGGTCCCACCATGTGGATGAGTCCAGGCGACGCCGCGAAAATCGGTGTCAAGGACAACGATTGGATCGAAGCGGTCAACGTCAACGGCGTGTTCGTCGGACGCGCCATCGTCAGCCAGCGGATGCCGGACGGCGTCGTCTTCGTCTACCACGTCCAGGAACGCACCGTTGACACCCCGCGCGCCGAGACCAACAACAAGCGCGGCGGCACCCACAACTCGTTGACCCGCATCCGGGTCAAGCCAAGCCACTTGGCCGGCGGCTACGGCCAGCATGCGTTCGCGTTCAACTACCTGGGACCGACCGGCAATCAGCGCGATGAGGTCACGGTGGTGCGGCGCCGCAGCAGCCAGGACGTGAGGTATTAGGGCGATGAAAGTAATGGCGCAGATGGCCATGGTGATGAACCTGGACAAATGTATTGGCTGCCATACCTGTTCGGTGACCTGCAAACAGGCCTGGACCAACCGCGAGGGAACCGAATACGTCTGGTTCAACAATGTCGAAACCCGCCCCGGCGGTGGCTATCCGCGGACCTACGAAGACCAGAGCCACTGGAAGGGCGGTTGGACGCTCGACAAGAAGGGCCGGCTGCGTCTGCTGGCCGGCGGCCGCTACCACAAGCTGCTGAACATCTTCGCCAACCCCAACCTGCCGGGGTTGAAGGACTACTACGAGCCGTGGACCTACGACTACGAGAACCTGACAGCCGCTCCGCTGGGCGACACCATTCCGGTTGCGGCGCCCAAGAGTTCGATCACCGGCGAACCGATGAAGATCCAGTGGGGACCCAACTGGGACGACAATCTCGCTGGGGCGCCCGAGACGCTGGCCAATGACCCGATCCTGGCGAAGGTCAGTGACCAGGTCAAAAGCGAGTTCGAAGAGACCTTCATGTTCTACCTACCGCGGATCTGTGAGCACTGCCTGAATCCGTCATGCGTGGCGTCGTGCCCGACCGGGGCCATCTACAAGCGCGAGGAAGACGGCATCGTGCTGGTCGACCAGGACCGCTGTCGTGGCTGGCGGCTGTGCGTTTCGGGATGTCCTTACAAGAAGGTGTACTTCAACCACAAGACCGGCAAGGCCGAGAAGTGCCATTTCTGTTATCCGCGTATCGAAGTCGGCCTGCCGACGGTGTGCTCGGAGACCTGCGTGGGCCGGCTGCGCTACATCGGACTGGTGCTGTACGACGCAGACAAGGTGCTCGAAGCGGCCTCGGTCGCCGACGACACCGACCTGTATGAGGCACAACGCGCAGTGTTCCTAGACCCGACCGACCCGCAGGTGATCGCGGGCGCGCGGGCCGGGGGCATCTCCGACGCCTGGATCCAGGCCGCGCAACGATCGCCGATCTACGCGCTGATCAACACCTTTCAGGTGGCGTTGCCTCTGCACCCGGAATACCGGACCATGCCGATGGTCTGGTACATCCCGCCGCTGTCTCCCGTCGTCGATGCCGTCAGCCGCGACGGGCACGACGGCGAAGACCTGGGCAACCTCTTCGGGGCGCTTTCAGCACTGCGAATCCCGATGGCCTACCTCGCAGAACTGTTCACCGCGGGTGACACAGGCGTAGTCGAGGGCGTGCTGCGACGGCTTGCCGCGATGCGCTCCTACATGCGTGACATCAGCCTGGGCCGCGAGACCCAACCGCACATACCAGCCTCGGTCGGCATGACCGAGGAAGAGATGTACAACATGTACCGCCTCCTCGCGATCGCGAAATACGAAGAGCGTTACGTGATTCCCACCGCCTACAGCCAACAGGCCCATGACCTCGAACACCTGGGTTGCTCGATCACCGGCGGTCCTCAGGGGTACGGCGAGGATCCCTTCGTCAGCGCCGATGACGTCGCGAAGTCCTCGTTCCATCTGGTCGAGAACGGGCCTGCGCAGCGGCCACGGGGCCGGACCAACCTGCTCAACTGGGGCGGGGGAGAGCGGGCCGTGCCGGAGATGTTCCCGGAGCACCAGTGAAGCGATTCATTCACTCCCTGCGACGCCCACCCGGCGGTCCTGCCGACCGGGCGGTGTGGCAGGCGGCCTCGCTGCTGCTGTCCTACCCGGACGAGCAGCTGCCCCAGCGGCTCGACACCGTCGAGGCGTTGCTCGCTCACGCCGAGGAGTCGGCGGCGAACCTGTTGCGGCGCACGGTGGCTGCGCTGCGCGCAGCAGACCCGATGACCGCCGCAGTCGACTACGTCGAGACCTTCGACATGCGGCGCCGCTCCACGATGTTTCTGACCTACTGGACCGGCGGTGACACCCGCAACCGCGGGATGCAGATGCTGGCTTTCGCCACCGCCTACCGCGAGGCCGGCGCCGAGCCGCCCGCGGGGGAGGCTCCAGATCACCTGCCGGTGGTGCTGGAGTTCGCCGCGACGGTGGATCCGCAGGCCGGCCGTCGGCTGCTGCTGGCGCACCGCGCGCCGATCGACGTGCTGCACCGTGCATTGAACCAAGCGGGGTCGCCGTACGCCTTCGCTGTGGGCGCAGTCTGCCGGACGCTGCCGGCGGCTACCGATCAGGAGGTGCAGGACGTGAGTCAGCTGATGGCGTCCGGGCCGCCGGCAGAAGCTGTTGGGCTGCAGCCCTTCACGGCGGCCGTATCGCTCGGGATGCCGAAGGTGCCGACCCGATGAGCGACGCGGTCAGCGCCGGGGAGCTGTGGTGGGACATCGTGCCGTACTTCGTGATGGCCGTGGCGGGTGTCGCCACCTGGTGGCGATACAAGTACGACAAGTTCGGGTGGACCACCCGCTCGTCGCAGCTGTACGAGTCCAAGCTGCTGCGGATCGGCAGCCCGATGTTCCACTTCGGCAGCTTCGTGGTGATCGCCGGGCACATCATCGGGCTCTTCGTCCCGGAGTCCTGGACCGAAGCGCTGGGCTTGAGCGATCGGCTCTATCACCTGCAGGCGCTGATCCTGGGCCTGCCCGCCGGCATCGCCACGCTGGTCGGGGTCGGGCTGCTGATCTACCGGCGCCGCACCGAGCGCTCGGTGTTCAAGGCCACCAGTGTCAACGACAAGCTGATGTACGCGGTGCTGGTGTGTGCGCTGGTAGCCGGAATGAGCTGCACCCTGATGGGCACCACCGCGTACGGCGAGGCGCACGACTACCGGCAGACGGTCTCGGTGTGGTTCCGGTCGATCTTCACGCTCGATCCACGCGGAGATCTGATGCTGCAGGCGCCGCTCTATTACCAAATTCACGTCGTGATTGCGTTGACATTGTTTGCGCTGTGGCCTTTCACTCGTCTGGTACACGCATTCAGTGCGCCGATCGGATATCTGTTTCGGCCGTACATCGTCTACCGCAGCCGCGACGTCGCAAGGAGGAATCAACCGATGGGCTCACGACCGCAAAGGAGGGGCTGGTGAAGATCCGCGCAGCGCTGTTCGGCGCGCTTGGCTGTGTCTGCCTCGCGGTGCCGGCTCATGCCGAACCCCCTGCACCCGCCGAGCTCACCGACACCGACAACACTTTCCTGGTGTCGCTGCAGGCGGCCGGTATCACCTACAAAAGCCCCGATCAGGCCATCAACGCGGCAAAAGTGGTGTGCGGGCTCATCGCCGACGGCAAGCCCAGCCCGAAAGTGCTTGAGGGTCTCAAGGCCAACAACCCCGGCCTGACGACCGAGCACGGTTCCCAGTTCGTGGGAATCGCCGCTCAGGTGTACTGCCCCGATCAGCTGGTGCAATCCGCCACTAAGGGGCTGGAGGAATCGGCCATCGAAGGGGCCGGCGGCTGAGATCTCGATCACGGCACAGCTGAGCTGGGCTGCGCGCGACGTCGGGCGGCAGCATAAAGTTACCTATGTGTCACTGCCTGACGAGGTCTATGCCCGGCTGCTCGCGTTCCGCACGCGGCTGCGGCGCTTTGAACGGTGGAGCGCCGATCAGGCGCAAGCAGCCGGACTCACCCCTGCGCAACACCAGTTGCTGCTGGCGATCCGCGGCCACAGCGACTCGCGCGGCCCGACAGTCGGCGACATCGCGGATTATCTGCTGCTGCGCCACCACAGCGCCGGAGAGCTGATCCAGCGGGCCGAAGCCGCAGGCTTGGTCACCCGGGTCCGCGACGCCGGCGACCAGCGGGTGATCAGGCTGCAGCTCACCGAAACGGCGGCGCAGTGCCTGCAATCGCTGACCGAACTGCACCTCAAGGAGCTCGAAAGGTTCTCCGCGGATTCCCCCCTGGGGCTGTGACGTGGCTTTCACGTTTTCGCGATTGACAGGGTGCGCTGGCAGAATCGCCCGGTGAACTTTCGTAACGTCGCCATCGTCGCGCACGTAGACCACGGCAAGACGACTCTGGTCGACGCCATGCTCCGCCAGTCCGGGGCCCTCCAACAGCGCGGCGATGACGCCAAAGAGCGCATCATGGACTCCGGTGACCTGGAGCGGGAAAAAGGCATCACGATCCTGGCCAAGAACACGGCCGTGCATCGCCACAATCCTGACGGGACCGTCACCATCATCAACGTGATCGACACCCCGGGCCACGCCGACTTCGGCGGCGAGGTGGAGCGCGGGCTGTCCATGGTCGACGGCGTAGTCCTGCTGGTCGACGCGTCCGAGGGGCCGCTGCCGCAGACCCGATTCGTGCTGCGCAAGGCGCTGGCCGCTCATCTGCCGGTGATCCTGGTGGTCAACAAGACCGACCGGCCCGACGCCCGCATCGCCGCGGTGGTCGACGCCAGCCATGACCTGCTGCTCGACGTGGCCAGCGACCTCGACGACGACGCGCAGGCCGCCGCCGAGCACGCCCTGGGCCTGCCGACGCTCTACGCCTCCGGCCGTGCCGGGGTGGCCAGCACCACCGCCCCCGCCGACGGCTCCATTCCGGACGGCGACAACCTCGACCCGCTGTTCGACGTGCTGCTCGAGCACGTCCCGCCGCCGTCGGGCGACCCGGAGGCGCCGCTGCAGGCGCTGGTCACCAACCTGGATGCCTCGCCATTCCTGGGCCGACTGGCGTTGATCCGGGTCTACAACGGCCGCATCCGCAAGGGCCAGCAGGTCGCCTGGATGCGTGAGGTCGACGGCGAACCGGTGACCACCACCGCGAAGATCACCGAGCTGCTGGTCACCGTGGGTGTCGAACGCACCCCGACCGAGGAGGCCGGCGCCGGGGACATCGTCGCCGTCGCCGGTATCAGCGACATCATGATCGGTGACACCCTGGCCGATCTGGCCGCACCGGTCGCATTGCCGCGCATCACCGTCGACGAGCCGGCGATCTCGGTGACCATCGGCACCAACTCCTCACCGCTGGCCGGCAAGGTCTCCGGGCACAAGCTGACCGCGCGGATGGTCAAGTCACGGCTGGACACCGAGCTGATCGGCAACGTGTCGATCCGGGTGGTCGACATCGGCCGTCCCGACGCCTGGGAGGTGCAGGGCCGTGGCGAGCTGGCGCTGGCCATCCTCGTCGAGCAGATGCGCCGCGAGGGTTTCGAGCTGACCGTCGGCAAGCCGCAGGTGGTGACCAAGAAGATCGACGGCAAGGTGCACGAGCCGTTCGAGCACCTGACCGTCGACTGTCCCGAGGAGTACGTCGGCGCCATCACTCAGCTGGCGGCAGCCCGCAAAGGCCGGATGACCGAGATGGCCAACCACACCACCGGGTGGGTGCGCATGGAGTTCATCATCCCCAGCCGTGGTCTGATCGGTTGGCGCACCGACTTTCTCACCGAGACTCGCGGCACCGGCATCGCCAATGCGGTGTTCGAGGGCTACCAGCCGTGGGCCGGCGAGATTCGCGCTCGGCACACCGGGTCGCTGGTCAGTGACCGGGCCGGGACCATCACCCCGTTCGCACTGATCCAGTTGGCCGACCGTGGGCAGTTCTTCGTCGAACCGGGCCAGGACACCTATCAGGGCATGGTGGTCGGGATCAACCCGCGCGCCGAGGACCTCGACATCAACGTCACCAAGGAGAAGAAGCTCACCAACATGCGGTCGTCGACGGCCGATGTGATGGAGACGCTGGCCCGTCCGATCGAGCTCGATCTGGAGCAGGCGATGGAGTTCTGCGCGGCCGACGAATGCGTCGAGGTCACCCCAGAGGTGGTCCGGGTCCGCAAGGTCGAATTGGATGCCACGCTGCGGGCGCGCAGCCGCTCGCGGGCCAAGAACCAGTAGTCGGGCGCGGTTTTGCGCGCTGCTCGACGGTCTTCGCGCCACGACCGCCGCCCAGATACCCTGGTGGCCGTGCCGAAATCTGTCCGCCGCGCCCGTATCACGGCCGGCGCACTGGTTTCGGTGACGATGCTGGTGCTGACGCAGGCGTGCACGGTCAATCCGCCGCCGGCGCCGCAGAGCACCGAAACTCCCAAGAGCGCGGTGCCGCCTCCGCAGCGGATCAGCCAGATCATCATGGGCATCGATTCGATCGGCGCCGGTTTCAATCCGCATCTGCGTTCAGACCTGTCGGCGGTCACCGCCGCGATCAGCGCGTTGGTGCTGCCCAGCGCGTTTCGGCCCATCCCGGACGCCAGCACCCCCACCGGCTCGCGGTGGGAGATGGACCCGACCCTGCTGGTGTCGGCCGCGGTGACGTCCGAGGAGCCGTTCACGGTGACCTACCGGATCCGGCCCGAGGCGTCCTGGACCGACAACGCGCCGATAGCCGCCGACGACTTCTGGTACCTGTGGCAGCAGATGGTCACCCAGCCCGGTGTCGTCGATCCGGCGGGCTATGACCTGATCACCGGTGTGCACTCCGTCGAAGGCGGCAAGCAGGTGGTGGTCACTTTCGCCAAGCCGTACCCGGCATGGCGGGAGCTGTTCAGCAACATCCTGCCCGCACACATCGTCAAGGACGTGCCCGGCGGTTTCCCGGCCGGTCTGGCCCGGGCACTGCCGGTCACCGGCGGCCAGTTCCGGGTGGAGAACATCGACCCGCAGCGCGACGCGATCCTGCTGGCCCGCAACGACCGCTACTGGGGCCCGCCGGCCAAACCGGACCTGGTCCTGTTCCGCCGTGCTGGGTCCGCCGCTGCACTGGCCGATTCCATGCGCAACGGTGACACCCAGGTCGCCCAGGTGCACGGCGGCTCGGCGGCGTTCGCTCAGCTCTCGGTGATCCCGGGAGTACAGACCGCCCGGGTGGTCACGCCGCGAGTCATGCAGCTCGCGCTGCGCGCATCGGAGCCCAAGCTGGCCGATGTGCGGGTGCGCCGGGCCATTCTGGGACTGCTCGACGTCGGCCTGTTGGCGACGGTGGGTGCCGGCAGTGACAACACGGTCACCTTGGACCAGGCGCAGATCCGCACCCCCAGCGACCCCGGCTACGTGCCCACGGCGCCACCGGCGATGTCCGAAGCGGCCGCCCTGGCGCTGCTGCAGGCGGCCGGCTACCGCGTCGAAAAGGATGCGCCCCCGTCCGCGCTGGTTCCCCCGGTGGGCTCTACCACCGGCATGCCCCACCCGCCGGAGATCACCCGGGGACGGATCAGCAAGGGCGGAGAACAACTGTCGCTGGTCATCGGGGTGGCGGCCAACGATCCCACCTCACAGGCCGTGGCCAACACCGCTGCCGACCAATTGCGCAACGTCGGCCTTGCCGCCACGGTTCTCGCGCTGGACCCGGTGAAGCTTTACCGGGAAGCGCTGGCCACCCACCAGGTCGATGCGATCGTCGGCTGGCAGCAGGCCGGCGGTGACTTGGCGACGCTGCTGGCGTCGCGGTACGGCTGCGGTGCGCTGGCTCCCACGACGGTGCCGGCGGCGGGCAGCCCCACGCCGACTCCCTCGGCGACTCCGGCCTCGCAGTCTCCGGCGCCGACCTCGACCACCGCGAAGGTTCCGCCGCCCCCGCCGCCGCCGGCGCCTAAGGCGCTGGTACAGGCGCCGTCGAACGTCACCGGTGTCTGTGACCACGCCATTCAGGCCGAGATCGATGCGGCCCTCGACGGCAGCAAATCCATCAACGATGTGATCGCCTCCGTGGAGCCCCGACTGTGGAACATGGCGACCGTGTTGCCGATTCTGCAGGACACCACGATCGTGGCTGTCGGGCCGACCGTGGCCAACGTCGGCCTGACCGGGGCGGTACCGGTCGGGATCGTCGGCGACGCCGGAAACTGGGTCAAACTCCGTTAGCGGTACCACCCCTGAACCACCGTTAACGAATCCTTGCGCACAGGCAATTCTTGGGTAAGATTAAGCAACCTGCGCGGGACTCGTCGGAGGGGGCATTGTCAATGGAATACCTCACTCACCGCTGGGCCACAGTGACGGTCGCAGCTCTGGGTGTCGGCAGCCTGGTCGCAGTGCTGACGTCGATGACCCCCGCCCTGCCCGATGTTCAGATTCGTGAAATCGACCTGACCGCGGTGAACATCGACGTAACTCCTTCTCTCGACATCATCGAGAATCACGTCCGCCCGGACATCGTCGGCAGCGTCGGTGCGGAAGCCGAGTACATCAACGTGGGCTCTTTGATCTTCGGCAATGGGGATGACGCCTATGGAACCGGCGCCACATTCGATGCGGGTGTGGTGGACGAATCTGTGGTGAATGAGCTGCTCGGGGGGAGCTTCGACCCGCAGAACCTGCCGATCGGGGTGCCATTCACCCCCGACCTGGCTGGGTTGGAACTCCCGTCTGCCGGAGTGTTCGGTGGCGGCAGCGGGCAGGCGGTCAATGCTGCAGCGGCCGACGTGGCAGCTAACTTCAGCTTCATCCTGCAGGCCCTCCCGGACACGCAGCAGGCGTTGAACTCCTCCATCATCGCGATGGAGGCGGAGTTCAACAGGGCCCTGGTGGAGGCGCAGATGGCCGCTGCCGAGCGGCTGTTCGGCGACAACCCTGAGTTCGACGACCTGGTGAACTGGATCTTCAGCCTCAACAACTCGGTGCTGGCGCAGAACGAGGCCGCGTTCAACACCATGTTGGGCATCAGCTACAACCCGCAGGACACCCTGCTCGGCCACTTCGACCCGGAGATCCTCAACGCCGACTGGACGACCATGCTCGGGTTCAGTCCGGACCAGGTCAACCAGGTCGTCGACGCGATCCAAGATGACAACCTGTCGTTGCTGTTGGGCAGCATCGACTGGGATTGGCTGCTCGACGGGCTGTTCTGATCGGATCTGGCCAGCCGGCCCGTTCGGCCGTGCGGCGGTAGGGTTTCGGCGTGTCGGATCCGATTCCACGATTGCTGTTCGTGCATGCCCACCCCGATGACGAAACTCTGACGACCGGGGCGACGATCGCCCATTATGCCGCGCGTGGCGCCGACGTGCATGTGGTGACCTGCACGCTCGGGGAGGAAGGCGAGGTCATCGGGGACCGTTGGGCGCACCTGGCGGTGGACGGCGCCGACCAGCTGGGCGGTTACCGGATAAGTGAGCTGACCGCAGCGCTGCGCGCGCTGGGAATCGGCGGGCCGGAGTTCCTCGGCGGCGCGGGCCGCTGGCGTGACTCGGGTATGACCGGCACTCCCGCGCGCCGACAGCAGCGGTTCATCGACGCCGACGATGCCGAGACCGTTTCAGCGCTGGCGGCCATCATCCGGACGCTTCGCCCACACGTGGTGGTCGGTTACGACCCGAACGGCGGGTACGGCCATCCCGATCACATCCACGCCCATCACGTCACCACGGCGGCGCTGGCCGCCGCAGCAGGGGAAGGGTGGTCCACGCCGAAGTTCTACTGGACGGTGACCGCCGGCAGCGCCCGGCGATCCGCCTTGGCAGCACTGCGCGACACCGATCGGCTGCCGCATTGGACGTTGCCGGCCGACGGGCCCGAGCAGGCGGTCGGGGACTTCCCGGATGAGCGGATCGACGCGGTGATCGAGGCACCGCAGGCTCGCGCGGCCAAGGTGGCAGCCATGAAGGCCCACGCCACCCAGATCACGGTCGGGCCGACCGGCCGGGCATTCGCGCTGTCGAACAACGTGGTTCAGCCGATCGTGGACACCGAGCATTACGTCTTGGTCGCCGGGGAGGCCGGTCCGCGCGACGCCCGGGGATGGGAAACCGATCTGCTGGCCGGACTTGAGCTCGAGGACGCGGCCCACAGGGTAGGCTCCTGCTGAGCACGTCCCGCAACGCAGAGGCAAGGCAGAGGTATGGATCCCGATCTGGACCCGAACTTGGAGCATTGGCAGTGGTGGCTCGACAGCTACCAGTGGATGGTCGGTTCGTTGGTCAGCCAGCTGGAGAGCATCCCCACTTGAGTTCAATCGCGTCGCTCACCGAGCCCGCGATGCCCACCGATCCGCCGGCATTCAACTTTGTCGTGCTGGCACTGCTCGCCGTTGATGGCGCGCTCTGCGCCGTGGCCACCGCGCTGCTGTTGCCCGCCCACCTCGGCACCGTTCCCTTTCCGCTCAGTGCTCTGATCGGGGGCCTGGTCAACGCCGGCCTGGTGTGGTTGGCGCAGCGCTGCACGACCTCGCTGCGGTTGGCGGTGCTGCCGCTGTGGACCTGGTTGCTGACCATCGCGCTGATGACCCTCGGCGGGCCGGGCGACGACCTGATTTTCGCCGACCGCGGCGTGATGGCCTATGGCGTGCTGCTGATGATCGTGCTCGGCAGCGCGCCGCCCGGCTGGCTGCTGTGGCGGCTCCGCCGGCCGGTGGCCACCCCGTCCAAGGGGTAGGCACCAGCCGGGGCTACCCGAGCAGGCTCAGCAGCGTCTCACTGACTTCCTCGACGAGTTCGCCGAGGTCGGACACACCGTCTCCCGGCGCACTGCCCTCAACTCCGAGCGGATCCGGGTCCACCCCGAACGTATCGAGATCGAATCCGAGCACGCTGACATCCGCCTCGAGCACATCGATGACGAGCCCCAGCGCATCGACGTTCAGGGCCGGTTCGGGTCCGCCGAAGTCCGCCGCAGCTACCTCTGCCAGCTCGGCGGCGAAGCCGGGGTCAGTGGCCTCGGCGTAATAGGGGTAATAGGGGTAGTACACGCCGCCTACGAGCAGTTGCCAAAGGATCGACTCAACGAAACTGATCGGAGTCCAGATCAATGACGCTGCCCACGGGCCGACGAAGGGAATCCAACTGACCGGTGTCAGCACCAGGCTGACGATCGAGTTGAACGCGTACAGCACGTCGGCAAAGAACCATTCGAGTCCGTAAAAGATCCCGGCCGCGTCCCCGACGGTGTCGTCGAGGGCGACTTCGGGAAATGCGAGGGAGTCCCAGGCCGCGAGCAGATCGGCTTTCGCGGTCAAGGCCGCCGGCGGAGCCTGAACATCGGCATGCGCTGCCGCCGGGACGACCGCGGGGGAAGCAGCGGCCACGCACGCTGCCGCAACCACGGACGTGAACCACGAGGACGCTGAGAATCTCATGACAACTCCTTACGTTCCGTCTAGTAAAAAACAGTTCGGAAAAGTTGTCAATGGACCGAGTTGCAAGATTCAAATACACCTAAGTGGGTGCGGGTCCCGAGATGGTAGGGATGAGCACTTCGCCAGCAGCGCCGCACCGTGGCTTGTGCAACCTCGGGGGAGTTCCGTGCTGCGGACCCCGGTGGCCGCAGCGGCGTTGCAGTGTCGCTGCCACGGCCGGTCCCACGTACCCTTGCTGCTGAATCGAGGAAGCGTGCCGGGGTCTGGAAAAGTATGGGATGTGCGGAATGAACAGCGAGCGGCGCAGGGTTATGGGGATGTGACGCTGACCCCGGATCTGCCCGATGCGTCGCCGCAGGCGGCAGGCCGGTCGGCACTGCGCCGTGTGCTGCGGCGGGCTCGCGACGGCGTGCCGTTGAATGTCGAGGAAACCGCGATCGCACTGACCGCGCGTGGCAGCGACCTGGCTGACCTGTGCGCGAGCGCCGCCCGCGTCAGAGACGCCGGTTTGGTGTCCGGTGGCCGGCGAGGGCCGGGTGGCCGGCTGCCGGTGAGTTACTCGCGCAAGGTCTTCACCCCGGTCACCCACCTGTGCCGCGACACCTGCCACTACTGCACCTTCGTCACCGTGCCCGGCGTACTGCGAGCGCAGGGCAAACAGATGTACCTGGGACCCGACGAGATCCTCGACATCGCCCGTCGCGGTGCCGACTTGGGTTGCAAGGAGGCGCTGTTCACCCTGGGCGACCGGCCGGAGGATCGCTGGCCCGAGGCGCGACAGTGGCTGGACGAGCGCGGCTATGACAGCACCCTGGCCTACGTACGGGCGATGGCCATCCTGGTGCTGGAGGAGACGGGTCTGCTGCCGCACCTGAATCCCGGGGTGATGAGCTGGTCGGAGATGTCACGACTCAAGCCGGTGGCGCCGTCGATGGGCATGATGCTCGAGACCACCTCCCGGCGACTGTTCGAGACCAAGGGCCTGGCCCACTACGGCAGCCCGGACAAAGATCCGGTGGTCCGCCTGCGCGTGCTGGCCGACGCGGGCCGACTCTCGATCCCGTTCACCACCGGCCTGTTGGTCGGCATCGGTGAGACGCTCGCCGAGCGTGCCGACACCTTGCACGCGATCCGAAAGGTGCACAAGGAGTTCGGGCACATTCAGGAAGTCATCGTGCAGAACTTCCGGGCCAAGGAGCACACCGCGATGGCGGCGGTGCCCGACACGGGATTCGAGGACTTCCTGGCCACCGTGGCGGTGGCCCGGCTGGTGCTGGGCCCCAAGATGCGGGTGCAGGCACCGCCCAACCTGGTGTCGGCCGACGAATGCCTGGCGCTGATCGGCGCCGGGGTCGATGACTGGGGCGGGGTGTCACCGCTGACCCCCGACCACGTCAATCCGGAGCGGCCCTGGCCGGCGCTGGACGACCTGGCCGCCATCACTGAACAGGCCGGCTACGACCTGGTGCAGCGGCTTACCGCTCAGCCCGACTACGTGCTGGCCGGTGCGGCGTGGATCGATCCGCGCGTGCGCCCGCACGTGGCGGCGCTGGCCGACCCGGACACCGGCTGGGCCCGCGACATCAATCCGGTCGGGCTGGCCTGGCAGGAGCCCGACGAGGTGCAGTCCGCCGGCCGGGTGGACCTGCACACCGCGATCGACGTCGACGGCCGCGCCACCGAGACGCGCAGTGATCTGGGCAGCGCCTTCGGGGACTGGGAGTCCATTCGCGAACAGATTCACCAACTGGCCGCTCGCGCGCCCGAACGCGTCGACACCGATGTTCTGGCCGCACTGCGATCCGCCGAGCGCGACCCGGGCGGTTGCACCGACGCCGAGTATCTGGCATTGGCCACCGCGGACGGCCCGGCGTTGGATGCCGTTGCCGCACTGGCAGACTCGTTGCGCCGCGACACGGTCGGTGACGACGTGACCTACGTGGTCAATCGCAACATCAACTTCACCAACATCTGCTACGTCGGCTGCCGGTTCTGCGCGTTCGCCCAGCGCAAGGGGGACGCCGACGCGTTCTCGCTGTCGAACGCCGAGGTCGGCGAACGCGCCTACGAGGCACATGTGGCGGGTGCCACCGAGGTCTGCATGCAGGGCGGCATCGATCCCGAGCTGCCCGTCACCGGATACGCCGATCTGGTGCGTGCGGTCAAGGCGCGGGTGCCGTCGATGCACGTGCACGCGTTCTCGCCGATGGAGATCACCAACGGGGTGTCCAAGAGCGGCTTGAGCGTTCGGGAATGGCTGATCAGCCTGCGCGAAGCGGGCCTCGGCAGTATTCCGGGCACCGCCGCTGAGATCCTCGACGACGAGATCCGCTGGGTGCTCACCAAAGGCAAGCTGCCGACCTCGATGTGGGTGGAGGTGGTCACCACCGCGCACGAGGTGGGGCTGCGGTCCAGTTCGACCATGATGTACGGCCACATCGACTCGCCGAAGCACTGGGTCGGACACCTGCGGGTGCTGCGCGGAATACAGGACCGCACCGGTGGTTTCACCGAGTTTGTGCCGCTGCCGTTCGTGCACCAGAGCTCGCCGCTGTACCTGGCCGGCGGGGCCCGGCCCGGACCGAGTCATCGCGACAACCGGGCGGTCCATGCGTTGGCGCGGATCATGCTGCACGGCCGGATCCCCAATATCCAGACCAGCTGGGTCAAGTTGGGGGTGGAGCGCACCCAGGTGATGCTCAACGGCGGCGCCAACGACCTGGGGGGCACCCTGATGGAGGAGACCATCTCGCGGATGGCCGGCTCCGAGCACGGGTCGGCCAAGACCATCGCGGAGCTGACGTCCATCGCCGAGGGCATCGGCCGCCCGGCGCGGCAGCGCACCACCGATTACGCTCCGGTGTCGTCGGTTGCGGCTGCCTCGTCCTTGAGATTGCAGCCAGGGTCGTAGGTTCGGCCGAATCGCAGCCCTGAGTGCAATCTCGGGGGGGTTGGCCCGGGCTGGCGAGGGTTGGCCGGCGCTACCTAGAGTTGGCCGGCGCTACCTAGAGACGGGCGGCCAGCTCGGTGCCCTGCTTGATGGCCCGCTTGGCGTCCAGCTCGGTCGCCAGCGCTGCACCGCCGATCACGTGCGGGCTCACGCCGCGGCTCCGCAGCTCGTCCTCGAGGTCGCGCACTGACTCCTGTCCGGCGCAGATCACCACGTTGTCCACCGCCAGCAGCTGCGGCCGTGACCTCTTCGGTCCGTAGCTGATGTGCAGGCCGTCGTCATCGATCCGCTCGTAGTTGACCCCGGAGAGCTGTTGGACCCCTTTGGCTTTCAACGACGCCCGGTGTACCCAGCCGGTGGTCTTGCCCAGCTTGCGGCCGTGGGCTCCCGCCGTGCGGGCCAACAGATAGACCTGGCGTGCCGGCGGCGCCGGATCCGGTGGCACCAGCGCGCCTCGGGCATCCCAGGGGTCGGCGGCGCCCCACTCGGCCTTCCACTCCTTGAGGTGCAGCGTCGGGGAGGACTCCGCATTCTCCACGACCAGAAACTCGCTGACGTCGAATCCGATTCCGCCGGCACCCACCACCGCCACCGAGGAGCCCACGGGTCTGCCCATGATCGCCTCGGCGTACGACATCACCATCGGATGTTCGATGCCGGGGATCGCAGGGATGCGCGGCGTGACGCCGGTGGCCAGCACCACCTCGTCGAAGCCGGTCAACTCCTCGACCCGGGCGCGGCTGCCCAGACATAGCGTGACCGCATACCTGTCCAGCATGGCGGTGTAGTAGCGGATCGTGCCGGCGAACTCTTCCTTGCCGGGAATCCTTCTGGCCAAGTCGAATTGGCCGCCGATATGTTCGTTCGCCTCGAACAGGGTCACCTGGTGACCGCGTTCGGCGGCCGAGACCGCCGCGGACAGCCCGGCCGGTCCGGCGCCCACCACCGCGACGCGACGGCGCCGTCGCACCGGACCGAGCACCAGCGTGGTTTCGTGACCTGCCCGGGGGTTGACCAGGCAGGAGACCTTCTTGTGTACGAAGGCGTGGTCGAGGCAGGCCTGGTTACACGCGATGCAGGTGTTGATCTCATCGGCGCGGCCGTCGGCGGCCTTGCGGACCCAGTCCGGGTCGGCCAGCATCGGGCGGGCCATCGAGACCAGGCGTACCGAGGTCTCGGCGAGGACCTGCTCGGCGGCCTGCGGCATGTTGATCCGGTTGGACGCCACCACCGGGATGGTGACGTGATCGGCCACCGCGCTGCTGATGTCGACGAACGCGTTGTTGGGGACCGATGTCACGATGGTCGGCACCCGCGCCTCGTGCCAGCCGAAGCCGGAGTTGATCATGGTGGCGCCGGCTTCCTCGACTTCGGTTGCCAGCGCCAGGATCTCCTCCCAACTCTGGCCGTCTGCGACGTAGTCGGCCATCGACATCCGGTAACAGATGATGAAGTCGTCGCCGACGGCCGCGCGCGTGCGGGCCACGATCTGCACCGGGAAGCGGCGCCGATTGGCGGGGCTGCCGCCGTAGGCATCCGAGCGTCGGTTGGTGCGCGGCGCCAGGAACTGGTTGAGCAGGTAACCCTCGCTGCCCATGATCTCGACGCCGTCATACCCGGCCTCGCGGGCCAGTTCGGCGGATCGGGCGAAGTCGGCGATCGTCGACTCGACTGCGCGCGTGGACAACGCCCTGGGCCGGAACGGATTGATGGGCGCCTTGATGCTCGACGCACTCACCGAAAACGGATGGTAGGCATAGCGTCCCGCGTGCAGAAGCTGCAGGGCGATCTTGCCGCCGGCATCGTGTACCGCACCGGTGATACGCCGGTGGCGTCGCGCGTCGGCGCGGGTGGTCATAGCTGAGGCGAACGGCAGCAGCCAACCCGACCGGTTCGGGGCGTAGCCGCCGGTGATGATCAGACCCACGCCGCCGCGAGCACGCGCCGCGAAGTATTCGGCCAGCCTGCCGGTGTCGCCGGCGCGGTCCTCCAGGCCGGTGTGCATCGAACCCATGACCACCCGGTTGGACAGCGTCGTGAAACCCAGGTCCAGCGGGGACATCAGGAGCGGGTAGGGATTCATGCGTTGCGCTGTCACATTGCCGCCTTCACCTCAGTGCCCGTTCGACCTCGTCGAGCCAGTCGATGGCGCTCTCTTCCGCGCGAATGCCGCCGCGCAACACCAGGTACTGATGCAACGCGGCACCCGTCAGGGATCCGGGATTCGGGAACTGCTTCTTCTCCAGTGCGCGGTAGACATCCAGTCGTTCGCCCCGTTCGGCGCGCAGGTCCACCGCCTGCGCGCGGACCGCGGCGCGATCGTGGTGGCCGGCGCCGCGGATCTTGACCGCCAGTTCGCGTAGCCGGTTGTCCACCACCGAACTTCCACGCCCGGCCAGCGGGGCGGCAATCCAGCGCGCCAGCTCCGCGCGGCCCGCCTCGGAGACGGTGTAGACCTTCTTGTCCGGTCGGCCCTGCTGGGCCACCTCGGTGACCTGCACCCAGCCGTCGGCCTCCATGGCTCGCAGCGTCCGGTAGATCTGCTGGTGGGTGGCGCTCCAGAAATAGCCGATCGAGCGGTCGAAGCGGTGCGCGAGCTCATAGCCCGAACCCGACTGTTCGCTCAGCGACACCAGGATCGCGTGCGGAAGGCCCACGCGGGAAGCATAGGCAGCCGCGAACGGACTATGCAACTAGTTGCACAGCAACTGAGTGCATAGCGGGCGATGAGCCGTGCTGGTCGCGACGTCACAGCGGCCTCTACTATCAGGACCGATGAAACCGCCCCGCGTCGCCGCCGCCTCATGAGTCCCGTCCGCGGCAGATCGGCCGCACTGCCGACATTTCCGTGGGACACCCTGGCCGAGGCGACGGCGCTGGCCAAGGCGCACCCGGACGGCATCGTGGACCTGTCCGTCGGCACCCCGGTCGACCCGGTCGCCCCGGTCATCCGTGAAGCACTGGCTGCGGCATCCTCGTCGCCCGGGTATCCCACCACCGCCGGCACCGCGGCGCTGCGCGCCTCGGCGGTCGCCGCCCTGGAACGGCGCTACGAGATCACCGGCCTGGCGGAGTCGGCGGTGCTGCCCGTCATCGGCACCAAGGAACTCATCGCCTGGCTGCCGAGCCTGCTCGGCCTCGGAGACCAGGACGAGGTGGTGGTCCCCGAGCTGGCCTACCCGACCTACGAAGTGGGCGCCCGACTGGCCGGCGCCCGATGGGTGCGCAGCGATACGCCGCACCTGCGCGACGGTCCGCCGCCGGCCCTGGTGTACCTCAACTCGCCGAGCAACCCGACCGGGGCGATCGCGACCGCCGACGAGCTGCGCACCGTCGTGGGCTGGGCCCGCGAGCATGACGTCCTGGTGGTCTCCGATGAGTGCTACCTGGGCCTGGGCTGGGACGCCCCACCACTGTCGGTGCTGCACCCGGCGGTGTGCGACGGTGACCACCGCGGCCTGCTGGCAGTGCATTCGCTGTCGAAGACCTCCTCGCTGGCGGGCTACCGAGCCGGCTTCGTGGCCGGGGACGCCGCGGTGGTGGCCGAGCTGCTCGCAGTACGCAAACACGCCGGGATGATGGTGCCCACCCCGATCCAGGCGGCCATGGTCGCCGCGCTCGACGACGACGCGCACGAGCACGAACAGCGCGAGCGCTACGCCCGCCGCCGCGCGACGCTGCTGCCGGCGATGCAGGCGGCAGGCTTCACCATCGAGCTGTCTGCGGGCGGGCTCTATCTGTGGGCCACGCGCGGTGAGCCGTGCCGGGACACCGTCGACTGGCTGGCGCAACGCGGCATCCTGGTGGCGCCCGGCGAGTTCTACGGGCCGGCCGGCGCGCAGTACGTGCGGGCGGCGCTCACCGCCACCGACGAACGGATCGCTGCGGCGGCGGCCCGGCTGGGTTAGCTTGGCGGCGAGCCGCATTCGCCGGTGAGAATCCGCTCGATCGCATCGTGCTCGGCCTGCGTCACCCAGAGGCCGTAAGCGGCCTTCACCCTCACGATCCGGGAGACGTAGGTGCAGCGGTAGGACTTGTCGGGCGGCAGCCAGGTGGCTGCGTCGCCGTCACCCTTCTGCTCGTTGACGGGCCCGCTGGTGGCCTGCAGGTTCTCCGGATCGTTGGCGAAGTTGCGGCGGGTGAGCTCATCCCACTGCTGGGCGCCCTTCTGCCAGGCGTCCGACAACGCCACGACATGGTCGATCTGCACCATCTGGGAGGTGCCCCGGCCGCGCTGGAATGGGATCGCGGTGCCGGTGTAGGAATCGTGCAGGACACCGGACATCACCACGCAGTCAGCGGTGCCCGGCTTGAACTCGATGTCGACCAGGTCGCGGCGCAGGATGTCGTTGCGGGTGTCGCAGCCGTTGTGCCCGCCGGGCACCGTGACGTCATCGCTCCACGCCTGGCCGAACAGGGCGCGTGAGTAGCCGGTTCTGGGTGCGCGGCCCTTGATCGGCAGCCCGTTGAGCATGGCCAGTTCGGGCGACCGGTCGGCGGCGCCGACCGGACCCGGGTCGGCCGCGGCCGGGGCCGCGATCAGCAGGGCAGCGGTGAGCGCGGCGAACCACCCCGGCCACCTGCGTTGCTGGTCGACCACGACACTCCACTCCGCCGCATGAACCTGAACAGTCGCGGACGCTACCAGCGTGGCCCGACACGAGCGATGCACGCCAGACGTCGTCCGCCATAGGCTGAGCGGATGCGCATCCATCCCGAGGTCGCCGAGGCGTTGGACGCCGGTCGGGCCGTGGTGGCGTTGGAGAGCACCATCATCAGCCACGGTCTGCCACGCCCCGACAATCTGCGCATCGCCCGAGAGATCGAGCAGTCCGTGCGTTCGGCGGGCGCGGTACCGGCCACCATCGCGATCCTCGACGGTCAGCCGCACATCGGCCTGGACGATGACGCGCTGCACCGCATCGCCACCGGCGGTACGGCGATCAAGGTCAGCGTCCGCGAGATCGCGATGCTGGCCGCGGTGGCCGGGGATGGTGCCACCACGGTCGCCGCGACCGCGCACCTGGCGGCGAGGGCGGGCATCACGGTGTTCGCCACCGGTGGGCTGGGCGGGGTACACCGCGGTGCGCGGGACAGTTACGACGAATCCGCGGACCTGACCACCCTGTCGCGCACTCCGGTGCTGGTGGTGTGCTCGGGTGTGAAGTCGATCCTGGACATCGGCGCCACGTTGGAGCGGTTGGAGACGCTGTCGGTGGGGGTGATCGGCTACCGCACCGACCGCTTTCCGGCCTTCTACCTCGCCGACTCCGGATTCTCGCTGGACTGGTGGGTCCAGACGCCGAAGCAGGCCGCCGCGGTGCTGCGCGCTCGTGACCGGCTGGGCACCGACCGCTTCGGGCTGGTGCTGGCCAACCCGATCCCCGCTGAGGCCGAGCTCGACCGTGAGTTGCATGACCGGGTGCTGGCCGACGGACTGGCCGCCGCCCAAGCAGCGGACGTGCACGGCAAGGACGTCACGCCGTTCCTGCTAGATTACTTTCACCGCGAGACGCACGGCGCATCGGTGTCCGCCAACGTCGCTCTGGTGCTGGCCAACGCGCGGCTGGCCGGCGAGATCGCGGTGGCCTATGCGGGCAGCTAGACCTCGCTGTCAGGTCAGCGGCCGGCCACCCGGGCGATGCACATCTCCGGCTCGACGAACGGTTCCAGCTCTGCGGTGCCGCCGGGACCATTCTCGGCGTTGAGCAACCCCCGCAACAGGCCCCGGTGCATGGCGCAGCTGACCTCTGGGTGCGCCCGCGCCATCTCGCGAACCGGGCAGGAATGCAGCAGGATCGTGCGCTGACCCTCGGCGCCGTCGGCCGGCGTGGTGAGTTCCGCGCCGAACCCCATCCGCGCGAAGATCCCCGCGATCCGGTCGGCGCACTCGTCGATGCCGGCGTCGGGGGTCGATCCGTTTCGTGTGGCGGGTCCCTCGGCGACGCCGTTGTCGGAGGCCAAGATTCGTTCGGCCCAGCGTTCGCCAGCCCGTTCGGCGCACTCCTGGCGCTCGGCGGCGGTCTCGCCGAGCTCCATCGCCAAGATCTCGGCCAGGCTGCGGTAATCCAGCCGGTCGCGCACCGCCACGTAACCGGTGCGTGGCCGCCCGACGCCGTCGCGCTTGATACGGGTCCGGGCGACCGCCCCGTCCTCACACAGGGCGTCGAGGTGGAACCGGACTGTGGTGACGTGCAGGTTCATCCGCTCGGCGAGTTCAGCCGCGTCGACTGCGCCATTGGCGGCGCCCACCAACCGCAGCACCCGCTCGCGCTGCTGATTGCGCGGCAACCGCTGACTGCGAGCGGTGCCGTGCCGGCGGATGGACTGGTCGTGCATGGAATGCCTCTCCTTGAAGAGCGCCCACCAATTTAAGGGAGCTGATTCGTTGATACCACTTGTGGCGGTCCGCCGCTGATCGGCAGGGCGGCCGGGCGTGCGCTCCCGACCGGGTAACGTCGCTCAGATGCTGCTGTCCTCGCTGGCTGCCGACGGCTCGAACGCCTCGGACCTCGCCGATGCGGTGCGCATCGACAACACCACACTGAGCCGTGCCGAGTTGAGTGCCGCGCCGGGAGCGGTGCTCGAAGATGTCGCCGGGGCGCCCGCGGTCGCGGTCTTGGCCACCCCGACCGCGCAGACGGTGCTGGCGGTCACCGGCTGTCTGCTCGCCGGGGTTCCGGTGGTGCCGGTTCCCGCCGACGTCGGGGTCGCAGAACGCCAGCACATCCTGCGTGACTCGGGTGCTCAGGCCTGGTTGGGGGAGCGGCCCGACGACCTCGCCGGCCTGCCGCACTTTGCGGCGCGCGCCGGATCGTCGTCCCGGGTTTCCGATGTGGATGACGAAGACACCGCCCTGATCATCTACACCTCCGGCACCACCGGCCCGCCCAAAGGTGTGCAGTTGAGCCGGCGGGCGCTGGCCGCCGACCTCGACGCGTTGGCCCAGGCCTGGCAGTGGAGTCCCGATGACGTGCTGGTGCACGGCTTGCCGATGTACCACGTGCACGGCCTGGTGTTGGGCCTGTTGGGCTCGTTGCGGGTGGGAAATCGTTTCGTGCACACCGGAAAGCCGACGCCGGAGGCGTATGCAGCCGCCGGCGGCACCATGTATTTCGGGGTCCCGACCGTGTGGTCACGGGTGGTGGCCGACTCCGCTGCCGCCGAGGCGCTGCGACCGGCGCGGCTGTTGGTCTCGGGCAGTGCGGCGCTGCCCGTTCCGGTGTTCGACGCCCTGGTCGCCCAGACCGGTCACGCTCCGATCGAGCGGTACGGCAGCACCGAATCGCTGATCACCGTGAGTACCCGAGTCGACGGCGAGCGCCGCCCGGGATGGGTGGGTCTGCCGTTGCAGGGGGTGCAGACCAAACTCGTCGGTGATGACGGGGGTCCGGTCCCGCACGACGGTGCGACGATCGGGCGGCTCGCGGTGCGCGGGCCCACGCTGTTCAACGGCTATCTCAATCGGCCCGACGCCACTGCCGAGGCGTTCGACGCCGATGGCTGGTACCGCACCGGGGATGTGGCGGTGATCGACGGCGACGGCATGCATCGGATCGTCGGCCGCGAATCGGTCGATCTGATCAAGTCCGGCGGCTTCCGAGTCGGGGCCGGGGAGATCGAGACGGCTCTGCTGGGCCATCCGACGGTCGCCGAAGTGGCCGTCGTCGGATTGCCCGATGAAGACCTGGGCCAGCGGATCGTCGCCTTCGTCGTCTCCTCAGCGGACGGACCTGCGCAGCCCCGTGAACTCATCGACTATGTCGCTCAACAGCTTTCCGCGCACAAGCGGCCTCGCGAGGTGCGGATTGTGGACGCCCTGCCGCGCAACGCGATGGGAAAGGTGCTCAAGAAGGCGCTGCTGACGTAGGCTCCGCTTGCGCGAATCGAAACCAGAAGGGTGGCCCTGTGAAGCCTCGGAAGCGATTCAGTCTCGCCGCCGTCACCGTCCTTGCCTGTGCCACGGCCCTTCTCGGTGGATGCTCGGCGGTGGACAAGGTCATCAACAAAGGTGGCGACACCACCTGCGGAGAGTTCAACGGCCACAGCGACGAGAAGCAGCGCTCCGAAGTGTCCAAGATGCTCAAGGACGCCAAGGGTGGCGAGCCGTCGAACCTGGAACTGTCGGGAACGCAGATCGCGGTCAGTGCGTACTGCAAGACGATCGGGAAAGACAGCGACAAGATCAGTAGGGCGATGCTGTAGCCCTCAGGGGCGACTGCGCTCCCCGCAGGGGCCGGCGGGTTCCCAGCTTCGCATCGCACACTGGACTTCGTCGTCATCGAGTGCGGCCACCGGCAACGGCAATTGATCAGGGCGGCAGCGCATTCCGTCGATGAGGATGGCCACGAAGCGGCGCCACAGGTCGGCATCGACATCGCCGGCGAACTCGCTCACCGTACCGGCCAGCAGCCCGAAGATCGGCAGGTCGGTGTCGGACAGTTCGGGGCGCAGGCGGCCGTCCTGGCGTGCTCGTTCGACGAGCCGCTTCTGAACGGGAATGAGCCGTTCCTGGGCGGCTGTCACGCGGTCGCCGCCGTATGACTTGCTGAAGGCGATCTCCCGCAGTCCGCGATCGGTGGCGGTGATCTCACACATCTGCTCGACGTACCACACGAAACCCTGCCAGGGGTCCGGTTGCTGCAGCGCGGTCTCCGCCAAGTCCGCCAGCTGGTTCAGGCCGTCTTCGAAGATCGCCTCGAGCAGCTCCTCCTTGGTGGCGAACCTGCGGTAGACGGTCCCGACTCCTACACCCGCGTGGTGTGCGACGTCGTTGAGGTTGGGCTCCAGCCCCTTGCTGGCGAACAGCTCGCGGGCCGCCTCCAGCACGCGTGCCCGGTTGCGCTCCGCATCCTTGCGCAGCCGGCGGCTGGTTGTCTCACTGGCGCTCACACCAGCCGAGTGTAATGCGCGCAACAGCCGAACCGGATTGACTTAATCCGTTTACAAAGTTAGCTTGGCTATCTGGAGTGGAGACGCCGGCCGGCCGGGCGTTGGGGAGGGCGGACGATGAAAAAGCTGATCAGCCGGATCTGGTTACCCGCTTTGATCGTGACGGCAGTCGGGGCGGGAGCCCTCACCGTCGCGCAGCTGCGCACCGTGTTCGGCGCGCATCCGGTCATGGTCACCGACTTGTCCTCGGACAACGCCGAGGACTTCAACCCGAAGTTCGTGACCTACGAGATCTTCGGTTCGGGCACCACGGCCGTCATCAATTACATGGACCTCGAAGGCAAGCCGCAGCGCGTCGCCGATGTGGCGCTGCCGTGGACGCTGACGCTGCAGACCACCCTGCCCTCGGTGATGCCCAACATCCTTGCCCAGGGCGACGGCGACAGCATCAGCTGCCGGGTGACCGTCGACGACGAGGTCAAACAGGAGAGGACGGCCACCGGAGTGAACGCCGAGACCTTCTGCTTTGTGAAGGCAGCATGACCACGCCCACGGATGCCGTGCGCACCGAGGCCCTTCCCGCTGCGCGGCACGGCGCCCGGCCGGGGATACCCCGATTCATCCGGACCTTCGCGGTGCCCATCATTCTGGGCTGGATCGCCCTGATCGCTGCGCTGAACGTCGTCGTCCCGCAGCTGGAGGAAGTCGGCAAGCTGCGCGCGGTGTCGATGAGTCCCAATGACGCGCCATCGATGATCGCGACCAAGCGAGTCGGAAAGGTGTTCGAAGAGTACGACACTTCGAGCTCGGTGATGATCGTGCTCGAAGGCGACGAGCCGCTGGGCGCGGCGGCGCACGAGTTCTATGACCGTATGGTGCGCGATCTGCGTGCCGACACCGCTCACGTGCAACACGTCCAAGACTTCTGGGGCGACACGCTGACCGCCAAGGGCGCCCAGAGCGCCGACGGCAAGGCCGCCTACGTTCAGGTCTACATCGCCGGCGACCAGGGGGAGACGCTGGCCAACGAATCGGTGGACGCGGTGCGCCAGATCGCATCCGAACTGCCGGCTCCCGCCGGTGTGAAGGCATATGTCACCGGTCCAGCGGCCACGAGTTCCGACCAGAATCACGTCGGCGACAAGAGCATGGAGACCATCGAACTGCTCACCTTTGCCGTCATCACGGTGATGTTGTTGGGCGTGTATCGATCGGTCATCACCACACTGATCGTGTTGCTGATGGTCGTGCTGGAGCTGTCGGCCGCCCGGGGAGTGGTGGCATTTCTGGGCTTTCACAACCTCTTCGGGCTGACCACCTTCGCGACCAACATGCTGGTGACCCTGGCCATCGCCGCCTCCACCGATTACGCGATCTTCCTGATCGGCCGATATCAGGAGGCGCGCAAGGCCGGCGAGGACCGAGAATCCGCCTACTACACCATGTTCCACGGCACCGCGCACGTGGTGTTGGCGTCCGGTCTGACCATCGCGGGGGCCACGTTCTGCCTGCACTTCACGCGACTGCCCTACTTCCAGACGATGGGCTTCCCGCTGTCGATCGGCATGGTGATCGTGGTCGCCGCGGCGTTGACCCTTGGGCCTGCCGTCATTTCGGTGTGCAGTCGCTTCGGTCGGGTGCTGGAGCCTAAGCGTGTCACCCGGTCAACCGGATGGCACCGGGTCGGTACCACCACTGTTCGCTGGCCCGGGGCGATCCTGGTGGCCGCGGTCGCGGCAGCCCTGATCGGGTTGCTCGCGCTGCCCGGGTACCACACGAGCTACAACGACCGGCTCTACCTGCCCGATGACGTCGCGGCGAATGTGGGCTACTCGGCGGCGTTTCGGCACTTCTCCCAGGCGAAGATGAACCCGGACCTGATGATGGTCGAAACCGATCGGGACCTGCGGAACCCGGCGGACTTCCTGGTGATCGACAAGATCGCCAAAGCTCTCAAGAATGTGCACGGGATCGCCCAGGTGCAGACCATCACTCGCCCGGACGGGGATCCGGTCAAACATTCGACGATTCCGTACACGCTCGGCCAGAGTGGTACGGCTGCGCTGATGAACAACGACTACATGCAGACCAACCTGGACAACCTGCTCAAGCAGGCCGACGACCTGCAGACCAGCATCGACTCGATGACCGAGATGATGAACATCCAGCAGGACCTGGCCGAGGTGTCGCAGCGGATGGCCGACAAGATGTCCACCACGGCATTCGACATCGGCGAAATGCGCAATCACATGGCTGATTTCGATGATTTCTTCCGGGTGTTCCGCAACTACTTCTACTGGGAGCCGCACTGCTTCGACATCCCCATCTGCTGGTCTTTGCGGTCGATCTTCGACGCCCTGGACGGCGTGGACACCATGTCTGGCGACTTCGATGAGATCGTGCCCGACATGCAACGCATGGCCGAGCTGATGCCGCGGATGGTCGCGGTGATGCCGGCGCAGATCCAGTCGATGAAGAACCAGAAGCAGACGTTGCTCAACCAGTACCAGGTGCAGAAGGCCCAGCAGGACCAGAACATGGCGATGCAGGCGAATTCCACGGCCATGGGAGAGGCGTTCGACGCCGCGAAGAACGACGACTCGTTCTACCTCCCCCCGGAGGCCTTCGACACCGCCGACTTCAAGCGCGGCATCAAGCTGTTCCTGTCGCCGGACGGCCATGCGGTGCGGTTCACCATCATTCACCAGGGCGACCCGTTGACGCCCGAGGGAATATCGCGCATCGAATCGCTCAAGGTCGCGGCGGCCGACGCGATCAAGGGCACACCGTTCGAGGGAGCCAGGATCTATCTCGGCGGCAGCGCAGCGATGTTCTACGACATGCAGCAGGGCGCCAACTACGACTTGCTGATCGTGGCGACGGCCGCACTGATCCTGATCTTCATCATCATGATGGTGCTGACCCGCGCCGTGGTCGCCGCGGCGGTGATCGTCGGCACGGTGGTGCTCAGTCTCGGCTCGGCGTTCGGCCTGTCAGTTCTGCTCTGGCAGCACATCGTGGGCATTCCGCTGCACTGGATGGTGCTGCCGATGTCGGTCATCGTGCTGCTCGCCGTCGGGGCGGATTACAACCTGCTGCTGGTCTCGCGGATCAAGGAGGAGATCCACGCGGGACTGCACACCGGGCTGATTCGCGCCATGGTCGGAACCGGTGCCGTGGTCACCGCCGCGGGTCTGGTGTTCGCCTTCACCATGGCCTCCATGGCAGTCAGCGCACTGATCGTGATCGGCCAGGTCGGCACCACCATCGGGCTGGGCCTGCTCTTCGACACCCTGATCGTCCGGTCCCTGATGACACCGTCGGTGGCGACCCTGCTGGGGCGCTGGTTCTGGTGGCCTCAGATCGTGCGCCCCCGGCCGGTTCCGCAGCCCTGGCCGCAACCGATCCGGCGGGACGCCGCCAAGGAGCAGGTGCTGGTCTAGTTGGCGTGCAGGTCCTCGTTCAGCGCGATGCCCTGGCCGTCACGGGCCACCACCTCCACCGCACCGGTCTGCGAGTTGCGGCGGAACAGCAGGTTGTTCCCGCCGGCCAGATCACGGGCCTTGGCCGTGGTGCCGTCGGGCAGGGTGACCTTGGTGCCGGCGGTGACGTACAGCCCGGCCTCGACCACGCAGTCGTCGCCCAGCGGGATGCCCAGTCCGGCGTTCGCGCCCAGCAGGCAGCGCTTGCCGATCGAAATCACCTGGGTGCCACCGCCGGACAGCGTTCCCATGATCGAGGCGCCGCCACCGACGTCGGAGCCGTCACCGACCACCACGCCGGCCGAGATGCGGCCTTCGACCATCGAGGCGCCCAGCGTGCCCGCGTTGAAGTTGACGAATCCTTCGTGCATGACCGTGGTGCCCGGCGCCAGGTGCGCGCCGAGGCGAACCCGGTCGGCGTCGGCGATGCGCACGCCGGAGGGCAGCACGTAGTCGACCATGCGGGGGAACTTGTCCACGCCGTAGACGGTCACCGGGCCGCGCCGGCGCAACCGGGCACGCGTCGACTCGAAGCCCTCGACGGCGCACGGACCGTAGTTGGTCCACACCACATTGGTCAGCACACCGAACAGTCCGCCGGCGTTGAGCCCGTGCGGCACCACCAGCCGATGCGACAGCAGGTGCAGGCGCAGGTAAGCGTCGTAGGCGTCGGCGGCGGTTTCGTCCAGCGACCCGATCACGGTGCGCACCGCGACGGTCTCGGTGCCACGGTCCTCGTCACGTCCGAGCAGCCCGGCCAGGTCGGCGGAGACGTCGTCCGCGCCAAGGCGGGTGGTTCCGGGCTCGCCCGAGCCGCCCAACTCCGGTGCGGGAAACCACGTGTCGAGAACGGATCCGTCTGCGGCCAGCGTCGCTACCCCGACGCCCCAAGCTCCAGTCACGCGGTCAGGCTACTTTCTTTCGCCGAACAGTCCCCCAGCGGGGGTGCCCCCAGCAAAAGCCCCCTGCGCGCCACAAAATTGGGCGCTTTCACGTCTGCTCGCCGGGGGACGCGACCCATTAGGCTGAGTCCGTGCTGGACCTGCGCTCTGACCCGATCGCCCTGACCGCGGCGCTGGTGGACATTCCCAGCGAGTCGCGTCACGAGGCCCGCATCGCCGACGAGGTCGAAGCCGCGCTGCGGGCCCAGACCTCCGGTTTCGAGATCATTCGCGACGGTGACGCGGTGCTGGCCCGCACCAATCTGGGCCGCCCGACCCGGGTTCTTTTGGCCGGGCATCTGGACACCGTCCCGGTGGCCGGCAACCTGCCCAGTCGGCGCACCACCACCAGCGACGAGGGCGACGTGCTGCACGGCTGCGGCACCGTCGACATGAAGTCCGGCGTCGCCGCATTCCTGCACCTGGCCGCCACCCTCACTGAACCCGCGCACGACCTGACGTGCGTGTTCTATGACTGCGAGGAGATCGAGGCGGCCGCCAACGGGCTGGGCCGCATCGAGCGCAACCTGCCGGACTGGCTGGCCGCCGACCTCGCCATCCTCGGCGAACCCACCGGCGGCTACATCGAGGCCGGGTGCCAGGGCACGCTGCGGGTGGTGATCAGCGCGGCGGGCACCCGGGCGCATTCGGCGCGGTCCTGGCTGGGCGACAACGCGATCCACAAACTGGGGGCGGTGCTGAACCGGCTGGCCGCCTACCAGCCGCGCAGCATCGACATCGACGGCTGTGTCTACCGCGAGGGTCTGTCGGCGGTGCGCATCGACGGCGGGGTGGCCGGCAACGTGATCCCCGACGCCGCGAGCGTGACCGTGAACTTCCGCTTCGCCCCGGACCGCACGCCGCATGAGGCGCTGATTCACGTGCAGGAGGTGTTTGACGGCCTGCACGTCGCGATCGAGCAGACCGACTCCGCCGCCGGCGCCCTGCCGGGGCTCACCGCGCCCGCCGCCGCCGCACTGGTGGCCGCCGCCGACGGACAGGTGCGGGCCAAGTACGGCTGGACCGACGTGTCCCGGTTCGCCGCCCGCGGCATCCCCGCCGTCAATTACGGGCCGGGCGATCCGAACCTGGCTCACAAAGTCGACGAGCGGGTGCCGGTCGAGCAGATCACCAGGGTGACCGAGCTGCTGCGCGGCTTCCTCAGCTCCTGAGCCGGTCCAGCGCGGTCCGGCCGAACGCGCAGTCGACCTGCTCGCACAGCCGGCTCAACGAGTCGACGGCCGGGGCATCGCCGAGTTGGGCGGCCACATCCCACGCCTGCAGCGCCACCGCCGACTGCCCCGAACGCTCGGCCATCCGGGCGGCCTCTCGGGCTGCGGCGATCGCTCCGTGCTGATCGCGCATGCCGGCCCGCTGCCAGGCCCGCGCCATGCCCAGCTCCGGTGCGAACAGCGCCGATTTGGTGCCATGCCGGGATTCGGCCCGGCTCAACGCCTTTGCCGCACCGGCGATGTCGGACTGACGGGCCAGCGCAGTGGCCAGCAGGGTCAGCGACAGCGGCCCCCAGGAATAGCCGGTGCGTTCCAGGGTGGCTGCGGCCGGCACCAGCAGCTTAGTCGCGGCGTCGTACTCCTGCGCGGCGATTCGTACCAGCGCCACCAGCACCTCGCCGATCGCCCGGCCGGGCTGGGACAGCTCGGCGAAATCGGTGAACTGCCAAGCCAGTTCACGCGCCTCGGCAAGACGGTCGGCCATCAGCAGTGTGGTGATCTCGGCGAGCCCGATGGTAAAGCGCAGCACGCCGGGATGCTCGGCGTCCAGTGCTCGGCGCGCCAGCGGGCCGACCTCGTCGAATCGGCCGGACCGCGCCGCACACAGGGCAGCGGCGCTGCCCGCCCAGGCCACCGCCATGTCGTCGGCGGCAGGATCGGCGAGCACCTGCGTGGCGGTTTGGACGGCGCGGCCGATGTTGCCGGCGTTCATCGCGAAGGTGGCGCCGAGCGCGTCCAGCGTGACGCGTGGGGTCGCGCCGGTCACCCGGCTGCGGGTGGCGGCCAGGAAGGCGGTGGCGCGTTCCGGCTCGCCCAGTGTGAAGAACTGGTTGGCGGCCCGCGGCAGTGCCCAAGCCATCAACTGGGGCTCACTGAGACTGGCCGGGTCGACCGCCGCCAGCACAGCGTCGGCGTCGCGCCCACGGCCCTGCCAGGCCAGCGCGTGCGCCAAGGCCAGGCGGGCCGCCAGTCCGTCCGACCGCTCCAGGGCGTGGCGAGCCAGTCGCTCTCCCAGTTGCAGATCGCCGAGCCGCAATGCCTGCTGAGCGGCGTCCACCACGTCTTCGGGGGGCTGCGGCGCGTCGCTGTCGGCGGCCAACGCCGCCAGCCGCAGCTGCTCGCCGACGTGCGCGCAGGGACGGGCCGCCAGCGCGCGGACGACTTCGGTGCGCCGGGCGCGCGCACCCTCGACCCCCAGCTGGCCGCGGGCTCGCTCGGCGAACAGCGGGTGAGCGGTGTAGACCACCGGATCCGGTTCGCGGCCACCGCGTGCGCGGGTTTCCACAGCGCCCAGCTCCTCGGCCCGGCGGACGGCATCGGCGCCGGTGAGGCCGATCAGGTCGACCAGCGCCAACGGCTCGAAGACGGCCAGGTAGTCCAGCACCGCGCGCGCGTCGGCCGGTAGCCCCGCCAAGAAGGCGTCCACGTCGCGGCCGGCCTCACCCGCCTGGTCCGGGGCGGTGATGTCGACGCGGGTCAGCAGATCGTCGCCCCAAAGCGCGGCGATCGGCGGTGGCGGAGCGGGGGAGCCGTCGGCGCGGCCGGTGACGATCACCCGGGCCGTCCCGGTCAGCGCCAGCTGGTAGACCAGCGTCGCCGACAAGATGTCGAGGAGATGGGCGTCGTCGACCACCAGCAGCAGATCGCCCCCCGCAGCGACCAACGAGGCGCGCGCCGCCCGCAGCAGCGCGGCCGGCTTTCCGATGTCGGCCACCGCAACCAGATGGCTGAAGGCGCCGAACGGCACCTCGCGCTCGGCGGGGGTGCCGATCACCCAGCACACTCGGGTGCTGCGATGGCGCTCGGCGTGCTCCTCAGCCGCGCGCCGGGCAAGCGTGGACTTGCCGCACCCGTCGGGGCCCAGCACCACCGCCCCGGCTCGGGGTCCGTCTGGCTCCAGCGCTGCGGTGAGCTGATGCAACGCCGCCGAATGCTCGGGAACATTCCACCGGATCGGCACCGCCGAGAGTTTACGGTCTGCGCCAACGGCCCGATAGCCTTTCGGTGTGCGGTCGAGCGAATGGGCGGTCTGTGTCTACTGCGCGTCGGGCCCCAGCGATCCGGCGCTGCTGGCGCTGGCCGCCAAGGTCGGTGCGGCGATCGCTGACCGGGGTTGGACCTTGGTGTGGGGCGGCGGCAACATCTCGGCGATGGGCGCGCTGGCGGTGGCCGCGCGCGAGCGCGGCGGCCACACCGTCGGGGTGATCCCCAAGGCGCTGCTGCACCGCGAGGTGGCCGATGTCGACGCCGACGAGCTGATCGTCACCGACACCATGCGCGCGCGCAAGCAGGTGATGGATGAGCGCGCCGACGCATTCCTGACCCTGCCCGGCGGGATCGGCACGCTGGAAGAGTTGTTCGAAACCTGGACCGGTGGGTATCTGGGCATGCATGACAAAGAGGTGGTGTTGCTCGACCCCGACGGCCACTACGAAGGGCTGTGGACGTGGTTGTCGGGGCTTATCGACACCGGATACGTGTCGCGGCGCGCGATGGACCGCCTGCTGGTGTTCGACGACATGGAAGCGGCGCTGGACGCCTGTTCACCCGGTACCGCCGGTACCGATTAAGCTCTCGATTTTCGGCGAAATGAGGCGATAACGTGTCCGACCACGAATCCGGCGCCGTCACCCAGGTGGGCCTGGTCGACGTTCTAGCCCGTGCCCCCCGCCTGTTGGCCGACGGGCCGACCATCTTGCGCGGACTGTGGACCGGACTACGGGCCCGCCCCACCTCCAAGGCCTCGATCGGCAAGGTCTTCCAAGACCGCGCGGCCCAAGTCGGCGACCGCGTCTTCATCCGATTCGGCGACCAGCGACTGACCTACCGCGAATCCAACGAGACCGTCAACCGCTACGCCGCCGTGCTCGCCGCCCGCGGCGTCGGCCACGGCGATGTGGTCGGGATCATGCTGCGCAACTCCCCGGACGCGGTGCTGATGATGCTGGCCGTCGCCAAATGCGGTGCGGTGGCCGGCATGCTCAACTACCACCAGCGCGGCGACGTACTGGCCCACAGCCTGGGCGTGCTGGGCGCGAAGCTGCTGGTTGCCGAATCCGATCTGGTCGATGCGGTCAAGGAGTGCGGCAGTGCCGACTCGCCGATGACCATCGAGGAGTTCCGTCGGCTGGCCGCCACCGCACCGGACGGCAACCCCGCCTCGGTCAACGCGGTGCTGGCCAAGGACACCGCGTTCTACATCTTCACCTCCGGCACCACCGGCTACCCCAAAGCCAGTGTGATGACGCACTATCGGTGGCTGCGCGCCCTGGCGACATTCGGTGGCATCGGGCTGCGGCTGCGCGGCAGCGACACGCTCTACTGCTGCCTGCCGCTCTACCACAACAACGCGCTGACGGTCGCGGTGTCATCGGTGCTCAACGCCGGTGCCACGCTGGCCCTGGGCAAGTCGTTCTCGGCCACGCGGTTCTGGGACGAGGTGATCGCCGCGGACGCCACGGCGTTCGTCTACATCGGCGAGCTGTGCCGCTATCTGCTCAACCAGCCGCCCAAGCCCACCGATCGCGCGCACAAGGTGCGGGTGATCGCCGGCAACGGGCTGCGGCCGGAGATCTGGGACGAGTTCACGCAGCGGTTCGGCATCAAGCGGGTCTGCGAGTTCTATGCCGCCAGCGAGAGCAACAGCGCCTTCCTCAATGTGTTCAACGTGCCGCGCAGCACCGGCGTCTATCCACTGCCGCTGGCCTACGTGCAGTACGACCCCGACACCGGCCTGCCGCTGCGCGGCGAGGACGGCTGGGTGCAGCGGGTGCCGGCCGGCCAGCCCGGACTGTTGCTGAGCCCGGTCAACCGGTTCTCCCCGTTCGACGGCTACACCGACCCGGAGGCCAACGAGAAGAAGCTGGTGCGCAACGCCTTCCGCGACGGCGACTGCTGGTTCAACACCGGCGACCTGATGCGCCCGCAGGGCATGGGGCACGCCGCATTCGTCGACCGGCTCGGCGACACCTTCCGGTGGAAGGGCGAGAACGTCGCCACCACGCAGGTCGAGGCCGCGTTGAGCGTCGATGACGCGGTCGAGGAGTGCGCCGTCTACGGGGTTGAGGTGCCCGGGACCGGCGGCCGCGCCGGGATGGCCGCGATCAAACTGCGCGACGGTGCGACGTTCGACGGGCAGGGGCTGGCCGCAGCGGCGTTCGACCAGCTGCCCTCTTATGCCGTGCCGTTGTTCGTGCGGGTGGTGCCGTCGATGGCCCACACCACCACGTTCAAGAGCCGCAAGGTGGAGCTGCGCGAGCAGGGCTACGGCGGTGGTGGCGCGGTCATCGAGGACCCGCTGTATGTGCTGGCCGGCCGCGGCGAGGGCTACGTGCCCTACTACGCCGAATACCCCGGCGAGGTGGCCGCCGGCAAGCGTCCGCAGGGCTAGTAGGGCCAGCTCGGCTACGAGGCTGCGCCGGCGTCGGCCAGGCTCGCCCGTTCGACGCTGAGCAGGCTCGCGGTCTCGTGTGCCGCTCGGTGTGCCGCGGCGCCGCCGTTCAGCCCGAACAGCCGTTTGCTCCACAGCAGCCAGGCCACGGCGGCCACATTGATCGTCAGCGCGACCACGCGAAGAACCGTGACCTTCTCGGACAGCTCGTAGATTTCCAGTGGGAGAAAGGCGCTGGTGGCCACGACCGCGAAGTATTCGCCCCACCGCTGCATCAGCCACAACCCGACCGCCTCGACAAGCTCGATCGTCGCATAGGCCGCCAGCGCCACCGCTATCCACAGCAGCGTCGACGATGACAGGGCGAACACCTCGGCGAGGTGCCGAATCACCTTCGAGTTTTCCGGATCCCAACCGATCTGATCCGCCAGGGGCTGCAGCAACGGCAAATCTTGCTCGAAGGCGACTTGCAGGCGTTCACGTGATCCACTGACCTTGACGACCCCCGCGGCCACCACGAAGAAGATCAGGCAGCGAACCGCGCGATCTAGCGCAAGTGCTCGCATCAGGATCCGGTCGCGCAGCATCGGACCACGGGGAATCTCCGGTGCAGTGTCAGCCGGGCCGCTGCCGCGGGGAGCCCCCACCACGAAGGTCTCGCAGCGCAGACACCGCCATGCCTCGCCCACGGGCGTATCGGCCCGCAATCGCGCGCGAAGTTCCGGCTCGTCGGGAGCGAACGTCGCGTGCCCACGCAGACCGCACGAGATGAGCGCAAAATCCACCATGTGAGCACGGTAGTGTCCTGGGTCCGGTAGGCCACCAGGCACCATAGACAGGTGCAGTCCCAATTCTGTGGCCGTCCGGTGGCCGGTGATCGAGCGCTGATCATGGCGATCATCAACCGCACCCCGGACTCGTTCTACGACGCGGGCGCCACGTTCTCAGACGAGGCGGCCAAGTCCGCCGTGCACCGGGCCGTGGCCGACGGTGCCGATGTCATCGACGTCGGCGGTGTCAAGGCGGGACCTGGAGAGACCGTCGACGCCGACACCGAGACCGCTCGGGTGGTGCCGTTCATCGAGTGGCTGCGCAGCGCCTATCCCGATCAGTTGATCAGCGTGGACACCTGGCGTGCCGAGGTCGCCAAACGCGCCTGCGCCGCCGGCGCCGACCTGATCAACGACACCTGGGCCGGGATCGACCCGGAACTGCCGGCGGTGGCCGCCGAGTTCGGGGCGGGGTTGGTGTGCTCACACACCGGGGGCGCCAAACCGCGCACCCGCCCGTTCCGGGTGAGCTATGGCACCAGCGTCGACGGGGTGGTGAAAGCGGTGATCAGCGAGGTCACCGCCGCCGCCGAGCGAGCAGTGGCGGCCGGGGTGGCCCGGGACCGGGTGCTGATCGATCCCACCCATGATTTCGGCAAGAACACCTTCCACGGGCTAGCGTTGTTGCGACACACCGAGGATTTGGTCGGTACCGGATGGCCGGTGCTGATGGCGCTCTCCAACAAAGACTTCATCGGGGAGACTCTTGGTGTGGGTCTTACCGAACGGCTGGATGGAACATTGGCGGCCACCGCGTTGGCGGCGGCCGCCGGAGCCCGGATGTTTCGGGTCCACGAGGTCGGGCCGACCCGGCGAGTGCTGGAGATGGTGGCATCGATCCAGGGCGTGCGGGCCCCGACCCGCACAGTAAGGGGATTGGCATGACCGACCTGGTCGCGGCGCCGGGCGACACCCGGCTGTCCGGGCGTACCTGGACCCGGCCGCCGTGGACGGTGGAGGAGCTGCTGGCGGCCAAGGCCAGGACCGGTCGCAGCATCTCTGTGGTGCTGCCTGCGCTGAACGAGCAGGCGACCATCGAATCGGTCATCGACAGCATCACGCCGCTCGTCGACAACCTGGTGGACGAGCTGATTGTGCTGGACTCCGGCTCCACCGACGACACCGAGATCCGCTCGATCGCGGCCGGGGCGCGCGTCGTCAGCCGCGAACAGGCCGTCCCGGAGGTGCCCCCGCAGCCCGGTAAGGGCGAAGCCCTGTGGCGCTCGCTGGCGGCCACCAGCGGCGACATCGTGGTGTTCATCGACTCCGATCTGATCGACCCCGACCCGATGTTCGTGCCCAACCTGGTCGGGCCCCTGCTGACCGGGGACGGCGTCCACCTCGTCAAGGGCTTCTACCGGCGGCCGTTGAAGGTCAACGGCACCGAGGAACCCACCGGCGGTGGGCGGGTCACCGAGCTGGTGGCACGGCCGCTGTTGACGGCGCTGCGCCCCGACCTGGGTGCGGTGATCCAGCCGTTGGGCGGTGAGTACGCGGGCAGTCGGGAACTGTTGGAATCGGTGCCGTTCGCGCCCGGCTACGGGGTGGAGATCGGGCTGTTGATCGACACCTATGACCGGCTGGGGCTGGAGGCGATCGCCCAGGTCAATCTGGGCGTGCGGGCCCACCGCAATCGTCCGTTGGCCGAGTTGGCCCTGATGAGCCGCCAAGTCGTCGCCACCTTGCTGTCGCGGTGCGGTGTCCCGGATTCCGGGGTGGGCCTGACCCAGTTCGTGGCCGACGGCCCCGACGGCATGGACTACCTGCCGCGCACCACGCCCTTGTCGCTGATCGACCGGCCACCCATGAACACCCTGCGCCAACGCTGACCCACCGATCCGGTATTGATGGGCCGGGGGCTGACAGCTCGCGCGCAAAATGAGGCACTATCGAAGCCGTGACACTGGTCTTGCTGTATCTCGTTGTGCTTGTGCTCACCGCATTGCTGCTGTTCGGGGTGGCCAGCACGCTGTTCGGGCGGGGCGAGCAGCTGCCGCCGTTGCCGCGGGCGACGACGGCGACCATGCTGCCGGCGTCCGGGGTCACCGGCGCGGATGTCGAGGCGGTCAAGTTCTCCCAGGTGCTGCGCGGCTACCACACCGGTGAGGTCGACTGGGTCCTCGAGCGCCTCGGTGCCGAGCTCGACTCACTGCGCGGCCAGCTTGCCGCGGCGCAGGCGGCCGCGGCGAGCGCCGCGGCGGAGACACGGTGAGCAGCGCGCCCGACGATGGTCAGATCCGCTGCGGTTGGGTCGACAGCGCGTCGGAGCTGTACCGCGACTACCACGATCAGGAGTGGGGCCGTCCGCTGCGCGATTCGACCGCACTGTTCGAGCGGATCAGCTTGGAAGCCTTCCAGAGCGGGCTGTCGTGGCTGGTGATACTGCGTAAGCGGGAGAACTTCCGGCGTGCGTTCGCCGACTTCGACGTGGAAACCGTCGCCCGGTTCACCGAAGCCGACGTGGCCCGGCTGATGGCCGACGCCGGCATCGTGCGTAACCGCGCCAAGATCGAGGCGACGATCTGCAACGCCCGAGCGACTATCGACCTGGGTTCCACCGACTTGGCGGAGCTGTTGTGGTCGTTCGCCCCGCCGCCGCGTCCGCGCCCGGTGGACCTGTCGGCAATTCCGGCCGTCACGCCGGAGTCGACGGCAATGGCGCGTGAATTGAAGCGTCGCGGATTTCGCTTCGTGGGGCCCACGACCGCGTATGCGTTGATGCAGGCCACGGGCATGGTTGACGATCACATCCAGGCATGTTGGGTGCCGCCGTCAACCGCCTAGATCGACTAAGATGCAGTACGGAATCGGGTCTTGTGCACGCGCCGTCTCCAATAGGGGAGAATGGTGGAGTGAATTTGCAGTTCGATGCCGGACGCTGCGCCTGCCGTGCACACCCGGCGCAGATCATGGGCACGGCCTGCGGGCTGGTACCTGGAGGGAGCACTCGATGGCGGCGATGAAGCCCCGGACCGGCGACGGTCCGTTGGAAGCGACCAAAGAGGGGCGAGGCATCGTTATGCGAGTACCGCTTGAGGGCGGTGGACGACTGGTCGTCGAGTTGACTCCCGATGAGGCCGCCGCGCTCGGCGACGAACTCAAGGCCGTCACCAGCGGCTAAGGCGATCCCCGGCGCGGCTGAGCCGGGCGAGGCGGGTCGCTAGGGCCTCATCGTGCTAGTGGCTTGCCTGTCGGTAGACCGCCAAGGTCTGCTCGGCCACTCGTGCCCAGGAGAAGACCTCTTCGCAGCGACGCCGACCGGCGTCGCCGTAACGCTGCGCACGGGCCGGGTCGGCGATCAGCACATTGACGGCTTCGGCGAGTTCGGCGTGATAGCGGTCCGGGTCGGCGGCGTCGTAATGGACCAGGGTGCCGGTCTCGCCGTCGGTGACCACCTCCGGGATACCGCCGACGTCGGAGGCCACTACAGCGGTGCCGCAGGCCATCGCCTCCAGATTGACGATGCCCAACGGCTCGTAGACCGACGGGCAGACAAAAACCGTTGCCGCCGACAGTAGTTCGCGGATCTTGCGAGCCGGAAGCGTCTCCTGGATCCAGAACACCCCGCTGCGGGCGGCGGCCAGATCGGCCACTGCAGCACTGACCTCATCGGCGATCTCTGGTGTGTCAGGAGCGCCGGCGCACAGCACCAATTGCGCATCCGGGTGAAACCGGTGCGCCGCGGCCACCAGATGAGCCACCCCCTTCTGCCGGGTGATCCGCCCGACGAAGACCACCGTCGGCCGGTCTGGATCGACGCCGAGTTCGGCGGGCATCGAATCCGGCCCCGCCGGCTGCGGACACCAGACCGCGGTGTCGATGCCGCTGTAGATCACGTGTACGCGGTCCGGCCGCAGCTCCGGGTAGACCCGCAGCAGATCGTCGCGCATCGCCGAGCTGACCGCGATGACCGCGTCCGCGGCGATCGTCGCCTCCCTTTCGGCCCACGACGACACCCGGTAGCCGCCGCCCAGCTGTTCGGCCTTCCAGGGGCGCAGGGGCTCGAGCGAATGGGCGGTCAGCACATGCGGGATGTCGTACAGCAACGCCGCCAGCCGGCCCGCCAGGGCGGTGTACCAGGTGTGGGAGTGTGCGACATCGGCTGCGCTGACGGCGTCGACCATCGTCAGGTCGGCCGACAAGGTGCCGAGCGCCGGATTGGCGTCGCGCAGCGCAGGATCGGGCTGATGGGCGTGCGCACCCGGCCGGGGTGCGCCCATGCAGTGCACGTCGACGTGGCACAACCGTCGCAGCGCCTCAACCAGGTTGGTGACGTGGACGCCTGCGCCACCGTAGATCTCGGGAGGGTATTCCCGCGTCAGCATTGCCACCCGCATAACCGGCACGGTAGCGGGCGCCCATCAGCGGCCGTGCAGCGGCTCGGTCGGTGATTTTTTTGTAAAGAACATTCGGCAAACGTGTGGTCAACGTGGCAGGCGTTCGACCTGGCCGTTAGGTTTGTGACCATGAGGGAAGCGCCGCATGTGCTGGGTATCGTCCTGGCCGGTGGGGAGGGCAAGCGGCTGCATCCGCTGACCCTGGACCGAGCCAAGCCGGCGGTGCCTTTCGGGGGCGCCTACCGGCTGATCGACTTCGTGCTGTCGAATCTGGTCAATGCGCGCTACCTGCGGATTTGTGTTCTGACACAGTACAAGTCGCATTCGCTGGACCGGCACATCTCGCAGAACTGGCGGTTGAGCGGCCTGGCGGGGGAGTACATCACCCCGGTCCCCGCCCAGCAGCGCCTCGGCCCGCGTTGGTACACCGGATCCGCCGATGCCATTTATCAGTCGCTCAACCTGATCTATGACGAGGATCCGGACTACATCGTGGTCTTCGGAGCTGACCACGTGTACCGGATGGACCCGGAACAGATGGTGCGCTTCCACATCGAAAGCGGGGCCGGGGCGACGGTGGCCGGCGTGCGGGTGCCACGCGCCGAGGCGTCCTCGTTCGGTTGCATCGATGCCGACGACTCCGGACGGGTCCGCAGTTTCGTGGAGAAGCCGGCGAACCCGCCGGGCACCCCAAACGATCCGAACAGCACCTATGTGTCGATGGGCAATTACGTCTTCACCACCAAGGTGCTCATCGATGCGATCCGCGCCGACGCCGACGATGATCACTCCGACCACGACATGGGTGGTGACATCATGCCGCGCCTGGTGGCCGACGGCATGGCCGCTGTCTACGACTTCTCCGATAACGAGGTGCCCGGCGCCACCGAGCGCGACCGCGGCTACTGGCGTGACGTCGGAACCCTGGACGCGTTCTACGACGCTCACATGGATCTGGTGTCATCTCACCCGGTGTTCAACCTGTACAACAACCGCTGGCCGATTCACAGTGCGACCGAGAATCTGGCCCCGGCGAAGTTCGTCAACGGGGGCTCGGCGCAGGAGTCGGTGGTGGGTGCCGGCAGCGTGATCTCGGCGGGCTCGGTGCGCAACTCGGTGCTGTCGTCGAATGTGGTGATCGACGACGGCGCGATCGTGGAGGACAGCGTGATCATGCCCGGGGCTCGGGTGGGACGCGGCGCGGTGGTGCGGCACGCAATCCTTGACAAGAACGTCGTGGTCAGCCCCGGCGAGATGATCGGTGTCGACTTGGAGAAGGACCGGGAGCGGTTCTCCATCAGCGCCGGTGGTGTGGTGGCCGTCGGCAAGAACGTGTGGATCTAGCGGCGATCGCAAGCGCGGCGGAGCCGGGCGCTGCGGGTCGCCGCCATGAGGTCAGCGGCGATCGCAAGCGCGGCGGAGCCGGGCGCTGCGGGTCGCCGCCATGAGACCAGCGGCCTAGAACGGTTCTTCGGCGCCGCCGGGGTTGCAGCCATAGGCGAGCAGGTCCAGCGAGCTCACGTCCGGCCGCCACGGCTCCAAATTCCAACTGGTCTTGCCGGGTTGGATGAATTCGACGAACTGCCAGTGGCACAGGAACTGTGCGCGCATGCCGGCGTTGTTGGCCTCCGGGTTGCGTTTGACGACCTCCGCCCAGGCCTGCTCGCCCTGGCGCAGGGTGCCGGTCTGGCCCGCCTCGGTTCGGGCCGTCTCCGTCGGGTAGACACGCAGGCTGGTGCCGCCGTCGTAGGTCACCCACTGCGTGTTGGCGACGTAGGGGGCCGCGCTGATGCCCGCGGCGCCCAGGAAGCCCCCGGCACCGCCCAGGCCACCCGCACCGCCGGTGCCGCCGAGACCGCCGTCGCCGCCGCGGCCGAACAAGAGGCCGCCTGCGCCGCCTGCGCCGCCGTCGCCGCCGTTGTCGGCGTCGCCCTCACCTCCGCCGCCGCCGTCGCCGCCGCGGCCCATCCACCAGGCGCCGGTGCCGCCCACTCCGCCGGTGCCGCCGAAGTCGCCCTCAATGCCGATGCCCCCGTCGCCGCCGGTACCGCCGGTGCCCAGCAGCATGCCGAGGCCCACGCCACCGGTACCGCCGGCCGCGCCTGCGCCGCCGTCGCCGCCCGCACCGCCCACACCCATGAACCAGCCGCCGGCCCCGCCGTCGCCGCCTGCGAATCCATCAGCGCCCAACCCACCGGCGCCACCGTTGCCGAAGAAGCCCGCGTCGCCGCCGGCGCCACCGATGCCGTCGATGCCGTCGATACCGGCTCCGCCGTCGCCGAAGAGGAACCCGCCGTCACCGGCGTCACCGAACCAGCCCAACTGACCGAACAGGCTGGCGTTGATGCCGTCGAACCCGTCGATGCCGTTGCCGATCAGATCGCGACCGAACAGCGTGGCAAACGGTGCATTGAGCAGCTCGAGGCTGAGCTCACCCAACGGGCTGGAGATCCACTGCTGCAATCCGGCGTGCAGGGGTGCGTAGATGAACTCGTTGATCCACTCGGCGGTGTCGACGGACTGGTTCGGGCCCGGCAAGGCCAGCACCGCGTCGATGATATCGGAGAACAGTTTGTTGGTGGCCGGATCCAGCCCGTCTGTGAAGGATTGGACCAGCGCCATCAGGCTGCCGAGGTCGAGCCCGGCCGCGGCAGGGCCGACGTCCTCCACCGGCACCGCGGCATCCATCAGCCAGTCCCAGTCCCAGTCCGCCTGTGCCGGGGCGGCGGCCAGCATCGGGGTGATGCCGACCACCAGCGCGCCTGCTGCGGCTGCGGCTGCCCGGGTGGGCAAGAGGGTGCCGCTCCAGCTGCCGCCTCCGACGCGTCCGCGCATGGCCACCGACCTCCCTGATCCCGCTAACAGCTTGAACTCAGGGAACTATAAGTCAATTACGTGGCCCGCGCTCTCGGAGCGAACCGGCGACGGTCTCACCACACGTAGGGCAGCAGGCGATAGCGCACCCGCTCGGTGTAGTCGCGGTATCCGCTGAGCTCTCGGGTCAGCAGCTTTTCCTCGTCGACGATTCGCGCCACCAGCAGCATCAGACCGGGGACCAGGAAGAGCAGTCCCCACAACGAGCCGAGCGCGAGCGGGACGCCGACCATCAAAAAGACGTTGCCGGCGTACATCGGGTGACGCACCAGCCCGTACAGGCCGGTCGAGACCAGCGTCTGGCCGGCTTCGACTGTGACGGTGGCGGCCGCATAGCCGTTCTGGATGACCACCACCATGGCGATCACCAGTCCGATCGCCACCAGCACATCGCCGACCAGACAGACCGGCGTCGGCACCGTCGACCATCCCAGCCGGTGGTCCAGGGCGCTGACGACGAACATGGCCGGAAAGCAGATGAACATGGCCGTGATGACGATCCGCTGCAGCGGACGCGTTTCGGCCAGCGGTCCGACGCGCATCCGGCGCTCCAGTGCGGCCGGATTGGTCCGGATCAGGTACATGGTCGGAATCCAGGTGGACAGGGCGAATACCGCGATGAAGACCCAGGCCTGCCAGTAGTGCAGCGTGCCGGCGGGCACAAACAGCAACAGAGCGAAGGCAATCAGGCCCAAGGACGCTGAAAGCAAGCTCTTGCCCATCGCTGTCACGTCGTCCTCCTCACGTCGTGAGATCTCTGCGGCGAAAAGCCTGCACGCCCAGGGTGATCAGAGCGGCGTCGATGATCAACAGCACGATCAACGGGCCGACACGGAAGGTGCCGTCTGTGACCACCGGAACGTGAGCGAATGGTTCGAGATCGAGCACCCACTGGGGCAGGCCGGCGACGGAGCCGAGCAGAAACAGCGCGACGAACCCGGTCAGCACCGCCCACGCTGCGGGTGCGAGTCTCGGTGCGAGCCCGAACAGGGCGACCGCTCCGGCCGCGGGTAACCAGGCCGCCGGCAGTTGCACGGCTGCACTCCCCACCACCGCGGGCAACCGCCCGATGTCGCCGGCCGCGGCGCCGTAGACGATGCCGGCGGCCAGCCCGGCGACGAGCATCGCCAGCGCCGACCCCGCCAAAGCGGCCGCCAGATGACTGGCCAGCCAACGGTTCCGCGACAACGCCCCGGCGAGCAGCGTCTCGGCACGAGCCGAGGTCTCCTCCTGATGCAGCCGCAGCACCAGCGACACCGCGAAAGCGGCGGCGACCATGCCCAGCATGCTGAAGGCCACCGCAATGAATGCATGCTCCAGTACCGCCGTGCCGCCGAGCCGGATCACGATGTCGCGGGCGCGCTCGCTGCCCACCTCATCGCCGATACCGTGCGCCACGCTGCCGACCAGCAGCCCGTAGAACACCAGGCCCGTCGTCCACAACAGCAGCGCCCCGCGGTCGAGTCGCCACGCCAGCCCGAACGCACCGCCCAGCGTCGGGGCCGCCCGGCGCGGACCCGGACGGTCGGCCAGCAGCCCAGCGCCGACATCACGCCGGGCCGCAAGGCGATAGGCCAGCCAGATGAGCGCTGCCGTCGTCGCCAGGTGCAGCAACAGCACCCACCAGCGGTCACCGGCGTAGGGCCGGACCTGCAGCGACCAGCCCAGCGGTGACAGCCACGACAGCGCGCCCGATCCCGCATCGCCGATGGCACGCAACGTGAAAGCGCCGGCCAGCACGCCGAACGCGGCGCCGCGGGCGAACCGGGCGCTGGGGGACAGCTGGGCGGCAACCGCGGCCACGGCGGTGAACACCAGCCCGGAGTAGGCCAGCGCCGCTCCGAACGCCCACGATCCGGCGGCCGGCACCCCGGTGGTCAACAGCCCCGCCGTTCCGATCGCACCGGTGGCCACCGATGCGCCCGCCGCCAACAGCAGCGCGGCGGTCAGCCCGGCGTGACGGCCGACCGCGGTGGAGTCGATCAACTCGGCGCGGCCGGTTTCCTCGTCGGCGCGGGTGTGCCGGATGACGGTCAGAATCACCGCCACCGCGATGAGCAGGTGGAACATCCCCGCCTTCCACAGGCCTACCGCGCCGAGCGAGTCGTTGTAGACCTGGCCGTACATCGCCCGTTGCGCTGGGCTGGCCATGATGGTTGCGGCCAGACCGGCGCGGTCGGCGGCGGTGGGATAGATCGCCTGGATGCTTGCGATGTAGACGCTGGCCAGCGGCAGCGACAACAGCAGCACCCACAGCGGCGCCACGATGCGGTCGCGGCGCATATACAGGCGCAGCAAACCCAGTGTGCCAACGAGATTCGATCCGCCCCAGCGGTGGCGCGGTGGTGCGGGCCGGAAGGCGGTGGTGGCGGTCATGCCCGGACCGTGTCGTAGTGGCGCAAGAACAGTTCTTCCAGCGTCGGCGGTTGGCTGGTGAGGCTGCGCACGCCGGCTGCCCCGAGCACCGCGATGAGCTCAGCCAGGCTGGCGCTATCGACCTGCGCATGCAACACGGTGCCGGTGTAGCGCACATCCGCGACGCCCGGAATACGGGTCAGATCACCGGGATCGCGCATCAGGTCGGCCTGAATCGAGGTACGGCGCAGGTGTCGCAGCGAGTCCAGCGAACCGCTCTCGACTACGCGCCCGGACCGGATGATCGTCACCCGCTGGCACAGCTTCTCGGTCTCGGCCAAGATGTGGCTGGAGAGCAGAACGGTGGCGCCGCGCCGGCTCGCCTCGCCGACGCACTGCTGGAACACGTTTTCCATCAAGGGATCCAGCCCGCTGCTGGGCTCGTCGAGTACGAGTAGCCGGGCGTGCGAGGAGAACGCGGAGATCAGCGAGACCTTCTGGCGGTTGCCCTTGGAATAGGTGCGGGCCTTCTTGCTGGGGTCCAGGTCGAAGCGTTCGATCAACTCGTCGCGGCGCCGCTCGTCGATGCCGCCGCGCATTCGCGCCAACAGGTCGATGATCTCGCCGCCGGTCAGTGACGGCCACAGGGTGACATCGCCGGGCACGTAGGCGATTTCGCGGTGCAGCTCCACAGCGTCGGTCCAGGGATCACCGCCGAGCAGCCGCACGGTCCCGCTGTCGGCCTTCACCAGGCCCAGCAGGATCCGGATCGTGGTGGATTTGCCGGCGCCGTTGGGACCGAGAAAGCCGTGCACCTCGCCGCCGTAGACGGTCAGATCCAGTCCGTCGAGCGCCTTGACCTGACCGAAGCTCTTCTGAAGTCCCCGGATTTCTATTGCCGGCCAACGGTTGTCAGGTCGCATCAGTTCCCCCCCTGTTCGCGCGCCAGAAATGCGTCGTACATGGTGCGGTCGGTCATCAGCCCCTCGCTGTACAGTTCGAGCGCGGGGAGGACCATGTCGCGGGCGTAGTCGCGCAACACGGCGCGCAGATCGGTCGGGTTCTCGTGCATCTGCAGATAGAGCAGGAATCCGCCACCGTTGTTGATGGCCAGGAAGCGGGCCCGGGCCTTCGGGTCGCGGCTGGGTTTGAGGGTGCCGGCGCGTACGCCCTCGTCCAGGTAGCCTTCGGCGTCGTCGATCATCTTGCGCCACAACGTGGTCGCCAGGCCGCTGCCGGCCTGCATGCTGCGGACCACGTAGGCCATGATCGGCGCATAGGACTCGATTTCGGCCATCGCGGCGAACCAGGTGCTCGGGTCGGCCGAGCGCATCGCCTCCGACTTGCCGCTGCGGATCTCTTCGGCGACGAAATCGTCGCAGGCCCTGCGCAGCCCTTCCTTGGAGCCGAAGTGGTGGATGACCAGGGCCGCGCTGACTCCGGCGGCCTCGGCGATGGCCCGGACGCTCACGCTGAACCCGTGCCGCCCGAACTGGTCGAGGGCCGCATCGCGGATTTTCGCTGTAGCCGTCAAGTCGGCTGAACGCATGTTCAATATGCTAAACGCGTGTTCAGTCGGGTGTCAAGGCTTCACCATCCGCGCGAGACCATCCGCGCGAGGGTGCATTGCTCCTATGTCAAGCGGCGGTGTGGAGGTCGTTGGTTGGTGGGGTGGTTCGGGCTGCTTCGTCGGTGTGGAGGCGGTGTGGGCTTGACCCCATTGGGTGGACACTCGGTCAGGCGGCTTGTGCCGTCTGAGTGATCCGGTTCTCGTACTCGACCG
>NZ_LQPI01000059.1 GCF_002101775.1 Mycolicibacter nonchromogenicus | reverse complement strand
CACCTGCCGAGGTGTTCGAAGAGCAGCTACGCTCACTCCAATAACCCGGTGTTGCAAGGACCAGTTGAACCCAGGCAGTACACCTCGGTGCACTGCGGAGAGACGATCATGCTCAACGGCATGAAACCGTCGATCGGCACGGTGGGCGACGCCTACGATAATGCGTTGGCGGAGACCACGATTGGTTTGTACAAGACCGAGGCGATCCGACCGGATTCGCCGTTTCGGGTCGGGCCACTGCACTCGGTACGCGACGTGGAGCACCTCACCGCCGACTGGGTGCACTGGTACAACACCAGCCGGCTGATGCACCGCCTCGGGCTGAAACCGCCCGTCGAGTACGAGGCCGACTACCATGCACACCACCACACCGGTCAGCTGACCGCAGCCAAGTAAACCGGTGTGCACGAAACCCGGGGAGCTTCACGTCGGTAGCCCCTCTATCCGAGTGTCCGCTCGTTGATCAGCGCCGCAAGGGCATCCGCGTCCGACGGTGTCCCACTATTGAGGGCGGCTCCGAGCGTGACGCCACCAACGTTGTCGTAGACAGACAGCCTGACCAGCCGAACGCCGCCGTGAAGCGCAGTGATATCACGCATGGCGTCGTAGAGCGCGCGCTGCTTCCAACGTGGCGAGCCGGCTCCATCAAGTTCACCATTCGGTCCTGGCGGTCCGAACTGTCGCTCAGTCGAAGTACTCGTCCAATCCCGCCGTGAGTTCGGCCCTTTGTGCAGGCTTCCTCGAACTCGGCTGCGTACGTGATGTAGGCAATTTTCCATGGAAGACGCTGTGCCCATTCAGGTTCCAGCGTAGTTGCGCGGTACCTGTTGAAGTGTGCGGATTCGTCCAGCTCTACGACCAGGTTGCCGAGGTAGGTTGAATCCCATGGTCCCGTTATGAGTGGGGGACCGGGGTGGATACCGCCGAGCGCGCGATACACCTCGATGACCTGTTCTTGTGCTTCGGCTGGCATCGTGGCGAGTTTGGGTCGTGGGGGTTTGTCGTCCTCCGTGTAGCCCAGAGTGCGCAGGAGGTGCCCAAGGCGTTTCTCTTGTGCGCCCACCCCGTACCTCCGCGTTGTGCCGATTTAGTCAGCGGCGCCGACATTCCCTACGGTACGTAACATCGAGCGCGAGCTTCGGCTGTTACTGAAGGGGCGTGTGCCAGCGGCCCGCCGGGCGTTGGCATCGGTGTCGGCCCATCGCGCCCCATTACCCGCTTCTCGTCTTGAATTCCCACGGGTCCGGCGACGGTTCCGGGTTCCCGTCCTCGTCCCAATCGCGGCAGTAGGGGCACCAGGGCCGGAGCTGGTGGTGCAACCAGGTGCTGTACAGCGACGCGAAGAGCAGGAAGTCCATGGGGATTCGGGCGAGGTGCTGAATCTCCGGGCTCTCGAGGTGGGTACCGATAAGTGCGATCACCAGGGCCGGGACGAGTAAGCCGCATATGCCGACGCCGCTAGACAGCTGATGCGAGAACCACAGCTGCGGCTTACGGCGTTGCGCCAGCACCGGGGCGTCGGCGGGGACCTCGTCCATGCACCGCATGCATAGATGCGATGACCGCTGGTGAAAGTGCGTTGCAACGCTGCACGTGAGCATCACAACGGCGGCGGCCAGGTCTAGCGACGTCAACCAGTCGAACCACGAAGCGATCCGCAGCACCAGGCCGACAGCCAACACCCACGGCAGCGCATGGGTGAGCGTCGTCATCGCCCGTGATCCGCTTGATTCACCTGGGTATGCCGCCGGGATCATGCCCATCTCCGGAATGTGGCGGTGTTGGGCCGCATGGTCGGAATCTCGTTCACGACGCGGACGGTAACGGCAAGGGGTGACAAGTCCGGGACGCTGACACGGACCACCTATCCGGCGGGTGCGGGTTGCAGTGCTGACGGCCAATCCTTGCAGCCTCAATCAGAACCCCGCCCCGACAGCTACCGCTGGCCGATTTCCAAGAAAAGCGTTGCGGCGCAGCCCCCGTCAGATGCCCCAGATCAGCGACGCGTCTGACGGGTGACGATCCCCGGCCCGGCCAGCGGCGCCAGGACACCTGGCGGCGCGTCGATGACCGCGGGTATCGCGTTGACCGCCGCCATGGCCGTCGCGGCGACCCCGGGGTTGATGGGGTCGCCCGGTGTCGGGTCCAGACGCAGATCGAGGGTCATGTTGGGGGTGCCCTCGATGCGGAAGACCATGCCGCCGTGTCCGGGTCGGGTGGGACGCGGCCAGGTGTCGGGCCATGGAGTGGAGGTCACCGTGGCGAAGTACTGCACCGACACGACCGCGCGATCACCGTGCATGGCGGCGAGCTGCCAGCGGTGCGCGCAGATGGTGCCCTCGGAGATGACGCCCAGCGCGGTGTCGAGGTCGTGGGGCGCCAGGAGGGTCTCCCAGTCCAGGGCTACCTCGTCGACGGGCACGGACAGCGTGTCGGCGATGTAGCGCACCACCGGTTCCCAGTCGGTGTTCACCTTGCCCACCGCGATGCGGACGGGAACGTGGCCGTCCGGTTTCCCGAAGCCCATCGATTCGTGCAGGACTTCCCAGATCGGGTAGGCCAGGTCGAGGTCGAGCGCGTACTCATCCATCCGGTAGGAGTCGATGACTCCGGCACCCGACAGCAGCGCGACCGGCAGGTTCAGGCTGACGAAGCCGGGTTCACAGCCGGTCGCGTAGAAGGTGGCGCCGCCCTTGCGCGCGGCGCGTTCGATTGGCTCGCGCCAATTCGCCGGGGCTGCTTGGGGATAGACCATGGGGATCGCGGAGATGGTCACGACATTGATGCCGGCCTCCAGATAGCCGACGATGTCGGCGATCGCCTCGTCTTCTCGCCGCACGGCCGTCGCACAGTAGGCGACGCAATCCGGTTTGGCCGCCAGAACCGCCGTGACATCATCGGTGGCCGCCAGACCGACCTCGGGGTGCCCGCACAGCTGGCCCGCGTCGAGGCCGGCCTTGTCCGGTGAGGACACCTTGACCCCGACCAACTGCAGCGCCGGGTCGTTGATGATGGCGCGCAGGGCCACGCTGCCGGTCATGCCGGTGCCGACATGAACCACTCGGCGCCGAGCACCAGCCGACGAAGTCATCCATTACCTCTCAAAGGTGCGGTCAGTGTATTACCGGGCAGACATATCCCTCAATACTGTAAGGCAGACAGTAATGAGTACTGGTGGTCTTGCCGGTTTGCCCGACGTGACCGTCAGCGAACTGCTGCGGGCATGGGGGAGTCGGGGCCGAGGAGCCGGAGCGTGTCGGGGAATCGAACGCCAGCGGGGTGGTCTAACCTTTTGCGGTACTGCCGCCGGACACAGCGACGTCTCCGGATCACGGGTAGCCGTGTGACGCCACCGAACCGACCGGAGTGCCGCCCGTGATTCTCGACCGCCTCAAGACGGCTATGCGGCTGACGGGCATGCGTCCGATGCCCCGATGGCCGGCAATCTCGCCGATCGATCTGCGTGGCAAACGCATTCTGCTGACCGGGGCGTCATCGGGAATCGGCGCGATCGCCGCCCGCAAGCTGGCCGCTGAGGGAGCCGGCGTGGTCGCCGTCGCACGACGCGGCGACTTGGTGGATGACGTTGTGGCACAGATCATCGCCGCGGGCGGGCAGGCCACCGCGATCCACGCCGATCTGTCCGATCTGAGCCAGGTCGACGCGGTGATCGAGCAGGTTTCCCACGTCGACATTCTGATCAACAACGCCGCGAGGTCCATCCGCAGGCCACTGATCGAGTCGCTGGATCGCTGGCACGACGTGGAGCGGGTGATGGCACTGAACTATTACGCCCCGCTGCGACTCATCCGCGGCCTGGCGCCCGGCATGATTGAGCGCGGCGACGGGCACGTGATCAACATTTCGACGTGGCGCGCGCTGCCCGAGTCCTCGCCGATGTTCGCGGTGTACAACGCATCCAAGGCGGCGCTGAGCGCGGTGAGCCGTGTCATCGACACCGAGTGGGCCGGGTCCGGGGTGCGCTCCACGGTGATCTACTACCCCTTGGTGGCGACCCCGATGATCGCGCCGACCCGCGCCTATGACGGCCTGGCCGCACTCAGTGCCGATGAGGCCGCCGACTGGATGGTGACGGCGTGCAAGACCCGGCCGATCCGCATCGCGCCCCGCAAGGCGCTCGCGTTGCGCACCGTCGACGTGGTCTCCCCGCGCGTTCTCAACGGCATCCTGCACCGCGAGACCGAACGGATGAACGCGAGGACCGCCCAGCCGAACTTCGGGAGCGCGCAACCGTGACGACTGACACCACGACGGGCCATCGGCCCGAGAACCTTGTCCTGGGAGCGGCGTTGACCACCGCCGCCTTCTTCTGTATCGCCCTGGTCGGGGCGCTGGCCAAGGTATCGGACCAATACACCTCGACCGGCGTGATCCTGCTGTCGCAGAACTTCGTCGGCATGCTGCTGGTGGTCCCACTCGCGGTGCGGGGCGGCTGGGCGTTCGTGCGAACCGAACGATTCGGCCTGCACGTGCTGCGTTCGGCGGCCGGAACCGCATGCTGGTACGGCCTGTTCTTCGCCATCGCGCACATCCCGCTGGCCAACGCCACCCTGATCACCTACAGCGCCCCGCTGTGGATGCCGCTGATCGCCTGGGCGGTTTCCCGGCAACGGGTTTCAGCACTGACGTGGGCGGGCGCAGGCCTGGGCTTCATCGGGGTGATGCTGGTGCTGCAACCTCAGTCGGCGAGCTTCGGTCTGGGGGAGCTGTCGGCACTCATCGGCGCGGTGTCCCTGGCGATCGCGATGATGACGGTGCGCTGGCTCCGCGCCACCGAACCGATGGCGCGGGTGCTGTTCTACTACTTCGTGCTCTCCACGGTCATGGCGGTTCCATTCGCGGTCGCGGACTGGCGCCCGCTACCAGCAGGTGCGTGGATGTGGTTGGCAGCACTGGGAATCGCGCAGGTGTCCTCGCAGGCGTTGATCGTCTTGGGCTACCGCTACGCCCCGGCGGAGAAGGTCGGCCCCTGTATCTACTCCGTGATCGTGTTCAGCGCGTTGATCGACTGGCTGTTCTGGCACCACCCGCCGACACTCCTGATGTACGCGGGCACGGCGCTGGTCATCGGCGGGGGTCTGGTCGCAGTCCGCGCCAAAGCCGCAGCACCGCAGACTGCCGCCGAGGCCGCGGATGACGGTGACGACATGGTGATGGCGACACCCGAGGGAGACGGGCCGCCCGGCACCTGAAAACCGTTACCGCTGAACCGGACCGGCTTCGGCAGGAACCGCCGAGGTGGCGGCCACCGACACCCAGGTGTTGTTCAGGGCGGCGGTCCCGGTGAAGGTGTCCACCCGCTCCGGATCGTGCAGATCGTTCACGTTGGCTCCGGGCAGGGCCTTCGCGTGGCGCCAGCCCGTGTTGCGGTGCCCCCAGCCATGGGGGACCGACACGGTGCCCGGCCGCATGTCATCGCTGATGTGCAGCGGGACTTCGATCTTTCCGATGTCGGAGGTGACCTGCACGGTGTCGCCCTCGGCGAGTCCGCGGCTCTTGGCGTCGTCGGGGTGCATGTGCAGCGTGCACTGGTTGGAGCCGGTGGTCATCGACGGCACGTTGTGCAGCCAGGAGTTGTTGCTGCGCAGCTGCCGGCGTCCGATGAGCTGCAGGTCGTAGCCACTTGCGGAGGGGGCGGGACGGTCGAGCAGTGCGGCGGCGGCGGTGAGGAATTCCTCCGGCGCGAGCTGGACCTTGCGGTCGCGGGTGGCGATGACCTCACGCAGCCGCGGGCGCAGCGGCCCGAGGTCCAATCCACCGGCACTGTTGCGCAGTTGTCGCAGGGTGATGCCCTTGCGGCCCTTGCGCAGCCGGCCGTAGGGGCCGGTCGCCAGGGTGACGGCGGCCAACCGCAGCGGATTGGCCGCCGCGACGAGCCGCTTGCGCACCGGTGCGACCATCTTGCGCAGCGGCGTCGGAAGCAGCTCGTGCATCAGCAGACTCAGGATCTCCCAGTCGTCCTTGGTGCCGGCCGGCGGTTGGAAGGTTCGATGGTGGTAGCGGACGTTGTTGCGCACACTGAAGACCGTGAGCAGCAGTCCGACCTCTTCGCGCTCCAGCGGCGACGCCGGCGGCAGGATGTAATGCGCGTGCCGGCTGGTCTCGGTGACGTACATGTCAATCGCCACATACAGATCCAGCGAGGCCATGGCCTGATCCAGGCGGCCCTTCTGGGGGATCGAGGACACCGGGTTCCCGGCGCAGGTGATCATTGCCTTGATCTGGCCCTCGCCGGCGGTGAGAATCTCGTCGGCCATGACTACGGCCGGAAGCTCACCGCGGAACGCCTGGTAGCGCCCGGACCGGTCTGTCCACGCGCCGTGGCCGGCCGGAATGTACTTCGCCGAGCGCGGCACATCCATGACCGGTGTGGAGAACATGGTGCCGCCCGGCCGGTCCAGATTGCCGGTGACGGCGTTGATGACCATGACCAGCCAGCTCACCAGCGTCCCGGTCTCCTGATGGCAGATGCCGATCCGGCAGTACAGCGCTGCCGACTCCGCCGCGGCATGGTCGCGGGCCAGGCTGTAGATGGTGTCGGCGTCGATGCCGGCGCGTTCGGCGACGGCTTCGGGGCTGGCGCCGGCCACCAAGTCGCGCAGTTGCGGCAGTCCCACCGACTGGCGCGCGATCGCCGCTGTGTCGCAGAGGTTTTCGTTGATCAGGACGTGCAGCATGCCCAGCAGGAGGTAGAGGTCGCCGCCGGGGCGCACCGCGACATGTGTGTCGGCGAGCCGGGCCGTCTCGGTGCGGCGGGGGTCGATCACGACGACGGTGCCGCCGCGATCGCGCACCGCTTTGATGCGTCGCTTGGCGCCGGGCATGACCGACAGGGACCCGTTGGACACCGCAGGATTGGCGCCCAGGATCACCAGGCGCTGCGTCCGGTCGATGTCGGTGATCGGGATCAGGACGTTGGAGCCGAACACCCGCCAGGCCGCGTACTCGTGCGGCATCTGGTCGATGCTCGAGGCGGAGAAGAAGTTGGGCGTCATCAGCGCCGCGCGCAGCAGCAGGCCGTAGATCGCAGCGGAACTGTGCGCGGCAGGGTTGCCGAGGTACATCCCCACGGCCTGCTTGCCGTGTTCCTTGCGGATTCGGCGCAATCGGTTCCCGATGTCGGTGAAGGCCTCGTCCCAGCTCACCGGTTCGAAGCTGTCGCCGACTCGCCGCATCGGGGTACGCAGGCGGTCGGGGTCCTCGTGCAGTCCGCCCATCGCGGTGGCCTTCGGGCAGATGTAGCCGTGCGAGAACACGTCCTGCGGGTTGCCCTGGATGCGACTGACCTTGCCGTCGGTCACGGTGATCTGGATGCCACAGTGCGCCTCGCACAGCGAGCACTGACTGTTGTGCGTTGTGCTCGTGCCACGGGTGCCCGGCAGGGGCAGGTCGACGGTGGTCATGGGGGTCTCCATCCGCGGGAGTCATCGCGCCTCGGCATGAAGCACGATCCCCCGCCTCGCGCCGTCGCCGTGTGCGCACCGATGAGGTGATTCTGGCATCTGGGCCACCTCTGCCGCCATGGATTGCGGCCGACAGTCCCAGGTGGACCGGTGGCTGCGCCAGAATCTGACCGGCGTGCTCATTGACCCGCGCCCCGAGTGCCCCTAAACTCCCGATACTGATAACGCATGTTGTCAGAAGTGGTCGACGATGACTGGGAGTGCGCACTCGTGACGCAAGACATGTCGGAAACCTGCCCCGCGGCCAGTGAGACGCCGGTGACCGCCGGCTGTCCGGTGAACGGGGGCTACGACGCACCCCCGGTCCCGCTGGGCCCCGACTCGCTGACCTGGAAGTACTTCGGTCAATGGACCGGGCTTTTCCAGGGGACCTGGGCGGGCTCGATGCAGAACATGCACCCGCAGCTCGGTGCCGCGGTCAAGGAGCACTCGATCTTCTTCATGGAGCGCATCCCACGCCTGATGCGGTCGATCTACCCGATCGGTGGCGTGGTGTTCGACGGCTACCGTGCACCCCAGACCGCCGCCGAGGTGCGTGACTACCACATCGGCATCAACGGCGTCGACGAGCAGGGACGCCGGTACAGTGCGCTGAACCCCGACGTCTTCTACTGGGCGCACGCCACCTTCTTCAAGTCGACCCTGCTGGCCGCGGAGAAGTTCGGCGGCGGGCTGACCGAGGCCGAGAGGCGCCAGCTCTTCGACGAGCACGTCCAGTGGTATCGCCTGTACGGCCTGAGCATGCGCCCGGTGCCCAAGACCTGGGAAGAGTTCCAGGAGTACTGGGACCACATGTGTAACAACGTCCTGGAGAACAACTGGGCGGCGCGCGAGGTCATGGACCTGTCGACCATGCCCAAACATCCCTCATTGGAGTGGATCCCGGACTGGTTGTGGGCGCTGAACCTCAAAGTCATGCAGCGCTTCCTGACGTTCATGACCGTGGCGCTCTATGACCCGCCGGTGCGCGAGCTCATGGGCTACACCTGGTCGCCCCGCCAGGAGCGGTTGCACGGCTATTTCTGCAAGGTGATCACCTTCGTCTCCAAGTACGGCCCCCAGCGGGCGTTGATGCATCCGCGCAAGCGTTCGGCACTCGACCGTGCCTCGGGCCGCCTTCCGGTGGACGCGCCCCTGGTGCAGACCCCGGCGCGCAACCTGCCGCCGCTGGAGTACCGCAACGACCCGCACTTCTACTGCCCGAAGGTCGACTGAGCCTGCGTCCCTCAGCTGTTCAGTGACCACACCGCGTAGTTGAGCGCGGTGGCGAACAGGATCCAGCCGAGATACGGCAGCAGCAGCACTGCCGCTGCGCGGTGGGCCTTCCAGAAGGCGGCGATGGTGACTGCCACCGCGACGTCGAGAATCAAGATGTCGACCAGGGCCAGGCCGCGCCAGCCCAATCCGAAGAACAGCGGCGACCACAGCAGGTTCAAGACCAGCTGCACGCCGTAGACGATGATCGCGGGGTTGCTCCAGCGAGGATCCGTCCGCCACACGAGCCAGGCCGCGACCGCCATCAGCAGATACAGCGCACTCCACACCGGGCCGAACAGGTAGCTCGGTGGTGCCCAGCTAGGTTGGGCGAGTTCGCCATAGTCGGCCGCGGCATCGGCCGATGCCAGCCCGCCGAGCGTCGCGACGACGATGACGAGCACCAGCGAAACCAGGAATGCCGCCAGGTGTAAGGAACTCGGTTGCTGCGCCTTCGGCGAGATCGCTGTCATCTGGTCACCCTAGACCGAATCCGCGCCAGTAGGGTGCCAGCGTGAGGGCAGCCAGCAACACCGTCGTGCTGACCGACGAGTTCGGTGCGGCATTGGATCTGCTGGCGGCGGGCCGCCACCTCTTCCTGACCGGCAAGGCCGGCACCGGCAAGTCAACGCTCATCCGCCACTTCATGGCCACCACCGATCGCAATGTCGTGGTGGTCGCCCCGACCGGGATCGCCGCCCTCAACGTCGACGGGCACACCATCCATCGCCTGTTCGGATTCCGGCCCACCACAACACTGTCGGATGTCACCGGCGGCGACTACCGGCCCGGGCGCTTCACCAAGACACTGGCCAGACTGCAGACCCTGATCATCGACGAGGCCTCGATGGTGCGTGCCGACGTCTTCGACATGATCGCGGCCGCGCTGCAGCGCTTCGGCCCGGCGCCGGGGACGGCGTTCGGCGGCGTGCAGGTGGTGTTGGTGGGCGACCTCTACCAGCTGCCGCCGGTGGTCGCCGAGAGCGAGCGGCACTACTTCTCGACGACGTATGACACCCCGTACTTCTTCTCGGCGAACGCCTTCCAGCGGGCGGAGTTCCCGAGCGTCACGCTGACGACGGTGTTCCGCCAGCTCGGTGATGACCGGATGACGGCCATTCTCAACGAGATTCGTGAAGGCGTGCTGCTCGGTCATGCGAGGACACACCTGGACGCCCGGGTGGACCCCGACTTCGTCCCGCCCGAGCACGAATTCTGGCTGACCTTGGCGCCCACCAACAGGCTGGTCACCGCCCGCAATCGCCAGCAGCTCGAACGGCTGCCGGGTGAGGAGATGGTGCACCGGGCCACCGAATCGGGCGACCTGTCGCTGTTCGACAAGCCGCTGGACGACGAATTGCGCTTCAAAGTCGGCGCGCAGGTGATGATGCTCAACAACGATCAGGCCGAGCGCTGGGTGAACGGTTCCATCGGCCGGGTGGTGGGGGTGGGCTACGACCGCCACGGCGCGGTGGTCGAGGTCGAATTCCCCAACGGCGACATCGCCGCAGTCGCCCCGTTCACCTGGGAGGCCACCCGGCCCGTGGTCGAGGGCACCGCCCTGCGCCGCGAGGTCGTCGGCACCTTCACCCAGTTGCCGTTCAAGCTGGCCTGGGCGATCACCATCCACAAGAGCCAGGGCCAGACCCTGGAGCGGCTGGTGGTGGACCTGTCCGGCGGCATGTTCTCCACCGGCCAGCTGTATGTGGCGTTGAGCCGGTGCACCTCGCTGACCGGGCTGGTGCTCAAACGCCCCGTGCTGCCCAGAGATCTGAAAGTCGATCGCCGGATCGCCCGGTTCCTGCGCGCCGCGGCCGGCGGGCACGGGGCGCGCCGCTACTGCGCGATCGGGCTGCTCACGGTGGGCGATGAGGGGCGGATGTCGCGACCGCGCCCGGTGGAACTGGCGGTGGCGTTCGACGACGGCACGGCGGTGTCGACGCTGATCAACCCGCAGCGGGATCTGGCCGATGCGCGCCGGGCCTATCGGATCGGCGTGGCCGACGTGCTGCTGGCCCCCACGCTGGCAGAGGCCTGGGCGGTGATCGCGCCGATGCTGGCCGGCTGCACACCGGCGGGCGTCAAGATCGACGAGACGCTGGGACTGATCGACTTCGAACTCAAGCGGCTGGGGCAGGTGGCGCCGATGCCGCTGGGCGTCGAACTGCGGGGCGCACCCATCACCGGCGACACCGCACTGCAGCGTGCCCGGACCGCGCTCCAGCGCCTCGACGCCGTCGACGTCGATTCGGGATCGTCGCCGTTCGAAGAGCCCGACGAGACCGCCGCGCTGTCGGGGATCCTGCTCAGCCGCGATCCCGACGTCACAACGCCGACGGCAGAACACCTTCCGGCGTTGTCCGCGCTGCTGCGGATCAGCCGAAGCCTGGGAGCGATCTTGCTGGGCACCGCTTCTGTCGAGTCGGTGGCGGGGGAGACCAGTTGGGAGCAGGCGGCACGCCAGGCCGCCGCCGACCAGCTGCTGCTGGCGGCCACCCGAACCCGGCTACCGGATGAGGTGTCGGCGCGCCTGCGCGACGCCTTGCGCGCGCTGGGCGCCGACCACATGGCGGCCGAGCTGGCGCAGATGCCGTCGGTGACCCACGACATCGACGCGGTCCTGGTCCCGGGCGCCCGTGTCTGCTTCACCGGCACCGCGGTGAACGGTGATGGCCGCGTACTGGATCGCGACGACATGGAACGGATGGCCGCCTCGGCCGGGCTGGTGCCGGTGGGGTCGGTCACCAAGACCCGCTGCGAGGTGCTGGTCACCGCTGAAGCCGGCACGCAGTCCGGAAAGGCCCGTAAAGCTCAGGACTACGGCAAGCCGGTTTTCACCGTCGATGAATTCCTGGGTTGGCTCGCACGCCGGTGAGCGCAGGCGTCACGCCAACTCCGCCAAGGCTTTCCGGGCGGCCTCCAGTTCGGCTTCGAGAGCGGCCACCCGCGCGGCATGCTGCGCGCGGGCCTGCTCCATCAGCGCCTCGATCGGCGCGAACAGGTCCTCATGTAGTTCCTTGGCGGCCCGTGACACCGCGGCGGCCGCGACCGCGAGGTTGCGCACCAGATAGCTGCCGCCCTGCTTGATCTCGGCGCGCCACTCACCGTCGGCGGTACCGGTCACGGTCAGCGTCAGCTCGAGTGTCTTGGCCTTCTTCCCGGCCGGCTTCTTGACCGGCTCCTTGACCTCGGGAGCCTCGGGAGCCTCCGGGGCCGGCGCCGGGTCGGCGAACGCACTGACCCCGAGGGCGTCAGCGGGGGCGTCGGGGGCGAACGTGGGTGCAGTCATTTGGCGACCTCCTTGCTCAGTCGGCGCCCGCGGCGGCGGGCGAGCTCACGTGCATTAGAACACATGTTCGACACAATTTGTCGGTCCGGTCGCCCGCGATGTCGGCGTGCCACACCCTATGCTGGGGCGACGTCCCCCACGCCGAGGAACCCGCCGTGCCGCTGAACTCTCGACCCCAGACCCCGACGGTCGCGGTGTCCGCGCGCACCGAATACCTGTCCGACCGGCACTGCGGGGCTGCCAGGGTCGCGGGACTGCTGGTGGCTGTGGCGCTGATCGCGCTGGTCGCAATGAATCTCGCCGGGGCGAGCGCGGTCGTGATCGCGACCACGACGGCGGCGTTGATCACCGCCTCGCTCGGGGTCAGTGCCTACGGACGACTGGGTGAGCGGGGGGCGATTCTGATCACTCTCGACTCGGACGCCGTGTATTTCGGCGCTGAGGACCGGGCGATCGTGAGTTTCCCGCTGGCTTCGCTGACCGCGGCGCGCCGCGGTGGACCGGCCGCGGTCACCTCGACCGACGGCAGGCACCTGACCGTGCAGGGCCAGAAGTACCTGAAGCTGACGTTCGTCGCCGACCCCGCGGGCACCGAAGAGTGGTGGGTGGCGATCGTCGAATCCGATCCCGCCGCAGCGGAGATCCTGCGGCGACTGCAGGCGCTGCTGCCGGCGCAGACAGCCACCTCCGCCCGCGCACGCACGGAGACACCACCGCGGGCTGCGTCGACGCCGAAAACCCCGCGGACGGAGTCGGCTCAATCGACCCCGCCGGCGGGTCCGCGGATCGCAGACGCCGGTACCGACGAGGCGGCTAAACGATTGTGGGAGGACGCAGTTCGCCACCACAACGACATCCTCGGCGCCTACGGAGCCTACGAACTCGACTCGGCGATGCTGCTGCGCTACCCGGCGATCACCGATGTCACCGTCGAGCAGACCCAATCCTTCCAGCTGGCACTCGATGAAGCGCAGGCGCTGCGCACCGAGGCCTACCCCGGCAACCGCGGCCTGGCCGACGCCTACCAGCAGGCGGTGGTCGCGCTGCGCCGCGCCTGGATCGCCTGTGAGTCCCACGGGAAGAAGGTCGGCACCGGCTACCTCGAGCAAGCCGACCAGGATGAACTCGACACCGCGCTCAAGCTTTACAACCACGCGGCCGCCAGCACCATGCCCGCCGAACAGGCCACCTACTACGGGCGCGTCCGCCAGATCGTCAGCAAACTTGCCGAGCGCGGCGCGATCCACCCGCCGAAAGTTCAGCTGGCACAGCTGGAAGGCGTCACCCGCCGGGCCATCGAAACGGCGCGGTGACCGTCAATTCGTTCCTGGTGCGAGGAACTCGCCGGTAGCTGAGTAGGTGCCGCTCGCGGCGTCCACCCTGGCGAGCTGGATGCGGATCAACGGTCCGACGCCATCGCGTGACTCGTCGGACATCTCGATGTTGACGGCGCGACTTTCATAGGGCTCCAGGGACCCGCGGCGCATCGCCTGCGCGCGAACCGATTCGAACGTCGTCAGCGATACGTCGTCGAAGCTGAAATGCTGCGCGCTCGAGCCGCCGTAGGAGCGGTCGCTGATCTCGGGGAACCGCCCGGGGGTCACGACGGCGTTGCCGCTGTGCTGTTCGGATCGGAACTCGAGGAGAACTCCGCCGCTGTTCTGGATGGAGCTGGCGTGCAGAATCGGTGTGTTGCGGGCGGTCCCGCGAATCTGAACGCTCGTCAGCACCGGATCCGACGACGCGATCCCGGCGAGCTTCAAGGCCTCGCGCGCCCGGGTGAACGCTGCGCTGAAATCGGCGGGATCGAACAACTCGGCAACGGTTCCGTCGGGGCGTGCCTGGATGGTGTCGTCGAACACGGACGTGCTGGGGGTGTCGAATCTACCGGTCAGCAGGATCGGTTCGCCCGGCCCGGACCGTTTGAGCTGCAAGTCTTCCAGGGTCACTTCACTGCCCACCGCACGGAATTGCTGCGCCATCCGATCGGCGATCGTGTCCAGTTCGATCGACGACACGTCACCGGCGGTGAATGTGCTGGTCTTGCGCAGCGAGTTGGGTGTGGGGCTGAGGTAGACGTTGCGGCCGTTGTTGATGTAGACGCTGGTCGCCTCGCCATTGGTCGGATCGAACACGGTCGCGTAGTCCGAGCCGCCCTCGGAGAAGCGCAGGTCCAGCAGATTGTCGGCGGCACCGGAACCGAGCTTGTCGGTGATGGTGCGGATCATGTTGTCGCGGCGTGCATCCAGGTTCGCCGACTGCGACGCGCTGTTCGGTGCGGATCCCGCGACCGACGGCAGGTTGATCGAGACATGCCATGCATCACCGGCACCGAACAGCAGGGCCAGCGCGGTGGCCACCGTGATCGCCGGATACGTCACGGCGCGCATGCCCGGGTGATCACCGAAATCGGGGGTGCGTTCTACCTCGCGCGGCGGCAACTCCGACGGTGGCAGCGCCGTGTGCGGGTTAGCGGTCAGGGCCGCAAAGTCCCTGCGCGACATCGCCGTGATCCACCGCGCCCGGTAGGCGGTGTCGTTGGCGGGGCTGAGGGTGGCCGTCACCAGGGTGGGCTGCCGATCGTCGTCGGCCAGGGTGCTGCGGGTCAGTGCGCTGATGTGAGCCGGAACGCCGTGGGCGGCCCCGGGCGCAAACGCGGTGAGCCCGGAGATGCGTGAGGGCCGCGGCGCGATCAGCAGCCCGGCAAGGATCAGCGGGGCGCCGATGAACACCGCCATCCACCAGGCGTTGAAGGCGCCAAGCCCGATCCCCACAGCGATGGCGACACCCGCCAGGACGGCGCGCCCCACGGGTCCGGTGATCCTGGGCATCTAGTGGCCCATTCGCGCGGCGGCTACGCCGCAGGACTGCGACATGGTCATGATCGACGCCACCCTCAATCCGTGGGCGGCGGTGACATCGAGGAGATGTAGTAGGTCTCCTGCCCGGTGGGGTAGCCGCCACCATCGGTGGCGATGTGGACGTGGTCGTAGTGGTTGGCGGTCTCATTGCCCAGATCCGAGGTCCAGTTGCCGCCGCCGACGCCCGGATAGATCTTCTGCCGCCAGATCACATGGTTGACGCCCCACCGCTGGGCGTTGGCCAGCGCGTAGCCGGCGATCTGGTCGCCCAGCAGGATGCCGGCCTCGCTGTGGTAGTCGGGGATCATCACGTCGATGGCCAACCCGTTGGGATGCCACTTCAGTGCGTCCTGGCGATATCCGTAGATGGTCTTGATCTCCTGAAACAGCACGCCGATGGCGCGCGCCGCCCAAATGGTCTTGACCTGCAGCCCGTTCTCCGAAGCCACCCCGGGAGGCAGCGGGAAGGTGAACTGCTGGCCTTCGGTGGGCATCGGCACGCTGGCCGCCAGGGCCGCGGCCTCTGCGGGGTTGGCGACGCGCATCCCGCCGGTACTCGGTGGCGGCGGCGTCGATGGAGCCGGCGGGGCCGCCTCGGCGGTCTCAGTGGGCTTAGGTGTCGCATCGAGGCTGCCCTGGGCGTGGATGAGGGCGGCCGAGACGGCCAGCGACGTCAGAATGGCCAGGCTGCGACCGCAGAACCTGGTGATCTTGCGTCCGTCCACCAGGAGCACTTTAGTTACTTTTCGCCGGATAGCGCGGGACTGGTGGCTTCCGGTGGCTGGTGAGTCTGATAGTCCGGAGTCCAGCGGGCGCGCCGGACGGTCTCGGCGATCTCCTGGTCGGAGGCCGCCGGAGCCACACCGTCACGCACCGCCTGAACGGCAACCGCGGTCGCGATACGGGTGGTGATCTCGGGCAGATCCGCAAACGCGGGCAGCAACGGCTGGCCGGCGCCGTGCAGGGCCGGGGAGGCCTCGCCGAGCGTCGTGGCGGCGACCCGCATCATGGCGTCGGTGACCCGGGAGGCTCGCGCGGCGGTGACGGCCAGCCCGATCGCCGGGAAGATGTAGACGTTGTTGCACTGCGCGATGGGGTAGGTGCCGTGCCGTATCGGGGCGAACGGTGATCCGGTGGCGATCAGCGCGCGCCCGTCGGTCCACTCGTCGAGTTCGGCCGGGTGCGCCTCGGCCCGGCTGGTGGGGTTGGACAGCGGAAAGATGATCGGCCGGTCCGTCTTGGCCGCCATCATCCGGACGATCTCCTCGGTGAAGGCCCCGGCCACCGTAGACAGGCCGATCAGGATGCCCACATCGACGTGGCGCACCACATCGGCCAGGCCCCGACCGTCCCACCCGGTCACCCGCGACGCGGGCTGAGCGAAACGGCGCTGGGCGTCCGAGAGGTCCGCGCGGTCGTCGGTCAGCAACCCGTTGATGTCAATGGCCCAGATCCGTTCGGCGGCCTCGGTTTCGGAGAGCCCTTCGGCGACCATCTGCTGGCGGATCATCTCCAGCACGCCGATGCCGGCCGAACCGGCGCCGAGCATCACCACCTGTTGCTGCGACAGCGGGCGCCCGGCGACACCGACGGCGCCGTGCAGCGCACCCAGGGCCACGGCCGCCGTGCCCTGAATGTCGTCGTTGAACGTCAGCAGCCGATTTCGGTACCGCTTCAACAGTGGCAGCGCATGCGCGGTGGCGAAGTCCTCCCACTGCAGCAGCACGTCGGGCAGTTCCTCATGCAGGATTGTGACGAAGTCGTCGACAAAGGCGTAGTAGTCCTCATCGCTGATCCGGCGATGGCGCCAGCCCAGGTACTGCGGATCGTGCAGCAGATCGACATTGTCGGTGCCGACGTCGAGGATGATCGGCAAGGTGCGGGCCGGATCGATTCCCCCGATCAGGGTGTAGAGCGAGAGCTTGCCGATCGGGATCCCCATGCCGCCGACGCCCTGGTCGCCCAGGCCCAGGATGCGCTGTCCGTCGGTGACGACGATGACGTCGACCTGTTGTTCCCGCCGGTTGCGCAGCACCTCCCGCATACGATCGCGATCCGGGTAGGAGATGAACAGCCCGCGGGGACGCCGATAGATCTTGCTGAACCGCCGGCACGCGTCACCGACCGTCGGGGTGTAGACGATCGGCAGCACCTCCTCGATGTGGTCGCTCAGCAGCCGGTAGAACAACGTCTCGTTGCGGTCCTGCAGGCCCCGCAGGTAGATGTGCTTGTCCAGATCGTCCTGCCGCGAGGAGAACTCGGCATAGCTGTGGGCGACCTGGTCGGCGATGGTTTTCACCGCATACGGCAGCAGACCCAGCAGGCCGAGGTCGCGACGCTCCTGTTGGCTGAACGCGGTGCCCTTGGTGGTCAGCGGATCGAACAGCAGAGCCTGGCCACGGCGTTGCCGCCCCTGAGCTGTCATCGTGTCACCGCTGTCGTCTCCGCCGATAAAACCGCCGCTGCCCATGCGTCGCACAATAGGACGCTTCGGCACCCGGCACTGGCCTTGAGCCACTTTCGGTGTCAATGCCGTGCGCGGTCGATTCGTCGGATCATGCGAGCGGTGGCGGTCTCCGCCGCGAGTCGGCGCGCGGCCGGGGTGCCACGAGCCTTTGCCCGATGCAGAGCCGCGCGGATGGTGACACCCTGCTCGTAGGCTGCCACGACGCGCGGGTCGACGTAGGAGCTGCGGGCGACCGCCGGGGTGTTGCCCAGCTCCTCGGCGACCGACCGCATCACTGCGGCGATTTCGCGTCGGCGCACCGTCGTGGAGCTCGGCTCGCGCGCGGCGGCGAAGCTCTCGGCTGCCAGCACGGTGCCATGCCAGGTTCGCAGATCCTTGACGCTGAACTGTTCATCGGTCAATTCCCGGAACCGTTCGTTGAGGTCGTCTGCGCGCACTTCGCACCAGCCGTCGCAGGTGCGGTAGACCAGCAGCCGCGGAAGGTCGGTGGGCGCGCGCAGCAGTGCTCGCACCGCGCGGACCACCAGCGGATCGTCGACCGAAACGGTGCGCCGCACGCCGCTTTTGGCCGGATAGTCGAAGTCCACACAGTCCTTGCGCATCGTGACGTGGTCACGTAACAGGGTGGCCAGCCCGAAGCTGCCGTTCTCCTGGGCGTACTCCTCGCCGCCGGCCCGGAAATAGCCTCGGTCGATGAGTTGCTGGGCGACGGCCAGCACCCGATCACGTTGCAGTCCGCGACCGCGCAAATCGGTGAGTACCTGGGCCCGCCAGTCCGGCAGCAACCGCGCCAGGGTCAGGACCCGGTCGTATTTCTCCTCGGATCGCTCGGCCTGCCACTGGGGGTGATACAGGTATTGACGCCGTCCGGTAGCGTCTTGCCCGACGGCTTGGATGTGCCCGTTGGGATGCGGGCAGATCCACACCTTGCGCCACGCCGGTGGGATGGCCAGCGCCTTGATCCGGGCGAGGACCTGCGGGTCGTCGACCGGGTTGCCCCCGTCGGTGTAGGCAAAGCCGCGGCCCCGGCCGATGCGGCGAAATCCCGGGCCTGCGGTGTTGCTTCTGCGCAGTCTCACCGGACCGAATTACCCGCATCGGGACGACCCGACACTCACCGGCGACAGAGGTCAGGCGCCCGGGCACAACTCCTGGCGCGCCGCCTGCGCGATCAGCGGGAACTGCGGCCATGCCGGGTAGTGCGGCTGCTGAATCTCGACCGTCCGGCCCACATGCAGGTTCTCGCAGATCATGTGCCCCAGGGCGCGCACGCTGGACTCCGAGATCGGTTCGTCGTCGGCGTAGCGCGCCGTGTAGCCGTGGGTGTTGAGGTACGCCATGAAGCCGGCGTCGTCGGCGTGCGCCGGCGCGGCACCGGAAAGAACTCCCAGCGCTGCACCGGTGACGGCCAGGGGTGCGGTGAACCGGGCTGCCCAACTCATACCGGTGATGCTACGGCCGGTGGTGCCGGCCAGACCCGGCAATCCTCCCGAGCGCCTTGGCAATGCTGCTAGCGTCAGCGGCGATGAGAAAGGCGCTGCACGTGAAAACCATCGCACTCCCGGCGGCCGTGGCGGCAGGTGTGCTGGCCGGGCTGATCGGTGCTGCGTCATCCGCACAGGCCGATCCGCTCAACCCTCGCGATCCCGACTACTGCGGCAACAGCCCCGACATCCTGCTGTGCACCCAGCAGCAGTCGACGTACCCCAGTCCGGCGGAGATGGCCTACCTCAACGCCATCCGCGCGAAGTTCCCGCCCGGCACCGAAGCTCCCCGGCTGGCCGCCGGACGGACCGCCTGCCTGGAGTTCCCGAAGCATCCGACCAGCCTCATCGTCGAGCAGGTCTCGGTCTACCTGCAGATCCCCAAGTCCACCGCCGGTGAGGTGGTCGAGGCGGCCCGCACCAACATCTGCCCGCCGGCCAAGACCCAGGGCTGAGATTCAGCGTTAGGCGCGTAACCCGTCGCGGATCGCGGCTTGGGCCGCCACGTCGCACTCGTTGTAGCTCAGACACCATTGCCGGGCGGCGTCGGCCTGCGGCCCGTCGCCCCGGGCGGCTTCGATGGCGCCCTGGGAGGCCAGACCGCCGGGATCGTCGACCTCCCAGCGGAAGCCGAAGAACCCGGCGACCTGCTTGATCGACGAGGGGGTACGGACGAAGAACGTCGTGTCGAACCACTTCCGCAGATCAAAGGTGAGACCGTCGAGCACCTGCTGAACCTCGGCGAATCTGCGCGTGCTGCTGATCTCGGGGTGGTGCCAATGAAAGACCTGAAGCGACTTGCCCTCCCGGGCGGCGCGGCTGCGCAACTGCTGAATTCGCGAGGCGAACTCGGCGGCGAGTGCTGCTTCGGCGGCCTCGTCGAGTGGCTCGAACGAGACGACGGGTTCGTAGCGGGCGGTGGTGTCGTCCTGGCCGTCGCGAATACGCAGGCCCCACTGATAGATCCGGCGCTGATCATCCCACTCGATGTCGAAGTCGATCTCGATGTCGGCGCAGGGCACCGTCGGTGAGCCGGGCCGGTGTGTCTCGAAGTCGGTTCCGGCGCAACTCATTCGGGCGCGACGGACCACGTTGGCCAACCGATCCCGCGGCGTTTTGGTGTTGACCGACTGGACGCAGAAGACCTCAGCGTGCGCGTCCACGTCGACAGCAGCCAACTGCGCAACGCTCATCGCCGCGCCGTCGCCGCAGTGCTGGTAGAGATACTGCCACTCCCGGATCGTGAGGTGGCCGGTCTCGATCGCGAACGACGCGTCGTCGTCGCCGGCCACACCGGCGCAGTAGTCGAACCAGGAGCACGACGCGCACTCGCTGATGCGGTAGGGCCGCACCAGTTCTCGTCCGGCCGCCGCGGCCTCCGCGACGGCGGCACGGAAGCCGAACTCGTGGTCGTAGCGCTGCAGCGCTGAGCGCGGTCTGCGGTGCGAGGGGTCGCTGGCCGAATAGGTGGTCACGTTCTCGGCATCCAGGTCATACCAGGTGATGCCGAGGGGTTCGCCGACAAATGCAGTGAGGTCGGAGCTGCCGATGATGCCGGCGCGGTTCACCCCGGCGTGAAACCCCAAGTCCTGCAACATCCGGGTGTAGTGCGCCAGTTGCAGGACATCGTCACGCCAGCTCGCGCCGCGATCGCTGTGACCCGGATGCGTGACCCACCGATCGGGTTGGCGCAGCGCCGAGATCGCCACCTCCGCGCGTTTGGCGGAGGTCACGGTCCGGTGGTTCTTGATGTCGACGGGCAGGTAGCCGTCCTGGTGTCTGACCAGCACATCGGGAAGGCCTTTGCGGCCGTTGACATCCGGCAGACATCCGCCGGCGATCACCTCCACACCGGCAGTCATCGCCGCCACGGTGCGCTGCCGGCGTTCGGCCCAGTCGGTCTCGGCATCGAGGAGTAGTAGCCGCTCGGAACCCGCGTAGTGTGCCCGGAGTTCGTCGAAAACCTGTGCCTCGAACGCGAGTCCGGCGATACGCAGCAGCTCCAGGTCCGGGCGCAGCGCCACCGGCTCCACAACGCCGGGAGTGAACTCGTTGTGGGTCGCGCGGGCACACCGTTTCGCCGGGTATCCGCCGAGCGTGACCGGTGTCATCGTGGGTGTTCTCGGCTTACGCCGCCGGCCGCTGAGCGGTGGCGGTGATCTCCCCGATCAGTGCCGCGACCACCCCGAACGCGAAGTACAGCGGCACCAGCCACGGCGCCACCCCGAACAACCCGTCCGAGCCCGGCGTGTACCGGAATTGGCCGACCGCGGCGATCCCGATCTCGACCACCGGACCAAGGAGCGCGATCAGCACCCCGCAGACCAGCCCCGGAACATCTCCCAGGGCGCAGTAGGTGATCGCCGCGAACGCGCAGATCAGTGTGGTGAGGGGAACAATCGGTGAGGCGTGCAGCATCGCGGTGATGACGTAGCTGCCCAGGACCGCGGCCAAGCCGGCCACCCCCTGGCGGACCGTGACCGCGGTGCGCGGTGAGGGGAGGTGCAGCCTCAACTCCGCCAGAAAGACGGTCGCCGAACCGACCAGAATCGGGAAATAGAGCGGACTGCTCCAGATGAACGGCACGGACTGCGAGGGGGACAGATACTCGGTGGTTCCGGTGACCACGTGGGAGTGGTCGCCGATCAGACCGGCCGCTCCACCCAGGACGAACAGCAACACAGCGATCGAGGGGCGTAATTTCACCCCCGCAGTATCGTCCATGCGATGAGCGCCGAGGACCGCATCCGTTGGGATGCGAAATATGCGGGCCGCTGCGTGCCGGCATCGGGCACCGTCGGGCCGGCCGCGGTGTTCGCCCCGTTCGTCGAGGCGTTCCCGGTCGCCGGGCATGCCCTCGACATTGCCTGCGGTCAGGGCACGGCGTCGGTATGGCTCGCCCAGCGGGGCCTGCAGGTGGCCGGTTTCGACATCTCGCCGGTCGGCGTCGAGCAGGCGCGGGCGCTGGCCACCGCCGTCGGCGTCGGCGACCGGTGCCGATTCGACGTCGTCGACCTCGATGACGGACTGCCCCCGGGGCCGGCGGCCGACGTCATCTACTGCGCCCGATTCCGCGACCGTCGGCTCGACGTGCCGATGGCGCAGCGTCTGGCGCCAGGCGGGTTGCTGGCGATCAGCGCGCTGAGCCAGGTCGGCAGCACCCCGGGCCGGTTCCGCGCCGCGCCGGGGGAGCTGCGTACGGCATTCGCCGAGCTGGAGTTGATCGCCGACGGTGAAGCGGACGGCGTGGCGTGGCTGTTGGCGCGACGCCACACGGCGACGGCGCCGTCAGGGCACCGGGACGGCCCGGGCTAGGCCGGAACCGGCGCCTCGCCGGGCTCCGGTCCGGGCTCGGCGGGGGCATCCTCGAACGGCAGGGCATCCATGGGCGGAGCCTCACCGGCCGGGATCTCCATCGGTGCTTCGGCCGGAGGCGCCTCAAAGGGCGGCGGAGCGTCGAACGGGGGCGGTGCGTCGAAGGGGGGCGGAGCGTCGAACGGCGGAGCCTCCATGGGCGGCGGTGCCATGTCGAAGCCCATGGGGGCGGGCATCGGTTCGGGGCCGGGCTCAGGGGCCGGCTCGACCATGGCAAGAAACTCCACCGGCGCTTCCGGTGCCGGTACCTCGTCCATGGGCAGGTACATGTGATGGGTGAACTGCGGCTGGTAGGCGCCGCCGCCGCCGATCCTCACACCGCCGGGCTCACCGCTGGCCACCGGCGTGCCGTCGGGCAGGGTCACCGCGGTGTGGTGGCTGTTCCAGCCCACCACCAGAGCGTTGGGGGCGGTGCCGTACCTGAAGCCACGGGCCAGCAGCGCGGACTCCTCGTTGCCGGTGTGGAACCGCCCGCTGAAGGCCGGCCGGCCGCTGGCGACGTTGGACACCCACGAGGCCAAACCCGAGCAATCCGTACCTGCCGGAGTGTTCCCACCAACGATGTACGGGGTGCCCGAAACCTGCTGGATGAGCGCCATCAGAGCTTCTAGACCAAACATGACGGAGCACATTAACCATGGATAACTGCACTTACCAAAATTTGTGGCACCCATCACGTTTAGCATTGATGTTGTCAAACATAACGTCCCAGTGCAAAACGCCAGGTAGGGCGGTGAAAATGCGCGGAGTGCGCCTGCGTATTCCCGTAAGTGCTGGTAGATGCCCTGTCTGTGTTTGTTGATCCTGGCTCAAAAGGTCACAAATTCGCATTATTAGTATGAAATTGCCTGTTCAATGGGTGCGTCGCAGGTATCTGCCACGCCCGATATCGGAGTAAATATTGGTACGGGTGGCGCGACGTTATCCCGGTGAAAAGTGATATCGCTTACAGTGCGCGCTTCGCGTTCTTGATCAGATTCGATCCGATGATCAGGCGCTGAATCTCGCTGGTGCCCTCGTAGAGCCGCAGCAGGCGGACATCGCGGTAGATGCGCTCGACCGGCACACCACGGATGTAGCCACTGCCGCCGTGGATCTGTACCGCCAGGTCGGCGACGTTGCCGGCCATCTCGGTGCAGAAGACCTTCGCCACCGACGGAGCGATCCGCCGATCTTCGTTGCTGACCCACTTACGGGCGGCATCGCGCACCAGGGCCTGACCGGCCAGCACTCCGGTCTGCTGGTCGGCGAGCATCGCCTGCACCAGCTGGAAATCACCGATGATGCTGCCGCCCTGGGTGGCGGTGGCGGCATAGCTCACCGATTCGTCCAGGGCGCGCTGGGCGGCGCCCACCGCCAGCGCCGCGATGTGGATGCGGCCGCGGGCCAGGGACGTCATGGCGGCCCGGTAGCCGATGTCCTCGTCGCCGCCCACCAGGGCCCCGGCCGGCACTCGCACGCCGGAGAAGGTGACATCGGCGGTCCAGGCCCCTTCCTGGCCCATCTTGGCGTCCTTGGCGCCGACGTCGACCCCGGCGGTGTCGGCAGGCACCAGGAACACCGCGATGCCGGCGCCGCGCTCGTCGGCGGGCCGGGTGCGGGCGAACACCACGAACAGGTCGGCCAGCGGGGCGTTGGTGATGAACCGCTTCTGGCCGTCCAGCACCCAGTCGTCACCGTCACGCACGGCTTTGGTGCGCAGACCCGCGGGATTGGAGCCCGCGCCGGGTTCGGTGAGGGCGAAGGACGCGACGGCGCCGGAGGCGATGGGCTCCAGCCACCGCTCCTTCTGTTCGTCGGTGCCGAACCCCACCAGCACCTGGCCGGCAATGCCGTTGTTGGTGCCGAACATCGATCGGACCGACGGGCAGGTGTAGCCCAGTTCCATGGCCAGCTCGACGTCCTGGGCCAGATTCAGGCCCAGCCCGCCCCATTCCTGGGGGATCGCGTAGCCGAACAGCCCCAGATCCTTGGCGGCTTGTCGCAGGTCGTCCGGCACCTTGTCGGTGTCCAGGATCTCCTGTTCACGCGGGAGGACCATCGTCCGGACAAATCGGCGGGTCTGGGACAGGATGTCGGCGAAGACGTCGTCGTCGACGGATGCGGTCGTCATGACACGGCCCCTTTCGGCACTGGCCGACAGATCATATATGAAATATGATGTGCCGGACCACGGGCGGGTACGACATGAAAGAGGACGGTTTCGGCGTGGCATTACTCAACGGCCAGACGGCAGTGATCACCGGCGGAGCGCAGGGGCTGGGCTTTGCGATCGCGCAACGCTTTGTCGCGGAGGGCGCCCGGGTGGTGCTGGGCGACCTGAACCTGGAGGCGACCCAGGACGCGGCGGCGCGACTCGGCGACGACGTGGCGGTGGCGGTACGCACCGACGTGACGAGTTCCGCCGACGTCGAGGCGCTGGTGGCTGTGGCCCTCGAGCGATTCGGCGACCTGGACATCATGGTGAACAACGCCGGCATCACCCGCGACGCCACCATGCGCAAGATGACCGAAGACGATTTCGACCAGGTGATCGCGGTACACCTCAAGGGCACCTGGAACGGGTTGCGCGCGGCCGCGGCGATCATGCGGGAGCGCAAGCGCGGCGCGATCGTGAACATGTCCTCTATATCGGGCAAGGTCGGCATGATCGGGCAGACCAATTATTCGGCGGCCAAGGCCGGCATCGTCGGCATGACCAAGGCCGCCAGCAAGGAGCTCGCCTACCTCGGTGTCCGCGTCAACGCCATCCAGCCGGGTCTGATTCGCTCGGCGATGACCGAGGCCATGCCGCAGCGGATCTGGGATTCGAAGGTCGCCGAGGTGCCGCTGGGCCGGGCCGGCGAGCCCGACGAGGTCGCAAACGTCGCACTGTTCCTGGCGTCCGACATGTCCTCTTATATGACGGGCACCGTGCTCGAGGTGACCGGCGGTCGCCACCTGTGACGCTGCGCGAGGTCGTGATCTGCGAGCCGGTTCGTACCCCCATCGGCCGGTACGGCGGGATGTTCAAGTCGCTGACCGCGGTCGAGCTGGGCGTCGCCGCGCTCACCGGACTGCTGGAACGTACCGGCCTGCCCGCCGACGCCATCGACGACGTGGTGCTGGGGCACTGCTATCCCAGCAGTGAGGCGCCGGCGATCGGCCGGGTGGTCGCGCTGGACTCCGGTCTGCCGGTGACGGTTCCGGGTATGCAGGTCGACCGGCGGTGCGGATCGGGATTGCAGGCGGTGATCCAGGCCGGCCTGCAGGTCGGCAGTGGCGCGCACGAGGTGGTGATCGCCGGCGGTGCCGAAAGCATGAGCAACGTGGTCTTCTACTCCACGGATATGCGCTGGGGCGGTGCGCGCGGCGGCGTGCGGGTGCACGACGGTCTGGCGCGCGGTCGAACCACCGCGGGCGGGCAGTACCACCCGGTGCTCGGCGGCATGCTCGAGACCGCGGAGAACCTGCGCCGTCAGTACCAGATCTCCCGCGCCGAGCAGGACGAACTCGCGGTCACCTCCCATCAGCGTGCGGTGGCGGCCCAGCGCAGCGGCGTGCTCGCCGACGAGATCGTCGGTGTCACGGTGCGCTCCCGCACCGGCGAGCAGCTCATCGACACCGACGAGCATCCGCGAGCCGACACCTCGACGGAGTCGCTGGCCAAACTCACACCGGTGCTGAGCAAGAGCGACCCGGAGGCCACCGTCACCGCCGGCAACTCCAGCGGCCAGAACGACGCCGCCTCGATGTGCGTGGTGACCACCCGGGACAAAGCCGAGCAGCTGGGCCTGACCCCGCTGGTGCGGCTGGTCTCCTGGGGGCTGGCCGGGGTCAAGCCCAGCGTCATGGGCATCGGCCCGGTGCCGGCCACCGATGTCGCGCTGGCCAAGGCCGGGCTGACTCTCGCCAACATCGACCTGATCGAGCTCAACGAGGCGTTCGCCGCTCAGGCCCTGGCAGTGATGGCGGAATGGAAATTCGGCGCCGCCGACCGCGACCGGACCAATGTGCACGGGTCGGGGATCTCGCTGGGGCATCCGGTCGGCGCGACCGGCGGGCGGATGCTGGCGACGCTGGCGCGTGAGCTGCACCGCCGCCAGGGGCGCTACGGACTGGAAACCATGTGCATCGGAGGCGGCCAGGGTTTGGCCGCCGTGTTCGAGAGGGTGGCGTGATGGCCAAGCTGTGCCAGACGTTGGGGCTCACCGAAAGCCAGGCCGAGATCGTCGCGGCGGTAAGGGCATTCGTCGACAAAGAGGTCATTCCCCACGCCGCCGAGTTGGAGCGTGCCGATGCCTATCCCCAACAGATCGTTGACGGCATGCGCCATTTGGGCCTGTTCGGCCTGATGATCCCGGAGGCCTACGGCGGTCTGGGCGAGTCCCTGCTCACCTACGCACTGTGCGTCGAGGAGCTCGCGCGCGGCTGGATGAGCATCTCCGGGGTGATCAACACCCACTTCATCGTCGCCTACATGCTGCGCCAGCACGGCACCGACGAACAGAAGCAGCGCTACCTGCCCGCGATGGCGACCGGCGATGTGCGCGGGGCGTTTTCCATGTCCGAACCCGAACTGGGCTCCGACGTGGCCGCCATCCGCACCCGGGCCACCCCCACCGGCGACGGTGACTACCTGATCAATGGCCAGAAGATGTGGCTGACCAACGGCGCCACGTCGAGTCTGGTGGCGGTGCTGGTCCACACCGACGAGGGGGCCGACACCCCGCACCGCAACATGACCGCGTTTCTGGTCGAAAAGCCCACCGGCTTCGGCGAGGTCGTGCCGGGGCTGACCATCCCCGGCAAGATCGACAAGCTCGGCTACAAGGGCATCGACACCACCGAGATGATCTTCGACGACTACCGGGCCAGTGCCGCAGACATTCTGGGCGGCACCACGGGCCGCGGCTTCTACCAGATGATGGACGGAATCGAGGTCGGCCGGGTCAATGTCGCGGCACGCGCCTGCGGGGTGGGCATCCGTGCCTTCGAACTCGCCGCCCGATACGCCCAGCAGCGCAGCACCTTCGGCAAGCCGATCGCCGAGCACCAGGCCGTGGCGTTCGGGCTCGCCGAGATGGCGACCAAGGTTGAGGCCGCCCACCTCATGGTCGTCAACGCGGCCCGCCTGAAGGATTCCGGCGAACGCAACGACGTGGCCGCGGGCATGGCGAAATACCTGGCCAGCGAATACTGCAACGAGGTCACCCAGCAGAGCTTCCGCATCCACGGCGGCTATGGCTACTCGAAGGAGTACGAGATCGAGCGCCTGATGCGCGACGCGCCGTTCCTGCTGATCGGCGAGGGCACCAGCGAGATTCAGAAGCAGATCATCAGCAAACGCCTGCTGGCCGACTACCGCATCTGAAGCGATGTCTGCTCCCGACTTCAGCTCCCGGCCGCAGTTGTCGGAAGCCGTCGCGCGCTTGGTTCGCCAGCGGATCTTCGACGGCGATTACGCCGCGGGCTCCTACGTCCGATTGGACCAGCTGGCAACGGAATTGGGCATCAGCGTCACTCCGGTGCGCGAAGCGTTGTTTGAGCTGCGCGCCGAGGGCCTGCTCGACCAGCAGCCGCACCGCGGGTTCGTCGTGCTACCGGTCACCAGGCGTGACCTGACCGATGTCGCCGAAGTGCAGGCGTTTGTCGGCGGCGAGCTGGCGGCGCGGGCCGCAGCCGGAATCACCGTGGAGCAGCTGAGCGAGCTCAACGAGATCCAGTCTCGCCTCGAGCAGGCCTACGCCGGCGATGACGAAGAGCGGACCGTGCGGCTCAATCACGACTTCCACCGGGCCATCAATGTGGCGGCCGCCTCTCCGAAACTGGCCCAGATGATGTCGCAGATCACCCGGTATGCGCCCGAGGCGGTTTTCCCGGGCATCGCCGGGTGGCCGGAGCGGTCCATGGCCGATCACCGGCGGGTGCTCGCCGCGCTGGCGGCGCACGATCAGCAGCTGGCCCGCACCGCGATGGCCGAGCACTTGGCGGCCGGCGTGATGCCGCTCATCGAGCATCTGAGCGAACGCGGTGTGGTGGGGTGCCAAGACGGCGACGCGCAGCCGGATCAGCGCCCGTCGGCGACGGGGACGTGAGACCGTATCAATCTATGCAGAACCACACCTACCTGACCTATGAAGAGTTCGGGCGCAAGTTCTTCGAGGTCGCGGTCACCGAAGAACGCGTGGCAGCTGCGTTCGCCGTCATCGCCGGCGACGAGTTCGAGATGCCCACCATGCGGCAGGGACCGGGCGGCATCGCCAAGGTCACCGCGAAAGTGCGGGTCCAACAGCCACGGGTGACGCGCGACGTGGGGGATCTGCTGACGTTCGAGATCCACATCCCGCTGGAGATCGACCTGCTCATCGACCTGCGTCTGGACAAGCAGCGGTTCACCGTGGCCGGGGACATCGCGCTGCACGCCACCGCGCGCGCCGCCGAGCCGCTGCTGCTGATCATCGACGTGCCCAAGCCGCGGTCGTCCGACATCACCGTCGAGGTGTCGTCGACGTCCATCCGCGGGGAGCTGCTGCGGATTTTCGCCGGCGTCGACGGCGAGATCCGGCGGTTCATCGCCAGCTACGTGACGACCGAGATCGACAGCCCGCAGTCCCAGCAGGCACAGGTCATCGACGTGGCCGAGCAGCTGGACACCGCCTGGACCGGCATCTGACGCACTCGGCGGCAGGCCCCTAGGGGTAGGGGATCGCGGGAATGGCCGGAATCGCCGGGATGGCGGGAATGGCCGGGATCGCCGGAACCGCGGGGATTTCCGGGACGGCGGGAGCAGACGGAACCCGGGGCGCTGCCGGAGCCGCCGGAGCCTGCTCGGCGGTGGGTTCGACGATCGGAGCGGCACTGGTGAGCGGTGCGTCCGGCAGCCCGGTCGGGGCCGTCTCCGACTCGCCGGCGCCGCTGCCGGCGGGCGGCGCTGCGGGTGCCTGGGTGAGCTCGCCGTGGTTGTCGTCCTCGGGCGCACTGTCGCAGGCGCCGCAGCCGGTCGCCACGGCACCGACCACGAGTCCCGCCGCCACCACCGACAGGACGCACTTCCCGATGCCGCGATTGCGCATGGATCTCCCCGAAGTTCGATTGCCTGGAGTCACCCTACGGCGCAGCGGCAGTATGCGGACCCCGAGCACCTTCCGCAGATGCGGCGTGGCCTGACAGCTGTTCCTGTCAGGCCACGCGAGCCGGCATCGGCGCAGATCAGATCGTCTGATGGCGACCGAAGAACTTGTGGTCCTCGCTGTAGCCGCCGTGGCCGCTGCCGATCTCTTTGTAACTCTCGACGAACTCGATGCCCTTGATCCATTTCACCAGCTTGTAGCCGTGCTGAAGCTCATTGCGCAGCCGCAGCGGCCGGCCGTGCATGTAGGGCAATGGCTGGTCGTTCATGTTGTAGGCCAGCATCGACATGTGGTGCCACATCTGGTCGACCGGGTGGGCGTTGTAGAAGATGCCGCCGGTGGCGCCCAGGCCCATCGAGTAGAAGATCGCCCACTTGGCCTGGGGCAGTGGTTTGACGATCTCCATGATCGTTGACATCGACACCCCGCCCCATTTGGCCACCCCGGACCAGGCCTGCACACACATGTGCTGGGTGATCTGGTCGTGGTACGGCAGGGCTTTGAGGTCTTCGAGCGAGAACTCCATCGGGTTCTCGACCAGGCCGTAGACCTTGAGCCGCCAGTCCTTGAAGTCGTTCGCCTCGTACTCTTTGTATTCGACGGTCTCGGGCAGCCGGCCGTTGCGCCAGTGGAAGGGGGAGATGTCGTCCTCGGTGAAGGTCCCCGGCTCGGGGTCGAGTTGTTCCAGGGCACGCTGGAACGGCCCGATCAGGGCATAGCCGACCTTCTGCACGACTCGTGGGTAGCGCAGGGTGAGCGGCGTGGCTGCGATCCACCCCACGGTGCAGATCACCGCCGCGACGCAGAAGACGTAGAAACCGGCGGGGCTGTGGCATTCGGGACCGGCGCCCTGGGCGCAGCCACGAGCGGCGAACATGTGGTTGAGATTGTCGAAGGCGTCGGTGGCGAACACCATCGTGACGTGCACGAGGATGAACAGCAGGAAGTAGACCAGCACCCCGAAGTGCAGTGACCGGGCGATCTGCAGGTTCAGTCGCATGCGCTTGCTGATCAGCCCCAGCCGCTGCGACAGCGCCGGCGACATTCCCAGGGCGGTGATCAACGCGGCCGGAGCGGCGATGAACACCGTGACGAAGTAGGAGATCAACTGCAGTGCGTTGTAGTTGGTCCAGGTGTGATCGTCGGGCCAGTCCAGCGAGGCGTACTGGATCATCACCGAGGCGGCGTGCGGGATGACGTCCCAGCTGGTCGGCACGATGCGGCGCCACTGGCCGGTGGTGAACAGCAAGACGTAGAACACTGCGCCGTTGAGCAGCCACAGCACGCCCACGCCCATATGCCACCAGCGGGCGAGACCGATCGAATGCCGGAAACCCGGCAGACCGAACTGCGCCGGCAGTGCGACGGTGTCGGCGTTGGCCGTCCAGTACGGGTCATCGGGAACCGGCGGCCCCACCCGCAGCCACTCGTCTTTTCCGGGGGTGGAGTTTCGGCTGAAGTACAGCCGCGGGTGGTCGCAGAGAATTTGGATCCCGGCCCGAATGATGAAAATCATCATGAACAGGTTGAAGAAATGCGTCCACCCGGCCCACGCGGGCAGCCCGTCGGCGACCGCGGTGGACGGGCTGCTGCCCGGGTACCGGGCGATGAAGGCCTCCACGCCCGGCATGTGCCGGACGCCCTTGCCGATGGCGATCGTCGCCACCAGCCCGACGAAACCGATGGGGATCAGCCACAGCAGGTTGAACCACTTGTCCCGGCCGACACGCAGATGCGGGGCGACCGCCCGCCGACTGAGATCGAATCCGCCCCCGTAGGTCTCGACGTCAACGGTGTCGTTGTGGTTCTTGTGAATCTCGGCCCGGTAGCCCTGCTCCAGCTCCAGCTCGACGTCGACGACGTCCGCGGAGTAGCCGACCGGCCGAGTTGTCTCTTTCGTTGCTGGTGAGGTTGCGGGACCTCGCGGGTCGAGCTGCCCTTCAGCACCCTGTCCTTCAATCGTGGTCACTTCTCCACGGTAGCGCGAAAAGGATCGTGACCCGATATATTGACATCAGATACGCAGCGTCCTGACAGGAAGCTCATTTACCGCATGTGCGGGTTTCACCATGTCGGCGCCGGCGGCCTGCCGGGGGCCGCTGCCCGGGGGAGCCAACCGGTGCGGCTCGGTAGTGGGGGCGAACAGAACGGTGAGCGCATCATCGTTTTGTGCTGAGCGAACTGACCAGGAACTCGCCTGAATCACGCGCTTAACAGATCGTTCATCTAACACAGTAATAATTCCGGCAAGAACGGCGAACCGCAGTTTCGCCATCGCCATCAGATTGCAATCTGCACCGCGGGCAGCAGTAGCGCGACACAGCTAGCATGCGCAGTGTAGATACGTGTGAGCAGGCAGGGGTAGATGAGGACCTATACGCGACCGGCACAGCGCCGTAATACGGCAGTGCGACCGGCGGGGCTTGGGGTGCGCCGTGGCTGACGAACAGCGGGGACCCGGATACGGCCTTGGGCTGTCGACGCGTACCCAGATGACGGGGTACCAATTCCTGGCGCGACGGACCGCGATGGCGTTGACCCGCTGGCAGGTGCGGATGGAAGTCGAGCCCGGCCGGCGCCAGTCGCTGGCCGTGGTCGCTTCCGTGTCGGCCGCCGCGGTGGTCTGCCTCGGTGCGCTGCTGTGGTCGTTCCTGAGCCCCTCGGGTCAGATGAACGAATCGCCGATCATCGCCGACCGTGATTCCGGCGCCCTCTACGTGCGGGTCGGCGGCACTATATATCCGGCGCTGAATCTGGCCTCGGCGCGCCTGATCGCCGGACGGCCCGACAACCCGCACAAGGTGCGTGCGTCCCAGATCGCCGAGCAGCCGCACGGCCCCCTGGTGGGAATCCCCGGCGCACCGTCGAACCTGCTGCCGACGTCGCCCTCGACGTCGTCGTGGCTGATCTGCGACACCGTCGCCAACGTCCAGGGTGTCGCCGGCGCGCCGTCGCCGGTGACCGTGACGGTGATCGACGGTGCCCCGGAGCTCAACGAGCGCCGCCGGGTGCTGGACGGGGCCGACGCGGTGGTGCTGCGCTACAACAACGAATCCTGGGTGGTTCGCCAGGGTCGCCGCTCGCGCATCGACGCCGCCGACCGGGCGGTGCTGCTGCCACTGGGTCTGACCCCCGAACAGGTCGACCACGCCCGCCCGATGAGCCAGGCGCTGTTCGACGCGTTGCCGGTGGGCCCGGAACTGGCGGTGCCCTTTGTTCCCGACGCCGGCCGCCCCGCGGCCTTCCCGGACGCCCCCGGCCCGGTGGGCATGGTGTTCACCACGCCGCAGCTGGCTGGGCCGCAACAGTATTCGGTGGTGCTGATGAACGGCGTGCAGACGGTCTCACCGGTGGTGGCCCGCATCCTGCAGAACGCCGGCGCCACCGGCGGCGGTGCGCCCGCGGTGGTGACGCCGCAGGAATTGGCGAAGATGCCGGTGGTCACCGGACTGGACCTGTCGGCTTACCCCGAGGGACCGCTTCAGGTCGTCGACATCAAGGAGAACCCCTCCACCTGCTGGTGGTGGGAGCGTTCCGTCGGTGACAGCCGGGCCCGGGTGCAGGTGGTGTCCGGCCCCACCATCCCGGTGCCGCAGAAGCAGATGAACCGGGTGGTGTCGCTGGTGAAGACCAACAGCGCCGGCGTGCCGGAGGCCGACCGCGTCTACTTCGGTCCGAGCTACGGCAACTTCGTCGCGGTGACCGGCAACGACCCGGATGCCTCCACGCGGGAGTCGATGTGGTGGATCTCGGCTTCGGGCGTTCGATTCGGGATCCCCGGCGATGACGAGCGCAAGGCCCTGGGCCTGGTCGGCGAACCGGCCCTGGCGCCGTCGGTGGCGCTGCGCTTGCTGGCGCACGGCCCGACCCTGTCCCGACAGGATGCCCTGGTACGTCACGACACCCTGCCAACCGATATGAGCCCAGCAGAATTGGCGGTGCCCAGATGAAACGTGGATACGCCCGGCCGACGCCGGAACGTGCGCCGGCGGTCAAGCCGGAAAACATCGTATTGCCCACCCCGCTGAGCGTGCCGCCGCCAGAGGGCAAGCCGTGGTGGCTGGTGGTGGTCGGCGTGCTCGTGGTCGGCCTGCTGGTCGGCATGGTCGCGATGACGGTGGCCAGCGGCTCCCGGATGTTCCTGGGCGCGGGCTCGATCTTCCCGATCTTCATGATCGGCGGCGTCGCGATGATGATGTTCGGCGGCCGCTTCGGCGGCGGCGCCCAGCAACTGAGCCGGCCCAAGCTCGACGCCATGCGTGCCCAGTTCATGCTCATGCTGGACCGGCTGCGCGAGTCGGCGGCCGAGTCCGCCGACAGCATGGACGCCAACTACCGGTGGTACCACCCCGCACCGTCCACGCTGGACGCCGCGGTGGGCACGGCGCGTATGTGGGAGCGCCAGCCCAATGGCAAGGACCTCAACTTCGGCTTGGCCCGCGTCGGCGTGGGCATGACCCGGCCCGAGGTCACCTGGGGTGAGCCGCAGAACATGCCGACCGACATCGAGCTCGAGCCGGTGACCGGTAAGGCGCTGCAGGAGTTCGGGCGCTACCAGAGCGTGGTCTACAACCTGCCGAAGATGATCTCGCTGCTGGTGGAGCCCTGGTATTCGCTGGTGGGCGACCGTGAGCAGGTGCTCGGGCTGATGCGCGCGATAATCTGCCAGCTGGCGTTCTCGCACGGACCTGACCACCTGCGCATGATCGTGGTGACTTCAGATGTGTCGCAGTGGGATTGGGTGAAGTGGATGCCGCACTTCGGCGACCCGCGCCGCCAGGACGCCGCGGGCAACGCGCGCATGGTGTACGGCTCGGTGCAGGACTTCGCCACCGAACACGCCGACCTGTTCTCCGGGCGTGGATCGTTCATGCCGCGCCACGCCAGCTCGTCGGCCGAGACGCCCACCCCGCACCACCTCATCATCGTCGACGGACAGGACCCGCAGTGGGAGTACGTCAACACCACCGAGGGCATCGACGGGGTGACGTTCTTCGACCTGACCGGCACGCCGGAATGGAACGTTCCGCAGCGGGTGCTTCGGATCGACGAGAAGGGCATCATCAACGCCCTGCCGCGTGACCGTGACACCTGGATGGTGATCGACGACAACGAGTGGTTCTTCGCGCTCGCCGACCAGGTCAGCGAGACCGACGCCGAACAGTTCTCGCAGCGCTTGGCGCACTGGCGCATCGCGGCGGCCTACGAGGAGATCGGCCAGAAGGTGTCGCACCACATGGGTGCGCGCGACATCTTGTCCTACTACGGCATCGAAGACGCCGGGCGGATCGACTTCGACGCGCTGTGGGCGAGCCGCAGCGATTCCCGCACCCGGGGCCGGCTGCGCATTCCGTTCGGAAACCGTTCCGACAACGGCGAACTGCTCTTCCTGGACATGAAGTCCCTCGACGAGGGCGGCGACGGGCCGCACGGCGTCATGTCCGGCACCACCGGTTCCGGTAAGTCGACCCTGGTGCGCACGGTGATCGAGTCGCTGCTGCTGGCTCACCCGCCGGAGGACCTGCAGTTCGTGCTGGCCGACCTCAAGGGTGGATCGGCGGTCAAGCCGTTCGCCGGGGTACCGCACGTGTCGCGGATCATCACCGACCTCGAAGACGACCAGGCCCTCATGGAGCGCTTTTTGGAGGCCATGTGGGGTGAGATCGCCCGGCGAAAGAGCATGTGCGACAACGCCGGTGTCGACGGCGCCAAGGAGTACAACGAGATCCGGACCCGGATGCGCGCGCGTGGCGACGACAGCCTGCCGCCGCTGCCGATGCTGGTGGTCGTCATCGACGAGTTCTACGAGTGGTTCCGCATCATGCCCACCGCGGTCGAGGTGCTGGACTCGATCGGCCGCCAGGGCCGTGCTTACTGGGTGCACCTGATGATGGCCTCGCAGACCATCGAGAGCCGCGCCGAGAAGCTGATGGAGAACATGGGCTACCGGCTGGTGCTCAAGGCGCAGACCGCCGGTGCCGCGCAGGCCGCCGGTGTGCCCAACGCGGTGAACCTGCCGTCCAAGGCCGGCCTCGGCTATTTCCGCAAGAGCGGCGAAGAGGTCATCCGTTTCCAGGCCGAGTTCCTGTGGCGCGACTACCACCGGGGCGGCATCCTCGACGACGAGGCGTTGCCGTTGACGCACGCCGTCGACTACATCCGGCCGCAGCTGTTCACCACCGAGTACACGCCGCTCGAGGTCAGCGTGAGCAATCCGGAGCTCGAGGCGGCCGACGAGCTGGTGGCGATCGACGTCAAGCCGGCGACCCCGGCCGAGGAGCCCGTCGAGGTCGAGGAAGAGGACTTCATCCGGACGCCCAAGGTCGGCACGGTCATCATCGACCAGCTGCGCCAGATCGACTTCGAGCCCTACCGGTTGTGGCAGCCGCCGCTGGACATCCCGCTGAGCGTGGACGAGCTGGTGAACCGCTACCTGGGTCACCCGTGGCAGGAGGGCTACGGCACCCGTCGGGACCTGGTGTTCCCGATCGGGATCATCGACCGGCCGTACAAGCACGACCAGCCGCCGTGGACGGTGGACACGTCCGGGCCCGGCTCCAACGTGCTGATCCTGGGCGCCGGCGGTGCGGGCAAGACGACCGCTCTGCAGACCCTGATCTGCTCGGCGGCGTTGACCCACACCCCCGAACAGGTCCAGTTCTACTGCCTGGCCTACAGCGGCACCTCGCTGACCACCGTTGCCGGACTGCCGCACGTGGGCAGCGTCTGCGGCCCGACTGACCCCGACGGGGTGCGTCGTACGGTGGCCGAGCTGCTGGCGCTGGTGCGGACCCGCAAGCGCAGCTTCCTGGAGCACGACGTGGCCTCGATGGAGGTCTTCCGTCGGCGCAAGTTCGAAGGTGCCCCGGGCCCGGTGCCCAACGACGGGTTCGGCGACGTCTATCTGGTGGTCGACAACTACCGGGCGCTCTCGGAAGAGAACGAGGTGCTCGTCGAGCAGGTCAACGTGATCATCAATCAGGGGCCCTCGTTCGGTGTGCACGTGATCGTGACCGCCGACCGGGAGTCGGAGCTGCGCCCACCGGTGCGAAGCGGGTTCGGTTCCCGCGTCGAGCTGCGACTGGCCGCAGTCGAGGACGCCAAGCTGGTGCGTTCCCGGTTCGCCAAGGACGTTCCGGTCAAGCCGGGACGTGGCATGGTCGCGGTCAACTACGTCCGCCTCGACAGCGACCCGCAGTCCGGTCTGCACACTCAGATCGCACGGCCCGCAATGGGAGACACCAGCGAGCGGGTGTTCGAGTCCGACAGCGTGGCCGCGGCAGTCAGCCAGGTGGCGGTCGGCCGGGTGCGCCCGGTGCGCCGTCTGCCGGCGCGGTTCGGGCTGGACGAGGTGCGCGCCGTCGCGGCCAAGGACCGCCGCGAAGGAGTCGGTGCGGGCGGTATCGCCTGGGCGATCTCCGAACTGGACCTGCAGCCGGTCTATCTGAACTTCGCCGAGAACGGCCACCTGATGGTGACCGGGCGCCGCGAATGTGGCCGCACCACCACGCTGGCCACCATCATGAGCGAGATCGAGCGGCTCTACGCACCGGGATCCAGCACCGCGCCGGAGCCCAACCCGGACGGTCGGCCCTCGGCGCAGGTGTGGCTGATCGACCCGCGCCGGCAGTTGCTGACCACGTTGGGGACGGACTACGTCGAGAAGTTCGCCTACAACCTGGACGGCACCATTGCGCTGATCAACGACTTGGCCACCACGCTGGCCAACCGTGAACCCCCGCCGGGGCTGTCAGCCGAGGAACTGCTGTCGCGGGCCTGGTGGAGTGGACCGGAGATCTTCTTGATCATCGACGACATCCAGCAGTTCCCGCCCGGCTTCGACTCGCCGTTCCAAAAGGCGGCGCCGTGGATCAACCGGGCGGCCGACGTCGGCCTCCACGTGATCGCCACACGCACGTTCGGCGGCTGGTCGTCCGCGGGTGCCGACCCGCTGCTGCGGGCCCTGCACCAGGCCAATGCGCCGCTGTTGGTGATGGACGCCGACCCGGACGAGGGCTTCATCCGCGGCAAGATGAAGGGTGGCCCGCTGCCTCGTGGCCGAGGCCTGCTGATGGCCGAGGACACCGGTGTGTTCGTTCAGGTCGCCGCCACCGAGCTGCGGCGGGCGCCGACCCAGGAGCGTGCCACGACCCCGACGGGCTGACCCCCCGACCCAAGCCAGCAACCACTGTGACGCCAGTAACAAGTCGCAGTGGTTGCTGGCTTTGTTACACGTGCCTGAGGACAAGCGAATTACCCGTGCCGTGTTTCGAATAGTGGCGTTATGGCCGTAGGTATCGGTGCGGTTAACGCGGGCGGATTCCACTGAAAATCGCAAGTTTGTGTTTTGCCTGTTTGGGGCCATTTCCGGGGCGCCGGCGCGGAGTTACGGCCGTCACATTGTTACCTCAGGTGAACACTTGTTATCTGCAGATGAACACTTAGCTTCCTGGGTTCTCCGGGGTGGTTTGACCCCTTACGATCGACACCAGAGAGATTGCTGAGAAGCAATCTAGAGGAGGTACGAATGTCGTTCGTGAATACGCAGCCCGAAGCGTTGTCAGCGGCCGCTGCGACTCTCAGCGGTATCGGTTCGGCACTGAACGCGCAGAACGTCGCGGCCGCCGGCCCGACCACCGGCGTGGTCCCGGCCGCCGCCGACGAGGTCTCGGCCCTGACCGCTGCGCAGTTCATCGCACACGCCTCGATGTACCAGCAGGTCAGCTCGCAGGCCGCGGCAATCCACGAGATGTTCGTCGCCACCCTCAATGCCAGTTCGACCTCCTACGCCGCCACCGAAGCAGTCAACGCCGCTGCAGCGGGGTGATCAGGAACCAACCGCCTACCGGCTGGGGGCTGATGGAAGGGGAACAAATTCATTCGTTCAAAGGCCGGTAGCCGGTTACCGAAGTAACCGGCGCAGTAATCCGTCCACTACGAGAAACAGTCAGCAACAAACATCAGAAAAGGAGAAAAATCATGGCAAGTCGTTTTATGACCGACCCGGACGCGATGCGTTCGATGGCGGGCCGCTTTGATGTGCACGCCCAGACCGTGGAAGACGAGGCTCGTCGGATGTGGGCGTCGTCGACCAACATCTCCGGTGCCGGCTGGGGTGGTCTGGCGGAGCGGACCTC
>NZ_LQPI01000058.1 GCF_002101775.1 Mycolicibacter nonchromogenicus | reverse complement strand
AGACATGACCCCCGCCGCCGTGTCCCCCGCCATGACCCCCGCCGAGCCGGAATTCTGCGACGCGACACGCCGCGGCGGCGTCGCCAGATTCCGGCTCGCGGGGAGTTGCGGCGCGGGGAGTTGCGGCGCGGGGGGTTGCGGCGCGGGGCGTCATCGTCACAGGCCCAACGACCGTGCGATCAGCATCAGCTGCACCTCGGTGGTGCCCTCGCCGATCTCGAGGATCTTGCTGTCCCGGTAATGGCGGGCCACCGGGTATTCGTTGATGAAGCCGTAGCCGCCGTGGATCTGCGTGGCGTCACGGGCATTGTCCATCGCCGCCTCCGAGGAGATCATCTTGGCGATCGCCGCCTCCTTCTTGAACGGCTTGCCCGCCAACATCTTCGCGGCGGCGTCGTAGTAGGCGGTACGGGCGACGTGGGCACGTGCCTCCATCCGCGCGATCTTGAAGCTGATCGCCTGGTAGGAGCCGATGGTCTGGCCGAAGGCCTCACGCTCGCCGGCGTACTTGACGCTTTCGTCGACGCAGCCCTGCGCCACCCCGGTGGCGACCGCGGCGATCGCGATGCGCCCCTCGTCGAGGATGGACAGGAAGTTGGCGTAGCCCCGCCCCTCTTCCCCGAGCAGGTTGGCCTGGGGCACACGCGCGTCGGCGAAGGTCAGCGGGTGGGTGTCCGAGGCATTCCAGCCGACCTTGTTGTAGGCCGGTTCCACGGTGAATCCCGGCGTGCCGGACGGCACGATGATGGTGGAGATCTCCTTCTTGCCATCAGGACGGGTACCGGTGACCGCGGTGACCGTCACCAGTGAGGTGATGTCGGTGCCGGAGTTGGTGATGAACTGCTTGGTGCCGTTGATGACCCACTCATCGCCGTCTCGGCGAGCGGTGGTCCGGGTGCCGCCGGCGTCAGAGCCGGCACCGGGCTCGGTCAGGCCGAACCCCGCCAGGGTGCGACCGGCCACCAGGTCCGGCAGCCAGGTCTGCTTCTGCTCCTCGGAGCCGAACCGGTAGATCGGCATAGCCCCCAGGCCGACGCCGGCTTCCAGGGTCATCGCCACCGACTGGTCGACCTTGCCGAGCTCCTCCAACGCGAGCGCCAGGGCAAAGTAGTCACCACCCATGCCGCCGTACTCCTCGGGGAACGGCAGGCCGAACAGCCCCATCTCCCCCATCTTGGCGACGACTTCGTAGGGGAAGCTGTGCTCCTCGTCGTGCTTGGCCGCCACCGGCGCGACGACGGTGCGGGCGAACTCGGCGACGGTGTCGCGCAGGTCCTGATAGTGGCTCGGCAGGGTTCCCGCCTCAGTCGTGGTCATTTCGCTTCCTCAGTCTCTTCCTCCGGGATCAGCCGCGCCAGCACCTGATCCACCTTCACTTGATCGCCCACCGCCACCAATACCTGCACCCGACCGGAAATCGGGGCAGTCAGGGTGTGCTCCATCTTCATCGCTTCCACCACGACCACCGGATCACCTTCGGCAACAGTCGATTCCGACTCTGCGGCGACAGCGATCACAGTGCCCGGCATGGGGCTGGCGATTTCTGCGCTGCGGGCGCCGCCGCCGCGATGCACGCGCACCACTTCAGCCTCCCGCACATGCCAGCTTCCGCGCTCGTCGCAGATCCACAGCTGACCGTCGTTTTCGGCGAACAGGTAGCGGCGCTGCCGACCGGCCACGGTCGCGACCAGCTGATCGCCTTCGACATAAGCGCTGGCGCTCTGGATCTCGCCGTCACCGATCTGCACCTGCGCCGCATCGGGCAGGCCCCACACCGACACCGTCTCGGTGCGCAGCGGGGTGTGCATCTCGGTGCGCACCGGTGCCGGCGCCCCGATGCGCCATCCGCTCGGCGCCGCCCACACATCGATGCGAGCGAGCTGGGCCAGCTCCCACTGGCGGTACAGGCCGGCGGCGGCCAACACGTCGTCGGGGGCGGGCACCGGCGTGAAATCGCCCGACCGGGCGTCCAACAGTTCGGTGTCCAGATCACCGGCGACCACTCGCGCATCGGCCAGCAGGAACCGCAGGAACTCGACGTTGGTCTGCACCCCGAACACCGCCGTGCCGGCCAGCGCCGCATCCAGGCGCGCCAATGCCTGCGCCCGGTCGGAGCCGTGCGCGATCACTTTGGACAGCATCGGGTCGTAGTCGCTGCCGACCACGGTGCCGTCCTGCAACGACGAGTCCACCCGCACCCCCGGGCGGGTGGGTTCGTGCACCGCGAGCACGCGTCCACCGGTGGGCAGGAAGCCGCGGGCCGGGTCTTCGGCATACACCCGGGCTTCCACGGCGTGGCCGGTGAAGGTGATGTCGTCCTGGGTGAAGGACAGCTTCTCCCCGGCGGCCACCCGCAGCTGCCACTCGACGAGATCCAGGCCGGTGATCGCTTCGGTGACGGGGTGTTCCACCTGCAGCCGGGTGTTCATCTCCATGAAGAAGAACTCATCCGGGCGATCCGCGGAGACAATGAATTCCACGGTGCCGGCGCCGACGTAGTCCACGCTGCGGGCGGTGTTGCAGGCCGCCTTTCCGATGCGGTCGCGGGTGGCGGCGTCCAGCAGCGGTGACGGCGCTTCCTCGATCACCTTTTGGTGGCGGCGCTGCAGGCTGCATTCGCGTTCGCCGAGGTGCACCACGTTGCCTTGGGTGTCGGCGAGCACCTGGACCTCGATGTGGCGGGGCCGCAGCACGAAGCGTTCCAGAAACAGGGTGTCGTCGCCGAACGCCGAGGCTGCCTCGCGCCGTGCGGTGGCCAGCGCCGCGCGCAGCGCGGCGGGCTCTTGCACCAGGTGCATGCCCTTGCCGCCGCCGCCGGCCGACGGCTTGATCAGCACCGGGTAGCCGACCTCGTCCGCCGCGGCCACCAGCTCGTCGTCGGACAGACCGGGCTGGGCGATACCCGGCACCACCGGCACCTCGAAGGCGGTGACGGTGTTCTTCGCTGAGATCTTGTCGCCCATCACCTCGATGGCCCGGGCCGGCGGCCCGATGAAGACCACTCCTGCGGCCTCGCAGGCGGCCGCGAATCCGGCGTTCTCGGAAAGGAATCCGTACCCGGGGTGAATGGCCTGGGCGCCGGTGGCCGCGGCGGCCTCGAGCACCTTGGGTATCGACAGGTAGCTCTCGGCCACTGATGCCGGCCCCAGGCGCACCGCGGTGTCGGCTTCGCGCACATGGCGCGCGTCGGCGTCGGCGTCGCTGTAGACGGCTACCGATCGGATGCCCATCCGGCGCAGCGTGCGGATCACCCGCACCGCGATCTCGCCGCGATTGGCTATCAGGACGGTATGGAACATGGCTGAACTCATCTGGATCACATCCGGAATACGCCGTAGGAGACCGGGTCCAACGGCGCGTTCGAGCAGACCGAAAGCGCCAGGCCCAGCACTGTTCTGGTGTCAGCCGGGTCGATGATCCCGTCGTCCCACAACCGCGCGGTCGAGTAGTACGGGTTGCCCTGCACCTCGTACTGCTCACGGATCGGAGCCTTGAAGGCTTCCTCGTCGGCCGCCGACCACGGTTTGCCGGCGGCGTCGAGTTGATCGCTGCGCACGGTGGCCAGCACCGACGCGGCCTGCTCGCCGCCCATCACCGAGATCCGGGCGTTGGGCCACATCCACAGGAACCGCGGCGAGTACGCCCGGCCGCACATGGAGTAATTGCCCGCGCCGTAGGACCCGCCGATCACGACCGTCAGCTTGGGCACCCGCGCGCAGGCCACCGCGGTGACCATCTTGGCACCGTGTTTGGCGATGCCCCCGGCTTCGTAGTCGCGGCCGACCATGAACCCGGCGATGTTCTGCAGGAATACCAAGGGGATCGAGCGTTTGTCACACAGTTCGATGAAGTGCGCCCCCTTGACGGCGGATTCGCCGAACAACACCCCGTTGTTGGCGATGATCCCGACCGGGTGACCGTGGATGCGCGCGAATGCCGTCACCAGGGTCTTGCCGTACTCGGCCTTGAACTCGCTGAACTCGCTGCCGTCGACGAGCCGGACGATCACCTGGCGTACGTCGTAGGGCACCCGGGGATCCGGCGGAACCACGTCGTAGATCTCGGCGGGGTCATGCCGGGGCTCGACGGGTTCGCTGATCTCCCAGGGGCTCTCGGACCGGGGACCGAAGGTGGCCGCGATCTGACGCACGATGCGCAGCGCATGCTCGTCGTCGTCGGCCAGGTAGTCGGTGACCCCGGAGATGCGGGAGTGCAGGTCGCCTCCGCCGAGTTCTTCGGCGGTCACCACTTCGCCGGTGGCGGCCTTCACCAGCGGCGGCCCGCCCAGGAAGATGGTGCCCTGTTCGCGGACAATGACGGCCTCATCGCTCATCGCCGGGACGTAGGCACCACCCGCGGTGCAGGAACCGAGCACCGCGGCGATCTGCGGGATGCCCGCAGCACTCATGGTGGCCTGGTTGTAGAAGATGCGGCCGAAGTGCTCGCGGTCGGGGAATACCTCGTCCTGTCGGGGCAGGAAGGCTCCCCCGGAGTCCACCAGGTACAGGCAGGGCAGCCGATTGCCCAGTGCCACCTCTTGGGCTCGCAGGTGTTTTTTGACCGTCACCGGGTAGTAGGTGCCGCCTTTGACGGTGGCGTCATTGGCGACGATCACGCATTCCCGGCCGGACACTCGGCCGATGCCGGTGATGATCCCCGCCCCGGGGCATTCGTCGTCGTACATCCCGTCGGCGGCCAGCGGCGCCAATTCGAGAAAGGGGCTGCCGGGGTCCAGCAGCCGGTCAACCCGGTCGCGGGGCAACAGTTTTCCGCGTGACACGTGGCGTTGCCGGGACTGCTCGCTGCCGCCGAGGGCGGCCGTCGCCAACTTGGTTTTGAGTTCAGCGACCAGGCGACGGTGCTCGTCAGCGAATACCGGTGCCGTCATGACAGAGCCGAAACGTCCAGCGGAGCTTCGGTTTTCGCAACAACCTCGTCCACGGTGACGCCGGGGGCGGTTTCGACCAGCACCAGGCCGTCGTCGGTGACGTCGATGACGGCCAGGTCGGTGATGATCCGGTTGACGCAGCGGGCACCGGTGAGCGGCAGCGTGCACTGCTTGACGATCTTGGCGCTGCCGTCTTTGGCGGCGTGTTCCATCATCACGATCACCCGGCGCGCTCCGTGCACCAGGTCCATCGCCCCGCCCATGCCTTTGATCATCTTGCCCGGGATCATCCAGTTGGCCAGGTCGCCGGCGGCTGAAACCTGCATGGCGCCAAGGACCGCCACGTCGAGGTGCCCGCCGCGAATGACCCCGAACGAGGCCGACGACGAGAAGAAGGACGCCCCGGGCAGCGTGGTCACCGTCTCTTTGCCGGCGTTGATCAGGTCGGCGTCGAGGTCTTCGCGCCGCGGGTAGGGGCCGACGCCGAGGATCCCGTTCTCCGAGTGCAGCACCACGCTGACACCGTCGGGGATGTGGTTGGGAATCAAGGTGGGCAGTCCGATGCCCAGATTGACGTACTGTCCATCGCGCAGCTCGGCGGCCACCCGTGCGGCCAACTCGTCTCTGGTGAGGGTCATGACGCGCGCACCGTCTCCCGCTCGATTCGCTTGATCGGATTGGGTACGTGCACCACCCGGTGCACGAACACGCCCTGGGTATGCACCTGGGCGGGTGGGATCTCGCCGGGCTCGACCAGGTGCTCGACCTCGGCGATGGTGATCCGGCCCGCCGCAGCGCAGTCCGGGTTGAAGTTGGCCGCGGCCTCGCGATAGACCAGGTTGCCGTGCCGGTCACCCTTCCAGGCGTGCACGAGCGCGAAGTCGGTGCGGATCGCCCGCTCCAGGACATAGGTTCGGCCGTCGAACTCCCGGGTCTCTTTCGGCGGCGAAGCCACCGCCACCCCGCCGGCGCCGTCGTAGCGCCACGGCAGACCACCGTCGGCAACCTGGGTGCCCACGCCGGTGGGCGTGTAGAACGCCGGGATGCCGGCGCCGCCGGCGCGCAGCCGTTCGGCGAGGGTGCCCTGCGGGGTCAGCTCCACCTCGAGTTCACCGGACAGGAACTGCCGAGCGAATTCCTTGTTCTCGCCCACATAGGAGCTGACGGTGCGACGGATGCGCTTGTGTTCCAACAGCACCCCCAGCCCGACGCCGTCGACACCGCAGTTGTTGGAAACGGTCTCCAGATTGGTGACCCCGAGCTGCAGCAGGGCCTCGATCAACGCCTCCGGGATGCCGCACAGGCCGAAGCCGCCTACCGCCAGTGACGCGCCGTCGGTCACGTCGGCCACGGCCTCTGCCGCCGTCGCCACGACCTTGTCTATCGCCACCCGCGCCTCCTCATTTCAGTTAATATCCATTAACTGATGCCAGAGAATACCATTCTCGGGCGGCCCTGTCAGCCGCCGCCCAGATGCTCGGCCGCCTGTCGGCGCATCTCGTCCTTGCGGACCTTGCCGGTGACCGTCATCGGGAACTCGTCCACGACCCGCAGGTACCGCGGCACCTTGAAGTGCGCGAGCCGGCCGGCGCAGAACTCCCGCAGCTGCTCGACCGTCAGTGGCGGAGCACCGTCGCGCATCATCACCACCGCCATCAACTCCTCGCCGTAGGTTGCGTCTGGCACGCCGATCACCTGGGCGTCGCGAATGTCGGGATGAGTGTGCAGGAATTCCTCGATCTCGCGCGGGTAGATGTTCTCCCCGCCGCGGATCACCATGTCTTTGATCCGCCCGGTGATACGCAGATAGCCGTCGCCGTCCATCACGGCCAGATCGCCGGTGTGCATCCAGCCGCCCGCGTCGATGGCCGTCGCCGTCTTGTCCGGGTCATTCCAGTAACCGCTCATCACCGAGTAGCCCCGGGTGCACAGCTCGCCGACCTGCCCTCGCGGCACCGTCGCCCCGGTGTCCGGGTCGGTCAGTTTGATCTCCAGGTGCGGACCGACCCGCCCGACCGTCTCAACGCGCTGCGCCAGTGAGTCCTCAGCGCGCGTCTGGGTCGACACCGGCGAGGTCTCGGTCATGCCGTAGCAGATAGCGATTCCGGCCATGTGCATGTCATCGATGACCCGGCGCATCACCTCAGCCGGGCAGGGTGATCCCGCCATGATCCCGGTGCGCAGGCTGGCCAGGTCGTAGTCCCCGAAGTCGGGCAGGCCGAGTTCGGCGATGAACATCGTGGGCACCCCATAGAGGCTGGTGCACGCCTCCTGCTGCACGGTCCGCAACGTCGCCGCCGGATCGAAGCCCGGGCCCGGCAAGACGATGGCGGCGCCGTGACTGGTGGCCGCCAGATTGCCCATCACCAGACCGAAGCAGTGATACAGCGGCACGGGAAGGCAGACCCGATCTGCTGCGGTGTAGCCCAGCAACTCGCCCACCAGGTAGCCGTTGTTGAGGATGTTGCGGTGGCTCAGCGTCGCGCCTTTGGGATAACCCGTTGTGCCCGAGGTGTATTGGATGTTGATCGGATCCTGGGCATGCAGTGTCGCGGCCACCCGAGCCAGTGCCTCAGAATCGATCGGCGTGCCGGCCAGCTCCTGCCACCGGGGGCTGCCGATGAACACCACCTCGCGGAGATCAGGGCAGTCGGGAGCCACCTCCCGCAGCAGCCCCACGTAGTCGGAAGTCTTGAATCGCGCAGCCGAGATGACCATCGCGGCGCCGGACTGCTTGAGCGCGTACGCCAATTCGTGTGAGCGGTACGCCGGGTTGACGTTGACCAAGATCGCGCCTATCTCGGCAGCGGCGTATTGGGTCAGTACCCATTCGGCGCAGTTGGGCGCCCAGATCCCGACCCGGTCCCCGGTGCTGATTCCGGCCTGCAGCAAGCCCGTTGCCAGTCGGCGCACATCAGCCAGGAGTTCGGCGTAGCTCCAGCGCCGACCCGACGGAACGTCAACCAGCGCATCGCGATCCGGGAACGCGAGCGCGCTCGCCGCGAGGTTGGCGCCGATCGTCGTCTCCAACAGGGCGGGCTGGGCCTCGCCGCGCGCGTAGGACAGTTCGTCCTGCGCCACGGGTACCGCAGTTGCCATCGGCGCCTCCACCGGTGCCGCCCGAAGCCGGATGTGCTCTGCGGCGACGGGTGTTACGTTAGTGGCCATTAACTCCAGATGTCCACGATCAAAGCGGAGGCGTGATGGCGGCGTCCACCTCGGCCGACGCAGCGGGCAACGACGAGCCGGGCAACCGGCGCAGCCGGCTGAAGTCCGACCGGCGCAGCCAGCTGCTCGCCGCCGCGGAACGCCTTTTCGCCCAAAGCGGCTACCCCGCGGTGCGGTTGGAGGACATCGGCGCCGCCGCAGGAGTCAGCGGCCCGGCCATCTACCGGCACTTTCCCAACAAGGAAGCCCTACTGGTTGAGTTGCTGGTCGGCATCAGTACCCGATTGCTCGCCGGGGCGCGCGATGTCGAGGCGCGTGGGAACAGTCCGCAGGAGATCCTGGACGGCCTGGTCGACTTTCATCTTGACTTCGCCCTCAGCGAGCCGGATCTGATCCGGATCCAAGACCGTGACCTGGCGCATCTTCCGGCCGCCGCACAGCGTCAGGTACGCAGCGCCCAGCGCCAGTACGTCGAGGTGTGGGTGAGCGTGTTGCGCGGACTGCGCAGCGGGCTGGCCGAGGCCGATGCGCGGTTGATGGCCCACGCCGCCTTCGGGTTGCTGAACTCGACGCCGCACAGCATGAAGCCGACCGGCGCCAAGTCGGTCGGCCCGGAGCGCTCGCGAGCGGTGTTGCGGGCAATGACGATCAGCGCACTCGGCTCAGCCGGAATTTAGGTCCGGCGCGCCGACGTCCCGGCCCCAGACGCCCGGCGCAGGTACCCTGCAAGCCATGAGGTGGGCATGACCGATCCGTATCGACCGGAGGGCTCTGATCAGCCGTGGCAGCGTGGCGGCGCATCCGAACCGACCTCCGGCTATCCGCCCTACGTAGACCCGGCCTACGCCGGGCAACTCCCGACGTACCCACCCGGCTATCCGCCGCAGGCTCCCCACCCGACCGAGCAGTTGCCGCGGCAGCCCTGGGAGCCGCCCCCGTCCCCGCCGGGCGGCCCGGCGGGTGGTGGCCAGGGCGGTCCACCTGAGCCTCCGCGGTTTCCGAACTGGCTGTTTCTGGTAGCCGGTGCCGCGGTTCTGCTGGTGGTCGGCATGGTGATCGCCCTGGTGATCGCCAATGGCTCGCAGCGTAATTCGGCCACCGTCCCGCCGATGACCCCGTTGCCGACCGCCCCGAGCACCCCGGTTCCCACGCGGGTGCCCACCACCACTCCGTCGCCGTCGAGGACGCCGGAGCCCAGCACCACGACCACGCCGCCACCGACGACCTCGACCACCGCCGGCGTGCCCGAGACGATCGTCTACAGCGTCAGCGGGACCGGTAAGGCGTTGAGCATCGCCTACATCGATACCGGCGGCATACTGCAGACCGAGTTCAATGTGAGCCTGCCGTGGAGCAAACAGGTGACGTTGACGCCACCGGCGACGAGGGCTGCGGCGGTCACGGTGGTCAATTTCGGCGAGCAGATCACCTGCTCGTTGTCGGTGGACGGCGCCCAGGTCCGTCAGCGCACCGGTTCGATTCTCACGGTGTGCGCGGCAGCCGGCTGAGTTTGACGGTGGTCACGTCCTGCTGACCCGCACGGGCAGCAGCGCCAGCAGGCCCAGCAACAGGACGGTGCACAGCCCGCCCATTCCCGCCCGGTCGGTGCCGAACACGTCGACGAAGACCGAGAACAGCCAGGGCGCCAGGAACGACACGGCCCGACCGGTCATCGTGTAGAGGCCGAACGCCACCCCTTCGAACCCATCGCGGCCCTGTTGGGCCATCCGCAGCAGCAGGGTGCGCGCCGAGGACTGGGTGGGCCCGATGAACAGACACAATGCCAGCCCACAGGCCCAGAACGCCCCCGGGCCCGAGAGCGTCATCAATGTGGTGCCGGCGGCGATCATCACCACCAGCGAGACCACGATGACGGTCTTGGAGCCGATCCGGTCGTCGAGCAGTCCCCCGGCGATAGCCCCGAGGGCGGCCACCACGCTGGCGGCCACCCCGAAGATCAGCACGTCGCCGGACGAGATGCCGTAGACGTTGACCCCGATCACCGCGCCGAACGCGAACACCCCGGCCAGCCCGTCACGGAAGATCGCGCTGGCCACCAGGTAGAAGACCAGGTTGCGGTCTCGGTGCCACTCGGCACTGAGGTCTCGCCACAGCTGGCGGTAGCCGCCGAAGAAGCCGAGCCGCGGGGCAGGCGCCGCGCGTTCGCCGGCCAGGCGGTGCGCGGTCAGCAGCAACGGCAGGGCGAACACCGTCAGCCAGGCCGCGGCCAGCAGCATCGCGACCCGAACGTGGTGTCCGCCTTCGGTGGACAGGCCGAGCAGGCCGCGGGTGGGACCGCTGCCGGCGATGCAGCCCACATAGACCAGCAACAGCAGCACCACGCTGCCGCCGTAACCGGCCGCCCAGCCGAAGCCGGAGATCCGGCCGGAGTTCTGCGGGGTCGACAACTGCCGCAGCATGGCGTTGTAAGGCACGCTGGCCAGATCGCCGCACGCAGCGGTCAGGGCCAACAGCAGCAGTCCCGGAGCCAAGTAGGCGGGCTCGTCACGGATCAGGCTCATCGAGGCCGTCAGCACCGCCGCGGTCCCGGTCAGCACCGCCAGCGTCACGCGACGGCGGTGCGGGGCAGCCACCCAGACCCCGATCACCGGCGCGACCGCGGCCACCGTCAGCCCGGACAGGGCCAGCGTGCGGCCCAGCCAGCTGGCCGGGGACACCTCTCCGGGCAGGTCTCGACCCACACTGCTGGTCAGATACACCGAGAAGACGAAGGTCACCACGATTGCACTGACACCGGCCGCACCGGTGTCCCACAGGGCCCACGCCACGATCCGGGAACGTCCCGGCTTGTCCACCACCGGTTCGCCCATGACTGGCACTCTACGATTGCCCCATGCCAATTCCTGCTCCCAGCCCAGATGCCCGCGCTGTCGTCACCGGCGCGTCCCAGGGAATCGGTGAAGCGCTGGCCACCGAGCTGGCCGCCCGCGGACACGCCCTGATCATCACCGCGCGTCGCGAAGACGTGCTCAACGAGGTGGCGGCGCGGCTGCGGGACAAGTATCAGGTAGCGGTCGAGGTCCGCGCGGTCGACCTGGCCGACCCGCCCGCCCGCGACGCGTTCTGCGCCGAGTTGGCCGAGCGGGAGATCTCGATCTTGTGCGCCAACGCCGGAACCGCGACGTTCGGACCGATCTCCGGCCTGGACCCGGCGGGCGAGAAGGCCCAGGTGCAGCTGAACGCCGTGGCGGTGCACGACCTGGTCCTGGCGGTGCTGCCCGGCATGCTCGAGCGCCGCGCCGGCGGCATCTTGATCTCCGGTTCGGCGGCGGGCAACTCACCGATCCCCAACAACGCCACCTACGCCGCGACCAAGGCGTTCGCCAACACGTTCAGTGAGTCGCTGCGCGGCGAACTGCTCAAATCGGGGGTGCACGTGACGTTGCTGGCGCCTGGGCCGGTGCGCGCCGAGATGCCCGACGCCGGCGAGGCCTCGTTGGTGGACCGACTGATCCCTGACTTCTTGTGGATCTCCACCCAGCACACCGCGAAGCTGTCACTGGATGCGCTGGCGCGCAACAAGATGCGCGTGGTGCCCGGGATCACCTCCAAGGCCATGTCGATGGCCAGCGGCTACGCGCCGCGCGCCATCGTCACGCCGATCGTGGGGGCGGTCTACAAGAAACTCGGCGGGGGCTAAAGGCTCAGTGGCGCCGGGGCGCCCGGTTCCGGGGCGCCGAGTCGGAATCTCACGACGCGATACGGGCGTGTCGCGTCGTGAGATTCCGGCTCGCGGCCGAGGCACGCCCGCGGGAGCGGCCCGGCCCGAGCGTCAACGCTTACGCCGGCCGGTCCCCATGGCGCCGCGGGTGATCTGACCGACCACCGCGGTGGTGACGGCACGAGTCACCTGCTTGCCCTCCCGGGTGGACAGGAAGTGGGCGAGCCAGCGGCCGAACCGCGTCCACCAACGCACTTTCGGTGGCGGCGGCACACCGTCGTATCCCTTGGCATCGGACGGCGGCGCACTGCCCTCCCCCGACGCGAGCTTGCCGGACAACATCTCATAGGCCGACTCGCGATCCACCGTCTGGCTGTAGACGGCGTGCAGCGGGCTGGCGGTGGCGGCGGCGGTGATCGCCGCGTTGCCGACGGAGCCCATGAACGATCGCGGTGCCCGCAGTCGCGTCCAGGCGACCGGGGTCGGGGCGCCCCGCTCAGACAAGACGGTGACGATCGCCTCGCCGATCCCCAGCGATGTCAGCGCCGACTCCAGGTCGTACACCTTGGTTTTGGGGTAGGTGCGCACCGTCTTGCTCAGAGCCGCCTGGTCGTCGGGGGTGAATGCACGCAGCGCATGCTGGATCCGTGCGCCCAGCTGGGACAGCACGGTGTTGGGCACATCGGTGGGCAGCTGGGTGCAGAAGAACACCCCGACGCCCTTGGAGCGGATCAGCTTGACGGTCTGCTCGACCTGCTGCAGGAACGCCTTTGAGGCGCCGGCGAACAGCAGATGCGCCTCGTCGAAGAAGAACACCAGCTTGGGCTTGTCGATGTCGCCGACCTCGGGAAGCAGCGTGAACAGGTCGGCGAGCACCCACATCAAGAAGGTGGAGAACAACACCGGCCGGGCCGCTTGATCACCCAGTTCCAGCAGCGAGATGACGCCGCGGCCCTGGCTGTCGGTGCGCAGCAGGTCTTCCGGTTTGAGTTCCGGCTCACCGAAGAAGGTGTCGCCGCCTTCGGCCTCCAGATTGACCAGGGCCCGCAGGATCACCCCCGCGGTCTGCGCCGACACCCCACCAAGGCTCTTCAGTTGAGGTTTGCCGGCATCGCTGGTCAAAAACGTGATGACCGAACGCAAATCCTTCAGGTCCAGCAGCAGGTAGCCGTTCTGGTCCGCCCAGTGGAAGATCAGCCCGAGAGTGGACTCCTGGGTGCTGTTGAGCCCCAACACCTTCGACAACAGGATGGGTCCGAAGCTGGAGATGGTGGCGCGTACCGGGATTCCCAGACCGCCGGTGCCCAGCGACAGGAACTCCACCGGGAAAGCCGTCGGCGCCCAGTCGTCGCCGGTTTCGGCGGCACGTTGGGTGATCTTGGCGCCGGCCTCGCCCGCGCGCGACAGCCCGGACAGGTCGCCCTTGACGTCGGCCATAAGCACCGGGACGCCGGCGGCGGACAGCTGCTCGGCGAGCACCTGCAACGTCTTGGTCTTGCCAGTGCCGGTGGCCCCGGCCACCAGGCCATGGCGGTTGATCGTGGCTAAGGGAATGCGGACCTGCGCTGCGGCGTCTGCGATGTCGTCGACGACCACCGTGCCCAATTCGAGGGCCTGGCCGTCTGCGACGTAGCCCGCCGCGATTTGCTGCGCGGCGTTCGCCGCCGACTCGGGACTCACAGGTCACGACACTACTTGGCCGGTCGGGACCGCTGTGCGGCTATGCCTGGGGCATACGGCTAACGTTGGCTAACTGTGAGTGCTGCACGCGACGAACTTGTCTGGATCGACTGTGAGATGACCGGCCTGGATCTGGGCTCGGACAAGCTCATCGAGATCGCTGTCCTGGTCACCGATGGCGAGCTGAACATCCTGGGCGACGGTATTGACGTGGTGATCCACGCCGACGACGCGGACCTGGATGCGATGAGCCCCGTGGTGACCGATATGCACACCCGATCTGGGCTGATTGACGAGGTCAGAGCGTCGACGGTCGACCTGGCCACCGCCGAGGCGATGGTGCTCGACTACATCCGCACCCACGTCAAACAGGCCAAGACGGCGCCGCTGGCGGGTAACTCGATCGGCACCGATCGCGGTTTCCTGGCCCGCGACATGGCCGCTCTCAACGACTACCTGCACTACCGAATGATCGACGTCAGCTCGATCAAGGAGCTGTGCCGTCGGTGGTATCCGCGGATCTACTTCGGCCAGCCGGAGAAGGGCCTGGCGCACCGCGCCCTGGCCGACATCCACGAATCCATCCGGGAATTGAAGTACTACCGGCGCACCGCGTTCGTCGCCCCGCCCGGGCCGTCTACCAGCGACATTGCTGCGATCGCCGCGGAGCTGGGGCCGCCGGTGAACGCGTCCGACGATCTCGATTCGGTCGCTGAGCGCCCAAGCGGTTAGTATCGACGACGCTGCTTGCAAGTCGGGCAGCAATGGTGGCTGTAGTTCAGTTGGTAGAGCACCAGGTTGTGATCCTGGGTGTCGCGGGTTCGAGTCCCGTCAGCCACCCCGATGCGAAAGACCGCTTCTGACAAAGTTCAGAGGCGGTTTTTCCGTTTTGCCGAGACGGTGCCTCAGGAGGCCGATGCGCCCCCGTCGTGCTACCCCTGACTCAAACCCGGCCGGTAGTCGGCCGCCTGCGCCTCAGCGTCAAGCAACGCCCCCAGCTCGCCCGCCTGCTGCGCCACGAAGACACCGATCACCTGCCGGCACACCTCCGGCACGCTCACCCCGCGCGCATCGGCAACTCGCTTCAGCCCGAACAGCATTGACGTAGTCACGTGGAACTGCACGGCGTATTGACCACACGAACCATCTTCGGGCAGTGGCCCCGGACCCACCACCACCAGTTCCTCCACCACGTACTCGTCCATCTCAGCACGCCGGGCCCTCTCAAGAGCACCGCCGGCAGCGCCGTCGGCCGGGTCACGTAACTCCTCATGGCTGAACAAACCCATTCCGCCACGCTAGACCCCCGCTCGCGTCCCTCCCGGGCCTTATGGCGTTGACGACCCCGCCCGCATCACCGATATTGAAACCAGCAAACTCGGCCACTGGGCAAACGGCAGCGTCGCGGACGCTGCAGGGAGGAACGTCCGATGTGGTCCGCGTCTATCCCCCACCGAATCCTGATTCTCGGAACCGCCGCCGCCGTCGCCGCGGGACTGACGGTCATGCCTGTGACGACCAGCGTCGGCCCGCACACAGCCGATGTACGACTGACCGGCAGCGAGGCCGTCGGTTCCCCGCTCGGGGGCGGCACCGCCCTGATCTTGGGCCCCTCCGGCGTGCCGACACCGCCCCAGAGCTACGCCGACCTGGCCGACGAGCTCTACCTGCAACCGCATGGCTTCACCGGCGACCTGGAGATCCTGACCACACCCGAACGGCTCTTTTTCAACAGGGCCGAGTCGCGGATCGAAGGTGCCCAGATCCTGACGTCGGCGATCACCCAGCAGATCGCCGGCGGGCAGGTCAGTGCGGAGAATCCGGTAGTGGTGTTCGGATACTCGCAAAGCGCCGGGTTCTCCGGCATGACCATGGAGCAGTTGCAGGACCAAGGCGTGTCCAGCGACCTGGTGCGGTTCATGTTGGTGGGCAATGCCTTTGCCCCCACCGGCGGGATCTGGACCTCTCTGGGGTTGTATCCGCCGACACCCGACAATCTGTATCCCAGCGACGTTTACACCTTGGAGTACGACGGCTTCGCCAGCTTTCCCCGCTACCCGCTCAACCTGCTTTCCAGTCTCAACGCCTTCATGGGGATCTTCACCCAACATCTGGCGTATCTGAATCTCGATGCCGACCAGATCAACAATGCGGTGCTGCTACCGGGCTCCGCGGATCTCACCGGTGAGAGCCTGACGAACTACTACATGATCCCGGCGCAGACCCTGCCGCTGCTGTCACCTCTGCTGCTCTTACCGGTGATCGGAGAGCCTCTTTATGACCTCCTTGAGCCGGTGACGCGAATCCTGGTCAACTTGGGCTACGGCAACATCTCCGACGGCTGGTACCCGGGACCGGCGAATGAACCTGCTCCCCTCGGCCTGTTCCCCACCGACCTGGACTGGTCTGCCGTCCAGCAAGCACTCATCGACGGCGTCCAGCAAGGTTTTCAGAACGCGATCAGCGGCCTATTCCAGCCCTGGTCGGACCTCATGCCGCTGGCCGAGGCCACCCCGTTTGATTTCGCCGATGTGGTGTCGGCAATCACGGCCGCGTTCGCAGGTTAGTGATGTAGCAAACACTTGAGGGTCGCGTTCAAGAGGACCGCCGACGGCCATAACGCTGACCTGGTCCGACTGCCGCACGCCCGCGATTGCCCAACCACCGGTCCGCTTCTCAGGGCGCGGCTTGCCGCGTGCCGAGTTGATGTCGAGATAACGTTTTGGTTACGGTCCCTTGCGTGCTCACGCAAGGACTGGAAGATCTGCGCCTGAAATCCTCGGTTCTGGCCGCGACAACCGTGTTGCCGGCCGCCGTGTTCTTGGCCGGCGGTGTCGGCGCCGAGCCGGGAGACACCGACGAACCACTCCCCCCGGCCGCCGCCGAGGCGCCGCCGCCCGAAGACCTGCCCCCGCCTCTTCCGGAAGATGCGCTGCCCCCGCCCGAGGAC
>NZ_LQPI01000057.1 GCF_002101775.1 Mycolicibacter nonchromogenicus | reverse complement strand
CTTCAATCACTCGGCTACGACACGCCGGCACCGCTGATCAGGTCCGACTCGTACACCACTCTGCTGGACGCAACCCCGCATGCCGGAGCGACCGTGCAGATCAGCCCGCTGGGCGCGCACGTGGCGATCCGCCGTCTGCTGCCGTAATGGGGGTGATCGGGTGAATTGTCGGTCACGGCTTGTCTCGGTACAGTCACCGGCCATGACCCGGTCAGCTCCTGAGCGTCGGCCCAGCTCAACGGTGTTGGGCTGAGGAGATGGCTACCCGCGACGACGTTCTTGATGTGATCGGCCGCATCGAGAGCGGCGGCGGCGGGACTGAGGGCTGGGCGGCGCAAGCCATGAAGCAGGTCGAAGCGGCTCTCGCCCAGCAATTGTCGACTGCCGCGAACTTTGACAGGCAGATCCTCGGAGCACTGCGCCAGGCGCGCAAGACAACGCTGGAAGGCCGTCGGCGACTCGAGGGCTTCGAGGCCGAGATTGCCGGCGCAGCAGGGTCCTGGGACCTGAGTACTGCCGCAGGCGCACGTGAATTCCAACGATTCTTGATCGACAGACTGGAGCAGATCATCAAACTGGTCGAAGAGGCCAATGATGATGACGGATCCAAACACTCGCTCGCGACTGCACTGAGATTGTTGTACTCGGCCGTGGCATCCGACAGCCCCGAGCCGGCGCCCGAAGACGACCACACCCTTTCGGGGGAGCCGGATGCCGATCCTTATCTGGACGAACTGACCGACGTAGACCCTGAGGCCGATGCGGAGATTCCACACGGTCTACCGCAGTGGACGTCGCCGATGTTCCCGAGCATGGGTGGCGAGGGACCGGGATTCGGGCCGATGCCCGCCGGATTTCCATCGACCGGGTTGACTCCTGGTTCGGGCAGTGCCGGTATGCCGGCAGAAGACGAATATCTGCCCGAGGACGCGGCCGCACCCGAGGGCGCTGATGCTGACGGAGCCGACGACGAATCATCGGAGCAGGAGCCGGGGGAGCAGCGCGAAGTGACCGTGCGACTGCCCGACGGCGAAACCATGACGGTGGCCAATCCGCGACTGGCCGCGGTGATGCAAGCCGCCGCAGACGGAGAGTCTGTCGTGGAGGCATTCCGGAGCCAGGGCATCCACATCCCGCCACCTGGAGCACCGGTGGCGGCAGCTGTCGATGTGGCCAGTCTGCGCCCCGGCGACATCGGCGTGTTCACCGACCGCCACGCCCTCGCTGTCGGCGCCGGCAAGGCACTACTCGACGGGCAGATCCACCTGGTGGAGAACCTGCGGGGTCCAGGCTTCCTGGGTTGGCAACATCCGCCGGGGCTGGCGCAGGAGCCCGCGCCGCCCGCCGAGCCGGTCGCGACCAAGCCGGCGAGTGTGCTCTTGAAAAAGCCGGCTCCAACCGTCATCGTCGATTAGCCAGGAAGGTGGAACATGCCCGAGAAGATCCACGTCAACCAGGACGTTCTGACCAAGGCGGCTGAGAACCATCAGGAGGCGTCGGACTACCTGTCCACCGTCCCGGCCACCCACGAGGGGATCCAGGCGACCCTGAACTCCCTCGGTCCGATCTACGGCGACTTTCGCCAGGCTGCCAGTTCGCTGCTGGACGCACGCAAGGACTGCTATGAAAGCCAGTCCAGGGAACATTCGACGGTCTCCGACAATCTGCACCGGGCGGTGGCGATGTGGGACGAGAATGAGGATGATGCCGCCAACGCCTTCGGGCGCCTCACCGATGGGCACCGATGACTGAGCCGAATCCGGCCTTCGACACGATCCACCCCAGTGGCGATGTACTGTTCCGGTCTTGCCACGGTGGCTATCTGCACAGTGTGGTGCTCACCGAGGCAGTGATGGACACCGACGCGCACCGGCTGGCCGAGGCTATCGTGCTGGCCGCGGACGTCTCGTTTCTCAAGGCGGCGTTAGAGATCCGGAGCGGGATCATCACGACGGGGCATGTGCCCTCGGCAGCGGTTCCCACCAATGACGATCTGCGGGTGGCCACCGAGCGGCTACTGGGCCACGAGCTGCACCAAGGTGAGAAGCCCGAGGGCTAAAGTACCCATCTTCCGGCAGCGTCAGCATTGGGCACGATGTCTGCGGGCGGATCAACCACTGTGTCGCCAAACAGCTTTCGGGCCCGCTCCAGCAACGCGAGTACCTCACTCAACTGTGCTGCGCACCCAGTCTCCGGGGACCCGACATCAGCCATGATCTGCACGCTACCGACCGGCCCAAGAGCTGACAATTCACCGCGTGCCGTAGTTGTGCAAGGTCGCTCGAGGCCGGATTCGGACAAGAGCGCTGTGGCGGCAACGGTACGCTTGCGCGGTGGCACTCTTCGGTCGGTGGTCGGCGCGACAGCGCCTCCGAGACGCGGCCCGCGAATCGTTGAACATCCCGGCCTTCAGCGCTCCGGTCGACTGTAGTTCCTGGGTACTGGGTGGCCTGTGGCCCGCCGAGTTGACCACGATCACCCCCGAAACCGCACCGCTTGCCGACTACCTCAACGCCGACCTGCAGCGCATCGCGCACTCGGCCAACGAGAAGCTCTACGCCATCAGTCAATCGGACCTGGCCGGTCCGGCACGCCAGGCCGCAGAGACCCGGGTCATCAACGTCGCCAGAGCTTTCGCCGTGCTCAGGGTGGAGTCGACGGTCCGCCAACTCCACAAGGAGGCCTTGGATTTCGGCACGGAGTACACCAGCCTGAACGCGGTTCCGGCGGCAGCACCAGGGGCTGCGGTGGCGCCGCCTCCCGAGCAGTCTCCGGAGGCATCACCCCGACGCGCCCGCCATCGGCTGCCGGAATCCGATGCCCCGGCCGCGCCTGCGATGTCACCCCCCGCCCCGGAGTCGTTGGATGCGGAGCAGGCTCCGGAACCTGCAGTCGCCACACCGGCCGAGCCGATCGTGGAACCGACTTCCACCGCCTCAGTCCCAGTTGTGGCCGACCAGCCCGAGCCCGCCCCCGCCAAACCGACGGTCGCCGAATCCGATGAGCAGCGACTTCGACGGCTGCTGGCCGTCGTCGCCCGCCAGGAACCAGGGCTGCGCTGGGCGGTCGGCACCTTTGCCGACGGCAGCACCCGACTGGTCACCGACATCGCCAACGGATGGATCCCGTCCGGAATCGAGCTACCGGACGGCGTGCAACTGCTCGAACCTGACCGTCGGAGCGGCACCGCCACCGAGATGCTGGGTGAGGCGAAGGAGACGGCCAGCTACAGTCCCGGAGACCGTCTCGGCTGGGCCAGTGATTTCGCGGTGACCGACACCTCGGTAGAGCCCCGCAGGCTGGCGCCAGTCGACGATCTCGCCTGGCGGCTCAGCGAAGCCACCCACTGGCGCGAAGGACTTCCGCGGATGGCCAACACACTGGTCAGGGCGGGCGCCGCAGACACGGGTGTGATCGACGCCGAAATCGACTTATTACGTGTGCATCTGGACACCATGCGGTACCAGCTGCTGGCGCAGTACCCCGACTCCGACGCCGCTCTGGTGCTGAATTGCATGCTGCTGGCCGCCACGGAAGGCATTGCGACCGGGGACACAGTTTCGGCCAATTACCACTTCAGCTGGTTTCGTACGCTGAGTGCACCGACCGCCGGCCAGGGGGATTGACAGACTCGATCGCCGCGATGAATTGACGCTGTTCAAACTGGCTGGACATACTTACCCAATGTCGGGGGCGGAGAGCCACGCGGAACTCAGCGACAAGGACCTTGTCGAGTCCGTGTTGCGGGATCTGCGGGAGGCCGCCGAGAAGTGGGAGGCGCTGGTCGCCGAGGCCGAGAACACCACCTACAGCGTCGATCTAGGCGACGTCCGTGCAGTGGCCAATTCTGACGGCCGGCTGCTCGAGCTGACACTGCACCCGTGTGTGGTCAGCGACTACACCCACAGTGAATTGGCGGATCGGCTCAACCTCGTCTTCACGGCACTGCGAGAGGAAGCCCAGTCCGACTTCGAAGCCCGCTACGGCGCCAGTCCGGTCTGACAATCCCTACCAGTTCAGGGCGGCCATCTCGCGCTCAGTGCCGCACACGGTGCGCACAGCCGAGTCGATGTCGAGGGCCGTGATGGTCTTGAGGTCGTCGATCGTCACCGGTTGCCCGGCACGCTTTTGCGCGGCCACCCGGGTATCGCGGGCGAGCTCGGCCTCCTCGATCACATTGCGGGCAAACCGGCCGTTGTGCATGACGTTGATGCCGTGTTCCCCGCTCGGACCGACGTAGCCACGGATCGTGGTCACCATAGCCAGGAATCTCTGGCGCGCTTCGTGATCCAGTACAGTTGCCCGGCTGGATCCGTACCGCTCACCGATCTCGACGATCTCCTCTGGTGAGTACGACTCGAACCGGATCTTGCGGTTGAACCGGCTGGCCAGGCCTGGGTTGACGGTCAGGAATTCATCGACCTGGTCTTCGTAGCCGGCGGCGAGGAAGCAGAAGTCAAAGCGGTGCTTCTCCAGCGCGATCAGTAACTGGTTAACGGCCTCCATGCCGATCATGTCCGGAGTTCCGTCCTGGTGACGTTCCACCAGCGAATAGAACTCATCCATGAAAAGAATTCCGCCCAAGGCCTTTTCGATCAGATCGTTGGTCTTGGGCCCGGATGATCCGATGTGTTCTCCGCAGAAATCCGAACGGCGCACCTCGGTGATCTCCGGGTTGCGCACGATACCCATGCCGGCGTAGATCTTGCCCAACGCCTCGGCTGTGGTCGTCTTGCCGGTCCCGGGCGGACCAACCAGCAGCATGTGGTTGGTCTGCCCTTCCACGGGCAGACCGTGTTCGAGTCGCATGGCACGGATTTCGAGCTGATCCTCCAAGGCTTTGACCGCACGCTTGACTTCCGCGAGGCCGACCTGCCTCTCCAGCTCGGCGCGACCCTGCTCTAAGAGTTCCGCGCGACGATCCAGTGCATTGTGCTCGTCGAGTTCCGCACGGCTCTTGGCCGAAGCAGCATCCCAGCGGTCGGTGCGACTGTCGATGATCTGTTCCTCGGTGACCACCAGGCGCAGATTCGGTTCGGCCAGCGCGGCCTTGGCCGGTTCGGTCAGCACACCGTTGATGGCTGCCTTGGACAACCAGATCTGAGCGCGGTCCTCCTCGCCGATCTGGCGGTGCACCATGCCGCGCAGGTAAGCGAGATCGGCGGCCAGCAAGGGGATTTCGCTGGGGTTGATCGACGCGGTGAGCACCCCCGCCGGGAACCGCTCCGAGGAACGCGTCTGCCCGATGATGTCGACGCGGTCCAACCAGTCCAATGCCACCCGACCCTGACCCAGGTGCGCTGCCGCATAGCCGGCCAGGGCGCACACGGATGCGGTGACGGCCGGCATGACTATCGCGCGGTCGGGCAGATCTTCGGCGGCGACGGTCAGCAGGTCCGGCCACCGCTGGGTGACGAACATCAGGTAGGCGCGGGCGAGTTGATGCCACTGGTGGTTGATCCAACTGTCGAGCAGAGCTTTGTCGGCCAGCAGGGCGTCGGCACGCGCGTAATCGCCTGCAACGGTCAACGCTGAAGCCAGAGCCAAACCCACGTGCGAGGCGTCGGTAACCGTGATCGACAGATACGGTCCCAGCGGGATCTGAGCGGCCAGGTGACGGCCCAGCCGGGTGGTCTCCTTGTGCAGCCAGTCGCTGTTGGCGTAGAGCCGTTGGAGGGTGTCCAATCCGGTGTCGCCGCAGGCGATCCGGCCCAGCCAGGCATCGGCCATCGAGGGGTCCGCCTCGGTTGCCGCGACGAAGTCGCCTAACGCGTCGGGGGCGCCGTAGCGCCCGTCCATGCTCAACATGGCGCGGTCGAAGTGTCGACGGGCCGCCAGCAAGTCACTCAATGTCTGCCGTCCTCCGTCGGGGCGACACCGGGGCCAGCGCCTCCGGGCTGCAGTACCGGTTTTCCGCCCGGAACAATTCCACCGTAGCCAGCCACGATTTCCCGGCGGCCGAAACGTGTACCGCGTTCCGCTCTATCTGCTCGATACTCACCTCGAGGGCGCCAGAGGGTGGGGGAGGTGTTCCTGGCGGCGCCACCGTGATCACGGTGGCGGGTCGCGGTGACGGCGCGATCGGCCCGTCCACCACGCTGACGGTGGTGCGTGGAGTCGGCCGGGATTCGCCGACCATGGTCACCTCGGGCATTCGAACACTGGCCCAGCGGGCCGTGTCCCGAGTGTGCACGCAGACTCGTTCTCCGGCGCCGGCCGCCCGGATGATGATGCGCTTGGCGATCAGGTCCTCGGCTGCGATGAAGACTCGGCTCAGCTCGCCGGAGTCGGTGAGCGGCACCATCAGGCGGTCGCCGTTGGCCAGCTTGCCTATCAGCACACCCGACGGCCCGATCTCGATGGGCAGGGTGGCCGGCAACCGGCCGGGCCGCAGGCCGCGCAGCTGCGGACGGGGGGCGCACATGTTGGCCTCCAAGGCAGCCGCCTGCTCGCCGTTGAGCCGGCGCAACACCACCGACGGGGGAGTCGGGGCCGGCTGCGGTGTCTGCAGGGTCACCGTCGCCGTACATGTCCCGTCCGGGAACACGGTGACGTTCTGGATCACCTCATCGACCGGCAGAGTCCACGCCTGCCCCAGCAGCTGCGCGCTGATCTGGTGGGCCGGATAGGCATAGGTCGTCACCCAGCCGCGCTCGGTGCGCAGCGACTTCCACCTTTCGGCGTTCGTAGGTAGCGAACCCGCCCCGAGGCGCCGATCCAGTTCGACGAGGTCGCTGGCGGTGGCCACCCGGGTGCGCAGGCCCCCGCAACGCAGCAGACCGGCAATCCGTTGCGCTGCTGCGACAGCGGTGGCACCCAGCGTGGTGCGCCAGCGCAGTGCGGCAGTGTTGTCGATGACACGCAATCTCAGCACCAGCCAGGTCTCTCGCTGGCCGGCGTAGGGCGGTGTGCCGATCTCGGTGTCGTAGACCCGCGGGTAGTCGCCGGTGGTGGCCCGGCGCGCACCGATGCTGATCACGCTCATCGACTCCAGGACCAGTCCCAGCGCGTGCCGCAGCATCGGCAGCAGGTCGGCGACGTCCACGACGTTGTCGGTCTCCACGTTCACCGATCCGGTGGCCACGGTGGCCGAATGCGCCCGGCCCAGCAGGTGGATCGCCACCACCGCCACCTCGTCCTGGATGCGAACTCCACCGCCGGCGCGGTTGTTGGCCACCGTGATCGGCTCGTTCCGGGCGGCCTTCGACGGGCGCTGCAGCCACAGCAGAGCCCACGACCACGCCGGCTGCCCCCACCACGGCACCATCACGACCAGCCCCGCCAGCAGGACAGCCGCGACGACACCGATCGGCCCGCCCAGCGCCCAGCCCACCAGACCGCACAGTGCGACGGTCGCCCCGCACAGCAGCCGGCGGTTGCTCGACGGCGCGAATCCGGTCAACCGGAACTGGTCTCGGCTCACTTGGCAGCCCTCCGGATCCGAGCGGTGATCGCGGCGGCAAGGACGGTCACTGCGATCAGGCCCAGGAATCCCAGGGCAACGGTCCGGGCTCTGTGGTCCGGCGGCGGTGGCGGCGGCGCCGGGGTGATCACGCGGTGTTGCGACCCCGGCGCCAGCGGGTCGCCCGCCGGCACGTTGAAGGTCAACGCTGCGACCGGGTCGACCAAGCCGTAACCCACCCGGTTGTCGACGCCCGCGGGCGGATTGTGAGCGGTCTGCATGATGCGGTTGATGACCTGGTGCGCGGTGAGCGCAGGGTATTTGGCCCGGACCAGAGCAGCCACGCCGCTGACGTAGGCGGCCGAGAAGCTGGTGCCCCAGAACGGCATGTTCTTCTCGCCGGCCCGAATCGGCGGGTACGCGTTGACTGGGGCACCGCCCTGCGGCGAGAGGCCCATCACGTGGGTGGCCGGTGCGGCCACCCCCACCCAGGGTCCGGCCATGCTCTTGTCGATCGGCGTCCCGGTGGCGTCCACGCCGCCGACGGACAAGACGTAGTCAGAGAACCATGACGGGCTGGAGATCACCTTGACGTGGTTCCAGTCCCGCGGGTCGTTCGGGTTCAGCGGGTCGAACATCGGGTTGTCGGCGCAGCCGGCCTCCCCGACATTGCCGGCGGCCGCGACGATCACCGCGTCCTTGACGGTCGCCGCGTACCACAGTGCTGCCCCCAACACCTGTTGGTCGAGTCCGGCCGCCACCGATACGCAGGAGGTCACCGAGATATTGATGACTTTGGCCCCCAGGTCGGCTGCATGGACGACCGCTTTGGCCAGCGTTGCCAGCGTGCCGGCCTTTACCCGCTCGTCGTCGTAGCCGAACCGTTGCGGGTTGACCGGTTCGAATGCCCGCGACGATTGGCGGATCGAGATGATGGTGGCGTGCGGGGCCACCCCGACGACACCGTCGGGGGAGCCCGGTGGGGGCGGGGGAACCGCCGGCTCGTCCTCAGTCTGAGGGTCGGCCGGACCCGAGGCTGGGGCCACGGCACCGTCCGCCGGCGGGGGAGGTGGTGGCGGGGGCGGCGGTGCCACCTGGGTGATGGTCACCGGAGCCGGGGCCGGGGGCGGTGCAGGCGGGCCGGGCACATCAGCCGGCGGCAGGGGTTCGTTGATGCTCGGCGGCGGGCCCACCGGCGGAGGGAACGCCGGGACTTCCGGCATGGGGCGGGGCATCGGCAGCACACCGAGCGGGGCCGAGGCGATGATCGAGGCCGCAATCGTGCCGTGGGCGTCGCAGTCCTGCAGACCGCCCAGTCCGTCTGCGCCGCCCATGACGTAGTCGCCCCCGGCGATCGCCGGCAACCGGGGATTCGGTGTGACACCGGTGTCGATGACGGCGACCGGAACGCCGTTGCCGGTGGAGTACTGCCACGCGGTGGCGATTCCCAGCATGTCGAATCCGGGTGCCAGTTGTGCCACGTCGGGATTGCTGACCGTGATCGGCACACTGCAGGAATTCGAGCGGCGCATCGGCTGGTCCGGCCCGGGCACCCCATCAGCCGGCACCAGCGCCGGATCGACGGAGGGCGGCTCGATCGCTCGCGCTGCCGGGGCGCCACCGGACAAGCTCACCAACAGCATGACCGCGGCTACCACCCCCCCGTGGACGCGCACGCGGCTCAGTTGCGCACCCACACGAACAGTCCTCCCAGCCAAGCGCCAAGAACCCCAACCACAATGAACGCGAGGACCTCGAGCCATTCGACGGCCAGTCGGATCCAGGGCACGAACCTGGTCTCAGGGACCAACAGGCCGGCAGCCACCCCGAGCCCGGCGAATACCACGACGGCAGCGGCCGGCCACAAGAACCCGGCGGCGGTGTCGCCCGGGCTCGCCAGTGCGTATTTCACGATTCCGGTCAGCACGGCCGCGCATGCCCCGCCCACCAGGGCGATCGCTTGGACGCGGCCGGCGAAGCCGCGGCCCTGGGTGATGAACAGGCCCGCCACCAGACCGCACAGAGCCACTGCCCCACGCGGCCGGGCCCCGCTCGGTTCCAACACCATCCAGACCGCGATCGGCAGCGCCGTCGCGACGGCGACACACATCCCGACCTGCACCGCGTTGATCAGGCGGGCCGAGGCCGCGATCGCGGCGCCACGGGCAGAGATGTCGACCAGGTCGTCCTCGTCGTCCTCGCCGTCTTCCGGACTGACCGGAGAGACCGTATCGATAGGCATGTTGGCGCGGCGAGCGAATAGGTCCCTGCCGGTGATCGATCCGAAGTACGGCGGCCGCACCCGCGCCACCCACAGCGCGATCGTCGGCGACATACGCAACAGGATCAGCAGACCCAACAGCATGCAGATACCGATCACCTGCGGGGACACCGGATGCCACATCCGCACTGCCGCCACCGTCCCGCCGATTCCGGCGGCGGTGACCACCGCGGTTGCCACGGCGGTCTGCGAGCGCAGCAGCACGCTCAGGCCGAGCGCGCCCAACCCCAGGACCGTCACTGCGATCAGCAGGTGGGGCGCGCCCAGGGCGCCGGGTGCCGCGCACAGCGCAGCGGAGGACAGCGCCAGCACGGCCAACCAGCCGAATCCGCTGAACAAGTCGTTGCGTGATGGCCAGTTCCGTCGGATCACCGTGGCACCCAGCGCCAGCAGTCCGCCGAGGCCGGCCAGGACCGCCGCGGGTGGCCAACTGTCGCTGAAGGTCCGGGCCCGAACCGCCAGCGTCGACAGCACGACCACCGCCATGGCAAGCAGCCCGATCGCGGTGTGCGCGGCGGTCAACGCGGTGACTGGAGCGAACATCCGGTCGACTTTGACGTTGAGTAGCCGGGCCACCGTCTGCTCGTCGGCTTTGTGCCCACACTCCTGGCATTTGATCTCGGGTTGGGTGCCCAGCCGGCGGGCCGTGGCGGCCAGAGCGCTCGACAGCGATTCGAACTGCGGCTCGAAGGAGTCGCCGCCCACGGCTGGGACCAGAACAAGGGTGTCGCCGTCCTGGACACCCAGGTCGTCAAGGCTGCGGGTGATATCCAGCCGGACACCGTTGACTTTGTGCAGTTCGTAGCCGCCCGGGGGAAGAGCTACCCCGTCGAAACCGTGGTGGTGCAGGTCCTCGTCGAGCAGCTCGACCATTCCCTCGAAGAATTCCTCCACCGGGATACCGGCCGGAAAGACCTGCGATACGAGATGTTTGTCATAGGCGATACTCACCGCACAGCGTGCCGGAAACGCGACTTTAGCTGGTGTCGGAGAGGTCACCATGCTTACCTTTCGGTGTCGGGCACGAACTTGTCGGCCAGACCGGCGGTTATTTCAAATAACCGCAACCGGGCTTTTTTCTTCACCTCGTTTTGGACGTCGATGATTCCGCCCTTCGCCAGATGTGCGTCATACGGCATGACCTCCACCGTGGCGCCGGTCTTGCTGAACCGCTCGGTCAGATAGGCCACCGCGGCGTTGTCCCCACCCGGCGCGGGGTGGTTGAGGATCACCGTGGACCGGGACACCAGTTCGTGGTAGCCCTGCGAGGCGAGGTAGTCCACCGCCCGCAACACCGGCCGGGACTGGTCCGCGGTGATGCCGGAGACGAAGACCAGCGTGTCGGTGTTCTCCAGCACCGGTTTCATGGCCGGGTGCTCCAGGTCTGCCGCGGTATCGATCAGGATCACGTTGTGGGTCCGCCGCAACCGCGACAGCACCCCGCTGAACATGGCTGGAACCAGCGGCCGCAGCTGATCCGAGGTGCGGTTTCCGGCGAGGACGTCGAGGCCGATGGCGTTTTGTCCCAGGTGTTCGCGGATATCGGAATAGCCCTGCACGTCGGTGTCGCTCAGGACGGCCGAGTAGTCGCCCGGCGGGTGTTCGTCGATGCGATCGGACAGGGTCCCGAAGCTCGGGACGGCGTCAATCGCGATGACATTTTCCGGTCGGCATTCGCGGAACACGCTGCCGATAGCGGCGGTCATCGTCGTCACCCCGGTGCCGCCCTTTCCGGACACCAAGGTGATCACGTACTGACGCCGGATATGGCGACGAATTCTATTACGCAGATCGCGGTAATGCCGTTCGCGCGGAGATTCGCCGGGATTTATGACTTTCGCCGACACGGCATAGACCAGTTTGCGCCAGCCCGAGCCCGGCGGAATCTTGCGGGGGGTCGCCAGGTCGGAAATGCGCATGGAATCCGATACGGAATCGCGGTAGCGGTGGCTGGATGCAGGATCCCACCGCCCGGACGAGCCTTCGTCTGGCATATTCGAGTTATTCCATGGGCTCGTCACGAGAGTGATGTTAACACGGCTGCTGATTCGGCGTTTGCAATATTTCTGATGATTGTTGATATTGCACAGTAATGGTGAAGATGTGAATTCACTGTCACACAACCCGCCTATGTGAATGCCAGTCCGCGCCCGCCGGAAGTCGAGCGATGAGTCGCAGGATGGCGTCGGCGACGTTGCCACGCGTGCCGGGGGAGATGATCTGGTAGCGACGGCCGCCGGTGTCGACGTTCTCCACGCAGACGCGGCCCGACGGAGTGTCCGAGATCAGCACCGCGGTGTCCGCAATAGCCATCCGCGCCAGCTCCTCGGGGCCGGCGCCCGGCTGGATCGCGACGACGTTGGCCTGTCCAGAAAGCTCCGGGTCGGCGGCCAGCGCTACGACCTGTTGTTGGTCGACGTCGAGACGCTGCGCCGTCAGGTACTGGCGGAGACTGTCCTGGTCATGGACGCGCTCGAGCAGCTGCTTGGTGTCCAGGGTGACTGGACGCAGCTGGGCTGCGTCGGTGACCCCGCATAGCCGCTCGATCTGGCCCACCACCAGATCGCCCGCGGCGCCCGGGTCGCTCGCACTGCCGGCGGGATACAGGCGCACCTCTTGGTCATGGCGTTCGAGCACCACCCACCAGGAGGCGAAGCGGCTGATCGAGACGCGGGTCATGAACTGGGGGTCGCCGCTGGGCCGCCCGGGGAAGTGCAGGTTCAGCATCAGCGCGATGTCGCGACGCATGATCACGGTCAGCCATTCCCGGACCATGGGGTCCACTTCGCACTGGTCGTCGAGTACGCCGATCTCGGTCAGTTCCTCGGCGATGGGGTGCCGCAGCGCACGCTCGGCAGTGTCGAGACGGGGCAGCAGGGGGCGGAGGCCCAGTTCGGGGCAGAGTGTCTCGATCCCGGTGACCGCCTGCAGCACCCACAGTCCGTCGAGCGTCGTAGTCAGCACGTCACCCTCGTCTCACCTGTGGTCGCCGTAGTCGGCCTGACGCGGAAAGTGGGGTATCTGCGCCGCTCGCGCAGACACCCCACCTCCGTGATGATCAAGCCGATCAGAAAAGCGATTGGATCGTCTTGTCGGTCGAAATGGCCCCTTCCAGTACAGAGCCGATCGTGGAGCCGTGCTGACCGATGGTTTCGATCAGGCCCTGCAGCCCGGACAGCATCTGGGCCTGGGCTTCGAAGAAGCCGGTGGCACCGTGGCCGGCGAAGTACTCGGTCAGCATCTGGGTGAGCTGGTGGGCGTCCTGGTGGATCTGGTCGAGGGTGCCGGCGCTGCTGACCACGCTGTGGGCGTGATCGGAGACGGGGCCGGGGTTGTAGGTGATACCGCCACTGTCTGCCATGGGGATCGGTGTCCTTTCGAGAGCTGGGGTCGAGGGTTAGGCGGACTGTCCGCCGAAGAGTGAGTGGAAGGCGTGCTCGGAGTGGGATTCGTGCGACTCCATCAGGGCAGCGGCCTGGTTGAGCCCCTCGGTCAGCCGGTGGCCGCCGGTGAGGACCTTCTGTACGTCATCGTGAATCTGCGCGGCGGTGGCATACGACGCCCGGGAGCCGCCACCGTCCCACGTTCCAGCGCCCAGGATGTTCTCGTGGTCGGCCAGGTACTGGTTGGCGATGGCCTGCGCGTGTTCGATGTGCTGCGACAACTTTGACGCGGTGTTCCGCATCAGTTCGGGCGTGACGACAATGGCTGCCATCGGTTCCTCCTCGGTTGTAAAACAACCCCCCTGGTTTGGCGGGATGTGGCTGGCGGTAGTGTATTTGCTCCTTTCGGATGTGTCGATTCACCCTGCATTCAGCAAACTTCCAGGTCAAGCCCGGTCGTCGACAACTCTTACGGTGTTGGTTCGGTCGGAGGACCGGGCGCCTTGGCCCTTCCCGCCCGACCCCGCGCCGTGGGCTGCCACGGGCATGCCGCCCATGCCGCCACCGCCGGTGGACGTCACCCGTTGGGACTCGACGGAGCCCAGTGCGCTGCTGGGCCGCAAACCAACCGGGCGGCCGCCGGCGGAATCGAACGCGCTCACGGGTCGGGTGAAAGCCGAGAGCGGCGCGCCCGATCCGCCACCGCCGAAGGCGCCTGCACCTGGCGCTGACGTCGCATTGGCCAGCGTGGCCGTGGCCCCACCGGTCCCGCCCGGATTGAGAGCGCCGCCCAGCATGCTCGGATTCATGAACATGCCCATCAGCGACTGCATCGGGCTCATCAGCGACTGCGGCATCTGCATCAGTGACTGTGGCGCCTGCGTCAGTGTCGAACCGATCTGCTGGACCGGACCCAGCATCGAACTCATCTGCCCGCCCATACCCTGCGCTGCGTTGGCGCCCTGCCCGGCGGCGTTGCTCGCGGTCGAGGTACCGGTGTGGGCGGCGCGCATGGCGCCGCCGGCCGCGACCTGCGACGTCGCCTCACCGACCGCGCTGGCGGCAGCGGCGGGGGCCGCCGGCGAAGCGCCCATTCCGGCCACCGGTGGGGGAACCGTCAGGCTGGAGATGAGCGCGGTCAGCACCGCACCGTAGGACGCGCCCACCGCGGCGTTGTTTGGCCAGAACAGGCCGTAATACTCGAACTCGAGCGACGTGATGCGCGGCGTCAAGGCCCCCAATACCGACGGATTGATGCCGTAGTCGGTGGCCGTCTCGAACCGGTTCTCCTCGCACTCCTGGGTGGTGCGCATGCTGCTGTAGGCCAGCTGGTAGGCCTCGACCGCTGTGGCGACGACAGGTGCCTTGACATCCACCCAGCCCGCCAGACCGTGGAGCGCCACGTTCAACAGGGTTGCGTTGAGGACCGATCCCTCCGATCCGGCGCCGATCCATCCGATAGAGGTCAGGGCGGTGTTGACGGCCGAAGCGATTCCCGACGCGTGGTGGGCCACCCCCAGGGATGTCCATGCCGCCCCATTGGTCAGCATGGTCGCGACGCCCGCGCCGGACTTGATCAACATGTCGTTGGTCTCCGGCGTGCGGGCGGCCCACCCCGGGTCAGCCACTGATTAGCCGCCCAGTGCGACGGCGGCGGATCGCAGCGCCTCGGTGGCGCCGTAGACACCGGAGGCGGTGGCCTGTGCACCGGAGAACAGCCCGCGCTGCGCCGAATGCTCGGCGACGATACCCAGGTATTGCGTACCGGATGCCAGCAATGCGGCCTGGAAAGCGATGGAGTCCGGGTCGTTGCCCATAGGTAGAACGCCCAACAGGGCCGGGCTGGCCGCGGAGGCGGCCGCCGCTGTTTCTGCGGTGATTTCCGCTTCGACCCCCGAAGACGCCAGGACCGCTTCCGGTTCTACAGAGAACATGATTTCCTCCCCGATGCCGCATCGTCGATATGCCGACGTTGGCAGGTCGGATCGATCGTAAACCGATATGCGGCCGCCGTCACTTCATAAAGTAAATACCGGTTATTGCTGCTCGAAATTGTGGATCATCGACGATGGCACCCCGACCAACACGCCTTCCACCTCGGAATCGTTGACGAGTAATCCGCGGCCGGGCGGCAACGCCTGTGCCCGCACCATCCGATTGACCTTGTTCTGCGGGTCGTTGTCCATGAACAAGGTGGGCACCTTGGCGGCGCGCTGGGTCTTGACCCAGGGGTCCATCTCCAGTTGGCCGAAGTTGGACGAGTTCCTGGTGGCGAACACGTGCAGTCCGATCTGACGGCCGCGTTCCATCAGCTTCCACAACGCTGCACCCACCGGCGCCTTGGCCGGATGGATCTGCGCCGGACGCAGATCCTGCGCGTCGTCCACCAACACGAAATGACGCGGCCCCACCCAAGGCTTGAGCGCGCGCAGTTCCTCTTGGCTCAGGCCCTTGGCGGGCAGCCGGGGCAGCAGAACCTGCTGAGCCAGCGTGGTCAGTACCTCGTCGATCTCGTCCTGGTCATAGGCGTACGCGTTGATGTAGTCGGCACCCTGCAGGTCACGCAGTGGCCCGGTCTTGGGATCGACGATGGTGATCTGCGCTTCGTCTGCACTGAACCGCGCCATGACCGCTTCGCCGATCGCGGCCAGGGTGGCGCTCTTACCGCACAGGGCCCGCCCGAGGATCATCATCCCGGGATGTTCGGACAGCATCAGCGGTACCGGCAGAAGGTTGTGCTGCTCGCCGATCATGAACGCGATCGACGGGGCAGTCTGGGCGGGCGGACGCTGAGCCACGTCGTAGGCCAGGAGCTCCGACAGTGCCACCGCGGGCGGCAATCGCTTGAGCGTGGCGTGCTTGGTCACCCCCGCGACCTCGGCGACCCGCGCCCCCAGTTCCCGGGTTCCGATGCGGGTGCCGTCGGCTGCGGCCAGCTCCGGCACCCCGATGAGCATCTCGTGCAGCGACTCGGTCAGACCGAAACCGGGCCGGTTCACCGTGCGCTTGGCGGCGTCGCGGGCATCGAGCGATGCAGTGCCCATCTCGTTCTCGGCCGGATTTTGCAGTCGTAGCTGGATGCGCACGTCGGAGTTCTGCAACAACGTCTGACGCTGGCCGTGGATCCAGCCTGAAGCGCTGGTCATCAGGTGCACGCCGTATTCGGGTCCGGCACTGCTGAGCGCGATGATCCGGTCGCCGAGCATGGTGTCGGCGGCGTAGAGGTCGGAGAAGTCGTCGACGACAAGGAACACGTCACCGTACGGATCATTGGGATCGGTGCCCGCGAGGCCATCCTCGCCGGAACCGAAGCGCCGCGCCCGGAATTCGTTGATGTCGATCTTGTCGCGCCGGAAGGAGTCCTGCCGGGCGCTGATCAGCGCGGCCATGGTCGCCACGGTGCGCTCCACGCCCTCGCGGTCGGCCGGCGAGACGATGTCGGCCACATGCGGCAGAGTCTCGGCATAGCCCAGCGTGGCGCCGCCAACGCAGAAAAACGTCAGCCGCGCCGGGGAGTACATCAGCGCCGCCGAACACATCAGTGTCATCAGCGTCGTCGTCTTGCCGCGGCTCTTGGCCCCCACCACCATGACGTTGCTGCGCAACACGTCGACACAGTGAACCAACTGCTGGGCGTCCTCGGGGATGTCCTTGACGGCCAGCGGCCACACCAGCCCGGGGTTGCGGCCGTAGTCGATGTCCCACGGCTTGCCGCGATACCGCGCCACCAACTCGTCTACCGGCTCGGAGACCTCCAACGGGGGCAGCCACGGCAGGTGGGGGGCCTTGCGGTCGGCGGCGATCAGGGACTCCCGCAGTACGTCGACGATCTTCTTCTTCTTGAAGCCGTCGGCGTGCAGAAGGAATTCGTCCGGTTCGGCATCAGTGGCCGAAATATCCTGCAGCGCTTGTGCGTCCGCCTCATCAAGCGGCTGGTACTGCCAGGTGTACAACCGCGGCTTGGTCAGGGTCATGTCAAAGGTCTTGGCCGTCGACGTCTTGCGCTTGGGGACGACGAACGGAGCAGAGAGGTAGAAACAGCGGAACGGGTCCAGGTCGCGGGGGCCAACCTTCAGAAGACCGAACCCGTTCTCCTTCGACGGCAGGTGATACGCGGCATCCGAGCCGATCACCTCGCGGCTGTCGTCACCGGACTCGGCGCGCAGTGCGACCCGGAAAGCGATGTTGGACTTGACTTTCTGCAACGACGACAGGTCCAGACGCTGTCCCCCGAGCATAAAGAAGACGTTGGCGCCGCGACCTTCCTGACCGATGTGGATGATCAGGTCGATCCATTTGGGATGGTTCTGGAACAGCTCGAGGTATTCGTCGATCACCACCAGCAGGATCGGCACCGGCTCCAGGTCCCGGCCGGCCAGCCGGATTTCCTCGTAGTCGTTGGCATCGCGTGCCCCGACCGAGTTGAACAGGCGGTAGCGTCGGGCGATCTCACCGTCGATGGCCCGGCGCATCCGTTCGGCGAGGTGCCGTTCGTCTTTGCCGAGGTTGGACAGTGCCGCCGACACGTGCGGGATGCCGAGGATGTCCTGGGCCGCGGACTCGAACTTCATGTCCACGAAGATCACATTGAAGGTCTCCGGCGAGTGGGTCAGCGCGATGCCGTAGACCAGGGACAGGAAGAACTCCGACTTGCCTGAGCCGCTGGTGCCGATCACCACGGAGTGGAACCCGAAGCCGCCGAAGTCTTTTGCGCGCAGCACCACGTTCTGCAACTCACCATTGGGCTTGGCGCCGACGGGGATCTCAGCCCAGCGCTCGTCGCCGCGACTGCGCCGCTCGGCCCACAACCGGTCGACGTTCAGCTCGCGCGCGTCATCGATCCCCAGTGCGCGTAACAGCTCGACAGCGCCGCTGCCCGCGTCGGCGACGTCAACACTGGCCGTCGGGGACCAGCGGGCCATCGCCCGCGCGTAGCGGTAGGCGCGCGGCACCGACAGCTGATCGGCGTGGGCGAAGAATTTGCCGCCGGCGCGCAGCATGGGCCGCGCTGCGGGGTCGGTGCCGCGGTGGGCCGGTTGGCCGATCACCTCGAAGATCTCCTCGCGGGCGAATCCGACACCGGCACCCGGCCGGGATGCCACCCGCAGCACGGTGATGCCTTCCTTCCCGACCCGCCCGACAACGCTCTCCCAGGCCTCGGGGCTGCCGGTGTTGTCGTCGACGATCACCCAGTGCGGACCCAGATCGTGGCCATCGGTGCCGGTTTCCAACGCCGATCCCATGGTGGTGGGACTCGGCGACGAAGGCGCCCGCCAGGCGCCGCGCTTGCCTTTCATATGCAGGTCGGCGCCGAGCGTCGCCTCGAGTTCGGTGGGGCTGGTGAAGACCAGGCGCCGCCATCCGCAGGCGTCGAACAGCTCATCGTGTTGGTTATGCGGGAGCCAGACCATCCAGGACCACAGCTCGGGGTGCCGGGTCACCACCATCAATTTGATGTCGAGCGGATTGTGAAATACCGCCAGCCCGCTCAGCATGGAACGCAGCAGTGAGCGGACTGCGTCGAGGTCCTCGCCGATGAAGCTGAAGCCCGGGCGGGAGCGCAGGTTGACCACCTTCGCGATGTCGCGGATCTTGCGCTGTTCGAGGATGAAGTCGCGCAACGCCTGGCCGGTGACCGGCTCCAACTCCTCGTCGATGGGGATCTCCGGCCACTGCACCGACAGCACGGAGTCCGGGGCATGCTGCACGCCGACACCCATCCGCACGTCCAGAAAGTCCACATCGGAGCGACGGCGTTCCCACATCTGCGGCCCGCCGATGACCGCGCCAAGGCTCTGCGGAGTGGAGTGCACCAGTTCCTGGGATCTGCGTTGGGCGCAGACCGCCTTCTGGATTTCGTCGCGCTCCCCGTCGAGAGTTCGCAGATAGCTGCGCCGATTCTTTTCCTGCTCGCCCCAGCTGATCTTGCGGGCCCGCCCGAATCGCCCGGAGAACATCAGCATGCCCAGACCCGCCATGCCCACCATGGGGAACATGCCCGAGCCCAAGCTGCGCACCCCGGAGACGTAGAGCATGACGATGGTGCCGATCAGCGCGACGATCAGCGCGGGCATGCCGATCATCACCCATAGGTTGCGTGGCTCCCGTTCGGGAAGGGCGTCCGGTGCGCGGGGAGCCACCCGCACCGGCCTGGGTTCGGGAACCTGAAGACGGACCGGAACGAATGCGCGCTTGGACATCGCCTCAGTGCCCTCCCGGTAGGCCCTGCTGATTGTTGGGGACCACCGGTTGCACCGCGCCGGCCGAGGTCACGGTGTCGCGGGCCAGCAGCGCGGCATGCCGTGACAGTTCCGGACCGGTCGCGAAGGTGCGCAACAACGGCCACGGCGCCTGCTGCGCCGAGCCGGGATCCAGGCCGAGGCCCCGCAGGGTCTCGCTCTCGGCGGCGATCCCGAATCGCACACCGTTGGGTGATACCCAGAACAGGGTTTCGCGCGAGTCGGAGTCGAGCAGTTCACTGGTCGAGGTGACGAAATTGGTTGCGCCCGGCAGCACCAGTACCTCGTTGGCCACCACCGAGGTGGGGCTGCGGTCATCGCGAACCAACTTGACGATCCGACTGTCCATCGCCGGTGACACCGGCAGGCCGCGCCCGCTGAACAGGGTTATCCGCGCCTGCCGGTCGCCGGAAGCCTTCTCCCAAGCGACGCACGTCGTTGGATTGGCGGTCGTGTCGACGAACTTCAGCGTGCTGTTCGGGTAGTACTCGACGGGCAGCGTGCCCACTTCCGGGATGTTGATCAGCTTGTCCGGGCTGATTACCAGGGGCGCCACGGACCCGAAGGAGTTCGCGCTGCGAATCAGGTCGGCCACGAAGCTGGTGATCTTCTGGACTCCCTCGGGCAGCAGCACATAGAACTGGGAGCCGCCGCCGGCCGTGCGGGTCTCCAGCACCGCCCCGACCTGGGACCCGGGCACCCACTGCGACGGCGTGCCCGCCAGGGGAATCACCGGGACTCGCAGCGGTTCGGTGCTTGGCAGCGCGTCGAACAGTGCCCGCGACATCTCCACCGGAACGGTGACGCCCGGGTCGATGCCGAGGCTCAGCGTGATCGCCCGATCGGCGGGATCCACCTGGGATCGCTTGCCGCCCCAGATGACATACGTGGCGCCCTGGAAGCGGGTCAGCACTGCCGCGCCCGGGGCCAATGGTGCGGCGCGTCCGGCCTGGCTCAACGGGCCCGCGATGGAGGTCACCACGGGTGGCTCGGCACGGCGCGGGGAGGCCGCGGTGTCGCAGACCGCCCACGCCGAGGGGGCATCGGTGTTGGCGACCAACGATGTTGGTGCGCCGGGAATTCCGATCGTAGGCCCGGTCGGAAACTTGGCGATCTCGGCGGGTTTGACCCAGGTGGGCAGCTCGGCGTGACCGACCGCCAGTCGGGCGGAGGTGATGTTGAGCGCCGGGTACAGCCGCCCATCGATGCGGGCGTAGATCGCGCCGGAGTCGCGGTCGCCGACGATCGACGATGTCCGCACGATCCCGGCCGGACGTAACACGTTCAGCAGCAGCATCCAACCCATGCCGATGAAGATCAGCACGATCGAGAGCACGATCGCGGCGGTCTGCTTGCGGTCGTCGTGCTTCATTCGCACCGAGAATTTGGTGGTGGCGGCGCGCAGTCGTCGGTTGTAGAACAGGTGACCGGAGTTCTGGTCCCGGTTCGACAGACTCAGCGGCATGCTCTGTTCCCCTCACCACGCACGCTCGGTGATGCTGCGCCGCCCCCCGCGGCGACAAAGCGCACCGCGATGACATTACTGCGCCTGGCCAGGGGGAACCAGTCACTTGCCTACACCCGATGGCACGCACTTGGTCGGGTTTCGCGCCCCGCCCGCTGTTGCCGAGCCGGAATTTGGCTACACGACACGCGGCGGGCGCGTCGCAAGATTCCGGCTCGACGGTGGGGCGCGGAAACACACGGGGCTGCCGGGGTGCGTGGTGGAGGTGTGGCCGGTGGGGTGGTGGCTGTCGCTGCCGCACCCGCTGTCGCCGAGCCGGAATTGGGCTGCACGACACGCGCTGAGCGCGTCGCCAGATTCCGGGTCGACACGGGCTGGGAAAGCCCCAGGGCAAACGCACCGCAGCGGCTACCGTCGAGCCTGATGCTCAAAGGCGAGCCCCTGATGAGCCCTACTTGATGCCCGGGCACCGGGCCGGCCTGAGGAGTCGACATGCCCACAGTCACCACCGCTGACGGAGTGGAGATCTTCTACAAGGACTGGGGTTCGGGTCAGCCGATCGTTTTCAGTCACGGCTGGCCGCTGTCGTCTGACGACTGGGACAACCAGATGCTCTTCTTCCTGCAGCACGGGTATCGCGTCATAGCGCACGACCGGCGCGGCCACGGGCGCTCGACGCAGACCCCCGACGGCCACGACGCCGACCATTACGCCGACGACTTGCTCGCGGTGGTGGAGCACCTCGACCTGCACGACGTCATCCATGTGGGGCACTCGACCGGCGGCGGCGAGGTGGTCCGCTACCTGGGCCGCCACGGCGAAGGCCGAGCAGCGAAGGCCGCGTTGATCTCGGCCGTGCCGCCATTGATGGTGCAGACCGAGGCCAATCCCGAAGGACTCCCGAAGTCGGTGTTCGACGATCTGCAGGCCCAGCTCGCGGCCAACCGATCCGAGTTCTACCGGGCGTTGCCCGCGGGCCCGTTCTACAACTACGACCAGCCGGGTGTCGAGCCGTCGGAAGCGATCATCGAGAACTGGTGGTGCCAAGGGATGATGGGCGACGCGCTGTCGCACTACGACGGGATCGTCGTGTTCTCCCAGACCGACTTCACCGAGGACCTCAAGAAGATCACCATTCCGACGCTGGTGATGCACAGCAAGGACGACCAGATCGTGCCGTACGTCGCCTCGGGTCCGAAGTCCGCAGCATTGCTGCAGAACGGAACATTGAAGTCCTACAGCGGGTTTCCGCACGGCATGCCCACCACACACGCCGACACCATCAACGCAGACCTGCTGGCGTTTCTGCAGGCTTAGCCCTAGGAGCCGACGATGAGCACCTCCCCGCTGGTCCCTCCCTTCACCCGGGAGACGGCAACCGCCAAGGTCCGCGCCGGCGAAAACCTCTGGAACACCCGCGATCCGGAGCGGGTCGCGTTGGGCTACACGCCGGACAGCCGGTGGCGCAACCGCTCCACATTCCTAAGCGGCCGCGAACAGATCGTGGAGTTCCTGCGCGACAAGTGGGCGACCGAGCTGGACTACCGGTTGATCAAGGAACTGTGGGCGTTCGGCGATGAGCGGATCGCCGTGCGGTTCGCCTACGAGTACCACGACGCCGAGGGGCGCTGGTTCCGGGCCTACGGGAATGAGAACTGGGAGTTCGACAGCGACGGGCTGATGAAGACTCGCCATGCCAGCATCAACGACGTCGCGATCACCGAGGCCGACCGACTCTTTCACTGGGACAGGGCAGGCTTTCGGCCGGACGATCACCCCGGACTCAGTGACTTGGGCCTGTGAGCGCGGCTACCCACTAAATGCTGTACTGCCGCAACCGCTGCAAGCGCCGCATACCGGCGGCGGCCACCTTCTCCGGGGCCGGCCGCAGCGCTACTTCCAGGCGCGCGCGAACATCGGCGGTGTCGAGGTCCGTGCCGATCGCGACCAGATGACTCGGGCCTGATCCCGGCGGCGCGGTCACCACGTGCACAGATGTGCCGACGACGTTGACCAGATAGCGACGCTTGCCGACGGCGACGGTGCCCTTGATCCGGTAGACGCCCCGCGGCGGCTGTTCGAGCAGGTCGATCAGCGGCCCCGGATCCACAGCGCCGTCGCCGACCACCGTGACGGAGTCAGCGTGCGTGTGCTCGTGGTGAGCATCGCCGTCGAGAAGCAGCTCCCGAAACGACAGCTGCCCGGCGGCGTCGCCGTCGCTGACGTCGTAGAGCAACCGGGGATCCACCCGTCCGGCCATAGCGCCCACCACGTGCGCATGCGGATTGAGTTCGCGCACCCGGGCTTCGATCCGGCGGAGGGTCTCGTCGCGAGCCTCCTCGGCGATCCGATCCAGCTTGTTGACCACCACCAGGGAGGCCACGCCGTAGCGCTGGGGCGGGGCCGCGGCGGTGTCGACCGTGTTGAAGTGTTCCGCCGCGTCGATGACGTCGACGACACCACCGTGGCGGATCCGTTCCACCCCGCTGAACCGGATGACCCGTGACACGTCCGCGGGCTCGGCCACCCCACTTGCCTCGATGATGATCGCGTCGAGCGCCAGCTTCGGGTCGGCCAGTTTCTCCAGTGCCTCGTCGAGCCCGCCTTCGTCCGGCAGATGGCAGATGCATCCGCCGGCGATCGACACCGGCTCGTCGACCTGGCCGGTGACCAGGCCGGCGTCGACGTTGAGTTCGCCGAAGTCGTTGATAATGACGCCGATTCGGGCACCCGGTGCCCGCAGCACATGGTTGAGCAGGGTGGTCTTGCCCGCCCCGAGATGGCCCGTCAGCGCGATGACGGGGATCGCGGGAGTGTTGCGGTCGACCACCCGGCCATTATCGGATCTCAATTCCCGTACAGGTGCAGCGCCCGGCCGGTCACGGTGGCCACGTCGCCGCTGAGCCCGGCGATGGGCGGACCGCCGCGCTGGTGGATCACGTTGGCCAGCACGATCACGTAGCTGTCCGAGCCCGGGTCGATCCACAGCGTGACGCCGGTGAACCCGGTGTGCCCGAAGCTGCCGATCGGAAAGACCATCCCGCGCGGCCGGGAGTGGGGCGTATCGATGTCCCAGCCGAAACCGCGGAGATCCTGTCCGGCGATCGCCGGGTAGCTCACAGCGAGCAGGGGGTCAGTCCTGTTGGGCGAGGACGCAAGCGCCTGTTGCGCGGCGGCGTTCGCGGCCACCACCTGGGCGGGGTCGTGCCCGGGTTGCTGGGGTGTGGTCATCAGCTCCAGGGTGGAGCGCCGCAGCGGAAACGGGCTCGGGCGCCCGGCGAGTCGATCGAGTAGGGCCTGGGCGTATCGGCCGATATCGCCGGCCGTCGAGAACACTCCCGCGCTGCCGGCCACCCCGCCCATGCGGCGTGCCGTGGGGTCCTGCACGGTGCCGCGCAGCAGTTGGTCGAAGTCGGGATTGATCTCGGGGGTGTCTTCGTCATGCGCGGTCGGCGCGATGCGGGCCAGAAGTTCTGTGCGCCAGCCATCTGCCGGACAGTCATGGTCACCGGATGCGCCGGCGTCGACGGCAACGGCGGTTCCGCGGATCTGGTGGGGGCCGCAGGCGTTGGTGGCGGGCAGGTAGCGGGTGTCGCTCATGCCCAGCGGCGCAAAGACGTTGTCGCGCACGTAGCTGTCCAGCGGGCGGCCGGTCAGGGTCTCGACCAGCGTGCCCAGGATGATGAAACCGATGTCGGAGTAGTGGAACAGCTCGCCGGGGCCGAACTCCAGCGGGGCGGTCAGCGCCCGATGAACACCACCGGCCTTGTCGGCCGCGGTCAGTCCCCACGGGCCCTGGTGGCTCAGATCGCCACCGATCCCCGAGGTGTGGGTGAGCAGCATGCGCAACGTCACCTGAGCACGCCGCGGGTCGTTGGCCTCGTTGAACTCCGGCAGATAGGTCTGCACGGGTTCGTCGATCTCGACTCGGCCCTGTTCATACAGTTGCAGGACCGCAACAGCCGTGCCGAGGCACTTCGTCAATGACGCGATGTCGAAGATCGTGTCTTCGGTCATCGGCTCGGCCGGGGCCGGCGAGCCGTCCAGGCCGGGTTCGCCGTCGAGTTTGCGCACGCCGAACGCTTGGCTGAACACGACCGCGCTGGCGTGCCCGATCCGCACTACCGCGCCCGGTAACCGGGGGGCCGCGATCGCGCCGTTGATCAGCTCGGAGACCGGTGCCACCAACTCCTCGCGAGGCAGGTAGGGCGCATCGTCACGCGGAATCGCAGGCGCTGCCGCAACGGAGGTGCTGCTCGGCGGTGGCGGCTGCCGCGAGCGCCCGCACGCCGGGAGCGCGCCGAGGACCAGCGCGACGCTGCCCAGGGCGCAGGCCCGGGTCATGCGCGATCGCGGCAGGGTCACTCCATGACGGTAGCCACCTGCCACGACGGGCGGGTCAGACGTCGGTCGGGAACCAGAAGTCGAGGGTCTCTTCCACGCCGCCCCAGTCGATGCCCAGCCAGTCACCGAAGAAGTCCTCGATGTTGCCGAAGGCGCTGTAGAACGCCGCCACGACGGAGTAGAAGATGCCCTGCCACCAGCCGCTGTCCACCAGCCCGTGGGCCCAGGCGTTGATCCAGGCGCCGAACTGGTCGAATTCACCAGAGATGTCGATGTTGGTGATCAAGCCGTCGGTGCTGGTCGTGTTGTTGGCCACCTGCTCGGGCGTCAGCCCCAGGTACATCATGTGTTCGTAGAGCAGCCCCAACGCCGAGGTCGAGGTGGGGTCGGTGACGGGGTCTCCGGGGACGGTGTAGTCGGTCACGGCGAACGCGTTGTTCGGGGTCTGAACCCCTGCCAGCAGAGAGCCGTCGAAGAAGCCGGGCTCGTCCCCTCCCGGCGAGGCGGTGTCCGCGCCCACCGGGTTGCCGATGAACACGAAGTGCAGCGCTTCGGGATCGACTTCTTCGTGGGCCAACTGAGCCATCGCGATGGAGCCGGCCGTGGCGCCCTGCGACCAGCCGAAGATCCAGAGCGGGTTCTCGGCGTCGTAGGCATCCGGATTGGCATCGAGTTCGGCGAGCACCGCCCGGACGATCTCGGCGGCGCCGACGAAGCTGCTGTGGCCCTGCTGGATCAGCGCCGGCGTGGACAGGATGCGCAGCGGGGCGTCACACACGCCGGCACCGACCACACACGAGTCCAAGTCCTCACCGCCGTCAAAACCCAAGGGCTGCAGGAACAGATCGGCCGCGGTCTGGGCGAAGGTCGGCGACGGCGTCGACAGCGTCGTGGGACCTATGAAGAACGCGGTGCCAGACAGCAGGTCCACGTCGAAATGCGCGGCGTGGGTCACCGGGGCGGCCAGGACCCCGCCGGCCACCGAACCGGCGATCGCGATCGGGGCGACGAGCTTGGTCAGCATCACCGGGCGTCCTTCCACAAACTGGCCCAACAGCTAATAATCAGACGAGCAAATCCAAAGGGAAACCTGAGAGCGATCCTCGCAGGGGCTCGCTGCCGAAGTCAATGGGCGGCCTGCGTCAGTGCTCCGGCTCGGCTGCCGGCGAATCGTGCAGCGGCGACAAGTCGGGCAGCGGCCGACTGCAGATCTCGCGGGCTTCGGCGTGACTCAATCCGAAGGCCGTCAGCACGTGCTCGGTGGCTTCGTCGACGGTGGCTTCGGGCTCGCGGTCGGGCCGCTGGCTCAACAGCGTCCCCAACCCGACGAACACGCCCCCGGCGATGGCCAGCCCCAGTTCGGGATCGGCGATGGTGAAACGGCCCTGCTCGATCGCCGCGGTGATATCGCGCAATGCCCGGGGCGACAGGCCGCGTTCGGACAGGATCATGGTGCTGCTGTTGGCCAGCAGCAGTGCGGCCTCCTGCGGGCGCAGGCGAAACAGTCGGCCGCTGAGCCGATAGTTGGCGGCGAAGGCCTCGGCGGGGTCCGGGATGTCGGCGGTGCAGGTGTCGAGCAGGGCGCCGATGCTGTCCAGGGCGTCGGTCACCGCGGCAGCGAACAGCTCCTCTTTGCTGTCGAAATGGTTGTAGAAGGAGCCCATGCCGACGTCGGCGGCCTGGGTGATCTCCAGGATGGGCACGGCCAGCCTGCCGTCGGCGATGAAGCCCTGGGCTGCGCGGATCAGTGCATTGCGGGTCCGAAGCTTGCGCCGTTCGAGCCTGTTGACCGGACCGGCCGCAGCCGGGTCGACGTCGCGCTCGGGCGCATTCATGCCTGCAGATTATCAGCTGGTTCAGTATTGAGGATTTCGTCAATCCATTTGACTGAAGCTTTGGTCGTATGTGACGATTTCGTCAGTTCAGCCGGAGGGCGGTGGTGCGCGTGCCGAAGACAGGCCAGTCATTGGCCGATGGGCACAAAGATCTGCACAGCGAACACGGCGCGGTTCGCGGCGAGCACCCCGGCCGCGCCAGGGACCCGCTCATCCGGGTGGTCGACATCGCCTGGCTGGAATTCGACAAACCCGATCTGGTTCGCGCCGAGGCGTTTGCCCGGGCCTTCGGCTTCGGTGTCGCCTACAGCGACCCGGTGCAGGTGCAGCTGCGCGGCACCCACCCCGGGGCGCCGTGCGTGTTTCTGCGGCGCGGCCCGCGTACCCGCTTTGCCGGGTATGCGCTGCGTGCCGCCGACGAGGCCGACGTCGCGCGGCTGGCCGACAAAGCCGGTGTCCCGCTGCGGCGGCTGCCCGAATCGATCGGCGGTGTGGCCGTGCAACTGACCGACCCCAGCGGGACCGCGGTCAAAGTGGTCGCCGGCATGCATGTCCTGCCCGCACAGCCCTGTCAGACGCCGCAGCTTGCCAACGTCGGGGGCGCCGAGCCCCGGGTCAACGCCGGAGTACGGCCGCTGCGGGTGCCGGCCCGCGTGCAGCGCCTGGGCCACGTCGTTCTGCAGTCCACCACCTACCTGCAGACGCTGAACTGGTACCTGGACACCCTGGGCATGATCGTCAGCGACTTCCTCTACTTTCCCGGGCAACGCGATCGTGGCCCGGCCATGAGTTTCATCCGCTGTGACCGCGGCACCGTGCCCACCGACCACCACACCCTGGCCCTGGCGCTGGGCCCGGTGAACCGATACGTGCACTCGGCCTACGAAGTCGCCGACTTAGACGCATTGGCCGCCGGCGGTGAATATCTGCACGAGCGTGGCTACTTCCGCTCCTGGGGCATCGGGCGACACATCCAGGGCAGCCAGATCTTCGACTACTGGCGCGACCCCGACGGTTTCTTGGTGGAGCACTACGCCGACGGCGACGTCTTCGACAACACCGTCGAACCGGGCTGGGCACCGTTCACCGCATCCGGACTTGCCCAATGGGGGCCACCGGCCACCAAAGACTTTCTCGACGCGAGCCCCCGCGCGGCGGGCCGTCAGGCGGCCGCCATGATCACCGCGCTGCGGCACGACAACGAGTTCGACCTCAAGCGCCTCATCGGACTACTGAAAGTGGCTGTGTCATGACGACTTCCGTACTGCGGACCTCCGACGCCTGGTGGGTGCGCACGCCCACGGGCGCTGCCAAGATCGCCACCGCGGCGACGACCACCGCCGAGCTGCTCGCCGACCGGGCCGCCATCGATGCGGCCGCCGCCACCGAAGGCACCGTCGCCGTCGAGGAGCTGAAGCTGGTGGCGCCGGTGACCGCACCGTGCCGAGTCGTGGCCCAGATGACCAACTTCGAATCGCACGTCATCGACGCCGGCATGGATCCCAAAACCGTCCCGCTGACGTTCTTCCGCAAATCCTCTGCCTCACTGAGCGATCCGTACGGCCAGATCATCCGCCCGCCACACGTGAAACTGCTGGACTACGAAGTTGAGATCGGACTGGTCATCGGCCGCGACGTCCCGGTCGGCACCACGATCACCGATACCAACCTCGCCGACTACGTGGTGGGGCTGACCGTCACCAACGACGTCTCTGCCCGCGACATCCAGCTGCCGCAGACCCAGTTCTACGAGGCCAAGTCCTATCCGAGTTTCACGCCCGTGGGCCCGGCATTGGTGCTCGTCGACGCTTCCGAGCTGGCGCGCTTCGGCGATCTGCGGTTGCGGCTGAGCGTCAACGGTGAAGAGCGCCAGAACGGGCTGGTGGAAGGTGACATGCTGTATCGCCCCCTACAGGCACTGCAGGCGCTGACCCGTTTTCAGCAGCTGGCCCCCGGCGATCTCATCCTGACCGGAACGCCGGTGGGCACCGCGCTCAGTGCACCCCCCAAGCCGATCGAGTTGATCGGCAACCTGTTGCCCCCGGCCCTCAAATGGAAGGCCTTCTTCGCCCGGCAGGCCAAGAACCCGAAGTACCTGCAGCACGGCGACGTCGTCGAAGCCTCGGTGGCCACCGACGACGGCGCCGTGGACCTGGGCACCCAGCGCCTGACGGTTCGGCACGCATGACCCGCGGACTGCGATGACGCCTGGCGAACACGTGTCGGTCGCGGTCGTGGGCGGCGGACCCACCGGGATCACCGCCGCCACCCTGCTGGGGCAGTACGGCTTAGAAACCCTGGTGCTCGACCGCTGGCCGCAGGTCTACCCGCAGCCCCGGGCCGTGCACCTCGACGACGAGGTCTACCGCATCCTGGCGCGCCTCGGCGTCGCTGACGCCTTCGCCGCCATCACCCGGCCGGCCAAGGGGCTGCGACTGGTCGATCGCCACCACTGTGTGCTGGCCGAGTTCAGCCGCGACACCACACCGACCCGCAACGGCTTTCCGGCCGCCAACATGTTCGACCAGCCCGAGTTGGAAAAGCTGCTGCGGGACAACCTGACTCGCCTGCCGAACGTCCGGTTGCGTGGTGACACCGAGGTATTCGCCGTCACCGAGGAAGCCGACGGTGTCGAACTGCACGTTCGCGATCGGGTGACGGGCGGTGAATCGCGCATCACCGCCGATTACGTGTTGGGCTGCGACGGCGCTAACAGCACCGTGCGCGCGGCGATCGGGGCGACCATGCGCAGCCTGCGGTTCGATCAGCGTTGGCTGGTGCTCGACATCGCCTGCACGGCCGACCTGCACCAGTGGGAAGGGGTGCACCAGGTCTGCGACAGCCGGCGCGCCGGCACCTATATGCGGATCGGCCCCAACCGGTATCGCTGGGAATTCGCACTGGCGCACCAGGAATCGGTGGACGACTACTCCACGCTGGCCCAGTTGCGGCCGTTGATCGAGCCATGGACGCGAGGTATCGCCGATGCCGATCTGCAGCTGCTGCGGGTCGCTGAATACACCTTCCGCGCCCAGATCGCCGATCGGTGGAGATCGGGGCGGGTGTTTCTGCTCGGCGACGCCGCGCATCTGACCCCGCCGTTCATCGGTCAGGGGATGGGTGCCGGACTGCGCGATGCGATGAACCTGGCTTGGAAGATCGCCGGACATCACCGCGCAGGTCTGCCGGCGAGCGTGCTGGACAGCTACGAAACCGAACGCTCCCGCCACACGAGGCAGATGATCTCGCTGGCACTCAACGTCGGACGGGCCATGACCGCCGGCGGCGAATTCGGCACCCTGGTGCGGCGACTGGTGGTGCCAAGGGTGCATCTGCTGCCCGGGCTGCGCGAGAAGATCACCGACTCGACGACCCCACCGCTGCGCGCCTCGGCGATGGTGCGGCGGACCGCGCGCACCCGCCGTCTCGCCGGGCGGCTGTGCCCCAATCCGGTTCTTGCCACCGGCCGGCGCCTCGACGATGAGCTGGGGCGGGGATTCGGGGTGCTGACCACACAGCCGCTGACCCCGGATCTTCAACGCATAGTCGAGGATCGGGGCGCGCAGAGCGTGCTCGCCGTAACGGGTGAGGAGCTGGCCAGCTGGTTGGGTCACCACCGCGTGACCGGCGCGGTGGTGCGCCCCGACGGCACCGTCATGGTGGCCGGCCGCGATCTGTCGGCGCTGTGCCACGCCCTGCCGACGTTCGTGCACTCCGGCGAACGCGAAGCGCATGAGTAGGAAACGGACCGTGCTCGCTCGGCGCACCGATGTCCCGGTGTATCGGCGAAGCATCTACAGTCGGTCGGCGATCGTGGACCCGTACCCGCATTACCGGGCGCTGCGCGATCTCGGCCCGGTGGTCTGGCTGGCGCGGCACCGGCTCTATGCCCTGCCCCGATATGCCCAATGCAAGGCAGTCCTGCGCAACGACGCCCTCTACCTGTCGGGCCACGGCGTTGCGGCCAATACGCCCGCCAACCGGCTCTCCGGCGGTACCACCCTGAGCAGCGACGGCGCTGAGCATGACCGGCGCCGCAAACTTCTTGCCCATCGGATGATGCCCCGCGCACTGCGTGCCCTCAGTGACAGCGTCGACCAGCGGGCGCAGTGCATCGTCGAGGATGCCGTGAGACGCGGCAGCATCGACGCGGTCGCCGATCTGGCCACCGCCCTGCCGTTGGCCTTCGTGCCCGACCTGGTGGGCTGGCCCACCGACCAACGCGAACATCTGTTGGACTGGGCTGCAGCTACCTTCGATGTGCTCGGGCCGCTTAACTGGCACGGCGCCAAGGCGATTCCGCGCAGCCTGCAGATGCTGCGCTTCGCACGCCGGATCGCCCGCAGTCGGGACGTGCTGCCGGGCAGCATGGCTGACGACCTCCTCAAAGCGGTGGATGACGGCACACTGAGCTTTGATGAGGTGCCCCCACTGCTGGTCGACTACCTCGCGCCGTCGCTGGACACCACGATCAGCGCAATCTCCAGTGCGGTGCAACTCTTTGCCACCCACCCCGAACAGTGGGCTCTGCTCAAAGCCGACCCATCGTTGATTCCCAACGCGGTCAACGAGGTTATGCGCTTCGAATCACCGTTGCGGGCCTTCACTCGAAAAGCGGCCCGAAGCCACCAGATCGCCGGCGTGGCCATTCCGGCGGGCGCCCGGGTCCTGGTGATCTATGCCTCGGCCAACCGCGACGAGCGGGAATGGCGAAGACCGGATGTGTTCGACATTCGCAACGACGCCGGGCGGCACATCGCGTTCGGCAACGGCGCGCATGCGTGTGCCGGCCAGGGCTTGGCGCGACTGGAGGCCACGGCGCTGCTCAGGGCCCTGACCGAACAGGTCGATCGCATCGAGGTGACCGGCGAGCCGACCTGGGCGATCAACAACATCATTCGCCGTCATCAGTATCTGCCGGTCCGACTCCGTCCGGCCTGAGGCGCCCCGCCCCGCTGATTCGCACGCGCAGCGTTGACGACCAGGCGCGATGCTGCCATGATCGCCACGGCTGTTTTTCATGCGTTTTTTGAGGATTTTTCTAGGTGTCTCAGGGAGTGCGGATGAACCCCAAGAAAGCTCTGGCGCCGCTGGCAGCCGCGAGCATGATCGCGGCCGGAGTCGCCGGAACGCCCGTCGCCCACGCGGCGCAGGCGCTGGACGTGACCCTGCTGTCGGACACCGCAATCTTCGTCGGCGGCACCATGCTGCCCACGCCGTCGGCGACCTTCGCCCAAACCGCGGCCGATCTGTTCCTGCAGCCGTTGGGTTTTGATCCCGGCGACGACGCGGGGGTGTGTTTGATCGGTGCCGGCGTCTGCGACGACCCCCTGCGGGTGCTCACCACCCCGCAACTGTTCCTGCAGGGCTACAGCAGCTTTGCCGGTGCGGCCGAGATCGTCCGGGCGGTGCACGCCGAACTCACCGCCAATCCGGATGCCTACGACGCCGACAACCCACTGTGGATCTTCGGCTACTCGCAGGGCGCCACGGCCGGCTCGATCGCAATGGCGCAGCTGGCCGATGACGGCGTGGACCCCGAGGCGCTGCACTTCGTGTTCATCGGCAACCCGTCGAGCCCCGACGGCGTGTGGGCCAATTCGACTGGTGAGGTGTCGCTGGACAACGATCCCTCGCTGCTGTTCGGCAATCTGACCCCGAACAACGCGTTCACCACCACCGTCTACAGCTTCCCCGGTGACCCCGTCGACGACTACACCTCGACATCCATCCTCGGGACGTTCTGGGGACACGTCATGTATCTGGGGCTCACCCCCGAGCAGGTTGCCGACCATACGGCCACCGCCGACGGATTGATCACCAACATCGACATCTCCGGTGACATCGACCAGTTCAGCGCCTGGGTGACCGCCCTGGGCAACGGACTGATCGACAGCGGCTGGTGGGTGAGCATGTTCAACTCGATCGTGGAGTTCGTCTATGCCGGGTTCGGCAGGATCGAGGACTTCTTCACCGACTGGATGGGCATCGACTGGGGCGGTGTCGAGGACACCCTCGACTACTGGTTCCCGCTGGTCTGATCCCAGCCGGGGCGGCGGCCCTTGACATCGTACAACCAAATGGTTGTACGATTGGCGGGTGATCGGGCTCGACGACGACAGGGCGGATGCCCTGTTCCACGCACTTGCCGACCGGACTCGGCGTGACATCATGCGCCGGGTCCTGGCCGGCGAGCACTCGGTTTCGGAGCTCGCGGTGAAGTACGAGATGAGCTTCGCCGCGGTGCAGAAACACGTCGCCGTGTTGGAGAAATCCGGCCTGCTCACCAAACGTCGCAGCGGCCGTGAGCAGTTGGCCTGCGGTGACGTCGCCGCGGTGCGGTCGGTGGCGTCCATGCTCGCCGAGTTGGAACAGGTTTGGCGCGGTCGCATCGCTCGTATCGACGAACTCATCATGTCCGAGGAGAGCTAGGGGGGCCGCACCATGCCTGTGATCGACGTACACCACGACATCGACGCCTTGACGTTGACCATCACCGCCGAGTTCGCTGCGCCGGTGCAGCGAATCTGGCAGGTCTACGCTGACCCGCGCCAGCTGGAAAAGGTTTGGGGGCCACCGACATTCCCCGCAACCGTGGTCCAGCATGATCTTGTGCCCGGTGGTCGCACGAACTACTTCATGACCGGCCCGGACGGTGAGAAGTACGCCGGATATTGGCAGATCATCGCTGTCGACGAGCCGCGGAGTTTCACCTTCGACGACGGTTTCGCCGATCTGGACTTCAATCCGGATCCCACCATGCCGACCTCCCGGAACGTCTACACCTTCACTGAGCACAACGGTGGAACCCGCGCGACCTACGTGGGTACGTTCGCCTCCGCCGCGGATCTTCAGAAGGTGTTGGACATGGGGGTGGAGGAGGGCACCACCTCGGCGCTGAATCAGATCGACGCCCTGGTCGCCTCCTGAGGCGAGGTCAAGGCCGCGCGTTTGCCCGGGCGCCGGAGCGGCAATCCTGCTCAGGCGGCCACGGCTGGCCGCAAGGACGCCCCAGGACGGCAGGACTCCGCGATGGCCTTCGACCTCACGCCCACCACGGCGCAGCATGACTTGGCTCGCCGCGCCCACCAATTCGCCGAATCGGTCATTCGGCCGGTCGCTTTGGACTATGACCAGCGCCAGGAGTTCCCGTGGCCGGTGCTTGAGGAGGCCGCGGCCCAGGGCTTCTACAGCCCACTGTTCTATCGCGACCTGATCGGCGACTCGACGGGTCTGTCGTTGCCGATGTTCATGGAAGAACTGTTCTGGGGCTGCGCTGGAATCGGGCTGGCGATCGTGATGCCGGCGCTGGCCCTGTCGGCGATCGGACAGGCCGCCACCGCCGAACAGATGCTGCAGTGGGCGCCGGAATGCTTCGGCACGCCAGGCGATCTCAAGCTCGCCGCGCTGGCGATCTCCGAGCCTGAAGGCGGCAGCGACGTCCGCAACCTGCGCACCACCGCCCGTCGCGACGGCGACGACTGGATCATCGACGGCCATAAGATGTGGATCGGCAACGGCGGTATCGCGAACGTGCATGTGGTCAACGCCGTCGTCGACCCCGAACTCGGCCATCGCGGCCAGGCGTTGTTCATCGTGCCGGGTGGCACTCCCGGACTGGAATTGGTCCGAAAGCTCGACAAGCTGGGCTGCCGGGCTTCGCACACCGCCGAGCTGCGATTCGATCACGTACGTATTCCGTCCGAGAACCTGCTCGGCGGGGCGGACAAACTCGAGCACAAACTCGCCAGGGCCCGAGAGATTCTCGCCGGCGCGCCGCATTCGGGCTCCGCGACACTGGGGACCTTCGAGCAGACCCGGCCGATGGTCGCCGCGCAGGCCATCGGCATCGCGCGCGCCGCATTGGAATACGCGACCGACTACGCCACCCGGCGCGAGGCCTTCGGTGGCCCGATCATCGACAACCAGGGCATAGCGTTCCCGTTGGCGGAGCTGGCCACCGGGATCGACGCGGCGCGCCTGCTGACCTGGCGGGCCTCCTGGATGGCGGCCAACGGGATCACCTTCACCCGCGGCGAGGGATCGATGGCCAAGCTGGCCGCCAGCGAGGTCGCGGTGCGGGTCACCGAGCGGGCGGTGCAGACCCTGGGCGGCTGGGGCTACATCACCGACCATCCGGTGGAGAAGTGGTATCGAGATGCCAAGCTCTACACCATCTTCGAAGGCACCAGTGAGATCCAGCGCATGGTGATAGCCCAGGCGCTGGGCGCTGCCGTCGGCACCCCGCCGCTGCACGTCGAGATCGAGCCCACCGGCGGACCGTTGAACCGGGTGTTCGGCCGCGGCACCCCGCTGCGCACGCGGGCCGCCGCCGGTGCGCTGGCCATGCGGGACCGCATCCCCGCACCGGTGCTGCGGGCCGCCATGAAAGTGCTGCGTCCGCCGAGATGACGAGCCGGGTCGTCAGCGCGAGGCCGAGGGCATGGGCCGATACACCTGCAGTGCGCGGTAGCACGCGGTGAATTCGGCTTCCGCACAGGCGATGTCGGCCTCGCCGTCGTGGGCGATCGGTACCGGTCCGTCGAGCGCGGTGAAGCGGAATGAAGGCACCCGCAGCTCGTGATAGAGCCGACTGCGCTGCAGCCGTCCGGTCAGCACCGACGCCAGGATTCGCAGCGTGCACCACGGTCGGCCGGTCTCCAGGATCCGCACGTCCAGCAGACCGTCGTCCATCCGGTGCCGCACGGCCGGCGCGAAGCCCTCGGGCTGATACACCGAGTTGCCGAGGAAGAACAGAGACGTCTGCAGAGTCATGTTGTCGAAGGAAATACGCACCGGCCGTTCGCGGCGCAGGGTCATCAGCATGGCGTAGGCGCTGGCGACCGGCTTGCCGAGCTTGCCCTGCAGCCGTTCCCGGCGCCGAACGAACGTCGGGTAGGCGCCGATGCTCGCTGTGTTGATGATGGTGGTCTCGTCGTTGAACCGCACCACGTCGACCCGCGACAGGCTGCCCTCGGCAATGGCCCGGACGGTCTTCTCGGTGGCGTCACAACCGATGTCCTTGGCGAAGTGGTTCAACGTGCCGCCGGGAAACACCGCCAGCGGCAGGTCGCGTTGCACCGCCACGTGTGCTGCGGTCGCGACCGACCCGTCGCCGCCGGCGATGGAAAGGACCTCCGCGGTGTCGGCGGCGCGGCGCAGCGACTCCACCAAGTCGTCGTCGGGGCCGACCTCGACGATGGTGACGGCCGGCAGTTCCCGGCGCACCTGCGCGGCGACCTCGCCCGCGCGCCCACCGCCGGACTCGGGGTTGACCACCAACACCACGCCGTCGCCGTCGGGACGTGCGGGGGAGGGGACGCGAAGAGCCGTGGTGCGCTGAGCAGCAGGGGCGGCTATCGGCGGGACCAGCTTGGCTCCGACTACCGCGAGCGACGCGCCGATACCCAGCCCGGCCAGTACGTCCCCGGGGTAGTGGACGCCGGTGGCGATCCGGGACAGACCGACCAGCCCCGCCAGCCCGGCGACCGGTAGTCCCACCAGGGGGCTCTCCAGGCCCACCCCGACGGCGAAGGCCGCCGCGCTCGCGGAGTGCCCGGAGGGCAGTGAGTTCGACAGCGGGAGCCGGCGGGCCCGGCGCAGCAGCGGCACCAGCGTGATGTTGGGACGCGCACGCGGCCGGATCCGTTTGATCACCTGGTTGGTGATCAGGCTGGTCAGTGCCAGACTCGCCACTCCGCGCGCGGCTCCGCGGCGGGTCGCCGGGCCGCCGGTGGCCGCCATGACGGCGGCCAGAGCCAGCCACAGTTTGGAGTGGTCGGCGGCGCGGGTCAGCGGGGGCATGGTGGTGTCGAGCAGCCGGCTGGGTGAGTGTGCGATCGCCTCGAACACCTCGGCGTCGAGTTGGCCGAGGCCCTCGGTGATCTGGCGCAGCCCAGAACGGCGGCGCGGCAGCGGCGCCATCGGTAGTTGACCCACGGCAGCGATTTCCTCCGTCCACGGCGCCACCGCTGGCGCCTACCGGCGGTCCTATACCCGTTTGACGGTGCGGAGACTCCCCGCCGCCGCCGGCCATGAGAAACTCTCATCGATTTCTCCGGTTCGTGCGCACGGCCCCTCGGCGCGAGAGCTCTTGGCACCGGTGATCGAGAGGAACGACTGTGAACGAGCGACCTGGCGCAGTACTGGAGCAGCAGGCCGGCGCGAGCCCGGGCCTGGGCTGGCGCCCCACCACCACACCGGCCGCATTCGCCCCCGACGACATCGCCGACGTCATCGGCTACATCCGTCACCCCGTGCATGTGGTGCGCGAAACCGCCACCGGGATGCTGGGCGTGGCACTGGGCGGGGCGGTGGCCGGCGCCGGGGAGACGGAATATTCCCTGGTGGGCACGTTGCCCGCGATCTACCCCGAGTGGCTGGGCGACCGCGAATTCTGCGAGGCGCACGGCGTCCGTTTCCCCTACGTCACCGGGGCGATGGCCAACGGCATCGCCACGCCGGCGTTGGTCATCGCGATGGCCGAGGCCCAGATGATGGGGTTCTTCGGCGCCGGCGGGCTCTCCTACGAGGCCGTCGAGCGGGGGCTGCACGAGATCCAGACCGCGTTGGCCGGTCGGCCCGGGCTGGCCTGGGGAGCCAACCTGATCCACTCGCCCAATGAGGTCTCGCTGGAGACGCGCGTCGCCGAGCTGTTCATCGCGCGCGGCGTTCCGGTTGTGGAGGCCTCGGCCTTCATGAAGCTGACGCCCGCGGTGGTGCACTACGCACTCTCGGGCCTGGACACCGATCCGGCCGGCAACATCGTGCGCCGTAACCACGTGATGGCCAAGGTGTCGCGGCCGGAGGTGGCGCGCATGTTCATGGAACCGGCGCCGGCGGCGCTGGTGTCCGCATTGGTCGCGGCCGGAAAGCTGACGGAGCGCGAGGCCGACCTGTCTCGGTATGTGCCGGTGGCCGAGGACATCACCGTCGAATCCGACAGCGGCGGGCACACCGACAACCGTCCGCTGCCGGCGCTGTTCTCCGAGATCGCCATGCTGCGCGACACGCTCGCCCAGCAGCGCGCGCTGAGTGGCCGGGTGCGGGTGGGCGCGGCGGGCGGCCTCGGTGCGCCGCAGGCGGTCGCCGGTGCCTTCGCGATGGGCGCGGCCTACGTCTTGACCGGGTCGGTCAACCAGGCCTGCGTGGAGTCGGGGCTGTCGGAGGCCGGACGCGCGATGCTCGCCAAGGCCGGGATCGCCGACGTGATGATGGCCCCCGCCTCCGACATGTTCGAGATGGGCGTCAACCTGCAGGTCCTCAAACGAGGAACGATGTTCGCCCCGCGCGGCAAGAAGCTCTACGAGTGGTACGCGGGCAACCCCGACCTGGCCAGCGTGGTCGCCAAGCACGGCCCCGAGCTGGAGAAGATCCTGGGCGCCACCGTCGCCGAGGTGTGGGCGGACACCCAGCGGTACTGGCAACAGCGCGACCCGGCGGTGCTCGAACTCGCGTCGCGGGATCCGAAGTACCAGATGGCGCTGGTGTTCCGCTGGTATCTGGGTCAGTCGAGCCGGTGGGCCATCAGCGGCCTCCCCGAGCGGGTGCTCGACTACCAGATCTGGTGCGGCCCGGCCATGGGTGCGTTCAACAGCTGGGTGGCGGGCAGCCACCTCGAGGCATGCGAGAATCGCCAGGCTGTCCAGGTGGCGCTTAACCTGCTCGAAGGTGCGGCCCACGTGAGTCGCGCCGGCGCGGCCCGCGCCTGCGGGGTCCCGGTGCCGGCCAGGGCGTTCGCTTACAGCCCACGTCCGCTGGCGGTGTGACGAAAGTCGTAAAATTCGTTATGCGCGTCGCTTAGTGGCTGTTCAGCGGGGCCCCGGCATGACATTTTGGCCGAAGACTGTAATATATTCCGGGGCCTGGGCCAGACATCTTCGATGTGTGATGGCTACAACACTCTGATATGGTCCCGGCAGCGTCTGGCCATTGGGATGATCAGCGGACCCCCAGCTGCTATTCATCGTCTCTGATGGCAAAACTTAGGCTTTCGATGCTTTGCGTCAAGGCCGTTCTTAAGGAGACCCTGTGGTAGCCAAACATCCACCTGTCGCAGTGGTCGGCGTCAGTGCGCTGTTCCCCGGGTCCCCCGAAGCCGAGCGATTCTGGCGCAACATCGTCGAGGGCGTGGACCTGTTCTCCGACGTACCGGAGTCGCACTGGCGGGTCGACGACTACTTCGACGCGGATCCCCGCACGCCCGACAAGGTGTACGCCCGTCGCGGCGGCTTCCTGCCCACCATTGACTTCGCGCCGATGGATTTCGGCATTCCGCCGAACGTCTTGCCTGCGACCGACACCGCCCAGCTGCTGGCGCTGAGGGTCGCGCAGCAGGTGCTGGAGGACTACGCGGGCGGCGACATCTCCACGATCGATCGCGAACGGGTCAGCGTGGTGCTGGGCTCGTCCGGGGGCACCGAGATGTCGGGTTACATGAGCGGTCGCCTGCATCGGCCGATCTGGGAACGCGGCCTGCGCGCGGCCGGTCTGTCCGACAGTGAGCTGACCGCCTTCAGCGAGAGCGTGGCGGCGGGCTACACCCCCTGGCAGGAGAACACCTTCCCGGGCCTGCTCGGCAACGTCATCGCCGGGCGAATCGCCAACCGCTTCGACCTGGGCGGAACGAACTGCGTCGTCGACGCCGCATGCGCCAGTTCACTGGCCGCGATCGAGATCGCGCTGCACGAGCTCTACCTGCGCGAGGCCGACATGGTGATCGCCGGCGGCGTGGACGCCTTCAACGACATCTTCATGTTCATGTGCTTCGCCAAGGTCACCGCGCTGTCGCGCACCGGCGACTGCCGTCCGTTCTCCGACCAGTCTGACGGCACCATGCTGGGCGAGGGCCTGTCGATGCTGGCGCTCAAGCGCCTCGACGACGCGGAGCGCGACGGCGACCGGATCTACGCCGTGATCCGCGGCATCGGCACGTCCTCGGATGGCCGGGCCAAGAGCATCTACGCCCCCAGCCCGGACGGTCAGGCCAAGGCCCTGCGCCGCGCCTACGAGGCGGCCGGCTACGGGCCGGAGACCGTCGGCCTCGTCGAAGCCCACGGCACCGGCACCAAGGCCGGCGACGTTGCCGAGTTCACCGCCCTGCGCCGGGTGTTCGACGAGTCGGGCCGGACGGACCGTCAGTGGTGCGCTGTCGGCTCGGTCAAGTCCCAGGTCGGCCACACCAAGGGCGCCGCCGGCGCCTGCGGGCTGTTCAAGACCGTGATGGCTCTGCATCACAAGGTCCTGCCCCCAACCATCAAGATCGACCGCCCCAACCCCGGGCTCGAGATCGAATCGTCGCCGTTCTACCTGTCGACGCAGACCAAACCGTGGATCGCCGACCAGAACGTGCCGCGGCGCGCGTCGGTCAGCGCGTTCGGCTTCGGCGGGACGAACTTCCACATCACGCTGGAGGAGTACACCGGCGCCGGCGAGCATGCTCCGCGCTATCGCTCCTGGGACTCCGAGCTGGTGGTCCTGGGCGCGGATTCGGCGGCCGCACTGGCTGCTCAGGCTGGAGAGCTGGCCGGCTCGCTGGTCGACTCCCCGGAGATGCTCAGCTACCTCGCGCGAAGCACGCAGTCGGCGTATGACGCCGGCCGCCCGCATCGCCTTGCCGTGGTCGCCAACAGCGTCGAGACCCTGCGCACCATGCTCGGCGAAGCCGCGGCGAAACTCCAAACCCCCAACGTGGAGACGTCGTTCAGCTCGCCGAAGGGCTACTACTACTCCAGCCAGCAGGCTGGCCCGGTGGCGCTGCTGTTCCCCGGCCAGGGCAGCCAGTACGTCGGCATGGGTGCCGACATCCCGCAGCTCTACGGACCGGCTTTGGCGCCCTGGGAGCTTGCGCGCGCCGAGCTGCTCAACGCCGACCGCGACCTGCACGAGGTCGTGTGGCCCAAGACGGCCTTCACCGAGGAAGATCGCGCGGCTCAGGCGGCTGAGCTGACCAAGACCGAGTGGGCGCAGCCGGGCATCGGTGCGCACAGCCTCAGCCTGCTGTCCATCGTGCGCTCGCTGGGCATCGCGCCCGTTGCCGTCGGCGGTCACAGCTTCGGTGAGGTCAGTGCCCTGTGTGCCGCGGGGGTGATCAGTGACGACGTCGCGCTGCTCATCGCACGCGCACGCGGTGCACTGATGGCCCAGGCCGCCGCCAGCAGCGATGGTGCGATGTGCGCGGTGACCGCCTCCGCCGAGCAGGTCAGCCGGCTTCTCGCCGAGTGGGGCCTGCCTGTGGTGATCGCCAACCACAACGCCCCCAACCAGGTGGTGCTCTCCGGCGACAGTGCGGCTATCGCCGACGCCGCGCAGCGGTTCGGCGCAGCAGGCATGAACGCGCGGCTCCTCGACGTCGCCACCGCCTTCCACTCCGAGATCGTCAGCTCGGCGGCGGGCCCGTTCGCCTCGTACCTGGCGGGCATCCCGTTCGGCCTGCCGCAGGTGCCCGTCTATGCCAACGCAACGGCGCAGCCGTACGTCGGCGGCGCCGACCAGATGCAGGCCACGCTGGCCAATCAGATCGCCCAGCCCGTGCGGTTCGTGGAGCAGGTCCAGGCGATGTGGTCCGCGGGTGCCCGCACCTTTATCGAGGTCGGCCCCGGCAGCGTGCTCACCAACCTCGTCGGCAAGTGCCTGACCGGCCAGGACCACGTCGCGATCGCCCTGGACGCCAAGGGCAGGAACGGGATTCGATCGCTGTGGATGGGCCTGGCTCAACTGGTGGCCGCCGGCGTTCCGATGAACTTCGATGCCCTGTGGGCCGACTACCGCCACGGTGATGACCCGCGGACGCGTCCGGCTCCCAAGTTGACGATCAAGCTCAACGGCACGAACTTCGGCCGACCAGACATCAATGACGAGCTGGTGCAGCGACCCGAGATATCCACCCCCCGCAGTGACCACAACGGCCACGCGACCGTATCGGAGCCCGAAATGACAGCAGCGCATCCCCCCGTTCCCGAGACGAACGGGCTGCCGGCACATGTCCCGTCGCACGACCCGGTGCCGGTTCAGCCCGCCCCCGTTCCGATGGTGACGTCGCCGCTGGTGTCCGGTCCCGGAGCGGAGATGGTGACCCACATGGTCGGCGCGCTGGGCAGCATGCAGCAGACCATCGCGCACCTGCAGGGCCTGCTGCAGACCTTGGTCTCCAATGTCGGGTTCGCGCCGATGCCGGTCCCCCAGCTGTTCCCGGCCGCCACCACGGTGGTGCCGGCTCAGCCCACCGCCCCGTACGGCGTTGCGGCCCCCCCGGCGCCGCCGGTGGTCACCCCGCCGCCCGCGCCGGCCATGCCCGCGCCGCCTGCGGCGCCTCCGGTGCCCCCGGTGCCTGCGCCGCCTGCGGCTCCTGCTGCTCCCGTCAGCGCCCCGCCCGCACCTGCAGCACCGGCGCCGGTAAGCGCACCTGCTGCGGTCGCGACCATGCCCGCTCCGCCCGCGCCGGCCCCGGTTGCGGCCCCGCCGGTTGCGGTCCCCGTTGCCCCCGCGCCGGCTGTCCCGGTGGCCGCTGCGCCGGCTGCGGTGGGTGTGGATTTGGTCGGGGACATGTTGGCGGTGGTTGCTGACAAGACCGGCTATCCGGTGGAGATGCTGGATCTGTCGATGGCGCTGGAGGCGGATCTGGGTATCGACTCGATCAAGCGGGTGGAGATCTTGTCGGCCGTGCAGGATCGGGTGCCGACGTTGCCTGAGGTGGACACCGCGACCATGGCGGCGCTGGTGACGCTGCGCGAGATCGTCGACTACCTGCAGTCGCTGCTGGGTCCGGCGGCGGCCCCGGCTGCCGCGCCGGCGCCTGCTGCTGCCCCGGTTGCAGCAGCTCCTGCGCCGGCGGCTGCGCCTGCACCTGCTGCACCTGCGCCGGCGGCGGCGGGTGTGGATTTGGTCGGGGACATGTTGGCGGTGGTTGCTGACAAGACCGGCTATCCGGTGGAGATGCTGGATCTGTCGATGGCGCTG
>NZ_LQPI01000056.1 GCF_002101775.1 Mycolicibacter nonchromogenicus | reverse complement strand
CCCGGCGCCGGCGGGGCCGCCGGCGGAGGGGGCGCCGGGGTGACGACAGCCGCGGGCGGCGGCGCCTTTTGAGTGACGACGTTGGCCCGCACATCCGGTCGGTGCTGATTGGCCGCCCGCATCCCCACAGCCAATGCGACCGCCAGACCGAGCACTCCGACGACGAACAGCGCCGCGACCCCGCCGGTGACCAGCATCGGCTTACGTTCCCGCCGCTGGACCCCGGTGCTGAAGTCCAGCATCCGGGAGTCGACAAGTTCGGGATCGTCGACAGGATCTGCCAGCGCGCCGCCCAGACCGACGCCGGCATCCGGCAGTGCGCTGTAGGCCAGCGGCTCGTTGCCGACGGTGGCGTTGTAATCCACCTGGTCATAGGTCACCCCGTCGGGCGCGACGTAGTTCACCGCGTCGGGCGCGATGTAGGCGTACCCGGCACTGGCCAGTGCCGGATCCAGTTCACCGGTGCCCGGATCCTGCGCCCAGGCCTGCGCCCGGGTGGAAGCGGAGAACAGCGGGGCGTTGGCACTGGCCAGCGCCGCCCCGCGGGCCAACGCCATGTCCGGTTCCTCGGGCACGCTGACCGGCAGCGGAGTGGCCTTGTCCAGCTCCGGCTTGATCATCGCGACGTTGACGCCCGAGCCCACCACGAACAGGCCCTCGGGATTGGACTCCAGCCGTTGCGCGCCGGCTGCCAGCTCGGTGATCTCGCCGACCGCGCTCTCGTCGTCGTGCGAGAGCGGCTGCCGGCGAATCTCGGTGATCGCGCCGTCGTCAGAGTTCACCACGGCCAACGTGGCGGCTTCCGGCTCGACGAACAGCAGAGCCGTCCGCGCATAGCGCGTCGCACTGCCCACAGACTGGGCCAGCGCCGCTGCGGCCAGAAACGCCGACACCAGCATCACGTTCTCGACCTTGCGACCGGCCAGCGCCTCACGCAACGCATGCGCCTCGGCCGGATCGCTCCAGGTCACGCCGGTGGAGCTGAGCTCATACCCGCCTTCGCGGGCGCCCTCGCGGGTACCGAGAATGGCCGACACCACCCGCTCGGGAGCGGTCTGTGCATCATCTGCCACGTCGAAGTCGTCGTGCTCGACGGTGACCCCGTCGGCGTTCTCGCCTTCCACCAGCACCATGCGGACCGCCGAGGGCGCCACCGACACCCCAAGAACGATATCCACGAAACCTCCCCTCTACTGCTGATCGGCCGGCATGCGGGACCGAACCCCCCATCAGGGCTGGCCGATACCGGCTTCATCGCAGCCGCGAGGCGGCCGTCAGGTCCGAGAGCTAACCGGACTTGATGAAGTTCTGGTACGAGCGGGACGGCGTCGGCCCGCGCTGGCCCTGATATTTCGACCCTACGCGCGTACTGCCGTATGGGTGCTCCGCCGGACTGGTCAATCGCAGCAGACACAGCTGGCCGATCTTCATTCCCGGCCACAATGTGATCGGCAGATTGGCCACGTTGGACAGCTCCAAGGTGATGTGCCCGGAGAAACCGGGATCGATGAAACCCGCGGTGGAGTGGGTCAGCAGGCCCAGCCGGCCCAGGCTCGATTTGCCCTCGAGGCGGCCGGCCAGATCGTCGGGAAGGGTGCAGCACTCCAGGGTGGACCCCAGCACGAACTCGCCGGGGTGCAGCACAAACGGCTCGCCGGGTTTGGGTTCGACCAGCGTGGTCAGCTCGTCTTGCTGTTGAGCTGGATCGATGTGGGTGTAGCGGGTGTTGTTGAACACCCGGAACAGGCTGTCGAGGCGGACGTCCACGCTCGACGGCTGTACCAGCGCGTCGTCGAACGGGTCGATGCCCAGCCGGCCAGCAGCAATTTCGGCCCGCAGATCGCGATCGGAGAGCAGCACGGCACGAGCGTATCCGCTGAACTCGGCCCATCGGCGAGCAGACACAGAATCACGCCGGGCACGCCGCAAGCATTGGTTTCTTGTGACTACTCGGCGGAGTAGACGAGGCGTTTGCTAGCCTGCTTAGCGCACCAGTGCCGATGTAGTTCAATGGCAGAACATCAGCTTCCCAAGCTGAATACGCGGGTTCGATTCCCGTCATCGGCTCCACTGACATCGCACTTCAGGGGTGATGCTGACTTTCTTCCTCCAGTCGTAGATTGGCTGTTCTGGCCGTGGTTTGACCGTCAGGAAGCGAGACGTAAAGCTCCGAAGCGTTTGCCAAACCCGGCCGCACGCGATTGCGTTGCAGACGCGGAACTCAGCCACAAGACCCTGACCATCCCGCCGACTCACACCTAGCGATCCAACCGAACGGACGCCGACGAAGGCATCCGCATGCTCGTCGAGCGGGCGATTCATCACATCGCACAAGTTGCATGAAGATCAGCACAAGTGCACATCGACTATCGGTTGCGTCCAGCAGAGTGGTGTACGAGTCGGACCTGATCAGCGGTGCCGGCGTGTCGTAGCCGAGTGATTGAAGGT
>NZ_LQPI01000055.1 GCF_002101775.1 Mycolicibacter nonchromogenicus | reverse complement strand
TAACCCACGAACATGGGTGAGTGGGGCCCCGGCCCGCAACCCCCAGCTCAACGCCGACGGTCACCCATACCGTCTAGCCGATCGGGACGAAGCCCGCGCCCGGCCGATTGTTGGCGTTGACGTCGCCCAGTACGGCGTTGATCGACACCACCACGGCGGGCGTGTGCAACGGGATGTACTTGATCACGCAGGTGGGCAGCGCATCGCTGAACGCCCCGTGGATCATGCCGACCAGCATGTTGTTCACCACGACCGGGCCGCCGGAGTCGCCGGGGCGCCCGCAGACCTGCATCACGATGGTGCCCGGATCCTGACCCGGTCCCCAGGTGAGGCCGCAGGAGTTGCCCGTGGTGCGGCCCTGCTTGCAGGCGATCTGGCCGAAGATGGGGTCCGGACCGATGCCGCCGATCACGAAACCGCCGAAATTCGGCACCGGCGTCACCTTGTTCGGGTCGAACTCGATCACCGCGTAGTCCAGCGCGTCATTGCCGGCCACCATATGGCCGACCACGCCGTTGCCCTCTGCGCCCTCAGCGGCCACCAGTGCGCCCGGGCCACCGCAGTGCGCTGAGGTGAAACCGATCAGTGCACCCGTCCTGTCGTGGCCGATCGAGGTCAGCGTGCACAGCGTGTCCTGATCGACCACGAGTCCGGCGCCCCCGCCCAGCACCACCTTGTCGTCGGCGACCACCCGGGCCGCCGGCCCGAACACCGTGGCCAAGGCGGCACAGGTCACCCACACCAACAGCGCCGTCGTGGCGCGTAACAACCAGCGGTGTGCGATCTGCACTGCGGTACTCCCGTCAATCAACACCACCTCCGGTGGTCAAGAAACAGCCTAGCCGCGGTCGCCGGGACGACGGAGCCGGACGCGCGGTCCGCCGCCATCCGCACCGGGACCGCGCTCGGGGACTTGAGATCGCCCGCAGCTTTTCCGGGGCCACTCGTGGGGTCGGCTACCGCATGGCAACATTAAGCCGCGACGACGGCGAACGGGAGGACAGCCAGTGAGCAAGGCCGATCGCAAGAACGCGTTACGCGCCGCGGTGAAGACGGACCGCAACGGCGTGCCCGACACGTTGGCGACCATCCCGTTGGCCGACCCGCATGCGCTGCCCGCGGACCCCTCCCTGGGCGATCTGGTCAAGGACGCCACAGCTCAGGTGTCGACGCTGGTGCGCGCGGAGGTCGAGCTGGCCCGCGCCGAGATCACCCGCGACGTCAAGAGGGGCCTGACCGGCAGCGTGTTCTTCATCGCGGCCCTGGTCGTGCTGTTCTACTCGACGTTCTTTTTCTTCTTCTTCCTCGCCGAGGTGCTCAACATCTGGCTGCAGGACTGGGCCGCCTACCTCATCGTGTTCGGCATCATGCTGGTGGTGACCGTGGCGCTGGCGCTGATCGGCTTCTTGCGGGTGCGCCGTATCCGCGGGCCGCAACAGACCATCGAATCGGTGCGCGAGACCCGCGACGCGCTTCGTCCCGACCCGGAACGCCTGCACGGCACGTCGCCGTCACCGGCGCGCTCGTCCGGGACACCGAACACCGATCCCTCAGGCTGGTAGTGCCGCCACCGGATCCGTCGATGACCCGCATCGACGGGCCGTGGCGACACTGGGACATCCACGCCAACGGCATTCGCTTCCATGTCGTCGAGGCGATACCAGCCGACGACAGGGCCGCCGACGCCCCGACGACGTCGCGGCCGCTGGTGATGCTGCTGCACGGCTTCGGCTCGTTCTGGTGGACCTGGCGGCATCAGCTGCGCGGGCTGAGCGATGCCCGGGTGGTCGCCGTCGATCTGCGTGGCTACGGCGGCAGCGACAAGCCGCCCCGCGGCTATGACGGCTGGACATTGGCCGGCGACACCGCCGGGCTGATCAGGGCTCTCGGGCACTCCTCGGCGACGTTGGTCGGCCACGCCGACGGTGGCCTGGTGTGCTGGGCGACCGCGCTGCTGCACCCCCGCTTGGTGCGCGACATCGCGGTGGTCAGCTCGCCGCATCCCGCGGCACTGCGCCGCTCGGCGCTGACCCACGCCGACCAGGGCCGGGCACTGTTGCCGTGGCTGCTGCGGTACCAGGTGCCGTTCTGGCCGGAACGCACCCTGACTCGCCGCGACGGGGCCGACCTGGAGCGCTTGGTGCGCAGCAGGGCCGGGGCGAACTGGCAGGCGAGCGCGGACTTCGCCGAAACCATCCGGTACCTGCGCACCGCGGTACAGATTCCGTCGGCGGCGCACTGCGCGCTGGAGTACCAGCGCTGGGCGGTGCGCAGTCAGCTCCGCGCTGAGGGCCGACGGTTCATGAAAGCGCTCGACCTGCGCACCCTGAAGATTCCGCTGCTGCACCTACGCGGCGAGGACGACCCCTACGTGCTGGCCGACCCGGTCGACAAGACTCGGCAGTACGCGCCGCACGGACAGTACCTGTCGGTGCCCGGCGCGGGGCATTTCGCTCACGAAGAGGCGCCCGAGGTGGTCAACGACCACCTGATGCGGTTTCTGGGCTAAGTCACTCTCCCCCGACGCAGGTCTGCGTCGAGACCGGCTGGGTGTTGTTGATGCGCGCCAGCTGACCGGCCACCTCTTCGGCGGTCATCACGAATCCGGTGTCGGCGTCGTCGACCGCCGCACCGAACACCACGCCGATCACCCGGCCGTCCATGTCGATCATGGGCCCGCCGGAATTACCCTGCTGCACAGTGCCTCTGATGGTGTACACCCGACGGGTGACCGTGGTGTCGCGGTAGATGTCGGGGCCCTCGAGGTTGATCACGTCGCGGATGCGGGCCGGGGTGGCCTCGAAGATCCCGCCGCCGGGGTAGCCGAGCACCAGTGCGTCGGTGTCGGCCGGGGCGGGTGAGGAGGCGAACTCCAACGGTGGCAACGGCAGATCGGGCACCGCCAGGATGGAGATGTCCTCCTTGGGGTCGAAGGAGATGACCGTGGCCTCATAGGACTTGGTGCCGCTTTCCACGGTGACGCTGTCCGAGCCGGCCACCACGTGCGCATTCGTCATCACCCGGGTAGGCGCGATGACGAATCCGGTGCCCTCCAACACTTTCTGGCAGTTGGGCGCCACGCCGCGGATCCGCAGCACACTCGGCGCCGTGGCGTCCACCACCGGACTGGCGGCCAGTTCGGGGTCCGGAGCATCGACCGCGGCGATCGGTGCGCGGCTGAAGGGCTCCAGTACCGACGGCAGCCCGGAATCGTCGAGCACCGCCGAGAGCCGCCGGGGAACGTTCTTGAGCCAACGCGGCGCGACCTCGTCGACCTGACGCAGCACTCGCGAGTTGTTGACGGCCGCGGCCAGGTTCGGCTGATCGGATGCGGTCAGCGGGGTGGCCAGCAGCCAGGCCGCGATCAGCACCACCGCGAGCTGTAGCACCACCCCGACGACGGAGTCGAGTCCCCGGACACCGGGGTTGCGGATCGCTCCGCGCACCGCCCGGCCCAGCACCACTCCGGCGACCTCACCGATGACGACCATGACCAGGATCAGAAACAGCGCGGCGAACAGTTTCAGCCGGGCACCGGAGACGCTCTCGATCAGGTGCGGGGCCAGCAGCACCCCGGCCATCGCGCCCAGGGCAACGCCGACGAAGGACAGCAGGGAGCCCAGCGCGCCGGAGCGCCACCCGGACACTGCGGCAACGAAGGCGATCGCCAGCACGGCGATGTCCAGCCACTGCGACGACGTCATATTCCGCCTTCTCCTCCGACCTGAGCCATGGCCTCGTCGAGCCCAAGTACCTCGTTGGTGTCCCAGGGCTGCGCCCAGCCGGCCACATCCAGCATCGCCGAGATCACCTGGGCGGTGAATCCCCAGACCAGCATCTGGTTGAGCCGGAACGCCGGCATCGCCCAACGCCGACTGCGCGCATCACGGTAAACCATCAACCGGTTCTCGGGGTTGATGAATGCCCGGACTGGAACGCGGGCGACGATCGCGGTCTCGGCCGGGTCCACCGCGGTCACCGGCCCAGGATCCTCGGAGTACGCCAGCACCGGCACCACCTGGAACCCCGAGGGGGCGATGAAGAGCTTCTCCAGCTCGACCAATGGGGTCACCCGGCCCGGATCGATCCCGGTCTCCTCGTTGGCCTCCCGCAACGCCGTGGCGACCGGTCCGTCATCGCCGGGGTCGACCGCTCCGCCCGGGAACGCGGCCTGCCCGGCGTGATGACGCAGCGTCGAGGCCCGCACCGTGACCAGCAGATCCGCCGACTGCGATATCTCCTCCGGCGGGCCACCCGACGGCCCGGAGAACAGCACCAGCACCGCCGCGTCACGCCGGCGTCCGGTGACGCTGGCCTTGGTGTTGGCCGCCGCGATCATCGCGCGAACATCGGCGGGCACCCGCTGCAGGTAGGCCGACGGCATCTTCTCGGCATTGTCGACCAGCGGGCGCAGCCATGACGGGGCGCGCGACGGGGCCCAGGGCTGGGACTCGCCAGCGCTCACCGGGCCCCCTTCTGTACCGGATTCTGAGTGCCGCACATCAGCGGCCGCTGTCCTCGACGGCGGCGGCGATCTCGTCGGCATTGGCGAAAGTCTGCGGCAGGATGCGGGTCACGCTACCGTCCGCGGCCAGCAGCACCGTCGCGGGCATCACGTTGGGCACCCGAAGGGCTGCCGCAAGCTGGCGGCGGCCGTCTTGCAGGGTGGGCAACCGCACGCCGAGGTCGGCCAGCAGGGCCAACCCGGCGGCCTGGTTGTCGTCTTGGTGCACCGTCACCACCGTCACCGCCGGCCCCACTCGGCGCTGATATTCGGCGAACGCCCGCAGCTCGTCGCGGCACGGCCCACACCAGTAGGCCCACAGGTTCAGCAGCACTTTCCGGCCTGCGAACATCGCCGCCACGTCGACGGGCGAGCCGTCGGCCGCGCACTCGACGGTCACGCCGCTCAACGCAGGCGGCCCGGAGCCGCCCGGCCCTGCCTGACAGGGCGGCAGATCGGCGCGCTGCCGCAGGTCGCCCAGATCTGAGCCGGTTTCGGCCGCGGCCGCGCCGCGCCCCGGCTGCACAGTGGCGGGTTCACGGCGCAGTTCGGCCACCAGCCCGAACAGCAGAGCCGCCACCACCGCCAGCACAGCCAGCCAGGTCAGGGTCCATCCGGTCGATCTGTTCATCGGCGCCATCTGGGCTAGAGGCCGGCCAGGGCCAGCAGATGCTCCGTCTCGGGGCCTTTGACCAGCGCAGCGGCCTCGATCGGCGAGGTGGGCCCGATCCCGAACGACGGGCAGTCCTTGGCCAGCACGCACACCCCGCAGGCCGGTTTGCGGGCATGACAGACCCGTCGGCCGTGAAAGATCACCCGGTGCGACAGCAATGTCCACTCTTTGCGTTCGATCAGCTCACCGACCGCATGCTCGACCTTGACCGGGTCTTCCTCGCTGGTCCAGGCCCAGCGCCGCACCAGGCGACCGAAGTGGGTGTCGACGGTGATGCCCGGCACCCCGAACGCGTTGCCCAGGATGACGTTGGCGGTCTTGCGTCCCACCCCGGGCAGGCGCACCAGCTCTTCCATGGTGCTGGGCAGTTCGCCGTCGAAGTGCTCGACCAGCATCTGCCCCAGGTTGATCAGGGCTGCCGCCTTGTTGCGGTAGAAGCCGGTGGGCCGGATGAGCTCCTCCAGCTCGGTGCGGTCGGCCTGGGCGTAGTCCAGCGCTGTGGGGTAGCGGGCGAACACCGCCGGGGTCGTCTGGTTCACCCGCACGTCGGTGCACTGCGCCGACAGTATGGTGGCGACCGCCAACTCCAGGGGCGTGGTGAAGTCCAGTTCGCAGTGGGCGTCGGGAAAGGCCTGCGCCAGAGTCCGATTCATCCGGCGAGCGCGCCGGACCAGTCCGGTCCGGGTCTCGGTCCGCACCGCGCGCGAGGCTTTGTCCACTGTCACCTCCGACAGGGTACTGATTTGTGACCCCAACGAGACCTTGCCCAGGTTTACTGACGACTTGTGTCCTGGCTGCTCATCACCGCCATCCCGACGCTGTTGATGCTGTCAGCGGTCGGGCTGGAACGCATCGAAACCGGGCTGAGCCGGGAGCAGAAGACCAATCCGCAGTTTCCTCCGAATCGGCATGCCAATCGCGCGTAGCGTTGTAACCTCGCTTGACGCCTAGCTCTAGACTCAGGTGGCTGGCCGGGTAGCGGCCCGCGCTTACGATTTCAAACCTTCATCAAATACATCTAAGGGGCATCGTGGACGAGATCCTGGCGAGGGCCGGAATCTTCCAGGGAGTTGAGCCCAGCGCCGTAGCCGCGCTGACCAAGCAGCTTCAGCCCGTGGACTTTCCCCGTGGACACACAGTGTTCGCCGAGGGAGAGCCCGGCGACCGGCTGTACATCATCGTCTCCGGGAAAGTGAAGATCGGCCGACGGTCTCCCGACGGCCGGGAGAACCTCCTGACCATCATGGGTCCCTCCGACATGTTCGGTGAGCTGTCGATCTTCGACCCCGGCCCGCGAACCTCGAGCGCCACCACCATCACCGAGGTGCGCGCGGTGTCGATGGACCGCGACGCCCTGCGGTCGTGGATCTCCGATCGGCCCGAGATCGCCGAGCAGCTGCTGCGGGTGTTGGCCCGCCGACTGCGTCGCACCAACAACAACCTGGCCGACCTGATCTTCACCGACGTGCCCGGCCGGGTCGCCAAGCAGCTGCTGCAGCTGGCGCAGCGGTTCGGCACCCAGGAAGGCGGTGCGCTGCGGGTCACCCACGACCTGACGCAGGAAGAGATCGCTCAGCTGGTCGGCGCTTCCCGGGAGACGGTGAACAAGGCGCTCGCCGACTTCGCCCATCGCGGCTGGATCCGGCTGGAGGGCAAGAGTGTGCTGATCTCCGACTCCGAGCGGCTGGCCCGCCGAGCCCGCTAGTTCAGCCGCGAGCCTTTAGCTCCGGCGCGCCCTGTAGCTCCAGCGAGCCCTTTAACCCCGGCGAGCAGACGTGAAGGCCCCCATTTCCACGCGGAAAAGGGGGCTTTTGCGTCTGCTCGCGGGGATATCTCAGCGCCGCAGATAGTCCAGCTGGGCCTGCACTGACGATTCGGCGGCGCCCCACAGCTGTTCGTCGACGTCGGTGTAGACGTGTTCGACGACCTGGCGGGCGGTGGCGTGCTCCCCCAGCGCGGCCAGCGCCGAACGCACCTGGTCGAGCCGCTGTTCACGATGCTGAAGGTAGCCGGTGGCCACCGCCTCGATGTTGGGCAGCTCCGGTCCGTGACCGGGCAGCACCGTGCGCCCACCCAGCCCGCGCAGGCGCTGCAGCGAGTCCATGTAGCGGGTCAGGTCGCCGTCCTCGGAGTCGATGACGGCTGTGCCGCGACCCAGCACGGTGTCGGCGGTCAGGACGGCGTCGTCCAGGACGAACGACAGCGAGTCAGCGGTGTGCCCCGGGGTGGCGAACACGGTGATGCGCACACCGGCCGCCTCGATCACCTGACCGTCGCTCAGGTGGCCGCCGAGGCGGCGCTGAAATCCGCTGCGGGCCGAGTACACCGGCGCTGCGACGGCGTCCACCAGTTTGTCGATGCCGTCGGTGTGATCGAAGTGCCGGTGACTGATCAACACCAGGGCGATCTTGCCGACCTCGGCGAGCCGGCCGATGTGCTCGTCGTCGTCGGGCCCTGGGTCGACGATCACCACCTCGTCGCTGCCCGGGCCCCGCAGCACCCAGGTGTTGGTGCCCTCCAGGGTCATCAGACCGGGATTGTCGGCCAGCAGCACCGACGCGGTGTCGGTGACCGGCCGCAGTCGGCCGTACGCGGGATGACTGGCCGACACCGCTGCGCTACTCCGCCGCGGCCTGCAGCTCGACGATCAGTTCGACCTCCACCGGCGCGTTGAGCGGCAACTCGGAGACCCCGACCGCGGAGCGGGCATGCGTACCGGCGTCGCCGAACACCTCACCCAGCAGTTCCGAAGCCCCGTTGACCACGCCCGGCTGGCCGTTGAAGTTCGGCGCCGACGCGACGAACCCGACCACCTTGACCACCCGGGCCACGGCGTCGAGCCCGACCAGAGCATCCACAGCGGCCAGCGCGTTGAGGGCGCAGATCCGGGCCAGCGCGTGGCCCTGCTCCGGGGTGACCTCCGCGCCCACCTTGCCGGTCTGCGGCAGTTCGCCGGCCCGCATCGGCAGCTGACCGGAGGTGTACACCAGGTTGCCGGTGCGCACCGCGGGCACGTAGGACGCCAGCGGCGCCACCACGGCGGGCAGCTCGATTCCGAGCTCGGACAGCCGGGCCCGCCAGCTCATCGCGGACGCTTCAGGAAGGCGATGAGCTGCTCACCCGACGGCCCCGGAACCACCGACACCAGCTCCCAGCCGTCTTCCCCCCATTGGTCGAGGATCTGCTTGGTGGCGTGTGTGAGCAAGGGGACGGTGGCGTACTCCCAGACCGTGCGTTGACTCATGGCAGCGAGCTTATCGCTAGCCTGCGCAAGCTCTTGGTTAGCATGCAGTGGTGACAGCCAATTCCAGCAGCGAGCCTGCACTCGGCTGGCCTTCGCGATTGACGAAGGCCCGGCTGCATTTCGTGACCGGCAAGGGCGGTACCGGCAAGACAACGGTGGCGGCGGCGTTGGCGTTAGCGCTGGCGGCCGGCGGACGCCGGGTATTGCTGGTGGAAGTCGAAGAGCGCCAAGGCATTGCGCAACTCTTCGACGTGCCACCGCTTCCCATCGAGCCGCTGAAGGTTGCGACCGCCGAGGACGGCGGGCAGGTCGACGCGCTGGCGATGGACATCGAGGCCGCGTTCCTGGAATACCTCGACCTGTTCTACAACCTGGGGATCGCCGGGCGGGCGATGCGACGCGTCGGGGCGGTCGAGTTCGCGACCACCATCGCGCCGGGCCTGCGCGACGTCATCCTCACCGGCAAGATCAAGTACCACGTGATCCAGACGGACAAGAACAACAAACCGATCTACGACGCGGTCGTGGTGGACGCGCCGCCGACCGGCCGGATCTCCCGGTTCCTCGACGTCACCAAGGCCGTGTCGCAACTGGCCAAGGGCGGACCGGTGCACGCGCAGGCCGACGGTGTGGTGCAGCTGCTGCACTCCGATCAGACCGTCATCCACCTGGTGACGCTGCTGGAGGCCCTGCCGATGCAGGAGACGCTGGAGGCCATCGAGGAACTGCGGGAGCTGGACCTGCCGATCGGCAGTGTGATCGTCAACCGCGACATCGCCGCGCACCTGGATCCCGCCGATCTGGCCAAGGCAGCCGAAGGCGTGGTCGATGCCGACGCGCTGCGGACCGGCCTGGCCGCCGCGGGAATCACGCTGACCGACGACGACTTCGCCGGCCTGTTGACCGAAACCATCCAGCACGCGACGCGTATCAGCGCCCGGAACGAAACGGCCGAGCAGCTGCAGGATCTGGACGTGCCGCGCCTGCATCTGCCGACGATCCCCGACGGGATCGACCTCGGCAGCCTTTATGAGCTTTCCGAAATTCTCGGCCAACAGGGGGTTCGATGACACCCGGTACCACCGGCAAACCGCTGGCGCTGGACTTGGCGGCGATTCTGTCCGACACCTCCAATCGCGTGGTGGTGTGCTGCGGCGCCGGTGGCGTCGGCAAAACCACCACCGCGGCGTCGATGGCGCTGCGGGCGGCCGAGTACGGCCGCAACGTGGTGGTGCTGACCATCGACCCGGCCCGCCGGCTGGCGCAGGCGCTGGGCATCGAGGATCTGGGCAACTACCCGCAGCGCGTGCCGTTGCCGGCGGAGGTGCCCGGCCAGCTGCACGCGATGATGCTCGACATGCGCCGCACTTTCGATGAGATGGTGGCGCAGTACTCAGGCCCCGAGCGGGCCGAGGCGATCCTGAGCAACCAGTTCTACCAAACGGTCGCCACCTCGCTCTCCGGCACGCAGGAGTACATGGCGATGGAGAAGCTCGGCCAGCTGCTGGGCGAGGACCGCTGGGACCTGGTGGTCGTCGACACTCCGCCGTCGCGCAACGCCCTGGACTTCCTGGACGCACCCAAGCGGCTGGGCAGCTTCATGGACAGCCGGCTGTGGAAGTTGCTGCTGGGCCCCGGTCGCGGACTCGGCAAGCTGGTGGCCGGCGCGCTCGGCCTGGCGATGAAAGCGCTGTCGACCATCCTGGGTTCGCAGATGCTTTCCGACGCAGCGAATTTCGTGCAGTCGCTCGACGCCACCTTCGGCGGTTTCCGGGAGAAGGCCGACCGCACCTACGAGCTGCTCAAGCGCCGCGGTACCCAATTCGTGGTGGTGTCGGCAGCCGAACCCGACGCGTTGCGGGAGGCGTCGTTCTTCGTCGACCGGCTGTCTCAGGAGCACATGCCGCTGGCGGGGCTGATCCTCAACCGCACCCACCCGATGTTGTGCGACCTGCCCATCGAGCGCGCCATCGACGCGATCGAGACGCTGCAGGAGTCCGGGGGCGAACTGCCCGAGGGGACGAAGTCACTCACCACGGCGGCGCTGCAGATCCACGCCGATCGGGGCGCGACCGCCAAGCGTGAGATCCGGCTGCTGTCGCGGTTCACCCGGGCTAACCCGCGGGTTCCCATCGTGGGGGTGCCGTCACTGCCGTTCGACGTCTCCGATCTGGAGGCGCTGGGCGCGATCGCCGATCAGCTGACGGCGGCGAAGTAGAAGTAGAAGCGAAGAGGGACTCAGCCGGGCGTCAGCCGGCGTCACGTTGCTTGCGCTGGGCGGCGAAGTACTCACGCCAGGAGGTCACTTCGGGGTGCTGCTTGAGCAGCGCCCGGCGCTGCCGCTCGGTCATGCCGCCCCACACCCCGAACTCAACCCGGTTGTCCAGGGCGTCGGCCAGACAGTCCAGCACGACCGGGCAGTGCCGACAGATCACTGCGGCTTTGCGTTGTGCCGCACCGCGTACGAAGAGTTCGTCGGGGTCCGCGCCGCGGCAGACGGCCTTGGAAACCCACGCGATCCGGCCCTCGTCCTGCACACCGCGCAGAACTGTTCGGGGAGTTGATGTCGCTGCCATGCTGGTGTTGCGAACCGCTGTCCCTACAACAGACACTGACGATCCTCCGTCCCGGCCGCCCCGGCAGCCACCTATTCAACATCGGCGCGGACCGAGCACTGCGATCTACGCCACATAGCGTCATCAGTGTTACCTGAATCGCACTTGATGTCCAAGTTAGGTGGTCAGGTGCTGTTTGCGCAACGGTTGGTAGGCAATTTTTTGGGACGACCGTGCAGTCCGATCATGATTTGGACCACGATCAGCATCGGCGCCTCCCCTGAATCGGTCATTTTTTGACGCCTGCGACAGTTAATTGCGGCCTGGTGAGGGCGTGGCCCGCTTCGCCCGACTCCACCGCACTTGCGACCACCGCTAGTGTGTTAGCCATGTCGGAGCGCCCCCCGACCGGCCCAACTGTGCTCAAACTGGCCGGGTGTTGTCTGCTCGCCGCCGTGTTGCTCGCGGCGTTGCTGTTTCCCATCGCCGGCGGTGTCGGCCTGATGTCCAACCGCGCCTCCGACGTGGTGGCCAACGGCTCGGCCCAGCTGGTCACCGGGGATGTGCCCGCCGTGTCGACGATGGTCGACGCCAAGGGCAACACCATTGCGTGGCTGTACTCGCAACGCCGCTTCGAGGTGCCCAGCGACAAGATCGCCGACACGATGAAGCTGGCGATCGTCTCCATCGAGGACAAGCGGTTCGCTGAGCACAGCGGGGTGGACTGGAAGGGGACGCTGGCCGGGCTGGCCGGCTACGCCTCCGGCGACGTCGACACCCGCGGCGGCTCAACGCTGGAGCAGCAGTACATCAAGAACTACCAGCTGCTGGTGCTGGCCCAGACCGACGCCGAGAAGCGCGCCGCCATCGAGACCACCCCCGCGCGCAAGCTCCGGGAGATCCGGATGGCGCTCACGCTGGACCGCACCTTCACCAAGCCACAGATCCTGACCCGCTACCTGAACCTGGTGTCGTTCGGGAACAACTCGTTCGGCATCCAGGACGCCGCGCAGACCTACTTCGGCGTCGACGCCGCGGACCTGAACTGGCAGCAGGCGGCGCTGCTGGCCGGCATGGTGCAGTCGACCAGCGCACTGAACCCCTACACCAATCCCGAGGGCGCGCTGGCGCGACGGAACCTGGTGCTGGACACCATGATCGAAAACATCCCCGCTGAGGCGGAAGCGCTGCGGGCCGCCAAGCAGGAGCCGCTGGGCATCCTGCCGCAGCCCAACGAGCTGCCCCGGGGCTGCATCGCCGCCGGCGACCGGGCCTTCTTCTGCGACTACGTGCAGGAGTACCTGACCCGCGCGGGGATCAGCAAGGAGCAGCTGGCCCGCGGCGGCTATGTCATCCACACCACGCTGGACCCCGACGTGCAGGCCCCGATCAAAGAGGCGATCGACAACTTCGCCAACCCCAACGTGCAGGGCATCGCCAGCGTGATGAGCGTGATCAAGCCCGGCGCCGACGCACACCCGGTGCTGGCGATGGCCAGCAACCGCACTTACGGGCTCAACGCCGACCTCGGCGAAACCATGCGGCCGCAACCGTTCTCACTGGTCGGCGACGGCGCCGGGTCGATTTTCAAGACCTTCACCGTGGCCGCGGCGCTGGAGATGGGCATGGGCATCAACGCCGAACTCGAAGTGCCCGGCCGGTTCCAGACCAAGGGCATGGGCAGCGGCGGCGCGAAGGGCTGCCCCAAGGAGACCTGGTGCGTGGTCAACGTCGCGCCCTACCGGTCGCCGATGAACGTCTCCACCGCGCTGGCGACCTCGCCCAACACCGCGTTCGCCAAGCTGATCTCCCAGGTGGGCGTCGACCGCACGGTGGACATGGCGATCAAGCTGGGCCTGCGGTCCTACGCCGATCCGGGCACCGCCCGCAACTACGACCCGGACAGCAACGAGAGCCTGGCTGATTTCATCAAGCGCCAGAACCTCGGCTCGTTCACCCTGGGCCCGATCGAGGTGAACGCACTCGAGCTGTCCAATGTTGCCGCCACCTTGGCCTCCGGTGGGGTCTGGTGCCCGCCGAACCCGATCGACAAGGTCATCGACCGCAACGGCAACGAGGTGGCCGTCCCCAGCGACCCCTGCGAGCGAGTGGTTCCCGAAGGACTCGCGAACACCATGGCCAACGCCTTGAGCAAGGACATCCAGGGCGGCGGCACCGCAGCGCCGGCCGCGGGCTCGGTGGGCTGGGATCTGCCGATGGCGGGCAAGACCGGCACCACCGAGGCGCACCGCTCCTCGGGCTTTCTGGGCTTCACCAACCGCTACGCGGCGGCCAACTACATCTTCGACGACTCCAGCTCGCCGTCGGATCTGTGCTCGTTCCCGCTGCGGCACTGCGGAGACGGTGACCTCTACGGCGGTAACGAGCCGGCCCGGACCTGGTTCGCGGCCATGAAACCCATCGCCACCGACTTCGGCGACGTCATCATGCCGCCGCCGGATCCGCGCTACGTCGACGGCGGCCCCAACTCGCGGGTGCCCAGCGTCACCGGCCTGGAAGTCGAGGCCGCGCGCCAACGACTCAAGGACTCCGGATTCCAGGTCGCCGAACAGCCGAACTGGGTCAACAGCAGCGCCCGTTCCGGAGCGGTAGTCGGCACCTCACCGACCGGTCAGACCATTCCCGGTTCGATCATCACCATCGAGGTCAGCAACGGCATCCCGCCGCCACCGCCACCGCCGCCGGACGGCATGCCGCCGATGGGCCCGGTGGGTTCGACGGTGGTGGAGATTCCCGGCCTGCCGCCGATCACCATTCCGCTGCTGCCGCCCCCCGCGCCGCCGCCGTAACCGGTCGCGGGGTCACGGCGCAGTAGTCTGAACGGCATGGCCCCTTCACCTGCCTTGACCCGGTCCGTCGTCGCCGCTTCGGCGGCGCTCGGGCCGGCGGCTCTCGCTATCGGCTACGGCGCGATCATCGAACGCAACGCGTTCGTGGTACGCGAGGCGACCATGCCGGTGCTGGCGCCCGGTTCCTCGCCGCTGCGGGTCCTGCACATCAGCGACATCCACATGCGCCCCGGGCAGCGCCGCAAGCAGGCCTGGCTGCGGGACCTGGTGCGCTTGGAGCCCGACCTGGTGGTCAACACCGGCGACAACCTCGCGCACCCCAAGGCGGTGCCGGCGGTGGTGCAGGCCCTGGGTGACCTGCTGTCGGTGCCGGGCGTTTTCGTGTTCGGCAGCAACGACTACTTCGGGCCGCGGCTGAAGAACCCGGCCAAGTACCTGACCAAGCCGACGCACCGCGTGCACGGCGTCCCACTGCCCTGGCAGGACCTGCGCGCGGCGTTCACCGAGCGGGGTTGGCTGGATCTGACCCACACGCGCCGCGAATTCGACGTGGCCGGCCACCGGATCGCCGCGGCCGGCGTGGACGACCCGCACATCGAGCGGGACCGCTACGACACCATCGCCGGTCCCGCCGACCTGACCGCCGATCTGCGCCTCGGACTGACCCATTCGCCGGAGCCGCGGGTGCTGGATCGCTTCGCCGGCGACGGCTACCAGTTGGTGATGGCCGGCCATACCCACGGCGGCCAGCTCTGCGTGCCGTTCTACGGCGCGCTGGTGACCAACTGCGGCCTGGATCGCTCCCGGGTCAAGGGACCCTCCCAGTGGGGTGCGCACATGCGCCTGCACGTCTCAGCGGGCATCGGCACCTCGCCGTTCGCACCGGTGCGGTTCGCCTGCCGCCCCGAGGCCAGCCTGCTGACCCTGGTGGCCGCACCGACCGGTGGGGACGACTCGCAGCTCACCCACGGCTCGACGCAGCCGTCAGTGTCGGCCCGTTGACGGGGCTTATTGCCGGGTAGGGCGTTTTGCGCGGCCTGCTACAGCGACGACTGGCCGGCGCAGCAGGGACTCGACCCGACGGGTTCGGCCGCAGTCCGGGCCGAGTTTGAAAGGTCCTGCCGATTCGCGTTCGCCTGAGCCCGCTCGTCGGCTGCGTCGGGATTGGTGGCGGCAAGCCACAATGCAGCCAGAGCGAAGAAACCGGCGTACACCGCTCCGCCTAACAGCGTCATGATTTTGACTCCCTTTGAGCTAAACCTTGTTAGCCAGTCTGCCTAAGTCCTCCTGCGTTTGCCAGTTCCCCACCCGGAATGTGGGGCGTTTCATGCTCCCGAGGGCCGATGGGCTGGGCGTGGAGGTCTTGCCCGGGCGTTCCCCCGGCCCCCACAATCGGCCTCCAGCGGGCCTCTGCCGTAGGCCTGCGACCAGGCGTTTGGGTGACCGGCGGGGCGGTGCGATACGCTGTCGTGGCTTCACACGGGGTGTGGCGCAGCTTGGTAGCGTGCTTCGTTCGGGACGAAGAGGTCGTGGGTTCGAATCCCGCCACCCCGACAGTTTTTGGCAATTCGTGGCTTGACCGCGGTTTCGTCAATCCGGTCCACCAGCCGTTTCGGCCATAGACAATGTGCTGCGTGGACTTCCCCATGCGCTACGACCGGTGGTATCGGCCACTGGCCACCGTGCTGGGCCTGGGCCCGCGGCGCGCAAGCATCCAGGTGGCCAATGGCGTGCTGCAGGTCCGCAGCGGATGGGCCTTCGCCATCGACATTCCGCTGGCCAACATCGAGTCCGCCCGGCCCGCGCCCGAACGCATGTGGGGCTGGGGTGTCCATCAGGCGTGTAACGGCTGGCTGGTCAACGGATCCCGGCACGGCGTGGTCGAAATCCTGCTCTCCCACGGCGTCAAGCCGACCAAGGCGCCCACGGCCGGAATTTTCAACAAGCCGGTCCGGCGCATCTTCGTCAGCCTCACCGACCCCGACGCCTTCATCGCCGCGCTTGCGGACTGGCAGTTGCCGGCGACCGGGTCCTAGAGGCGTTCGCGGACCGCGGCCGACAGTCGGGCGCCGTCAGCCTTGCCCGCCGCGATCGCCGTGGCGACCTTCATCACCTGGCCCATGTGCTTCATGTGCGGCCGCTCTCCGATGGCCTCGGCCACCTGCGCCAGCGCGGTGTCGACCACGTCAGCCACTTCGGCGTCGCTGAGCGGCGCGGGCAGGTACTCGTCGATGATGCGCGCCTCGGCGTGCTCTTCGGCGGCGAGGTCGCCCCGGCCGTTCTGGGTGTAGATCGTCGCGGACTCCGCCCGCTTGCGGGCCTCGCGCGCCAGCACCTTGAGGACATCCTCGTCGGTCAGCTCCCGGGCCTGCTTGCCGGCAACCTCTTCGGCCTGGATCGCAGCCAACAGCATTCGCAGGGTCGCGGTGCGCAGCTTGTCCTGCGCTTTCATCGCCGCCGTCAGATCGGCACGCAACTGGGATTTGAGTTCCGCCATGCCCCATAACGCTACGCTCAGCCACATGGTGAATCCGCCTCCGCCCGGCTACCCCGGACCTGGTTTTCCGCCGCCCGGCTACGGCCCGCCGCCGGGCTACGGCCCACCACCCCCAGGATACGGTCAGCCGCCTGGCTACAGCGCCCCGCCTCCGGGCTACGGTCGGCCACCGGGTTACGGCCCGTCGCCGGGTTACGGTCCGGGTTACGAACCGCCCCCGGGATACGCACCGGGTTACGGCCCGCCACCCGGCTTCGGTCCCCCACCTTCGGGCTATCCCCCGCCCGGCTACGGGCCCCCGCCGCCGGGATACGGGCCCCCGGTGGGTTATCCGCAGCCTGAACTCAAGCCCGGCATCATTCCGCTGCGCCCACTGAGCCTGACCGACATCTACAACGGCGCCGTCGGCTACATCCGGGCCAACCCGAAGACCGTGCTCGGGCTCACCGCCGTGGTGGTGGTGGTCACTCAGATCATCACCGGGATAGCCCTGTTCGGCCTGCTGTCGGCGCTGGATCCGACGAGTCCGGGTACATCGCCTTCGGAACTGTCCGGCGGTGATGTCATGGCGTGGTTCACCGGTTCTCTGGGCGCAGCCCTCGTCACGGCGCTGGGCACCATCGTGCTGACCGGGCTGCTGACCGCGGTGGTGGGGCGTGCGGTGTTCGGGTCGCCGATCACCATCGCCGAGGCCTGGGCGGTCGTGCGTGATCGCTTCGTCCCGCTGATCGGCCTGGCCGCCCTCATCGGCCTGGGAGCGGCGGTGCTGTGCGGCTTTGGAGTGGCCCTGATCGTTTTCGCCGGCGGAGCGGGCGGAACCGGCGCCGCGGTGCTGATCGGTATGGCCCTGGTACCGGGACTGATCGCCGCATTGGCCTACGGCTATACCGTGCTGATCTTCGCGCCGACCGTGATCGTGCTCGAGCGCCAACCGGTGTTCGAGGCGATGCGCCGCTCGTTCTACTTGGTGCGCAACAGTTTCTGGCGGGTGCTGGGCATCATGGCCCTCACCGCGTTGATCGTCTCACTGATCAGCAGTGCCGTGGCGTTTCCGTTCAACATCTTCGGGATGATCACCGCCCACGGCAGCGACGCCCTGACCAGCGGTGCACAGTTGAGTCTGTTCTCCCGGATCGGCACCACCATCGGGCAGATCATCGTGCTGCCCTTCACCGCCGGGGTGTCGGTACTGCTGTACACCGACCGTCGTATCCGGAGCGAGGCGTTCGACCTGGTGCTGCGCACCGGCGCGGCCGGCGGCCCCTACGTCGGCGGGTGGACCGACCATCTCTGGCTGACCCGGCCTCCAGGATAAGGACCTCGGGGTGCCCACCGTCGACATCGACCGCGAAGCCGCCCGCGAGGCGGCCGAACGCGAGCTGGCAAAACCGATGTACCCGCGGCCGTCTCCCAAGCAACAGTTCCTCGACTTCATCGAGACGCTGGTGCGGCGGTTGGTCCTCAAGGGTGCCGAATTGCCCGGCGGATGGTTCACGATCGGCGTGTTGCTGATCCTCCTCGCGGTCGCCGTGGCGGCTGCAGTCCATATCAGCCGTCGGATGCTGCACGACGGCCGTCGCGACGAGCCGCTGTACGGCGCAACGCAACTCAGCGCCGCCGAACATCGGCGCGCGGCACGCGACCATGCCGCGTCGGAAGACTGGGGCGAGGCGATCCGGCACCGACTGCGGGCAGTGGCACGCGAACTCGAGGAGACCGGGGTCTTGCATCCCGCCACGGGCCGCACCGCCACCGAACTGGCCCGCGACGCCGGTGCGGCGTTACCCGCCCTGGCCGGTGAGCTGTATAGAGCCGCAGAGATATTCAACGATGTCAGCTATGGCGAGGTGCCGGCCACGCAGCAGGGCTACCGGATGGTCGCCGACCTCGACGAGCGGGTGCTGGCCACGACACAGACACGGCAGCACCGATGACGACCAGGCGGCGGACGTGGCTGTGGGTCGCGGCGGCTTTGGCTGTGATCGTGGCGGTTTCGGCGGTGGGCGCCTACCTGACCACCCCGCGGCCGGGCGGCCGGATGGATCCCAACGCCACCAGCCCCGAGGGCACCCACGCGCTGGTGACGCTGCTGCGTCACCAGGGAGTGGAAGTCGTGACCGCCGGCACCGTCGAGGACGTCGCCCTGCACGCCCGCCCCGGCACGCTGGTGCTGGTCGCCCGGACCCAGCGCATCGCCAGCAGTGAGCTGCTGTACCGGCTCGCCGATCTGCCCGGCGACCTGCTGCTGGTGGCCCCAGATGCCCTGGCTCGCAGGGTTCTGGCGCCCGACATCCGATCCGGCCCCGCACGGGCATACACCCATCAGCCCGAGTGCAGCCTGCGCGAGGCGCAACGGGCCGGAGAAGTCGACCTGCGCACCACTGCTACCTACACAGCACCCCCAGACCTGTCGGCCGACAGCTGCTACGACGGCGCGCTGGTGCGTTATCACGACGGCGCGCGAACCGTCACCGTGGTCGGCAGCGAGACCTTCATGACCAACGCCGATCTGGCCCGCGAGGGCAACGCCGCCCTGGCGATGAATCTCGCCGGCACCTCAGATCGCCTGATCTGGTTTGCGCCCCAACATCTTCAAGGGGCGAAGTCGGGAAAGTCCAGCATTGCCGCCCTGATCCCGCCCAACGCGCGATGGCTGGTCTGGCAGCTGTGTGTGGCACTGGCGCTGGCCGCGGTGTGGAAGGGCCGCCGGCTCGGCCCCCTGGTCAGCGAACAACTGCCCGTCGTGGTCCGCGCATCGGAGACCGTCGAAGGCCTCGGTCGGCTCTACCGCTCGCACCGGGCCCGCGATCGGGCAGCGTCCGCCCTGCGCACCGCGACGGTGCGCCGGCTGGCACCCCGCCTGGGATTGGGTTCGGGACCGGAGCCACCCGCGCTGGTCGCGGCGGTGTCGTCCCGCATGGGGGCGCACCCGGACTGGGTGTGGCACCAACTGTTCGGCCCCGCCCCGGACTCCGACGACGCCCTGGTCGCACTGGCCCACGCACTCGACGACATCGAAAGGCAGGTCACCCACTCGTGACTCACACCCCCGCAGAGAATCCGGACGCCGCGGCAGCCCGTGAAGCGTTGCTGGCATTGCGCAGCGAAGTCGCCAAGGTGGTGGTCGGTCAGGACGCTGTGGTCAGCGGCCTGGTGATCGCACTGTTGTGCCGCGGCCATGTGCTGCTCGAAGGTGTTCCGGGCGTGGCGAAAACACTGCTGGTCCGAACGCTGAGTACAGCGTTGCGGTTGGACTTCAAACGGATCCAGTTCACCCCGGACCTGATGCCCGGAGACGTCACCGGCTCGCTGGTCTATGACACCCACACCGCGGAGTTCGTGTTCCGGCCCGGACCCGTCTTCACCAATCTGCTGCTGGCCGACGAGATCAACCGGACTCCGCCCAAAACCCAAGCGGCGCTGCTGGAGGCGATGGAGGAAGGACAGGTCACCGTCGACGGCTCGGCCAAACCACTGCCCGACCCCTTCATCGTCGCCGCCACCGCCAACCCCATCGAGTACGAGGGCACCTACCGGCTGCCCGAGGCTCAGCTCGACCGGTTCCTCCTCAAACTGACCGTGCCGCTGCCGGTGCGCGAAGCCGAGATCGACATCTTGGCGCGGCATGCGCAGGGCTTCGACCCGCACGACCTGTCCGCGGTGGCCCCGGTGGCCGGCGAACCGGATCTGGCGGCCGGGCGCGCTGCGGTACGCCAGGTTCTGGTGGCCGACCAGGTGCTGGGTTACATCGTCGACGTCGTCGCGGCGACCCGGCGCTCGCCCGCCCTGCAACTGGGCGTCTCCCCTCGCGGCGCCACTGCGTTGCTGGCCACGTCGCGGTCCTGGGCGTGGCTGTCCGGGCGCAACTATGTGACGCCCGACGACGTCAAGGCGATGGCCCGCTCCACGCTGCGGCACCGGGTGATGCTGCGCCCGGAGGCCGAACTGGAAGGCGCCACCGCCGACGGCGTTCTCGACAGCATCCTCGCCTCGGTTCCGGTGCCGCGCTGGTGATTCTGACCGGTCGCACCGCGCTGATCGCACTGCTGTGTGCCGTGCCGATCACGCTCGCCCCCTGGCCGGCGGCCGCATTCGCGGTGTTGTTGGCGGGGCTCATCGCGGCGGTGGTGCTCGACCTCGCGTTGACGACGGATCCGGGCACCCTGGGTATCGAACGGTCGATGGACAACGCGGTGCGTCTTGGCCAGCCGATGACGACCACCTTGTGGATCACCAACGGCGGGCACCGATTCCGCGGGCAGATCCGCGACGCCTGGCCGCCCAGCGCCTGCGCCACACCACGCTCGCATCCGCTGGAGTTGGGAGCCGGTCAGCGGTCGCGGATCCTGACCGAGCTACGGCCGATCCGCCGCGGCGACCACCACGCCGCCGGCGTCACGGTCCGCTCGATCGGCCCGCTCGGGCTGGCCGGTCGGCAGCGATCTCGGCAGGTGTCGGGGCAGGTGCGCGTGCTCCCGCCCTTCTTGTCCCGCCGGCACCTACCGGCCCGGCTGGCCCGGCTGCGTGAGGTCGACGGGAATCTTCCGGCGCTGGTGCGCGGCCAGGGCAGCGAGTTCGACTCGCTGCGCGAATACGTCGCCGGGGACGACGTGCGCTCGATCGACTGGCGGGCCACCGCACGGCGCTCGGAGGTGGTGGTGCGCACCTGGCGGCCCGAGCGTGACCGGCGGGTGGTGATCGTGCTCGACACCGGCCGGACCGCGGCGGGCCGAATCGGGGTCGATCCGACCGCCCGCGATCCCGCGGGCTGGCCGCGGCTGGATTGGTCGATGGATGCCGCACTGCTGCTGGCGGCGTTGGCATTACGCGCCGGCGACCATGTCGACCTGCTCGCCCACGACCAGGTGGCCCGCGCCGGGGTTTTCGGGGCGTCTCGGACGCGACTGTTCGCCCAACTGGTCGACGCGATGGCGCCGCTGCAGCCGGCGCTGGTCGAATCCGATGCGGCGGCGATGCTGGCCACCCTGTCGCGACGCGCGCGCCGCGGCAATCTGGTGGTATTGCTGACCGATCTCAACCCCTCGGCGTTGGACGAAGGCCTGCTGCCGGTGTTGCCGAAGCTGACAGCGGACCACCAGGTGATCCTCGCGGCGGTCGCCGATCCGCGGGTGGAGCGGCTGGCCCAAGAACGCGACAGCGCGGCCGCGGTCTATGACGCCGGCGCCGCCGAACGCGCCCGCAACGATCGCCGGGCGATGGCGGCGCGGTTGCGCCGCAGCGGCGTTCAGGTGATCGATGCCCCACCCGAAGATCTGGCCCCGGCGCTGGCCGATGCCTACTTGGCGATGAAGGCGGCCGGGCAGTTGTAAGCCCTGGCCATGGCCGCCGCGAGCGTGGTCCCGGCCCTGCCGTCGCCGTGGCCCCGGACCTGCCGCGAGCGTGCGCAGATTGCCAGGAGTTGCGGCGTGTTGCTGGGCAGACACTCAGTGTCAGGGTGACAGGTGCCGCTGTGCGGTGGTTGGGTTCTTCTCACCCGGTGTCTGACTCTTGCAAACA
>NZ_LQPI01000054.1 GCF_002101775.1 Mycolicibacter nonchromogenicus | reverse complement strand
GAGCCGACCTGGCCGTCGCCGCCTCTACCGCCTTCGCCGCCGCGGCCTGCGAACCCCGCGCCGCTGGCATCGCCGCCGTTGCCCCCTCGACCGCCGGCCCCGCCGTTGCCTGAGGCGCCGGCGACACCGAACAACGACGCGCCGCCGGCCCCGCCGTTTCCACCCCATCCGCCCCATAAGCCGTCGTCCCCGGCATAACCATTGGCACCTGCGCCGCCTTTCCCGCCGGCGCCACCGATGCCGCCGTCACCGAAGATCGCAGTCGTGCTGCCGCCATGGCCGCCCCAGCCGCCGTCGCCCCCACCGTCCGCGCCGGCTCCGCCAGCCCCGCCGGCCCCGCCGTTGCCGAACAACCAGCTGGACGCGTTCCCTCCGCTTCCGCCATGTCCCAACCAGGAGCTGCCGCCGATTCCGCCGGTACCGCCGTTGCCCATGAAGATGCCGCCGTCCCCACCGTTACCACCGACATGGCTGTCCCACGCGACACCTCCGGTTCCGCCGTCGCCGAAGTACCCGGCGCTCCCGCCGTTGCCGCCGTTGCCGTCGAGATCGGTGCCGCCGTCGCCGCCGTCGCCGAACCACAGTCCGCCGTTGCCGCCCATGGCCTGTTCGTTGGTGCCGCCGTCGATGCCGTCGGCGCCGTTGCCGATCAGAAGCTGGCCGTTGCCGAAGGTGTCGTTGATCCAGGTGCTGATCGCGATGCCGGTTGTGGTGGCCAGCACGTCCTGGCCGGCGTCGTGGATCGGGGTGTAGATCCAGGTGTCGAATAATTCGGCCAGGGTGGGGTTGGGGTCGGCGGCAGCCGGCGAGAGCGCGAGGTCCGTCGGATCGCCGAGTCGGGACAGCCAACTGGTCCAGTCGGCGAGGTCGAGGTCAGTGGTGTTCTCGACGTTCAGCCATGACCAGCTGGCCGGATCGAACAGGTCGACGATCCAGTCGAACGGATCGGCTTGGGCCGGTGCGCTGCCTACCGGTCCCAGGCCGAATGCCAGGACCGCGCCGGCTGCGCTACCCAGCCCGGTCAGCCGGATGCCGCGGTGTTGTTTGCTGTTGCGTCGACCGGACATGATTGCTCCTTCGAGATGGGGAAGTTGTTGTCGGATTGGGCGGTTCATGTCAGTGCGTCATCCGGGTGCCCCGGATGTGCCGGGTGTGCCGTCGAGACCGCCGTCGCCGCCGTCGCCGCCGCTGTACGCATAGCTGCCCGTGGTGTCCGCTCCCTTGCCGCCGACCCCGCCGCTGCCGTCGCCGTTGGGACCGGGAGATCCGCCGTTCCCGCCGTTGCCTCCGATGCCGCCCTGGCCAAGCTGGGAGGAGCTGCTGTAGGTCGCGTGGGCGTAGCCCCCGGCGCCTCCGTCGCCGCCCGGGCTGCCGGTGCCGCCGGCGGGGCTGGTTCCGCCGTCGCCGCCGTTACCGCCGATACCCCCGACCATGTAGTTCCCCGAGGTGTCGTCGAATGCGTCGCCGCCCCGGCCGCCGTTACCGCCTTTGCCGCCTATTCCGCCGTCCACGCCAGTCCCACCGTCGCCGCCGTCGCCGCCGGTTCCGCCTATCGCCTGTTCCAGTCCGTCACCGCCGGCGCCGCCATTGCCGCCGTCGCCGCCGGTGCTTCCGATGCCCACACCGGTTCCGCCGGTGCCACCGGTGCCTCCGCGTCCGCCGGTGCCGGTACCGGTAGCGGTACCGGTTGCGCCGCCGTTACCGCCGGCACCGCCGGTCCCGCCGAGGTGGCCGACACCGCCGCCGCCACCACCGCCCGCCCCCATGCGGGAATCGGCACCGGCGGGTGCGCCGATACCGCCGGCACCGCCGATACCGCCGCCGTCGGAGCCTCCGGCGCCGCCGTTGCCGCCCGCGCCCCCGCCGAGGGTTCCTTCGCCGCCGGTCCCACCGCTGCCGCCGGCGTTGCCGCTGGCACCGTTGATGCCGTTCCCGCCGGCACCGCCGTCGCCGCCCGTGCCGCCGAGGGTTCCTGCGTTGAAGGAGGAGCCCCAGCCACCCTGGCCGCCGGACCCGCCGCGACCGGCGGTGTGGCCGGCTCCGTTACCGTCGCCGCCGTTGCCGCCGCGCCCGCCCGCCCCGGCTCTGGAGGACGGCAGACCGGACCCCATCGGACCGCCGTCGCCGCCGCGGCCGCCGGTGCCGCCGTCCCCGGAGGTGGGGCCGCCGGCACCGCCGTTGCCGCCGTCGCCGCCGTCGCCACCGCGCCCTGCCACGCCGAACACCGAATTGCCGCCGTACCCGCCGCGGCCGCCTTCTCCGCCTTCGCCGCCATCGCCGGTGCCTTCGCCGGCCCAGCCGTCGCCACCGTTCCCGCCGCGACCGCCGACTCCACCATCGCCGATCAACGCGGTGCTGTTGCCACCGTTACCGCCCATCGGGCCGTGGTAGCCCGCGGGGCCGTCTCCGTAGGTCCAGGCGTCGCCGCCGCCGCCGCCTGCTCCGCCATTGCCGAACAACCAAGTCACGGCGTCGCCGCCGTTGCCGCCTGGCCCGCCGAGACCACCGTCCCCACCGTCACCGCCATTACCCAGGAAGGCGCCGCCGGCACCCCCGTCGCCGCCGCTGTTCCCAATGCCCCCGTCGCCGCCGTCGCCGCCGTCGCCGAAGAGTCCGGCGTTACCGCCGTTTCCGCCCCAGCCGCCGGCAGCGGTGCCGCCGTCGCCGCCGTCGCCGAACCACAGTCCGCCGTTGCCGCCCATGGCCTGTTCGTTGGTGCCGCCGTCGATGCCGTCGGCGCCGTTGCCGATCAGCAGTTGGCCGTTGCCGAAGCTGTCATTGATCCGGGTGCTGATCGCGATGCCGGACGGGGTGGCCAGCCAGTCCTGGCCGGCGTCGTGGATCGGGGTGTAGATCCAGGTGTCGAACAGTTCGGCCAGGGTGGGATCGGGGTCGGCGGCGGCCGGCGAGAGCCCGAGATCCGTCGGGCCGAGGTCGGTGGGGTTCTCGACGTTCAGCCATAACCAGCTGGCCGGATCGAACAGGTCGACGATCCAGTCGAACGGATCGGCTTGGGCCGGTGCGCTGCCCACCGGTCCCAGGCCGAATGCCAGGACCGCCCCTGCTGCGCTGCCCAGCCCGGTCAGTCGGATGACGTGGCGCTGTTGTTTGCTGTTGCGCTGACCAGACATCACTGCTCCTTCGAGACGGGGCCGTTGCGGCAGATCATGTCGATGCGTCATCCGGGCGCCCCGGGTGTGCCGGGGGTGCCGTCGAAACCGCCGTCGCCGCCGTCGCCGGCGCGGGGCCCGTCGCCGTTCACCGACCCCTTGCCTCCGACCCCACCGTGACCGTCGCCGTTGGGGCCGGGAGATCCACCGTCGCCGCCGTGGCCGCCGGTGCCGCCTACGGCCCCCCCGCCGGAGTCGGTGGCGGGGTCGGCGGGACCTCCAGCGCCGCCGTCGCCGCCCCGGCTGCCGGTGCCACCAGCGGGGCTGGTTCCGCCATTGCCGCCGTCGCCACCGCGGCCGCCGGTTGGCCTGTCCCAGCCAGCGCCGGAGCTGCTGGCTCGACCGCCGCTTCCGCCCGTCCCGCCCGTGCCGCCTGTTCCGCCGTCCACGCCGGTCCCGCCGTTCCCGCCGTTGCCGCCGTTTCCGCCGACCCCGCGACGCAGTCCTTCACCGCCGGCGCCGCCGTTGCCGCCGTCGCCGCCGGTGCTTCCGATGCCCACACCGGTTCCGCCGGTGCCACCGGTGCCTCCGCGTCCGCCGTAGCCGGAACCGCTTGCACCGCCGTTGCCGCCGGCGCCGCCGGTACCGCCGAGGTGGCCCACACCGCCGCCGCCACCACCGCCCGCGCCCCAGAGCTCGCTTTCGGCGGCGGCAGGGGCGCCGATGCCGCCGGCGCCTCCGATGCCGCCGCCGTCGGCCCCGCCGTGACCGCCGTTGCCTCCCGCACCGCTACCGAGGGATCCCTGGCCGCCGGTCCCACCGATGCCACCGGGGCTGCCGCTCGCACCGTTGATGCCGTTCCCCCCGGCGCCGCCGTTGCCGCCGTCGCCACCGGTTCCTCGGGAGTAAGCCGTGCCGCCCTGGCCACCGGACCCGCCGAGGCCGGCGGTATGGCCCGCCCCGTTCCCGTCGCCGCCGTCGCCGCCGCGACCGCCCGCGCCGGCGCTGCTGGAGGGCAGCAGGCCGTACCCCATATCACCACCGGGGCCGCCGCGGCCGCCGTTGCCGCCATCCTCGGAGGTGGCACCGCCGTTCCGGCCCTTCCCGCCGTCACCGCCGTCGCCGCCGCGGCCGGCCACTCCGAACCACGAGCCGCCGCCCCATCCTCCGGCGCCGCCTTCTCCGCCGTGGCCGCCGTAGCCGGTGCCTTCGCCGTCGGGGCCGTTCCCGCCGCGACCGCCGGGTCCGCCATCGCCCAACAATGCAGTGGTGTCGCCACCATCACCGCCGGCCCGCACCCAGGTGCCCGCCGCCCAGCCATCGGAGGTCCAGGCATCGCCGCCGCGACCGCCGGCTCCGCCATTGCCAAACAACCAGCTCACCGCGTCGCCGCCGTTGCCGCCATGACCGCCGATTCCGCCGTCCCCGCCGTCCCCGCCGTCGCCGCCCGTGCCCAGGAAGACGCCGCCGAGGCCGCCGTCGCCGCCGCTGTTGCCGTCCCCGCCGTCCCCGCCGTCCCCGCCGTCTCCGCCATTACCGAAGAATCCGGCGTTGCCGCCGTTGCCGGCGAGACCGTCCATGCTGGTTCCGCCGTCGCCTCCGTCGCCGAACAACAGTCCGCCGACGCCGCCCATAGCCTGCTCGTAGGTGCCGCCGTCGATGCCGTCGGCGCCGTTGCCGATCAGCAGGTGGCCGTTGGCGAAGGTGTCGTTGATCCAGGCGCTGATCGCGATGCCGGATGGGGTGGCCAGCCAGTCCTGGCCGGCGTCGTGGATCGGGGTGTAGATCCAGGTGTCGAATAACTGGGCCAAGCTGGGGGTGGCGTCAGCGGCGGCCGGCAACAGCGCATCAGGGTCGGCTGGAACGCCCAGTCGGGACAGCCAACCGCTCCAGTCGGCCAGGTCGAGGTCGGTGGGGTTCTCGACGTTCAGCCATGACCAGCCGGCCGGATCGAACAGGTCGACGATCCAGTCGAACGGATCGGCTTGGGCCGGTGCGCTGCCTACCGGTCCCAGGCCGAATGTCAGGACCGCGCCGGCTGCGCTGCCCAGCCCCGCCAGCCGGATGCCGTGGCGTTGTTTGCGGTTGCGCTGACCAGACATGATGCATTCCCTTTGCGAAGCCTGTTGATCCGATAAGCGCAGACGCTAAGACGGCGGACAGGCAGCGCATGCAGTAGTCGACTACTGCATTTTTGGGACACGGGCAGGCGGCGGGCGCAGTGCTACGTGCCGGGGGAGGAGTCAGGCCCCTGGGTTGGACGGAAATTCGGCGTCGGCAAGTGACCAATCCCGGCCAGGCGATCACCCCGTGCGGCGTAGTCGTCGTCAAGGTCGTCGTCAACGGCGTCCCAGCGCATCGCCTTGCGTGACTCCCGACTCCGTTTGCTGTAGCTGTGATGGCGCGTCATCGAGATTTCCCCACGTATCACGATATTAATGACCATCTGATTTTTTACAAGTATTTTTTGGGTATAACGCCGCGTCGCTGAACCGCTCCGAAGAAGGCGCAGTCATCCAGTGGCCAGCGCGGCGAGCCCTATCGCGACAAGCGTTGTCGTCCACTCGATGACGGCCCCGAGCACATCACCGGTGATGCCACCGAGGCGTCGCACACAGCGATGTACCAGCGCAGCGCCGCAAGCCAGGGCCAAGGCGACGGCCACCGGACCCTGCCACGGCGCCGAGCCGGCGGGAACCGCCGCGGCGACCAGTGCCAGCACCCAGGCGACCGCGACCGGCAGCGGCTGACTCCCGGCCACCGTGGCGCCCAGCATGCTTCCGGCTGCCGCCGGCACCGAGCGACGGCAGGCCCACACCGCCGCGACCCGCCCCGCGCAGACCGCGAGCACGATCTGCCCGGCGCCCAGCAGCGGGAAGGTCGTCGCCTGCAGGCCGATCACCAGCACCACCGCGACCACCCCGAACGGGCCGGTCGATCCCTCGCGCATCACCTGCAGTGCCTGGGGGGCGGGCCGGGAGCACCCCAAGCCGTCAGCGGTGTCGGCGACCCCATCGATGTGCAGTCCACGGGTGGCGGCCAGCAACACCGCCACGGCCAGTAGCCCGGACACCGGGCTGCCCGGGCCGAAGGCGTATCCGGCCGCCCACACCACGGCGGCCGCCAGCGCGCCCAGCGCGGCGCCGACCACCGGCAGCGCGGTCATTGCCCCGCGACCTGGCGGGTGGGCGACAGCTCCGGGCAGGCGCACGGCCGTTGCGAACCCCACCGCCGCGGCCAGAGAACGGATCACCCCGGGATCCCCTCGGCCGGCCCGGAAACCCCGGCATCGGCGAAAGTCGACATCGATGACAACGCCGCGACCGCTGCGCGCAGCACGGGCAGCGCAACCGCAGCGCCGGTACCCTCGCCCAACCGCATCTGCAGGTCCAGGATCGGCTCGAGGCCCAGCGCCGCGCAGGCCAGCGCGTGCGCCGGTTCCGGCGAGCGATGACCGGCCTGCCACCAGGCCCGGGCCCCCGGTGCCAGGCGGTCGGCCACCAGCGCGGCAGCCGTCGAGGCCAGGCCGTCGAGCAGCACCGGCGTGCGCCGCACAGCGGCCTGGGCGCAGAACCCCGCCAGCGCCGCGAAGTCGGCACCACCGCAGCAGCGCAGCAGCGCAACAGGATCGGCACGGTGTGGCCGGGAGCGGAACAGGGCGTCGCGCACCGCCGCGGTCTTGCGGGCCCAGCCGGCGTCATCGATGCCCGTCCCGTGGCCCACCACGTCGGCGGGCTCGGCGCCGGTGAGCGCGGCGATCAAAGTCGTTGCGACCGTGGTGTTCCCAATCCCCATATCGCCGGGAATAAGCAGATCTGCGCCGCTGTCGACCTCCTCGTCGGCGATGCGCCGACCTGCCTCGAGCGCGGCCACCGTCTCCTCAGCGGTCAGCGCGTCCTCGCTCGTGATGTCCCCGCTGCCGCGGCGCACCTTGTAGGCGCCCTTCGCGGACAGATCCGAGTCGACGGCGATGTCCACGACCCGCACCCCGGCCCCGCCGATCGCGGCCAGCGCGTTGATGGCCGCCCCGCCGCGGTCGATGTTGGCGACCATCTGCGCGGTCACCTCCGCGGGGTAGGCAGACACCCGGCTCCGGGTCACGCCGTGATCGCCGGCGAACACCACAATGCGGACGCGCTCGAATTGTCTTGGCGGACACTGTCCTTGGCAGGCCGCCGCCCACACCGACAGGGCTTCCAGGCGGCCCAGCGAACCCGCGGGTTTGGTCAGCGAGTCCTGCCGGGCCCGGGCCGCGGCGGCCACCGCGGCATCGGGCGGGCTGACCGGTGGGAATTCCATCGCTGGGCCGAGTGGGAACTCAGTCGAGGCGTTCACCGCGCCGCACCTGCGGCCGCGGGGCCCGCATGCGGCGCAGCGTGGACGCGCGGCTGGCGGCGTACAGCCCCAGCTTCCAACGGCTTTCGACATTGTTCGGGAATTTGGCGTCGACCATCCGGGTGGCCTTGCGGGCCACCAGCACCCCGTCGACGCCCATCGAGACCATCAGCAGCATCATCGCCGGCGAAATGTAGAACTGGACCTGCGGGGCGGCCATCATGAGGAGCATCAGACCCAGCGCCACCGGCATGAACAGGCCTAGCAGGTTGTACCGGGCATCGACGATGTCGCGGACGTAACGGCGCACCGGCCCGCGATCGCGTTCCAGCAGCGCTGACTCGTCGCCGGCCAGCATTCGTTCGCGGCGGTCGGCCATCCGCTCACGGCGCTCCGCCTTCGCGATGCGGCGTTCCTCCTTGGACAGCTTCTGCCCGGCCAGCGCCTTACGGCGGGCCCGCGCCTCCGCCGCGGTCATCGGAGCCGGCGCCACCGGGCCGCGCCGCTTGGCCGCGGCGCTGCGCTTCGGGGTGGGCCGTCCTTTGGGAGCGGTTCCGCGGGCGGCGGCACCCTCCGACTGGTCGCCGTCGACAGAGACGGCGGAGACCACGGACTCAGCGGACTGAGTCTCGTCTTTTCTGCGCCCCGGCAACTTCACGCCCGCCAGATTACTTGCCCGGTCCGCCCGGTCTGCTTCGCCGTCCGCGCGGCTCTATACCCTGCAGAGATGGCGGATAATCCGTTTGTCGGCAGCTCGGCCGGTTCACGGGTGCGGCCGCTTCGGGTCCTGATCGCGCCGGACTGTTTCGGCGAAACGCTGACCGCGGTGCAGGCCGCCACCGCCATCTCGACGGGCTGGCATCGCAGCCGCCCCCATGACCGCCTGACCATCGCGCCGCAGTCCGACGGCGGCCCGGGCTTTGCTGCAGTGCTGGCCAGCACGCTGGGTACGCTGCGGCGGGCGCGGGTCAGCGGGCCGCTGGACGACCCGGTGGACGCCGAATGGGTCTTCGACGCCGCGGCCGAGACGGCCTATCTGGAATGCGCCCAGGCGTGCGGGTTGGGGGTGCTCGGCGAACCGCCGTCGCCGCGGACGGCGCTGCTCGCCCACAGCATGGGGGTGGGCCACCTCGTCGCCGCGGCGCTGGACGCCGGGGCGCAGCGGATCGTCATCGGGCTCGGCGGCAGTGCCTGCACCGACGGTGGCCGCGGCATGGTCAATGAGCTGGGCGGCCTGGCCGCCGCACGCCGGCGGCTCGCGGACGTCGAATTGATCGCAGCCTGCGACGTCGAATACCCGTTGCTGGGCCCCTGGGGTTCGGCTCGCGTGTTCGGACCGCAGAAGGGCGCCGACCCGGCCACGGTCGCGGTGCTCGAGAGCCGGCTGGCCGCCTGGGCGGTGGATCTGGACGCCGCCGCCGGCTGGCAGGCCAGCGCCGCGTCGGGCGCCGGGGCGGCCGGGGGAATCGGGGCAGCTGTGCTGGCGCTGGGCGGCACCGTCGAATCCGGGTCCGAGATCGTGGCCCGCCACACCGGTCTGGAGGCCGCCCTGGCAGACGCCGACGTCCTGGTCACCGGCGAGGGTCACTTCGATCAGCAGTCACTGCACGGAAAAGTGATCGGCTCACTGGCAGCGCAGGCCCGGGCGCGGGAGATACCGGTGCTGGTACTGGCCGGGCAGGTCAGCCTGGACGAACCCGCATTGCGCTCGGCCGGCGTGCTGGCCGCCCGGGCGATGGCCGACTACGCCGGCTCGGTGCGGCTGGCCATGATCGATGCCGCCAACCAGCTGATCGGGCTCAGCACCATCCTGGCGGCGCAGATCAAGGGCACTCCCACCGCGGATCCGCCCGATTCGCCGCGTCGGTAGGGAACACGTTGGCGCAGGGTATCGTTGTTGTCGTGGGTTCGAACGCCTCCAGTTGAGGCCGGACCCGCCCCATGATCAACCGCAATAGGGAGACGCAATGACTGTTCAGGATCAGTCGACCACCGAGTCTCACGGCGTGGTCTTGACCGACGAGGCTGCGGCCAAGGTGAAGGCGCTGCTGGAACAGGAGGGTCGTGACGACCTGACCCTGCGGATCTCGGTCCAGCCGGGTGGCTGCGCGGGCCTGCGCTACAACCTGTTCTTCGACGACCGCAGCCTCGACGGTGACATGGTCGCGGAGTTCAACGGTGTGACGCTGACCGTCGACCGGATGAGCGCGCCGTACCTGCAGGGCGCCGAGATCGGCTACGCCGACCAGATCGACAAGCAGGGTTTCACCATCGAGAACCCCAACGCCGGCGGCTCGTGCTCGTGCGGCGACTCGTTCAACTGAGCGCCTGACATCACCTCGCGGCCGGGATTATTGTGCTGCCCGGCGGCGGACCGCTGGTAGCGGGCCGCTACCGTGGGTACCCACATCAAGGCCCATGGTGACGTACGAGGGGATTTTTCAGTGACGATTGCGGTGACCGGTTCGATCGCGACCGACCATCTGATGCGCTTTCCGGGTCGGTTCTCCGAACAACTGCTGGCCGATCACCTGCAGAAGGTTTCGCTGAGCTTCCTGGTCGATGACCTGGTGGTGCACCGCGGTGGCGTGGCGGGCAACATCGCCTTCGCCATCGGTGTGCTCGGCGGTGACGCCGCCCTGGTGGGTGCCGCCGGTGCTGACTTCGCCGACTACCGGCAGTGGCTGGTCTCCCACGGCGTCAACTGCGACCACGTGCTCACGTCGACGACCTCGCACACGGCCCGGTTCGTCTGCACCACCGACCAGGACATGGCCCAGATCGCGTCGTTCTACCCGGGCGCGATGTCGGAGGCCCGCAACATCTCGCTGGCCAAGCTGGTCGAGGGCGTCGGGAAGCCGGAACTGGTGATCGTCGGTGCCAACGACCCCGAGGCGATGTTCCTGCACACCGAGGAGTGCCGCAAGCTGGGGCTGGCGTTCGCCGCCGACCCCTCGCAGCAGCTGGCCCGGCTCACCGGTGAGGAGATCCGCAAGCTCATCGACGGTGCCACCTACCTGTTCACCAACGACTACGAGTGGGACCTGCTGCTGTCCAAGACCGGCTGGACCGAGGCCGACGTGGCGAAGCAGGTCGGGCTGCGGGTGACCACCTTGGGCGGCGACGGCGTCGACATCGTCTCTCCGGACGGTTCCCGCATCCACGTCGGCGTGGTTCCGGAGAAGTCTCAAACCGACCCGACCGGGGTCGGCGACGCCTTCCGCGCCGGCTTCCTCACCGGTCGCAGCGCCGGATTGGGCTTGGAGCGCTCCGCGCAGCTCGGCTCGCTGGTGGCGGTGCTGGTGCTGGAGTCCACCGGCACCCAGGAATGGGTGTGGGACCGTGCCACCGCGGTGAGCCGCCTGGCGGACGCCTACGGCGACGCCGCTGCGGCCCAGATCGACGCTGCGCTCGCCTGATTTTTTCGCTGGTTTTCTCTCCGGCGAGCAGACGCGAAAGCCCCCTTGTAACGGCGTTACAGGGGGCTTTCGCGTCTGCTCGCGGGGGTAGGGGCGCGCCGGGAAAGAACTAGAGCCGCACGGGGTAGTCGGGTTCCCGGATGGTCGGCACCACGCTGTGCTCGACGAAGATCGCGTGCCACAGCATGAAGATCAGCACGGTCCAGAGCCGACGGCTGTGATCGGCGGTGCCGAGGCGGTGCTCGTCGAGCATGGTGCGCACCGCGGCCACATCGACCAGGTGACCGGCGCCGGTGGCGTCCACCGTCGCATACGCCCACTCCAGCAGCTCACCGGCGCGCAGCCAGTGCCGCAACGGCACCGGGAAGCCGAGCTTGGGGCGGTGCAGCACGTGCGCGGGGATGATCGGCTCCAGTGCACGGCGCAGCGCGTACTTGGTGGTGGTGCGGGTGATCTTGGCCGACACCGGCAGGCGCGATGCCACCGCGAACACCTCGGGGTCCAGGAACGGCACCCGCAGCTCGAGCGAGTTGGCCATGGTCATCTTGTCGGCTTTGACCAGGATGTCGCCGCGCAGCCAGGTGAACAGGTCGATGTGCTGCATCCGGGCCACCGGATCCCAGCCGACGGATTCGGCGTAGATCGGGGCGGTGACGTCGGTGTGGGTCCAGTCGGGGGAGAAGCCGGGCAGCACCGCACGCAGTTGTTCGTCGGAGAAGCTGCGGGCGTTGCCGTAGTAGCGCTCCTCCAGGCGAAGCGACCCGCGGTGCAGCAGGCTCTTGCCGCGCATGCCCTCGGGCAACGGCCGCGACACCTTGCCCAGGGATCGGCGCACCGGGGACGGCAGGTAGTCGAAGGGCCGCAGCGACAGCGGCTCACGGTAGATGGTGTAGCCGCCGAACAGCTCGTCGGCGCCCTCGCCGGAGAGCACCACCTTGACGTGCTTGCGGGCTTCGGCGGCGATGAAGTACAGCGGCACCAGGGCCGGGTCGGCGACCGGGTCGTCGAGGTACCAGACGATCTCGGGCAGGGCGGCGACGAACTCGGCCGGGCTGACGACCTTGACCACGTGCCGGGCACCGATCGCCTCGGCCGACGCAGCGGCGACGTCGATCTCGGAGAAGCCCTCCCGCTCGAACCCGGTGGTGAAGGTGATCAGCTTGGGGTTGTGGCGCATCGCCAGCGCGGCGATCGCGGTGGAGTCGATCCCTCCGGACAGGAACGCGCCGACGGTGACATCGGCCCGCATGTGCTTGGCGACGGAGTCCTCGAGGACCGCGGTGATCTCGTCGTAGCGCGCCTGCTCGGTGTCGCGGGTGATCGGGGTGGCGTCGAAGCGCGGCCGGAAGTAGCGGGTGGTCTCCGGCGCCTGGCCGGGCCGGATCCGGGCGTAACAGCCCGACTCCAACCGCCGTATGCCCCGATGCAGCGTCTCCGGTTCCGGCACGTACTGCAGCACCGTGTAGTGCTGGACGGCGCGGGTGTCGATGGCCGTGTCGAAGCCCACCACGTCGGCCAGATCCAGCAGGCATTTCTTCTCGCTGCCCACCACCGTGCCGCCCGGTCCCGACGCCATGAACAGCGGCTTGATCCCGAACGGGTCGCGTGCGCAGAACAGCTCGCCGGACACGGTGTCCCACACCGCGAAGGCGAACATGCCGCGCAGCCGCGACAGCACATCGGTGCCCCAGTAGTGGTAGCCCGCGACGATCGCCTCGCCGTCGCCGTCGGTGGCGAACACCGCGCCGTGCTCGGCGGCCAGCTCTGCGCGCAGTTCCAGGTAGTTGTAGATCTCGCCGTTGAACACCAGCTCATAGCGCTCCGGAGCCTCCGGTGGGCCCCAGCGCATGGGCTGGTGGGAATGGGCGATGTCGATGAACGACAGCCGGTTGAACCCGAACACCACTTGGTCGCCGGCCCAGATGCCTCCTGGCTCGTCCGGGCCGCGGTGACGCATCAGGTGGGTCGCCCGCGACACCGCGCCGGCGACTTCGGCCACATCAGCGCCCGGTGTCGTGCCGGCCGGGGCACACACGAAGGCCAGCAGTCCACACATCGGGTCCCAGTATGCCGCACCGGTATCGGCGTCGAACTGCGAAGGCCCATGTCGGCCTGCGCAGAAGCTGGGAGGCGGATGAGGCGGTCAACACACTGAGACGGCCAACCGGCAGGTACATCAAACCTCGGTGATCCGGGTGGTCTACGCTGCGTAGTATTCGACTGCTCCGCCGGGTCAGTCGGCCTGTTCTGTGACTCGAGGAGGCACCAACGTGACACGTCGCGGGCAGGGCGTTGCACATCGCCGTCTGCGTCGACCGCTGACCGCGGTCAGCGTGCTCGGACTGCTGGCGGTGACGCTCAGCGGTTGCAGCGTCGACTGGACCGATGTGGTCGGCTTCGGCTGGCCCAAGGGCATCACGCCTGAGGCTGAGGCCAACTACCAGCTGTGGATCGGCATGGTCATCGCTTCGGTGGTGATCGGTGGACTCGTCTGGGGAATGATCTTCTGGTCGATGTTCTTCCACCGCAAGAAGGCGACCGACACCGAGTTGCCGCGCCAGTTCGGCTACAACATGCCGCTGGAGCTGGGGCTCACCGTCCTGCCGTTCCTGGCCGTCGCGGTGATCTTCTACTTCACCGTCGTGGTGCAGGAGAAGATGCTGCACCAGGAGCCGGACCCCGAGGTGGTCGTCGACGTCACCGCCTTCCAGTGGAACTGGAAGTTCGGTTACCAGAAGGTCGACTTCCACGACCACACCCTCAGCTACGACGGCGTGGACCAGGCCCGCAAGGAGGCGATGACCTCTAAGCCCGAGGGTGTCGACCACCACGGTGAGGAACTGGTCGGCCCGGTGCAGGGCCTGAACACCGAGGACCGCACCTACCTGAACTTCGACAAGATCGAGACGGTGGGAACCACCGGCGAGATCCCGGTGCTGGTGCTGCCCAGCGGCAAGCGCATCGAGTTCGTGCTCAACTCGGCCGACGTCATCCACGCCTTCTGGGTGCCCGAGTTCCTGTTCAAGCGCGACGTCATCGCCTGGCCGGAGCGCAACAACCAGGTGAACACCTTCCAGGTCGCCGAGATCACCAAGGAGGGCGCGTTCGTCGGCCACTGCGCCGAGATGTGCGGCACCTACCACGCGATGATGAACTTCGAAGTCCGGGTGGTCTCGCCCAACGACTTCAAGGCCTACCTGGACCAGCGCAAGGCCGGCAAGACCAACGCCGAGGCGTTGGAGGCGATCAACCAGGAGCCGTTGGCCACCACCACGTTCCCGTTCGACAGCCGCCGTGGCCTGCTAGCCCCGCAAGCCAGCAACAAGTAGGGACAACCGCATGCGCATCGAATCCAGGCTGTTCGAGTTCGTCGCCACCTTCTTCCTGGTGGTCGGGGTGATCTACGCGGTGCTGACCGCGAAGTTCGCCACCGGCGGTGTGGAGTGGGCCGGCACCACCGCGCTGTTCCTGACCGGAACGATGGCCCTGATCGTGGCCACCTTCTTCAGGTTCGTGGCACGCCGACTGGACACCCGCCCCGAGGACTACGAGGCGGCCGAAGTCAGTGACGGCGCCGGCGAGCTGGGCTTCTTCAGCCCGCACAGCTGGTGGCCGATCCTGATCGCGCTGTCGGGCTCGGTGGCGGCCGTCGGTATCGCGTTCTGGCTGCCGTGGCTGATCGCCGCCGGTGTGGTGTTCGTGTTGTCGAGCGTGGCCGGCCTGGTCTTCGAGTACTACATCGGTCCCGAGAAACACTGACCACATCTCCGTCGCGGCCGCCGTGTCGACCCGCTTGGGTAGGGTTGCCGATGCACAATGACCAACGGTGGTTGATGTCGACCGCAATCGGTCAGGTCGTGACGTGGCGGTTTGAACAGGATAGGCGGGAATGAGCGGGCCGAATCCCCCAGAGACGGGCTCTGGAGACGAGGGCTCCGGCATTGGTCAGCCGGCTGACAAGGCTGCCGAAGCGGGCGCCGGCGGCGACATTTCGCCGCTGGACGATGTGACCGCCACGCCAGCCGCCGTGCCGACGGACACCGCGTATTCGCAGGCCTACTCGGCGCCCGAATCCGAGCAGTTTCTGAGCGGCCCCTACGTGCCGGTGGACCCGCGGCTCTACGACTTCGACAACTACGACGTGCCCGAGGAGCCCGAGCCGGGCGCCAAGACGCCCCGGTGGCCGTGGGTGGTCGGTGTCACCGTGATCATCGCCGCGGTCTCCCTGGTGGTGTCGGTGGCACTGTTGTTCGCCCGCACCGAGACTCGCGATGTGGCGACGCCCGCCACGACGAGCAGCACCGTGTCGGTGCCGCCCGTGCAGGACGAGATCACCCGGACCAGCACCACCCCACCCCCGCCTCCGCCGCCGCCGAGCGAGGAACCCTCACCGGAGCCGTCGACCACGACCCAGGAGAGCACCACGACCGCGCCGCCGAAGCCGCTGCAGGTGACCTACTCGGTGACGGGCACCAAGGCGCCGTTCGACCAGATCACGATCACCTACGTGGATGCTTCCGGGCAACGGCGTACGCAGCGCAACGCCTACATCCCGTGGTCGCTGACCCTGACGCCGATCTCCCAGTCGGAGATCGGTTCGGTGGAGGCCACCAGCATGTTGCGGTTGAGCAAACTCAACTGCTCGATCACCAGCAGTGACGGTAGGGTGTTGTTCTCCAACAGCAATGACGCACCGGCAACGAGCTGCGGATGACCGGCGGGAACATGGTGGATCGATTCATTCGGCCGGGGCAATCCCCGGAGGTCACCGATCGCATCCTGCTGGGTGCGTGCGCCGCGGTGTGGCTCACCTGGCTGGGTATGACTGTGGCGGCCGTGGTGGCGCTCGTGGATCTCGGGCGGGGCTATCACGAGCCGACCGAGAGTTCGCACAGCGGCCTGCTCTACATCGTGATCGGTGTGTCGGCGCTGGTCATCCTGGCGGCCATCCCGGTACTGCTGCGGGCACGCCAGCCCGGGCCCCCGCGGTCTCCCGGCTTCCCGCCCCAGGCTCCGGTGACGCCGCCGCGCCCGGCCACCCCCGGTGCCCCGCTTCAGCAGCCCGGCTTCGACGCTCCAGGCCGGCGGGCGGCCGGTGCCCGCCCGGTGCTGCCCAACCAGGCCGAGGTGGACCGGGTGCTGTTGCGTGGCATCACGGTGCTGGCCACCGCGGTGGGCGGTGCGCTGACCCTGGTCGGGCTGGCCACCTACCTGATGGCCGTCGGCAAGGACACCGGCTCCTGGGTCAGCTACGGAGTGGCCGGGGCGGTCACTGCCGCCATGCCGGTGATCCCGTGGCTGTACCTGCGTCGGCTGGGTGAAGTACTGGCACTGCCGTCTCGTCTCGGCTGAGCACGTCCTCGCGCCTGTCCCGCTACGGCCAGAGCAGCGTCGTCGACCAGCTCGATCCATCCCGCTCATAACGCAGCCTGCGGTGCCGGCGCGTCGAGTCCGCCTGCCAGAATTCGACGGCGTCGGCCCGTACCGCATAGGACACCCACTCGGCGGGCACCAGGGCGGGGGAGTGTTCGAGCTCCAGGTGAGCCTTGGCGAGTGCTTCGCCGATCTCTGCCGGGTCGGTATAGGGCTGGCTCTGGCGGCCGGTGAGCACCATTGCCCGGGCGCCTTCGGAGCGGGCCAGGAAGTCTTCGGCGATCACCGTTGGCGGGTCGGGGACCGCGATGCCGTCGACCCTGACCTGGCGGCCCAGCGTGGGCCAGTAAAACGTCAGGGAGACAGCGGGATTGCGGGCGAGATCGGCGCCCTTGCGACTGGCTGAACTGACGCCGAAATGCCAGCCGGCGACATCGATGTCCTTAAGGATCAGCACCCGCGCAGACGGCCGTGGCCCGCCTGTCCCGGCCGCCGCTCCGACCGTCGACAACGTCATGGCGTGCGGCTCCACCACGCCGCGCTCGATCGCGTGCCGCAACCACGAGATGAACAGTGCGACCGGATCGGACGGCGCCTGTGCGGGATCGAACTGCGGTGCCGCACCAACCAAAACGGGCAGCCCGCGCAAGAGATTGCGCAGGCTGCCCGCTTCTTCGGACCCTGTCGGTCTAGTGGTGACCGTTGGTGTTACCGCCTTGGTGCTCGGCCAGTGCGGTCAGCGCACGCCGTTCGCTGGCGTGTGCCGCCTCGGTGAGTGCGGCATCCTCTTCGACCGGGTCGGGTGTCAGGAAGCTGCCGGTACCGGGAGCACCGCCCGAGCCGAGCTTGTTCATCCGCTTGGGCAGCGGCGCACCGGCGTATTCCAGCGGAATCGGGTGGCCGTGCTCGTCGACCGGACCCAGCGGCTGGTGCAGCTCGATGTAGGCACCGTGCGGCAGCCGCTTGATGATGCCGGTCTCGATACCGTGCTCGAGCACGTCACGGTCACTGCGCTGCAGTCCGATGCACCACCGGTAGGTGATGAAGAAGACCAGCGGCGGCAGCACCACCATCCCGATACGGCCGATCCAGGTCGTCGCGTTCAGCGAGATGTGGAACTTCCACGCGATGATGTCGTTCATGGCCGCCAGGGTCAGCACCATGTAGAAGCTGATCGCCATGGCGCCGATCGCGGTGCGGACCGGAGCGTCCCGCGGACGCTGCAGCAGGTTGTGGTGTGCGTAGTCGCCGGTGAACTTCTTCTCCAGGAACGGGTAGACCATGAGCAGTCCGAAGACGGCGCCCATGCCCAACGCGACGCCGACGACCGCGGGAATGGTGTGGCCGAAGGGGTAGAACTCCCACGCCGGCCACAACCGGGCCAGGCCCTCGGTCCACATCATGTAGAAGTCCGGCTGGCTACCCGCCGAAACCTGCGAGGGCCGGTAGGGGCCCAGGTTCCAGATCGCGTTGATCTGCAGCAACCCGCCCATCAGGCCCAGGATGCCGGTGATCATCGCGAAGAACGCGCCCGACTTGATCGCGAAGACCGGCAGCACCCGCACGCCGACCACGTTGGTCTCGGTGCGGCCCGGTCCGGGGAACTGGGTGTGCTTCTGGAACCACACCAGCGCCATGTGGACGCCGATCAGGGCCAGAATGATGCCGGGGATCAGCAAAATGTGCAGGGCGTAGAGCCGGGGGATCAAGACGGTGCCCGGGAAGTCGCCGCCGAACAGCGCCCAGTGCAGCCAGGTGCCGATCACCGGCATGCCCAGCGTGATCGAGGACAGCGCGGCGCGCAGACCGATACCGGAGAGCAGGTCGTCGGGCAGCGAGTAACCGAAGTAGCCCTCGAACATGGCCAGGATCAGCAGCAGCGAGCCGATGACCCAGTTCGCCTCACGCGGCCGGCGGAACGCGCCGGTGAAGAAGATGCGCGCCAGGTGCACCATGATCGACGCGGCGAACAACAGCGCGGCCCAGTGGTGGAGCTGGCGGACGAACAGGCCGCCGCGGACCTCGAAGGAGATGTCCAGGGCCGATTCGTAGGCCCGCGACATCTGCACGCCGTTGAGCGGCTGGTAGACGCCGTGGTAGATGACCTCGGCCATCGACGGGTCGAAGAACAGCGTCAGGTAGACGCCGGACAGCAGCAGGATGATGAAGCTGTACAGCGCGATCTCGCCGAGCAGGAACGACCAGTGCGTCGGGAAGACCTTGTTGAACTGGCGGCGCAGCGCGGCGGCCGGGTGGTACCGCGTATCGATGTCGTCTGCTTGGCGGGCGAGCAGGTCGCCGATTGCAGGACTCATGAGGTGCGCTCCCAGAATGCCGGTCCGACAGGTTCCACGAAGTCGCCGTTGGCGACCAGATGCCCATTGGCGTCAATGGTGATCGGCAGCTGTGCCAGCGCGCGGGCGGCCGGGCCGAAGATCGGCTTGGCGTAGTGCAGCGCGTCGAACTGCGACTGGTGGCACGGGCACAGGATCCGATAGGTCTGCTGCTCGAACAGGGAAGACGGGCAACCCAGGTGCGAGCAGATCTTGGTGTAGGCGAAGAAGTCGCCGTAGTTGAAGCTCTCCTGGCCTTTACGCTTGACCACCTTGGGCCTGTCGTCGGGCCGGATACGGATCAGCATCACCGGGTTACGGACGCCCATCATGATCGCGGTGAGCTTCTCGTTCGACTCCTCGGTGGTGCCGTCACCGTCGGACTCCCGCCACGGGAACACGGTCTCCATGCCGCCCGCGTCCAGGTCTTCGGGCCGCATCTTGACCAGCGGGGAATTGGTGCTGTGACCGGTCGCGCGGGCCAGGTAGATGGTCTCCCCGGGGTAGCGCGGGGTCCATCCGGAAGTCCACAGGACGGCCTTCTTGCCTTCGGCGGTCTCGACGACCGGCTTCCAGGGGTTCTTGATCAGGCCGCCGAGGCCGGCGACCGCGGTGCCCAGACCGAAGGCGCCGAAGCCGACCCCCAGGGAGGCGCCCAGCAGCTTGCGCCGACCGATGGTCGAGCCCTCGAACGCGTCGGTCAGCTGGGCCGCCACGGTCTTGCGGTCGATCTCGGGGGAGGCGCCGTCGTGGCGCTCCTGGATGGTGATCTCTTCGGGGATGAACTTCTTGACGAACAGCACCGCACCGATCGCGATGCACAACACCGAGAGACCGAAGGTCAGCCCGTAGAGCGGGGTCGCCAGCGAGTAGGCCAGGCCGTCCGGGGACTCCAGCGGCGCGTACTCCCACGGCCAGAACAGGAAGACAAGCAGCAGGGCCAGCCCGAAGCCGCCACCCGCCAGGAACCAGGCGGCGATCCGGCGCTCGGCGCGCTTTTCGGCCCGGGTGCCCTCGACCGGCCAGCGCGGCTCTTTGTAGATGGTCGTGACACCGTCGATCTCGCCGCCGAGAGCGAGCAGCTCCTCGGTGGTCATCGTCGCCAGTGCGGCGTCGTCCGGGAGTTCAGTCTTGTCGTTGCTGCTCATGAGCGTGCCCCGATCCACATTGCAGCGGCGATGGCGGCGACCATGCCGATAATCCAAATCACCATGCCTTCGGGCGCGGGGCCGAAGCCGCCGAGTCCGTAGCCGCCCGGATCACGTTCCTCAGTAACGGATTTCACGTAGGCGATGATGTCCTTCTTCTCCTCCATGGAGATCTGCCGGTCGGAGAAGCGCGGCATGTTCTGCGGGCCCGACAGCATGGCGGTCAGGATCTGCTGCTCGTTGGCAGGCTCCAGGTCGGGCGCGTACTTACCGGAGGACAGCGCGCCGCCCCGGCCGGTGAAGTTGTGGCAGGAGGCGCAGTTCAGCCGGAAGAGGTCACCGCCACGGCCCAAGTCGTCGCCGCGCAGCGAGGCCTGCGCGATGCTGCCGTCGGCATTGCGCACCACGGTGGGGCCGCCGCCGTTGGCCTGCACGTAGGCGCCGAGGGCGTCGATCTGCTTGTCGTCGAACACCGGCTGCTTACGCGGCGCCTGGGCCTCACCACGAGCCGCGGGCATGCGGCCGCTGGAGACCTGGAAGTAGACGGCGGCTTCGCCGACGCCGATCAGGCTCGGCCCGCGGCCCGCCTCACCCTGCAGGTTGGCGCCGTGGCAGCTCACGCACGAGGTGTCGAAGAGCTGCTTACCGGTACGCAGCAGGGCCGAGGACGACTCATCGGCGACCGCGACCTGCGGGGTCGGGGTCAGCAGGGCAGCCGTTCCACCGGCCAGGGCCAATGCGACCAGCAGCAGCAGTCCGCCGGAGACCCGACGGCGCAGGCGCCGGCGGGCGACGGTGTCGTTGTTGCCAGGCCGGGCCCACTTCTTCAGTGTCTTCAACCGGACACTCCTGTTCATCGGGCGGTTGCTCATCGGATGAAGTAGATCGTGGCGAACAGTGCGATCCACACGATGTCGACGAAGTGCCAGTAGTAGGACACGACGATCGAGGCGGTGGCCTGAGCCGGGGTGAACTTGCTCATCGTGGTGCGCAGCATCAGGAAGATGAAGGCGACCAGCCCGCCGATGACGTGCAGGCCGTGGAACCCGGTGGTCAGGTAGAACACGGTGCCGTAGGCGCTCGATGAGATGGTGGTGCCGTGCGCGACCAGGTGCGAGTACTCGTAGCCCTGACCGCAGACGAAGAACAGTCCCATGAGGAAGGTCAGGAAGTACCACCGGCGCAGCCCGAACACGTCGCCGCGCTCGGCGGCGAACACGCCCATCTGGCAGGTGAACGATGACGCGATCAGCACCAGCGTCACCGGTACCGCCAGCGCGAGATTCAGCTCGGTCGGCGGCGGCGGCCAGGCGCCACCGGACTGTGCACGTGCCGTGAAGTACATCGCGAACAGACCGGCAAAGAACATCAATTCACTGGACAGCCACACGATGGTGCCAACGCTGACCATGTTGGGACGGTTCAGCGAATGCACACGAGAAGTAATGGCAGTACCCGAGGACCCCACAGCGCTCGTCACCCCGCAAGTATGACGCTATGTAGTTGAAGAACTCCACCCGGGGCTGGCAATTGGGGCCAACTGGTGTCGTCCGCGCCGTTACGCGCGCGTGAGCACGCTGTTAGCGCTTCGTTCCCGCCCTGATTCCGGTTGGCTTTGGTGCGGCGGAGGCCGCATGCGACGATCGGCGCGTGGTCGAGCCAGACGGTGCGGCGCAGCCGAAAGCGCAGACAGTGCAATGGCGGCAGGTCCTGGGTGCCCTGACGTCCGGTCGGGACCTGTCCCCGGGCCAGGCGGCCTGGGCGATGGAGCAGATCATGGCCGGTGCCGCCACGTCCGCGCAGATTGCGGCGTTCGGCGTGGCGATGCAGATGAAGGGTCCGACCGCCGCTGAGGTGGGTGAGCTGGCCGACGTCATGCTGGCCTTCGGGCGCAAGGTTCCCACCGACAGAATCGGAACCGACACCGTCGACGTGGTGGGCACCGGCGGGGACGGCGCCAACACGGTGAATCTGTCCACCATGGCGGCGATCGTGGTGGCCGCCGCCGGGGTGCCGGTGGTCAAACACGGCAACCGGTCGGCGGGCTCTTTGTCCGGGGGTGCCGACACCCTGGAGGCGCTGGGTGTGCGCATCGACCTTGGCCCCGACGAGGTGGCCCGCAGTGTCGAAGAGGTCGGCATCGGATTCTGCTTCGCCCCGAAGTTCCAGCCGTCGTATCGCAACGCCTCGGTGGCACGCCGCGAGATCGGTGTTCCGACGGTGTTCAACCTGCTGGGTCCGCTGACCAACCCGGCGCGGCCGCGGGCCGGGCTGATCGGGTGCGCGTTCGGGGAGTTGGCCGAGGTGATGGCCGGCGTGTTCGCCGCGCGGGGGTCCAGCGTGCTGGTGGTGCACGGTGACGACGGCCTCGACGAGCTGACCACGACCACGACCAGCACCATCTGGCGGGTGCAGGCGGGCACCATCGATCGGCTGACCTTCGACCCGGCCGGATTCGGGTTCGCCCGCGCCGAGGTGAGCGAGTTGCTCGGCGGCGACGCCCAGGCCAACGCCGAGGAGGCCCGCTCGGTGCTCGCCGGAACCAAGGGCGCGGTGCGTGACGCCGTGGTGCTCAACGCGGCCGGCGCGATAGTGGCCCATGCGGGGTTATCCAGCAGCGCTGAGTGGTTGCCGGCCTGGGAAGACGGGCTGGCGCGGGCGGTCGAGGCGATCGACAGCGGCGCGGCCGAACAGCTGCTGGCTCGCTGGGTCCGCTTCGGCGCTCAGCTCTGAGGCCAGCCGCGCCGAGCGGGCCAGCGCCGCCCACGGCATCCACGGCCCGGCCGACGCGAGCGGGGACACCCATCCGTGCTCCCCGTCGACACGCACGATGCGCACCCCCGGAGCTGCCAGCCAGCGGGCGATCAGCATGGTCTCCTCGACCAGCGCGCCGGCCAACGGCGCCGGCTCGGGCAGCACCGTCTCGGCGCCGAGCGTGATCGCGTCGACGACGGGCATCGGCGGGACGCCACGTGCGGCGCACCCTGCGGCAGCCAGCCGGCCGTGGCGGATCACCGCGAGATGCCAGCCGCCGGTGCCATCCGGCGCAGCGGCCACCAGCTCTGGCAGGGCCACCAGAGCACGTGCGCGCTGGCTGCGCCACAGTGCCTCGATGGCCGCCGCGGTGCGGTCGCGCAGCCGGGCGGCGCTCTCGTAGTGGCCGCGATCCGCCAGGGCGTTCACCTGCTGCACCGCGGCGGCCAGAGCGGTGTTGTCGGCACCGTCGAGCAACGCGGCCGCCCGTCGGACCGCTTCGGCGTATTCGTCTGCGCTCGCGTTCGCCGCCGCCGGGCAGGGGCTGACCTCGGCCGGCGGGCAGCAGTGCCGAGCGGTTCGGCTCAATCGTGTTGTACAGGTTCGGATTCCGGTGAACCGGGACAGCAGGGCGGCGGTCTCGGCGGCGTCGGCGCGGGAGCGGAACGGGCCGATGGCCCGGTCGTGCCGCGGAGTGCGCACCACCGTCAGACGCGGGAATGCCTCATTGGACAGGGTGATCCACCACCACCGCCGGGGAAACTTCGACCGTCGGTTGTAGGGCGGAGCATGGGCGGCCAGCAGCCGCAGTTCGCGCACGCCGGCCTCCAGCGGGTGCGCGCATTCGACGTGATCGATCCGGGTTGCCAAGGCCACCATCTCGGCGATGCGGCTACGGCGCTCGGAGCCGTTGAAGTACTGCGCCACCCGGCGCCGCAGGTTGCTGGAGGTGCCGATGTAGAGCACCTCCTCTGACGGTCCGCGGAACAGGTAGACCCCGGGCCGCTGCGGCAGCCCGACGGCCAGGCTGCGCTTGCGGCGCTGGTCCGGCGTGGTGTGAGACAGGTAGGCGCGCAGGTCGACGAAGGTGTTGACCTGCTGGTTGCCCAGGCGCTCGATCAGTGCGTGCAGGACATCGACGGTGGCACGGGCGTCGTCGAGCGCGCGGTGGTTGGGGGTGGTGCTCACCGCGAACAGTCGGGACAGCTCGGCCAGCCGGACACTGGGTGCCTCGTCGCGGCTGAGCACCCGGCGGGCCAGGCGCACCGTGCACAGCGCCGAGGGCCGCGGCCAGGCCAGATCGCAGCGGCGGGCGGCGGCCGTCAAGAACCCGACGTCGAACCCGGCGTTGTGGGCGACCAGCACCGAGCCGCGGTCGAAGCCGGCGAACTCGAGGAAGGACGGCAGCACGGCGTCGATCGTGGGCGCCTCATAGACCATGGCCGTGGTGATGCCGGTGAGCCGGACGATCTGCGGCGGAATGCCGCGCTGCGGGTTGATCAGGGTGGCGAACTCGCCCTCGACCACGCCGCCACGCACTTTGACCGCGCCGATCTCGGTGATGGCGTCCGGTTCGGCGTCCCCGCGGGGCGAGGCTCGGCCGCCGGTGGTCTCCAGGTCCACCACCACGAATGTGGTGTCGCGCAGGGTGGCCGGTGTGGCATCGAATTCGCCTTCGAGCTGGGCGTCGAATCGGGGGAAGCTCAGCTGCTCTGGGCCGGCGCCGGTGGTCATGGGCCGAACCTAGGCGCATGCACCGACACAGCCGTGAAGTCGGGTTGTCGGTGCCCGGAGTTAGCGTGCCGACAACTGATCGAGAGGAATCGTCATGGGACAGGTCTCGGGACACTCGGACGACCGCGGCGCGCGCCGGGCGGATTCGGATCCGATGGTGATCGACTGCGACGACTGTGCGGTGCGCGGACCGGCGTGCCGGGACTGCGTTGTCAGCGTGTTGCTGGGCGTGCCCAACGAGCTCCTCGAAGACGAGCGGGCGGCGCTGGATGTGCTCGCCGAGGCCGGAATGGCGCCGCGACTGAGGCTGGTCCCGATCCGCGGTGAGCGTGGCCCGGCGCGCCGCTCGGGCGTGGCCTGAACACGACAGAACCCCCGCAAACGGCCTTAGAGCTCTCACAATTCTGGCTGTTAGAGTCGGCAACTCGTGATGGACAACGGCGTTGCCATTCCGTAATCTAATCGAGACCTTACGTTTCGGCGGCGGTACACCCCCTGTGCCTCCCTGAGCAGTGTTAAGGATGCAATCTTGGAGCTCGAACGTATGCAGTGGCGTCTGCGTGCTTTGAGGCGCCCAGCGCTCGTTGCCGCAGCCGGTTTGGTGGTCAGTGTCACGACTCTGAGCAGCGTGTTGGTCGGAAATGTCTACGCCGACCCCGCTGACGACGCCCTGGCGAAGCTCGCCGAATTGTCCCGGCAGGCCGAGCAGACCACCGAGGCCATGCACACCGCGCAGCTCAATCTGGATGAGAAGCTCGCCGCGCAGCAGGCCGCGGACAACGCGCACGCCGCCGACCAAGCCGCCCTGGATGCGGCCCGCGACCAACTGTCCACCTATCGAGCGGCCGTCAATCGCTTCGCCGCCACCACGTACATGGGTGGCCGGATCGGCGGCGGGGAAGCCATCCTGACCGCCGAGTCGCCGCAACAACTGATCGACAAGCTTGACGTGCAGCGCGTGGTCTCCGGTGACCTGTCGGTGCAGATGGATCGTTTCCGTACCGCCAGCGAGCAGGCCGTTCAGGCTGAGCAGGCGTCGGCCAAGTCGGCTGACGAAGCCCGCACGGCAGCCGAGCAGGCCGCCGCGGTCCGCGCGGAGCTGCAGGCTCGTCAGAGCCGCCTGCAGCTGCAGATCTCGGTGGTGAAGTCCCAGTACTACGCACTGACGCCCGAGCAGCGCACGGCGATGGCCGCGCCCGGTCCGGCGCCCGAAGCTGTTCCGGGCGAGCCCGCCCCCGAGGGCATGCCGCCGGCTCCCGGCTTCCCGGGATTCCCGCTGCCCGGGTCCGACGCGCCGCCTCCGTTTGGTCTGCCGCTGGGCGCCCCCGGTGGTAGCGGAGCCGCCGCGACCGCCGTGCAGGCGGCGTTGACCCAGGTCGGCACGCCGTATGTCTGGGGCGGTGCCGCACCGGGTGGCTTCGACTGCTCCGGGCTGGTCATGTGGGCGTTCCACCAGGCCGGCATCAACCTGCCGCACTCCAGCCAGGCGCAGGCCAACGGTGGGCAGGAAGTGCCGCTGTCCGACCTGCAGCCCGGTGACGTGCTGACCTTCTATTCGGACGCGTCGCACTCGGGCATCTACGTCGGTGACGGCATGATGATCCACTCGTCCACCTACGGTCAGCCGGTCCGGGTGGTCCCGATGAACTCGTCCGGCCCGATCCACAACGCCCGTCGTTACTGAGCGCCGGGCACTCCGCCGCCTGCTTGCGGCGCTGCTGGTTGTCGAGCTGATCAGCGGTGTCGCGCTGCTGGGCACAACGGCGCGCCGGCCCGAGGCCGTGTCCCCGTCGCTGATCGTGGGCGATGACCGCAGCGTCGTTCTGGAGAATCTGGGCGGCCGGCCCGGCGCCGAACTGCTGTCGCGGGTGGCCGAAATCATCGGCGCGTCCGTCGACGCGGTCGAAGCGTTCTGGGGCACCGACTGGTCGCATCGCATTGTGGTGACGGCCACCGGGTCGGATCGGCAGTTCGTGGAGCTGGCGGGTCACGACAGCGCCGATGTCGCGCAGTGGGCGGACGTCGCGGCCGTCGCGGTCGCCGATCGAGTGGATCCCGAGCGTCGGACAGCAGTTGGTCAGCGCATCGTCTTCGCGCCCCGTGCGGATGCGATGAGCACAGCGGCGCTGCGAATCGTGTTGACTCACGAGCTTTTTCACTATGCGGCCCGCACCGACACCGCATTCGATGCACCGCGCTGGCTGACCGAGGGGGTGGCGGACTTCGTCGCACGGCCCGCCGGCGATCCGGCGGTCGCACCGGACGGGCCGGTGCCGGCGTTGCCCACCGATGCCGATCTGGACGCTCCCGGACCACGGCGGGCCCAGGCCTATGACCGGGCGTGGGAGTTCGCTCGTTTCGTGGCCGAGCGTTTCGGGACGGCCAAGCTGCGTGAGCTGTATCTGACCGCCTGCGGTCCCGGGCATGTGCCGCCGGCGGTGGCGGTGCCGCTGGTGCTCGGGGTGGACCTGCCCGAGTTGCTCGCCGGGTGGGGCGCTTGGCTAGCATCCCTGCAGTGAGCCGGGTCCTGCTGGTAACCAACGATTTTCCGCCGCGTCCCGGCGGCATCCAGTGCTACCTGGAAGAACTGGTGCGCCGCATCGCCGGTGGCGGCCGCCACGACGTGACGGTGTACGCGCCGAAGTGGAAGGGCGCGCAGGCCTTTGACGACGCCGCGAAGTCAGCCGGCTACCAGGTGGTGCGCCACGCCGGCACCCTGATGTTGCCGGGCCCGGCCGTCGACTCCCGGATGCGCCGGCTCATCGCCGAGGTGAGCGCTCAGACCGTGTGGTTCGGTGCGGCCGCGCCGCTGGCCCTGCTGGCCCAGCGTGCCCGCGCTGCCGGTGCCACCCGGGTGCTGGCCAGCACCCACGGCCACGAGGTGGGCTGGTCGATGCTGCCGGGGGCGCGTTCGGTGCTGCGCCGCATCGGTGACACCTGCGACACCGTCACCTTCGTCAGTCACTACACCCGTGGCCGGTTCGCCTCGGCGTTCGGTCCCGAGGCCGCACTGGAGCACCTGCCGCCCGGCGTGGACACCGACCGGTTCCGGCCCGACCCGCAGGCCCGAGCCGAACTACGGGCCCGGTATGGGCTGGGGGAGCGTCCCACCGTCGTGTGCGTATCGCGGCTGGTGCCCCGCAAGGGCCAGGACATGTTGATCAGGGCGCTGCCCGCGATCCGCAAACGCGTGGACGGGGCCGCCCTGGTGATCGTCGGCGGGGGGCCCTACGCCGAGACGCTGCACAAACTGGCCGACCAGTGCGGCGTGGCCGATGCGGTGACTTTCACCGGCGGTGTGCCCGCCGGCGAGCTGCCGGCCCACTACGTGCTGGGCGACGTGTTCGCGATGCCGTGCCGCACCCGCGGCGCCGGACTTGACGTCGAAGGTCTGGGCATCGTGTTCCTGGAGGCCTCGGCGGCCGGGGTCCCGGTGGTCGCCGGTGATTCCGGCGGTGCGCCCGAAACCGTCCTGCACAACCGGACCGGGCTGGTGGTCGACGGCCGGGCCGTGGACCAGATCGGTGACGCGGTCGCCGGATTGCTCGCCGACCCCGACCGGGCCGCCGCGATGGGTGCCGCCGGGCGCGAATGGGCGACGGGGCACTGGCGCTGGGACACCCTTGCCGCACGGATGGCCGACCTGCTGCAGGCCTGAGGCGGTTCCTGCGGCAGTCGAGCCTTAGCCCTTGGCGTAGATCGCCTCGATCGCGTCGGCGAACTTCTCGGCGACCACGTTGCGCTTGACCTTCATGGTGGGGGTCAGCTCGCCGGTGGCCTCGGTGAAGTCGACCGGCAGGATCTGGAACTTGCGGATCGACTCGGCGTGCGAGACAGCCAGATTCGCCTGCTTGACCGCCGCGTCCACCTCGGCGATCAGATCCGGGTCGGTCGCCAGGTCCGCCGGCGTCGCGCTGCTGGCCTTGCCGTTGCGCTGCTTCCAGCCCTCAATGGCCTCGGGATCGATGGTGATCAGCGCGCCGATGAACGGCTTGGCGTCTCCGACGACCATCGCCTGACTGATCAGCGGGTGCGACCGCAGCTGGTCCTCGAGCACCGCGGGGGCGACGTTCTTGCCGCCGGCGGTGACGATGATCTCCTTCTTGCGGCCGGTGATCTTGAGGAAGCCCTCGTCGTCGATGGAACCCAGGTCGCCGGTCCGGAACCAGCCGTCGGTGAACGCCTCGGCGGTGGCCTGCTCGTTCTGCCAGTAGCCGTTGAACACCACGCCGCCGCGAACCAGCAGCTCGCCGTCCTCGGCGATGCGCATGCTGTTGCCGGGCACCAGCTTTCCGACCGTCCCGACCTTCATGCCGGAGACGGGGTTGACGGTGATGGCGGCGGTGGTCTCGGTCAGCCCGTAGCCCTCGTAGATGGACAGGCCGACGCCGCGGTAGAAGTGGCCCAGCCGCTCGCCCAGCGGCGCCCCGCCGGAGACCGAGGCGCGGCAGTTGCCGCCCAGCGCGGTGCGCAGCTTGTGGTAGACCAGCTTGTCGAACAGGGCGTGCTTGAGGCGCAGCAGCAGGCCCGGGCCGCCGTGATCGAGGGCCTCGCTCCAGTCCACCGCGGTCTGAGCCGCGATCTCGAAGATGCGGCCCTTGCCGTCGTTGGCGGCGTTCTGGGCGGCGGTGTTGTACACCTTCTCGAACACCCGCGGCACCGACACCACCACCGTCGGCTTGAACACCGAGAACATCGGCACCAGGTTCTTGATGTCGCTGGTGAAGCCGACGGTCACCTTGTTGGAGAAGCCCGCGATGCTCAGCGCGCGAGCCAACACGTGGGCCAGTGGCAGAAAGACCAGCAGTCGCTGACCGGGAGCCATCAGGGTCGGCAATGCGGCCTGGGTGCCACGCACCTCGTGGATCAGGTTGGAGTGGGTGAGTTCGCAGCCCTTGGGGCGCCCGGTGGTGCCCGAGGTGTAGATCAGCGTGGCCGGGTCGGTGGCCCGCAGCGCGTCGAGGCGCGCGGTGAGTTGCGCCGGGTCTGCGCCGGCGCCGGCCTCGGCGAGCGCGTCGAGGGCGGGGGTGTCCGAACCGTCGATGGTCAGCACCCGCCGCAGCGACGGCAGGTCGTCGGCGAGTTCGTTGATGATCTGGGCGTGGGCGTCGGTTTCGGCGAACGCCACCACGGCGCTGGAGTCCTGCATGACCCAGCGGACCTGCTCGGCCGACGAGGTCTCGTAGATCGGCACGGTCACCGCGCCGATCGACAGGATCGCGTAGTCCAGGATGGGCCATTCGTAACGGGTCGCCGAGAAGATGACCACCCGGTCCCCGGGTGCGACGCCGAGGCTGATCAGGCCCAGTGCGGCCGAACGGATCTGTGCGGCGGCTTCTGCACAGGTGACATCCGTCCAGGCCCCGTCGACCAGCCGCTGGTAGATGACGAAGTCCGGATTGTCGCGCTCGTGCTCGTAGACAACCGCGGCCACGTTGTCGTGCTCCTCGACGGTGAACGGCGCGGGAACACTGAACTCACGCATTGCGACGACCTCTCTTGCCAACCTGGGTGTTTGTCCACTCAGCCTAGTCGGCACCTGATGAGGGGCGTGACGGTGTTCACGTTGCGCAAGCGTGTTCGATACGCTTTCGGGCCATGAACAGTATCCAGATCGCCGACGAGACGTTCGTCGCCGCTTCCGGCGAGCAGGTCGGCGCGGCTGTCGCCGATCGGTCGAGTTGGCAGCGGTGGTGGCCCGATCTGCAGCTGCAGGTGGTCGAGGATCGTGCCGACAAGGGCATGCGGTGGACGGTGAGCGGGCCGCTGACCGGCACCATGGAGATCTGGCTGGAGCCGATGCTCGACGGTGTGCTGCTGCACTACTTCCTGCATGCCGAACCCACCGGTGTCACCGGCCGGCAGTTGGCCCGGCTGAACTTGGCGAAACTCAATCACCGCCGCCGGGTCGCCGGCAAGCGGATGGCCTTCGAGATCAAGCACCGGCTCGAGAGTTCCCGGCCGGTAGGGGTGGCTCCGATCACTGTCAGTTGACCCGGCTTCGCCGGGGACGGCGAGGTACCGTCTGTGCCGAGGGCCCGTGTGGCAGGCGCGAGCGAGTTAGGGAATTGAATACGTGGCGGATAAGACAGCTCAGACGATCTACATCGCGGCGGATCCGGACACGGTGATGAAGGTGATCGCCGACATCGGCGCTTACCCTGACTGGGTTTCGGAGTACACCGAGGCCGAAGTGCTCGAAACCGATGCCGACGGTTACCCGAAGGTGGCGCGTCTGGTGCTCGACGCGGCCGTGCTCAAAGACACCATGGTGCTCAACTACGACTGGGCGCCCGACCGCCGTTCGGTGCGCTGGACATTGGCGTCGAGTTCGCTCCTGAAGGCCCTCAACGGCGAATATCGTTTGACGCCCAAGGGATCTGGAACCGAGGTCCGCTACGAATTGTCGGTGGATCTGCTCATTCCGATGATCGGTCTGCTCAAGCGCAAGGCGGAGCGCAGGCTGACCGACACCGCGCTGAAAGACCTGAAGAAGCGAGCAGAGGCTGAGTGAGGCCGCCTGAGGCAGGAACGCCGACTGCGCTTGCAGTGGCTGCGATCAGTTTGTTCGTCGGTAAGGGCGGCGTGGGCAAGTCCACGTGCGCGGCGGCGACCGCGGTCTCGTGGGCGTGCGCCGGCGACCGAGTGCTGCTGATCTCCACCGACCAGGCCCACTCGGTCGGGGATGTGCTCGGAATCCAGGTGCCCCCCAGCGGCGGCCGGGACCCCATCGCGGTGGAGATCGAGGACATCGGGGCGAGCGGCGGCTGCCTGGACGTGATGGCACTGGACACGCTGGCGCTGCTGGAGCGGCACTGGGCGGGCGTCGTCGACGTCCTGGCCGCGCGGTTCCCGGAGTCTGATCTGGGTAGCGTTGCCCCCGAAGAACTTTCGACGCTTCCCGGGGTTCAAGAGGTGCTGGGCCTGCATGAGGTCGGCGAACTCGCCGACAGTGGCCGGTGGGACCGGGTCGTCGTCGACTGTGCATCCACTGCCGATGCGATGCGGATGTTGACGCTGCCGGCGACGGCGGCGCTCTACGCCGAGCGGGCCTGGCCACGGCACCGCCGGCTCAGCGGGACCGAGGATCCCCGGTCGAATGCTCTGGTGGAGCTGATCGAGCGGATCAGCGGCGCCGCCGAGCAGCTCGCCGAGCGGCTGACCGATGAGACGACGGTCGCCGCGCACCTGGTGCTGACCGCCGAGCGCGTGGTGGCCGCCGAAGCCGTCCGAACCCTGGGGGCGCTGTCGCTGACCGGTGTCCGGGTGGCAGAACTGATCGTGAATCAGATTTTGCTGCAGGACGATTCGTATGCCTATACGAATCTGCCGGCCCACCCGGCGTTCGACTGGTACGCCGAACGGATCCGGGAGCAGAGCGGCGTCCTCGACGAAGTCGACCGCGCCATCGGCGACGTGGCGATGGTGCTGGTCCCGCACTTGGCGGGAGAGCCGATCGGCCCCAAAGCGCTGGGTGATCTGCTCGCCAACAGCCGTCGCCGCGACGGCTCGGCGCCGCCCGGTCCGGTGCGGCCGGTGGTCGATCGGGAGTCCGGTTCCGGGCTGGGAGCCGTGTATCGACTGCGGCTAGAGTTACCCCAGGTGGATTCCGGTGCGCTGAGCCTGGGGCGATCCGGAGATGATCTGATCATCAATGCAGGTGGCACCCGACGTCGGGTTCGGTTGGCGTCGGTACTGAGGCGATGCACGGTCATGGGCGCGACGCTGCGCGGCAATGAACTGACGGTGCGCTTTCGGCCGGATCCACAACTCTGGCCGGCGACTGGCGAGGAGGAGGTGCGACGTTGAACGCTGGCGCGCACCCCGACCTGGGCGACCTCGGGCCAGAGCTGCGCAAGCTCGCTCAAGCGATCCTGGACCGACTCGACCCGGCGGTGCGCGCCGCAGCGCTGCTGGCGGCCTCGTCCGGCGACGGTCCCGGCAAATGCCAACAGGTGTGGTGCCCGGTGTGCGCGCTGGCGGCACTGGTGACCGGGGAAGAACATCCGCTGCTCACCGTCGTCGCCGAGCACAGCGTGGCGCTGTATGAGGTGATCCGCGCCGTGGTCGGCGAGACCGGCCCGAGCGGCGGGGCGCCACCCGATCCCGGCTCGCCCGGGGGAGACGGGGGCGGCGACGGTCCGGCGGCCCGGCCCAGCTATGAGCCCATACCGGTCACCATCGAAACCGAAACCGAAACCCGGAACGGCAAAAGCTGAGGAATTCCAGGGAATTCGCGATCTGACGAAGCACCGTGTGGCTCCAGCCACGCCCGGTCGGTAAAGTTGGCGCGAACACGGCCGCCTAAGAGGGGCAGGAGGGAGGGGCCATGTGGTACTGGCTGTTCAAGTACGTACTCTTGGGGCCCCTGCTGCTCGTGATCGGCCGTCCGAAGGTCGAGGGTCTGGAGAACATCCCCGATCGAGGCGCGGCGATCCTGGCCAGTAATCACCTGGCTGTGATGGACAGCTTCTACCTCCCCCTGGTGGTCCGTCGGCGGATCACCTTCCTGGCCAAGTCGGAGTACTTCACCGGTACCGGCCTCAAGGGCTGGTTCACCCGCTGGTTCTACACCGCGGTCGGACAGGTCCCCATCGACCGCAACGACGCTGACGCCGCGCAGGCCGCGCTGACCACCGCGCAGCGAATCCTCGCGCAGGGCAAGCTGCTCGGCATCTACCCCGAGGGCACGCGTTCGCCCGACGGCCGGCTGTACAAGGGCAAGACCGGACTGGCGCGGCTCGCGCTGCACACCGGTGTCCCGGTGATCCCGGTCGTCATGGTCGGGACCGACGTCGTCAACCCGCCCGGCACCAAGATGCTGAGGTTCGGGCGGGTCACGGTCCGCATCGGCGAGCCGATGGACTTCTCCCGTTTCGACGGGATGGCCGACAACCGCTTCATCGAACGTGCCGTCACCGACGAGGTGATCTACGAGCTGATGCGGTTGTCCGGCCAGGAGTACGTCGACATCTACGCGGCGAGCGTGAAAAACGGTGCCCCGCAACAGAACGGGGCAACGGCTCAGCCGGTCGCCCGGTTTCCGGAGACTGCGGCGGGCTGATCCGGATTCGTCCGGTTGCCGGGCCGCAGCGTGGCGCCGGCCGTGATGATGATCGCCAGCGCCCACCACACGTAGGACGTGCCGGCCAGTTGACGCCACCACACCGCGCCGGCCTCGTGATGCTCGGGCAGCAACTCGATAGGACTGCGCATCATCAGCGCCACCCCGGCCGCACTGAGCCCGCCCAGCACCACCGCACGGTGCCGATAGGCCACCACCGCCGTGACCACCACGGTGGGCAGCATCCACACCCAGTGGTGTGACCACGAGACGGGGGAGACCACCAGCCCGAACAGTGCCACGCAGACCAGCGCCAGGATCGGCTCACCGGCGGCGAGCACCCGGCGGGCCGCCCACCACATCAACGCCAGTACCAGCAGACAGCCGGCTAGCCACAGCACCGAGCGCACCTGGTCGCCCAGCGGCAGCCGGGCCAGCGCACCGGCCAGGTTCTGGTTGGTGTTCAGGCTGGCCCCGCCGATGCGGTCGGTGTCGCGAACGGTGTGCGTCCAGTACTGCCAGGAATCACTCCAGGCCATCACGAAGCCCACCAGGGTCGCCGCCAGGAACGACGCGACGGTGGTGAGCGCGGCACGCCGGTCGCGGCGTAACAGGAAGTAGAGCAAGAACACCGCCGGCGTCAGCTTCAGCGCCACCGCGACACCCAGCAGCGCGCCCCGGGGCCAATAGGTACGCCGCGGCACACAGTCGGCGATCACCAGCGTCATCAGCACCGCATTGACCTGGCCGAAGTCGAAGTTGGCCCAGATCGGTTCGGCGTCAAGCCAGATGGACGCCGCGACAATCGCCGTCGCCACCACAGCGCGGTGCCACCAGGCCGGCCCGCAGTCGGGCACATTGTCGAAGCGGACCCCCAGGCCGGTGAGCACGATCGTGATCGACACCACCAGCAGCAGCGTCGAGATGATGGTCAGCGCGGCGGTCGCGGCGCCCAGCGACACCCAGGTGAGGGGCGCGAACATCACCGCGGCGATCGGGGGATAGGTGAACGGCAGAACCGTTCCCTCGATCTTGGTCTGGAACCAGTCCTCGCCGTAGAGCGGCAGGCCCTCACGCCAGGCCTGGGCCGCCATCCGGTAGACGTCGACGTCGATGTGGTACGGCGTGCTGCCCAGTGCCCGCCACGTCGTGTAGCCCAGAGCCGCAACCGCCAGCAGCGTGAAGGTCCACCAAACGGCCCAACCGCTGATGCCCCCGTGCCGACGGCCCGGGTCGGGCGGCCGCGATGTAGTCATGTCGCACACAGCCTATCGGGTAGCGACGTTATGGCAGCTACACCTGTGGCGATCCCGGCGTGGTGTGCCGCGGGGGCGTACGTTGCATTAGGTGCTGGAATGGTTCCGCGACGACATCGTCGGCCGGGGCAGACTGCCGCTGCTGGGCTGTCTGCTGGCCTTCCTCGCGACGTTTCTGGTGACCCGGGCGGTGGTGCGCTACATCCGCAGCCAGGCCGGCAACCCCGCGCCGCCGCGGTGGTGGCAGCCCCGTAATCTGCACATCGGCTCCAAGCACATTCACCATGTGGTCTTCGGGGTGGTGTTGGTGATGGTGGCCGGGGTGACTCTGGTGGCCGCCGGGCCGAACTCGCACGAGCCGACATTCAGCCTGGCTGCGATAACGTTCGGGATCGGGGCGGCGCTGGTGCTCGACGAGTACGCGCTGATCCTGCACCTGTCCGACGTGTACTGGGAGGAAGACGGCCGTGCGTCGGTGGACGCCGTGTTCGCGGCCGCCGCGGTCGCCGGACTGTTGGTGCTGGGCTTTCATCCCCTGACGTTCGTTCTGGCGACGTGGCATGACACCTCGTCGCCGTTGATCCACGCCGGGGTGATCGCCGGGATGGTGATGGCGTTGCCGCTGGGCGTGGTGGTGTTGTTGAAAGGCAAGGTGTGGACCGGGTTGATCGGGATGTTCTTCTTTCCGCTGCTGCTGGTGGGTGCGGTGCGGCTGTCTCGGCCGCACGCTCCCTGGGCGCGGTGGCGCTACCTGCCTGATCAGGCCCGAATGCGCCGTGCGCTGGCGCGGGAGCGGCGGCTGCGCCGGCCGGCGATCGCGGCCAAGCTCTGGTTGCAGGATGCGATAGCGGGCCGGCCCCAGGTGCCCGACGAGCGGGCCGTCGACGCCGAACTCGACCGTGAGGTGCGGGCCGCATCGGCTCCGACGGTGCAGTTCATGGCTCCCCGGTTGCGGGGTCCGATCGGCAGGCCTCCCGTGCCGCCGGCACCCGCCGCGGGTTCGCCGGCCCGCTCGGGCCCCAACCGGTCGGTTTCGGAGGCGACGGCGCCGACCCGGCCTTTTTCGGCGCCGGTGTCCTCGCCTCGGATCCACCGGCCGGGCGGGCCGTGGCAGTGAAGTACTTCTACGACACCGAGTTCATCGAGGACGGCCGCACCATCGAGCTGATCTCGATCGGCGTGGTCGCCGAGGACGGCCGCGAATACTATGCGGTCTCCACCGAGTTCGACCCGGGCCGGGCCGGGCCCTGGGTGCGCTCCCACGTCTTGCCGAAGCTGCCGTCACCGGCTTCGCAGACGTGGCGGTCGCGCAGTCGGATCCGCGCGGACCTGGAGGAGTTCTTCGGCGTCGACCGTGGCGAGCAGATCGAGTTGTGGGCCTGGGTGGGTGCCTATGACCACGTGGTGCTCTGCCAGCTGTGGGGCACCATGCCTGAGCTGCCGGCCCCGATCCCGCGCTTCACCCACGAGCTTCGGCAGTTGTGGGAAGACCGGGACCGGCCGCGGCTGCCGCCGAGGTCGACGGGCAGTCACGATGCGCTGGTGGACGCCCGCGACACCCACCGCCGATTCCAGGTGATCACGGCCCTCGACGATGCGGGCCGCGCAGCGGACCGCTGAGGAGCGGGCCCATCAGCACGGCCCTCGACGATGCGGGCCGCGCAGCGGACCGTTGAGGAGCGGGCCCGTTCGCACCGGCAGCGAACTGGGCTGATTTAGCAGGGTCGGCACCCGGCTACCATGGTCGGGTGAACTGGACCGTTGACGTACCCATCGACCAGCTGCCGGCGTTGCCGCCGCTGCCCGCGGATCTGCGCGAGCGCCTCGACGCCGCACTGGCCCGACCTGCCGTCCAGCAGCCGAGCTGGCCCGCTGACCAGGCCAAGGCGATGCGTACCGTGTTGGAGAGCGTCCCGCCGATCACGGTGGCGTCGGAGATCGAGCGTCTCAAGGCCCTGCTGGCCCAGGTGGCCCGGGGCGAGGCCTTCCTGCTGCAGGGCGGCGACTGCGCGGAAACCTTTACCGACAACACCGAGCCGCACATCAAGGGCAACATCCGCACCCTGCTGCAGATGGCGGTGGTGCTGACCTACGGGGCCAGCATGCCGGTGGTCAAGGTCGCCCGTATCGCCGGTCAGTACGCCAAGCCGCGGTCGGCCGACATCGACGCGCTGGGGCTGAAGTCCTACCGCGGCGACATGGTCAACGGCCTGGCCCCGGATGCCGAAGTACGCGAACACGACCCGTCACGTTTGGTGCGGGCTTACGCCAACGCCAGCGCCGCTATGAATCTGGTGCGGGCGCTGACGTCGTCGGGATTGGCATCGCTGGAGCTGGTGCACGACTGGAACCGGGAGTTCGTCCGGACCTCGCCGGCGGGTGCCCGCTACGAGGCGCTGGCCGGTGAGATCGACCGCGGTCTGAAGTTCATGAGCGCGTGCGGCGTCGCCGACCGGGAGCTGCAGACCGCCGAGATCTACGCCAGCCACGAGGCCCTGGTGCTCGACTACGAGCGGGCCATGCTGCGGATGGCCGACGTCGCAGGCACGCCGCAGCTCTACGACCTGTCGGCGCACTACGTGTGGATCGGCGAGCGCACCCGCCAGCTCGAAGGGGCGCATGTGGGGCTGGCCGAGGTGATCGCCAACCCGATCGGCATCAAGCTGGGGCCGACCACCTCGCCGGAGCTTGCGGTCGAGTACGTCGAGCGCCTCGACCCGAACAATGTGCCGGGCCGACTGACCCTGGTCAGCCGGATGGGGAACAACAAGGTGCGCGACCTGCTGCCGGGCATCATCGAAAAGGTGCAGGCCACCGGTCACCAGGTGATCTGGCAGTGCGACCCGATGCACGGCAACACGCACGAGGCCTCCACCGGGCACAAGACCCGGCACTTCGATCGGATCGTCGACGAGGTGCAGGGCTTCTTCGAGGTGCATCGCGCGCTGGGCACGCACCCGGGCGGCATCCACCTGGAGTTCACCGGGGAAGACGTCACCGAGTGTCTTGGTGGCGCCCAGGACATTTCGGATGCGGACCTGGGTGGTCGCTACGAGACGGCCTGCGATCCGCGGCTCAACACCCAGCAGAGCCTGGAGCTGTCCTTCCTGGTCGCGGAGATGCTGCGCGGCTGACCTTTTCCCCCGCGGGACCTTTTCCCCGCGGGTCTCCTTTTCCCCGCGAGCAGACGTGAAAGCCCCCTGCCGGCCCGGTTTTAGGGGGCTTTCGCGTCTGCTCGGCGAGAAGAGGGGCTCGGCTAGAGCAGCGCGCCGACGTTGTTGCCCAGCGTCCACGCCAACGCGGCGACCAACGTGGTGACGGCGAACAGCACAGCCAGCCAGATGATCACCATCCGGCGCGCGTGCTGGCGCTCCAACACGAACCGGCTCAGTTCGACGCCGCCGAATTGCCCTGTCACCAACTCATAGTGGGTATCGGTGTCGTCCACCCAGTCGGCCGGACCGCGGGTCATGTGCAGTGTCTGGCGTGGTGGCGGCGCGGGACGTTCCGGGGCGCGGCGGGCTGGGGCGGCGGCGTTGTGCTGGGCGGAGTTTCGGGGGGCCGGCACCCGGAACGCCGGCAGCGCCAACCGCGCGGTGATCGCGTCCACCGCGTCGGCCATCTCGAGCCCGTCGGCATAGCGCTGCTCCGGTTCACGGGCCGTCGCTCGGGCAACCAGATCGTCGAATTCGCCTGGCACGCCGCCGATTGCGGCACTCGGCGGGGGGACATCGTGATCCAGCCGCTGGTAGGCCACCGTCAAAGGCGAATCACCGGAGAACGGGGTGTGTCCGGTCAACAGCTCGTAGGTCAGTATGCCGACGCCGTACACGTCGCTGGCGGGGACGGCGCTGCCGTCGCGGACCTGTTCCGGTGACAGATAGGCCGCGGTGCCCAAAATCACGTTGGTGGAAGTGATTCCAGCCGCCGCGATCGCGCGCACCAACCCGAAGTCGACCACCTTCACGTCGCCGTCGTCGGAGATCAGGATGTTCTCCGGTTTCACGTCACGGTGCACCAGTCCGGCCCGATGCGCGATCCCCAGGGCGCCCAGCACCGGACGTAGTACCGCGACGACAGCGTGCGGCGGCATCGGGCCGCGCTCGTTGAGCAGCTCCCGCAGCGTCCCGCCCTCGACGAGTTCCATCACCAGAAACGGCTGCCCCGGGTCGTGCGGGGTGCCGAAGCCCTGGTCGTACACCGCGACCAGCCCCGGGTCCTTGAGCCGGGCGACCGCGCGGGCTTCGAGCTGGAATCGGGTCAGGAACTGCTGGTCGCCGGCGTAGCGCAGGTCCATCACTTTGACCGCGACCGGGCGGTCCAGACGCTCGTCGACGCCGCGATAGACCGTCGAGGTGCCACCGGTGGCGATCCGGGTGCCGAGGCGGTACCGGCCGTCGAGCAGCGCGCCCTCCAATGCGTCGCCGCCCCACGCTCCAGTCACCTGGTCATGGTATGTGTGCAGGTGGCCGGTCCGGCGGCTTTAAACTTGTGTCGTGAGCAGCATTCCGGCCGCCGAAGACGTGCTTGAGCCCGACGAACCAATGTTTGACCTGCCGACGGTCGCCGAAATGCTCGGGGTGCCGGTCACCAAGGTGCACCAGTACCTGCGCGACAACCACCTGCTTGCGGTGCGCCGCGCCGGGGTGCTGGTGGTCCCGCAGGTGTTCTTCACCCCCGAGGGCGACGTCGTCAAGAGCCTGCCCGGCCTCCTGGCGGTGTTGCACGACGGTGGCTATCAGCAGACCGAGATCGTGCGGTGGCTGTTCACCCCGGATTCGTCGTTGTCGTTGACCCGCGACGGTGAGCGGGAGTCGATCGACAACGCTCGCCCGATCGATGCGCTGCACGCGCACGAGGCACGTGAGGTCATGCGCCGGGCGCAGGCCATGGCCTACTGAGCCTTAGGCGGCGTCGACTGCCGGCTTCGCCGTGGACAGCCGGTACCAGGCGTACACCGCGCATCCGGTCGCACCGATCACGTGGACCCAGTTGTACATGCCGTGCGAGCCGTCGGGCCGGAAGATCACCATGATCCAGCTCGACGCCGCGGCGATCGCGGCGATCGCGGTCGGCGAGCGGACCAGGGTGGCCGCCACCGCCAGCGGCCAGGTGTAGTACCAGGGCAGCGCGGCCGGCACGAACAGCACCACGACGAGCATGGCCCGGGCGATTCCCTCGACCGCCGCGCGATCGTCGCGCCGGGCCCGCCACCACAGCACCGGCAGCAGCAGCCCGATCACCACGACCCCGGTGATCCGGGTGACGTGCAGGACGGCGTAGAAGTTGACCGGGAAGACCAGCGAGCCGACGGCGTGGATCAGGTTGGCGGCCGCGGTCGGCACCGTGAGCCAGTTGATGATCTTGACGTTGCCGGCCAGTAGCGCGGTCAGCCAGCCCAGGCTCACGCCGGCCAGGGCCGACAGCACGGCGAACACCACGACGACGATCGCCGCCGACACCGCTGCCGCGATGGCGAACGCGACCACGGTCGGATAACCGCGCGAGGAACCCCGGGTCTCGCGCAGGCGGCGCATCCACACCCACACCAGGAACGGCAATGCGATTGCGGCGGTGGCCTTTACCGCCGCCGCCAGCGCCACCAGCGTGATCCCCGCCAGATGGCGGCGTTCCAGGGTCAGCGCTATCCCGGCGATCACCAGGCCGACCATCAGCATCTCGTTATGCACCCCGCCCATCAGGTGGATGATCACCAGCGGGTTGAGCACGGCCAGATACAGCGCCGCCGGCGCGCTGCCACCGACTCGGGCGGCCACCCGGGGTGCGGCCCAGATCAGCAGCGCCAGCCCGGGCAGCATGCACAGGCGCAGCAGCATGGTGCCGGCCACCACGTTGTTGCCCACCAGCATCGTGACCAGCTTGGCGATCATGATGAACGCCGGTCCGTACGGTGCCGTGGTCGCCGCCCAGATCGGGCTGACGTCGTCGAGTAGGGGATTGGGGTTGTCGACCGGCCCGACCACGTAGGGATCGAATCCATCCCGCAGCAGGGCGCCCTGGGCCAGGTAGGAGTAGGTGTCGCGGCTGAACACCGGGACCGACAGCAACAACGGTGCCAGCCAGAAGCCGGTGGTGGCGATCAGCGTGTAGGTGTTCACGGTGCCCTCGATCACCCGCCGGCCCAGGCCGAACCAGGCGATCAGCATCACTGCGACCCCGGTCCACAGCAGCGCCGACGACAGCACCAGGCCGTGGCCGAAGCGCAGCCAGGACAGGTGCAGGGAATCCAGCACCGGGTCCTGAATGCGGGTGCTGCCGGCGCCCAGGCCGCCGAGGGTGATCAGCAGCGCCCCCAGGCAGCCCAGCCAGGCGGCCCCGGCCTCCTCGCCGGCTGCGAACTGCCGCAGCCGGGAAAGTCCGCCGGCGGCGTCGCCGGAGGTACTCAAGGCCGGTGGGGTGGTGGGGTTCGACATCGGCGCTCCGGGCGATCAGGCGGACCGGTCGGCGACCCGGCTGGCCAGGTCGGTCAGTCCGGCTTTGGCGACTTCGTCGATGGGTGCTGCCGCCAGTGCGGCCATGGCGCGGTCGATCAGCAGATCCATGCGGTCCTCCACGGCCGCCAGCGCGCCGACCGACTCGATCATCTCGCACAGCTCGCGGACCTGCGCCTCGGTCAGCGGGCTGCCGATCGCGGTGCGTAACCGATTGGCCGCCAACGGATCCGATTTGTCCGCCAGCTCAACGGCTTCGGCCAGCAGCACGGTGCGCTTGCCGGAACGCAGGTCGTCGCCGGAGGGTTTGCCGGTCACCGCGGGATCGCCGAACACTCCCAGCACGTCGTCGCGCAGCTGGAATGCCACGCCCAGGTCGGTGCCGATCTCGTGGAACAGCGCCTGAATGTCGGGCCGGTCGTCGGCGGCGGCGGCGCCCAATTGCAGGGGACGCACCACCGTGTAGGAGGCGGTCTTGTAGGTGTTGACCCGCATCGCCGAGGCGATCGAGTCCACCCCGCTGGATTCGGCGACGATGTCGAGGTACTGGCCGCCCAACACCTCGGTACGGATGGCCGACCAGATCTCCCGCACCCGACGGCGCGCATCGGTCGGCAGATCAGCGCCGGCGACGATGTCGTCAGCCCACACCAGCGCCAGGTCCCCGAGCAGGATGGCCGCCGACAACCCGAACTGGTCGGCCGAGCCCCGCCACCCGCGGGACTGGTGCAGCTCGGCGAACTTGCGGTGGGTGGTGGGGTTGCCGCGGCGGGTGGCTGAGGCGTCGATCACGTCGTCGTGCACTAGGGCGCAGGCGTGCAGCAGTTCCAGTGCGGAGAACAGCAGCAACTCGGCGTCGTCGGCGTCGCGGCCGGTGATGGAGCGCCAGCCCCAGTAGGCGAACGCCGGACGCAGCCGTTTGCCGCCGACCAGCACGAATTCTTCGAGGCCGGTGATCAGGGCCTCGTAGTCGTCGCCGATATAGGCGGTCTCGCTGCGGCGGGTGCGCAGGTGGGAGCGCAGCTGTTCGGTGACGGCCACGGCCAGCTCGGCGGCCGACGGTGTAGTCGCTGCGGATGCCTTGAAACTCAGCTCGGCGCCCCTTTCTGTGCTGCCCGGCCGGGGACCCCCAGCGTGGGTCCAGCGTAGAGTGTGCCACCACACCCGGGGGGACTCAGGCCGGTAGCGGCGCGAGGCGGCCGACGCTGCCCGTTCCTGCCCTGTGGCACCGTTGACTGTCAGCTGACTGTCTTTCATGAGGAGCTGGTTCGTGACCTTTAACACCGTCGCACTCGAGCTTGTCCCACCGAACGTGGAAAAAGGCCCCGAGCAGACGATCGAGGAGGCCCACAAGGTTGTGCGGTTGGCCGCGGAGGTTGGTCTCGAAGGGCGGATCCGTCACATCCTGATGCCGGGGATGATCGACGAGGACGACGGCCGCCCGATCGAGATGAAGCCCAAGCTCGACGTGCTGGACTTCTGGAACGCCATTCGGCCCGAGCTGCCGGGCGTGGCCGGCTTGTGCACCCAGGTCACCTCGTTCTCCGACGAGGCGACGCTGCGCAGCCGCCTGGGCGAACTGACCGGCGCCGGTATCGAGGGCGTGGTCTTCGTCGGCGTGCCCCGCTCCATGGCCGACGGCGAGGGTGCGGGAGTGCCACCGACCGATGCGCTGGCGACGTTTCGCGCTGATGTGTCCAACCGCGGTGCCATCTTGATTCCCACCCGTGCCGACGAGATCGGCCGGTTCAACTTCAAATGCGAGCGCGGGGCGACGTTCGGATTGACTCAGTTGCTCTACTCCGACGCGATCGTGCCGTTTTTGACCGAGTTCGCCAAGCACAGCGACGCGCGCCCGGAGCTGTTGCTCTCGTTCGGCTTCGTGCCGTCGTTCGAGAACCGGATCGGCCTGATCAACTGGCTGATCCAGGATCCGGGCAACGCGGCGGTGGCCGCCGAACAGGACTTCGTCAGGACGCTCGCCGACAGCGAACCCGACCAGCGGAGCAAGTTGATGCTCGATCTGTACAAGCGGGTCATCGATGGCGTCGCTGACCTGGGTTTCCCGCTGAGCATCCACTTCGAGGCCACCTACGGGGTGTCCGCGGCGGCATTTCGCACCTTCGCGCAGATGCTCGAGTACTGGTCGCCGCAGGCTTCCTGATCCCGGGCGGGCGCTCAGCCGGCGTCGTCGTCGGGGGAGCTGAACCGCGGTGATTGGTCCCGGCCGTACCAGGCGATGGCGGCCACGGCCCCGGCTGCGGCGAACGTGGACAGCACCAGCCACAGGGCGGCATGGACAAAGGATCGGGTGCTGGGGTCGGTGTAGCGGGCCTGGGCGCTCATGGTGCTCACCACGCCCGGCTTGAGTCTCCACTGCACGATGTCGCCGCCGAGGCGTTCGCCGTTGGTGGACGTCACCTCACCGGGGAACGCGACGCTCAGCTGGACGTCGGCTTCCGGGTCGTTGAGTGAGGTGAGGTCCACTCGGCCCTCCAGGATCACCACATTGCCGGCCCGGCGCAGGGACAGGTCCACCCCGGCGGCATCGCGGTGCATCCCGGCCAGCTGCGGCAACTCGGCGAAGGTCAGGTCGGAGAACACCGCCTGGGAGCCGACGTAGCCGTCCCTGCTGTAGTGGGAGATCGCCACCTTCTGGGGGAATGGCACGTCGGCGCTGAGCTTGGGACCGGTGTCGTCGTCATTGCGCGGCTTGGCGGCGACGATGATCTGGCCGGAGACCTGATCGTTGGGGGAGACGGTGATATTGGCCCGGATGCGCACGCACCCGGCCAACGGCGCCGCGACCAACAACAGCGCGACCAGGGCCACCAGGCGCCGGTAGGTGCCGAACCGCCGGCGCGAAGCGGGCGCTGAAACGGGCTTCCCATCGGGCTGAAGCGAACGCCGAAGATGCACGAGGTCATCGTGCCAGACCTGCCGGCCGGTCCGGCGGCGACGCGGCGCTTGTCTCTACAGCGGCAGGGGCCGGCCCAGGATGGCGAACGGCCGGGGATCGCCGGCGAAGTGGTGGCCACGGACCACGTCGGTGAATCCCAGCCGGCGGTACAACCGCCACGCGCGGTTGTCTTCGCCATGGGTCTCCGGCGTGGACAGCAGCACGTTGGCCTCGGGCCGCCCGGCCAGCAGTCGGCGCGCCAAGGCCTCACCGAGGCCGCTGCCCTGCGCGCGTGGCGCGACGTGCAGCTCGGTCAGCTCGAAATAACTGGCCATCAGGCGCGCGATGTCGGGGCGGGGCAGACCGCGACGCTGCAGGCCCAGCACCACCTGCTGTTGCCACCACTGGTCGGGCGCCCCGCAGTAGCCGTAGGCCACGCCCAGCAGCTCGGCGCCGTTCGACCCGGCCGGCGCGGGGCCCGCCTGACGAATCTCACCCACCTCGCCGGTCTCGCTGTCTGTGAAAGCGGCCACCGCCGCCCAGCCGTTTCGGCGGGTGTGGTCGAGCCACATCCCGGCCCGTTGGCTCTCGGTGCCCGGCGGGTAGCCCATCGCGGTGACATAGACGCGCAGCGCCGCACTGAGGTGATCCCGCATTTCGCGTGGCGATATGTCGAGGAGGAAGGTCACCAACGTGCAGGTTCCTTTCCCGGAAGATGTGGGAGCGTGCCCGATGTCGAGAATCCATTATCCGGATTGGGTCCGGCGCTGTCGGCCGTTGTGGGTCGACATCGCCACAGCGCGGCTACAATCGGCTGGTGAAGTCTGTGGTACGGCGCAGGCTTACCTCGTAGTATCAGTGTTAGTTGCCCGCACAGTCCGTATTTGCGCCGTGGGCAGCGATTTGAGCGGCCGTCGGCAAGGAGGGACGAATGCCACTCTCCGATCATGAACAGCGCATGCTCGACGAGATCGAGAGCGCGCTGTACGCCGAGGACCCCAAGTTCGCTTCCAGCGTTCGCGGCGGTGCACTGCGTACCCCGACCACCCGCCGGCGGGTGCAGGGTATGACCTTGTTTGTGGTCGGGCTGGTGCTGCTGGTCTCGGGTATCCCGTTCTATGCGACCACTGTCAACCCGGCCTTCCTGATTCTGAGCGTGCTGGGATTCGTGGTCATGTTCGGCGGCGCGGTGTTCGCCGTCACCGGTAACCACGCCGCCGCCGGCCGCGACGGTGCGGCCCGGGCGGGCGGAAGCGCGCAACGGCGGGTCAAGGGCGGCGGTGGCACGTTCGCCAGCCGCATGGAAGACCGTTTCCGCCGCCGGTTCGAGCCCTAGGCCGATCCCGCGGCACACATGATGTGAAAAGGGCAGCCGACCGGCTGCCCTTTTTCTTTGCGCTCGCCTGGGCGCGGCCACGCCGGTGACACGCCCCCGCCGCAGTCTGGGGGGCCCCCCCCCCCCGGGCC